>JAKFDB010000155.1:0-28775 GCA_036676315.1 Bradyrhizobiaceae bacterium
GATGATCGAGCGCATCTCGAACAGGTCGAGCAGGTCGTCGATGTCGACGCCGCGGAAGCAGAAGCCCCGGTTCGGCGTGAACACGACGAAGCCTTCGGAGGCGAGCCGGTTGAGCGCCTCGCGTACCGGCGTGCGCGACAATTCGAGCATCTGGGCGAGGTGGACCTCGTTGATGCGCTCCGCCGGCCGCATCTTGAACTCGACGAGCTGCTTCCGGATGGCCTTGTAGGCACGCTCCGCGCTGTCCGCCGCACGGCGCGGAGCGGCGGATTTCGCGCCGGTCTTGTCGGGCTCGGCGTTCGTGGCCTTTTCGGTGTCCGGCATTCCGCCTCTCTTTACGGCCGATCGGCTGTCGCGATGCCGGCGGCCTCGCGATGCTCGACCTTTCAAATGGTCTTGCGACCAAGAATCAACCACCGATCGTACCTCCGGCCGGTGGTGTGCGCACTCATGGATGCATTATGACTAGAATAGGCTTTCTCGGTGTCGGCCATTTGGCGGCGGAGATCATCACCGGGCTTCTGCGCAGTGGACTGCCCGCCGCGGAGCTCATCCTTTCGTCGCGCGGCTATGGCCCGAAGCTGGCGACGCGGCACGGCATCGAGCTCGCCGCCGACAATCTGCGGCTCGTGGCCGCGGCCGACATCGTCCTGTTGGCGACGCGCCCGCATGACGCCGTCATGGCCGTCGTCGGTCTCGGCTGGCGCCCCGGGCAGATCCTGATCTCGGCTTGTGCCGGGGTGAAGCTGGCGGAGCTTCGGGCGGCCGCGGCACCGGCGGAGGTGGTGCGGATCATGCCGCTCACTGCTTCTTCGCTCGGTGCGAGCCCAACGACCGTCTATCCCGACCTGCCGGCTGTGCGGCCGCTGCTGGAGCGGCTCGGCTCGGTCATCCCGCTCTCGCATGAGGCCGAGTTCGAGACGGCGACCGTCAGCGCCGCGATCTATGGCTGGGCGCAGATGCTGATCGGCCTCGGCAGCGACTGGTCCGTCGCGCACGGCATGAAGCCCGAAGCGGCGCGCCGGCTGGCAGCCGAGACCTTCGTTGCGGCTGGCCGAATGGTGGCTGAGCGGCCGGAGCCGAGCGAAGCACTGCTTCAGAGTCTGGTGACGCCGGGCGGCATTACGGAGCGCGGATTGAAGGTGCTCGCAGCGCAGGGGGTCGACGCGAGCTGGAGCAGCGCTTGCGATGCCGTGTTGGCAAAGCTGACCGACGGCGCACCGGCTGCCCGGAGCGCCTGATCGCCGCTTTCGCTCAGCCCTGCACGGATTTGAAGACATGGCCGCCCACGGCCTGGTCGGTCGGCGAGATCTCGATCTCGGTGACGTCGACATGCTGCGGCAAGGTAAGCACGGCGGCGATCGTCTCGGCGATATCCTGCGGCTGCAAGGCGCGGACGCTGCCATACATCGTGTCGTGCAGTTTGCTGCGATCGCCGTCGAAGGCGCGCAGATAGATCTCGGTCTCGACGCGCCCGGGGGCGAGATCGGTGACGCGGACATTGCTGCCGGCGAGATCGTAGCGCAGCGAGCGGCAGGCATGGGAGAGGCCGGCCTTGGCCCCGCCATAGGCCGAAGTCCCGGCCAACACGCCGCGCGCGGCCGTGGTGGTGATGTTGACGACATGGCCGCGCCGGCGCGCGACCATCCCGCCGAGCAAGGCGCGCATCAGCAGCATCGGCGCGGTCAGGTTGACCGCGATCGTCTCGGCGATCTCCTCGGCGCTCTGCTCGTAGAGCGGCTTCACCGTCGCAACCATGCCGGCATTGTTGACGAGCACGTCGATTTCGGCGCCGGCGAGGCCGGCGACGATCGTATCAGGATCGCGCACATCGGCGACCACCGGCACGACGCCGAGCTCGCCGACGACACCATCCAGCGCCTCGCGGCTGCGGGCGACGCCATAGACGGTCATGCCGAGCCCGGTCAGGCGGCGGCAGATCGCAGCGCCGATGCCACGCGAGGCGCCGGTGACGAGGGCGTTGCGGTAGGGGAAATCCGTGGACATGCGGGTGCTCCCGTTGCGGTCGTCAGAGGGCGGCGCGCTGCGTCATCACGCGCAGCAGGTCGACAAGGCCGGCATCGCGCTGGTCGCGCAGTTCGGCATCGCTGCGCTCGCCGATCGCCTCGCGCACCGCCTGGGAGACGCGGGTGATCGTCGGCGCATCGAGCTTCGCATCGCCAAGGTCGTCCCAGATGTCCTGGTAGGTCTTGCCGTATTTGGTCAGGAAGGACTCGATGCCGTCGGCATTGAGATGGTTCGAGATGAAGGAGCCCTGCAGCGTCCATTTCGGGCCAGGGCCGTAGCAGAAGGCGCGGTCGACATCCTCGGCGCTGGCGACGCCGCTCTCGACCAGCGCGATCGCCTCGCGCCACATCGCGCCCATCAGGCGCAGCGCCAGATGTCCGGTGACCTCCTTGCGCAGCACGGCCGGCTTCTTGCCGAGCGCTTCGTAGAAGGCACGCGTCCGCTCGACGACCTCCGGGGAAGTCATGCGCCCGCCGACGATCTCGACCAGCGGCATCAGATGGACCGGGTTGAACGGGTGGGCGAGCACGATGCGCTGCGGCTGCGCGCATTTGGCCTGCATCTCCGAGACCAGAAGCGCGGAGGAGGAGGAGGCGATCACGACATCGTCGCCGACATGCCGTTCGATCGCGGCGAGCAGTTCCTGCTTGAGGTCGAGACGCTCGGGGCCGGATTCCTGGACGAAGCCGACGCCGGGGAGCGCCTCGCTGGGATCGGTCGAGAAGCGGATGCTTCCGCGCGCGACCCGCGCCGGTGCAAGCCGTTCGAGGTCGTCGGTGAGTGCCGGATGCAGCGCCTGAAAGGCCTCCCAGCGCGCCGGGTCGGGGTCGCAGCACGAGACCTCGTAGCCGTGATGGGCGAAGGTCGCCGCCCAGCGCTGGCCGATCGTGCCGAGTCCGACCACGCCGATCGGGCCGCGCACCGCGCTCTCATCCATGTTCATGTCCTCGTCTTGGCGGCGGAGGTTCCGCCGCGCAGAAAATCCAGTACCGCGTCGCGGTAAAGCTCGGGCTCGGCCCGCATGGCGTAGTGGCCGCCGCGTGGCAGCACTTTGAGGTCGGCCCCCGGAATGCCATCGGCGAGCCGCTGCGACAGATAGGCCGGCGTGACGATGTCGTCGGCCGCGACCACCACCCTTGCCGGGCAGGCGATCGCGTCCAGCAGGTCCTGCGCGTCATGGCCGAGCACGGCGAGCATCCGCTCGCGCACCACTGCCGCATCGCCCGGTTTCGAGCGTCCGGCGGCGGCGGCGAGTTCGGCTTCGACCGTGTCGTCGTTCGCGTCGAGCCAATAGGGAGCGTTCAGCAGCGTCACCGCATGGCGGCGATAGGCGTCGATGCCGAGCCGGTCGAGCAGCTCGATCCGTCCCGCGAAGAGCCTGCGCATATAGGCGCAAGGACGGGCAAAGGTCGCCGACAGTACCAGCCGCGAGACGCGCTCGGGATGGGCGAGCGCCAGGCTCTGCGCGATCGCGCCGCCGGTGGAGTGGCCGAGCACGGCTGCGATCTCGATGCCGAGATGGTCGAGCAGGCCGGCGAGATCGTCGCGCATGGCAGCGATCGTCGTCGGTCCGTCCAAAGCCGAGGAGCCGCCGACGCCGCGATGGTCATAGGTGATGACCCGGAAATAGGGAGCGCAGACCCCGGCGAAGGCATTCCAGAACGAGGCCAGCCCACCGAGGCCCGAGATCAGCACGAGCGCCGGCCCGTCACCGCGGGCCGTGTAGGCGAGCCTTCCACCATCGGCGAGGGGAGCGAGCCCGGCACTCATGGCGCGGCAGGCTCGGCTGCGGCTTCGTCGAGCGCGGATCTGGCCGCCTCGTTGACCGCCGACCACGGGATGCGCAGGTCGAGCCAGGCCGCCAGCCGGCCGGCGCAGAGGATCGCCTCGTCGGTCAGTGCGGCGAGCGGGATGTCCTCGCGGCCGAAGGCGGCTTCCAGCGCGAAGATCACAGCCGCGCTTTCGCCGAGATGGCAGAAGTCGCGCAACCGGGTCGCGGCCTTGTTGCAGGCCAAAGCGGCGATACGCCGGGAGACAAACGGCTCCTCGATCGCCAGCCCGCCGCGCACCCACCACAGCAGCTCGTGCAGGATTCGCGCCTCGGATTCGGCGAGGAAAAGCGGCCCGGCCGGGTGCATGGTTGCACGCGACGCCAGCATCGGCGCGATGTCAGCGGGGCAGCTGTTCCAGAGCTTTTGTCGCAGGGCGACGAGTTCCGCCGGCACCTGCGAGGGCGGGACGGCCGGCTGCCCATCCGCGTCGACGGATTGCAGGCTGCCGGCGAAGAGCTTGCGCCCGTGCATCTCGCGCAGGCGCAGGCCGAGCGCCTGCAGCTCGGCGAGTCCGCCCTCGATATGGCCGAGCAGCGTGACTTCGGCCGTTTCTGCCTGGAGCGGCGCGAAGATCAGCTCGAGGAACTGCCGGGCCGGCCAGTACAGGAAGGCGCCTGGCTGCGCTTCCATGACGTCGACGCCGCCCTCGGCGTCCTCGACGAAGGGGGCGTGCCAGTAGATGTGCTGGCCGGCGATCTTCGGCGTGTGCAGCTGGAGCGTTGCCGGCAGCGTCGCACCGAGCGCCGCGAGGGTTCGCGGCGCACGTGTCGTGTCGCAGGCGATCCGCCAGCGCTCGTCGCCGATGTGAAGGTCGAGTTTCATGGATGGCGTCCGGCGCGGCGCTCGTTGGCTCAGGGCTTCGGATTGAAGAACGAGACCGGCTTGAGGATCTGGTTGCGCATGTCGAGGAGCGGGTCGGCCTCGACGACCTGCCGGCGATAGGCCTGCCAGGCCGGGTCGGCCTCCATCGCATCGCGGCGTGCCTCGCGGTCGGCGAGACTGTCATACTTCCAGAGATGCACGACCCGGCTGAGCTCGCCGATATGGGTCTGGAAGAAGCCGAAGGGCTCACCGAGATACTGCCGCTGCATCGGCAGCCCGACATCCTCATAGAGCTTCAGGAAGTCGTTCAGGCGGTTCGGCCGGGCCGTATAGACGCGGTGGTCGAAGATCATCGTTCTTCTCCATGGTTGCGGCGGAAAGCCGCCCGTTCTGTCCGATGGTGCTACCGCCCGCTGGTCGCGGTCGGAGGGATTTCCGTTGCCGCGCGGCCGGCTTTGTCGCTTTGCTGCGATACTGCATTATCTTGTGTAGACACTTATAGCGCCGTGCCGACAACTGCGCTAGGGTCGATCTCGGCAAAAGGCGCGATCGCCGGCGCCTCTCCTGTCCTTTCGACAGGGCGGGGAAGGGTGCCGGGCGAGGGGAGAAGGGTGGCGATGAGGAATTCACCGACGATCGAGGAACAGCTCGAGATGCTGCGGCGCATGGTGGCCGTGCGCCATCTCGAGGAGCGGCTCGGCGAATTGCACAAGGCCGGCAAGACCCGCGGCCCGATCCACCGCTGCGACGGCCAGGAAGCGGTCGGCATCGGCGCCACCGCGATGCTCGACGACGGCGATCTCCTGGCCAGCACGCATCGCGGCCACGCCCATTATGTCGGCAAGGGCGTCGGCCTGCACCCGATCGTCGCCGAGATCCTTGGCCGCGAGACCGGCGCCTGCGCCGGCCGGGCCGGGCACATGCTGATCGCGGACATGAAGAAGGGCCTGCTCGGCGGCAATGCCATCGTCGGTGCCGGCATTCCGGCGGCGACGGGCTTTGCCGTCTCCCTGCAGATGAAGAACCGCGCCGATGGCGGCAGCCGCGTCGCCATGTGCATCTTCGGCGATGGCGCCGCCCAGACCGGCATCTGCCACGAATCGATGAACATCGCGGCGCTGTGGAAGCTGCCGGTCGTCTTCGTGCTCGAGCACAACCAGTATGGGCTGACCGCGCATCATTCGACGCAGTCCTCGGTGCAGGATCTTTCGGTCCGTGCTGCGGGCTATGGCATGCCGGGGGAGATCGTCGACGGCAATGACGCGATCGCCGTCCACCGCGCCGTCGGCGCTGCGGTCGAGCGGGCGCGGCGCGGCGAGGGGCCCTCGCTGGTCGAGGCCAAGACCTATCGCATGGTCGGCTTCTCGACGAGCGATGTCGGCGGCTACCAGAACGACGAGGATCTCGCCGTCTGGCGCGAGCGCGATCCGATCGTGCTGGCCCGGGCCATGCTGGCCGACAGCATCCCGGCCGAGCGTCTCGACGCGATCGCCGCGGAAGCACGCTCCGAGGTCGATGCCGCGGTCGAGCGCGCCCTGAACGACCCGCTGCCGACCTTCACCGACCATGCGCCGAGCGCGCCCTACTACGTCGCGGGAGCCTGACCATGGCGATGATGCGTTATGCCGAGGCGCTGCGTGCGGCGCTGCGCGAGGAGATGCAGCGCGATCCCAGCGTCTGGCTGATGGGCGAGGACATCGCCGTCTATGGCGGCGTCTTCAAGGTCTCGAGGGACCTGCTCGAGGAGTTCGGCCCTGAGCGCGTGCGCGACACGCCGATCTCCGAGCAGACCCTGACCGCTATGGCGGTGACGGCGGCGATGGCCGGCACCCGTCCGGTGCTCGAGATCATGTATGCCGACTTCCTGCCGCTCAGCGTCGACGCGCTGATGAACCAGGCTTCGATCTACAACTACATCTGGAACGGGCAGGTCACGATGCCCTTCGTGCTGCGCACGCAGGGTGGTGGCGGCGCCGGCGCCGGCGCGCAGCATTCCAAGAGCCTCGATGCGCTCGTCGCCCATATCCCGGGCATCAAGGTCGTCGCCCCGGCGACCGCGGCGGACGCCAAGGGCCTGCTCAAGGCCGCGATCCGCGACGACCACCCGGTGGTCTTCCTCGAGCACAAGCTGCTCTACAACAGCCGCGACGAGGTCCCGGATGGCGATCACCTCGTCGAGATCGGCAAGGCGCGCATCGCGCGCGCGGGCAGCGACGTCTCGATCATCGCCTCCTCGAAAATGGTGGTCGACGCCCTGAAGGCGGCGGACGAACTGGCGAAGGAGGGCATCTCGGCCGAGGTCGTCGATCTCCGCACCCTGCGTCCGCTCGATCGCGACACGATCAGGGCCTCGATCGCCAAGACCCATCATGCCGTCGTGGTCAACGAAGGCTGGCGCTTCTGCGGTTATGCCGCCGAACTCAGCGCGACGATCATGGAGAGCTGCTTCGACGAACTCGATGCGCCGGTCGAGCGCGTCGCGACGCATGACATCCCGATTCCCTACAGCGAGCCGCTGGAAAGCACCGTCCTGCCCGATGCCGCCAAGATCGCGGCGGCGGCGCGCCGGGCTCTGGCCTGAGGGGAGTGGATATGTCGGGTGACATCACGCTCGCCGGCGGCGCCGGCGAATACATGGAAAGCGCGACCATCGTCTCCTGGTCGGTAGCGCTCGGCGACAGGGTCAGGGCCGGCGATGTCGTCGTCGTGGTCGAGACCGCCAAGGCCGCGACCGAGATCGAAGCCGGTCGCGACGGCGTCCTCTCCGAAATCCTCGCCCCTGAGGGGGCCGAAGTCGGTATCGGCGCCGTGCTCGGCCGCATCGCTGATAGTCTCGCGGCACCCGCGCCGCAGCCGGCGAGCCCGGACCAGTCCCCGGCGCCGGCTCAAGAGACCCAGCCCGTGCTGGCCCCGCCCGCCGTTGCCGCCACCAGCGAGCACGGCCGGCGCATCAACATCTCCCCGCTGGCTCGCCGTCTGGCGCGTCAGGCAGGGCTCGATCCGTCCGGCCTGACGGGTACCGGCCCGGGTGGGCGGATCAAGAGCCGAGACATCGAGCGGGCACTGCTGGCACGAGGCGCGCCTGAGGATCAGGTTCCCGTCGCAAGGCCTGCGCAGGCTGCCGCCCAGGCGCCGGCTACGTCTGCCGTCCCGCTCGTCCTGATCCACGGTTTTGGCGCCAATGCGGCGGCCTGGAACCTGCTGCGGCCGCATCTCGATGGCGGGCGCACGGTGCTGACGCTGGAGCTCCCCGGCCACGGCCGCGCCCCGGCCCTTGCCGCGCCCTCGCTGGAGGCTTTCGCCGAGGCGGTTCTCGGCCAGGTCGAGGAGACCGGTGCGCAGGAATGCGATCTCGTCGGTCATTCGCTCGGTGGTGCTGTCGCTGCCATCTTGTCGGCAAACCAGTCGGTCCGGGTCCGCTCGCTGACCCTGATCGCTCCCGCCGGCCTCGGGCCGGAGATCGATGGCGCTTTCCTTTCCGGCTTCCTCTCGGCCCGAACTCCGGAGAGCCTGGAACCCTGGCTCGAACGTCTGGTCGGGGATCCGGCGAGCCTGCCGCGCGGCTACGCCCAGGCCGTGCTGCGCGAGCGCGAGCGCTTCGGCGTCGCAGCCACCCAGGCTGCAATCGCGCAGCATCTGTTCCCGGATGGCACGCAGGCGATCCGGATCGCGGCCGACCTCCGGCGGTTCGCCGGGCCGCTCAAGGTCGTCTGGGGAAGAGCCGACCGCATCATTCCGCAGGCGCACCAGAACGATTTGCCCGGCCACGTCGCCTGCCACAGGCTCGACGGCGTCGGACATATGCCGCATGTCGAAGCCGGTGCGCTCGTGGCGCGGCTGGTCATGCAGTGCGTGAGAAGTGCCGCGATGGCTTGATCGACGCCGCTGTAGTTGCGGCGCGGGAGAGACCGGTACAATCCGAACGCCGGGCCCGGATCGGGTCGGCAGCGGCGTTCGGTGATGCGTGCCGTAACGGTTAGCGGCTGACGCTGGTTTGCGCCGGCCGATGCTTGCCTGTTGGGCGCCCAGTTCGCTTCAGCAGGCGGCTCGCACGGCGCCGAGTGCAGTACATTGCGGCTGGAGTTGGCCCGCGCGCATCTGCCGGGTTTAGGAAAATCCAAATCACCACAGCAAGAATTCGTATTTTTACGATGCTGACGCCGCCGGTAGACCAATGCCGGGGTTGGGATTTCCTGCAGGGGAATTCCTCCAGTTTCGGCAAGAGGCGAATAATGTCAGTTGAGCAGATCGACACGCTCGTCGTCGGTGGCGGCCAGGCGGGGGTCGCGATGAGCGAGCATCTGGGCCGGGCCGGCGTGCCTCATGTCGTTCTCGAGAGAAGCCGCATCGCCGAACGCTGGCGCTCCGAGCGCTGGGACTCGCTGGCCGCGAACGGGCCGGCCTGGCACGATCGCTTTCCGGGCCTCGAGTTTTCCGATGTGGATGGTGGGGTCGGCCCCAATGACTTCCCGTCGAAGGAAACGGTTGCCGACTATTTCGTCGCCTATGCCAAGAAGATCGCGGCACCTATCCGCTGCGGCGTCGAAGTCCGGCATGTCGAGCGGCTTTCTGGCCGGCCGGGATTCCGTGTCGAGACATCGGCGGGGATGATGGAGGCCAACCGGGTCGTGGTCGCGACCGGCCCGTTCCAGTGCCCGATCGTCCCCGCGCTGGTTCCGCCGGAAGCCGGAGTGCTGCAAATGCATTCCACCGCGTATCGCAATCCCGGCCAGCTTCCCGAAGGTGCCGTGCTGGTGGTCGGCTCGGGCTCTTCGGGGACGCAGATCGCCGAGGAATTGCTGGAGTCGGGGCGGCGCGTCTATCTTTCAGTCGGCCCGCATGATCGTCCGCCGCGGGCCTATCGCGGCCGCGACTTCTGCTGGTGGCTGGGCGTCCTCGGCAAATGGGATGCCGCTGCGCGCGAGCCGGGTACGGAGCACGTCACGATCGCGGTAAGCGGGGCGAACGGCGGTCACACGATCGATTTCCGGCGCCTGGCGGCGCGGGGACTGTTCCTCGTCGGGCGGACGGAAGCCTGCGAGAACGGCGTGGTCAGCTTTGCCCCCGACCTTGTCGAGAATCTCCGGCGCGGCGACGCAAATCTTCACGCCTTGCTGGATGAGGCCGATGCCTACATCGCCCGCAATGGCCTCGACCTGCCGGAAGAACCAGAGGCGCGCGCCATCGTCGCGGATTCCGATTGCGTGGCAAACCCCATCGCCTCGCTCAATCTGGCGCAGGCCGGGATCAGCACGATCATCTGGGCGACGGGCTTCACCGCCGACTATAGCTGGATGAAGGTCGGCGCCTTCGACGCCAACGGTCGCCCGCAGCACCAGCGCGGCGTCTCGTCGGAGCCCGGCATCTATTTCCTGGGCCTGCCCTGGCAGTCGCGGCGCGGCTCGACTTTCATCTGGGGCGTCTGGCACGACGCCAGATATCTTGCGGACCAGATCACGATCCAGCGCAGCTACGCAGCCTATCACGATGCCATGCAGCGCGAACTCGAGAACGCATGATTGTCGAATGAGAGCTTGAGTTCGCCGCGCGGCCCTCGGGGCCGGCGGCATCGAAGCATGGTCCGACGAGGGAGACCCACATGGCACATACCCGCATCCGCAAGTTCAACACCAAGGACACCTATCCGGAGCAGAAGCTCGACAACGACCTGGCGCAGGCCGTCGTGACCCGGGGCGGCCGGATCGTCTGGCTGCGCGGCCAGTGCCCGCAGAACCTCGACGACGCCGTCAATCTCGACAGCCATGACCCGGTCGAGCAGACCCATAAGGTCATGCAGAACATCAAGCAGCTGATCGAGGAAGCCGGCGGCGAGATGGCGCATCTGGTCAAGGTCGTCGTCTACTTGACGGATGTCCGCCACCGCGAGGCGGTCTATCGCACCATGGGCGAATACCTCAAAGGCGTGCACCCGGTTTCGACCGGGCTCGTGGTGCAGGCGCTGGCCCGGCCGGAATGGCTGGTCGAGATCGACGGCACCGCCGTCATTCCGGACTGAGCCGATGACCTTTTCCCTCGTCGCCCGCTGCGCCCGGACCGGAATGTTAGGTGTCGCGATCTCGTCCTCCTCGCCTGCGGTCGCGGCGCGCTGCTCCTATGCGCGCGCCGGCGTCGGAGCGGTGGCGTCGCAGAACGTCACCGACCCGACCCTGGGCCCGTTGACGCTCGACCTGATGGAAGAAGGCCGGAGCGCGGCGGAAGCCATTGCCGAGGTTCAAAAGCGCGGCCGGTTCATCGAATACCGGCAGGTGCTGGCGGTCGACCGTAACGGGATGACGGCGATCCATTCCGGGCCGAACTCCCTCGGTATCTGGACGTCGGCGCAGGCGCAGAACGTCGCCTCCGGTGGCAATCTCCTTGCGAATGACGGCGTTCCCCAGGCGATCGTCGACGGCTTCCTCGCAAGCTCCGGCCATATCGGCGACCGGCTGATCGCCGCCATGCGCGCCGGCCTGGCCGCCGGCGGCGAGGCGGGGCCGGTCCGTTCGGCAGGGCTCAAGATCGTCGACAAGGTCAGCTGGCCGGTCGCCGATCTGCGCTGCGATTGGACGGAGGACTGCCCGATCGAGGCGATCGCGACGGCCTGGGACGTCTACAAGCCGCAGCTCGACGCCTACATCCAGCGCGCGCTCGACCCGCGCGCGGCACCGTCCTACGGCGTTCCCGGAGACGAGTGAACGGGCGCAGACCCGTAGATTGCTGCCGACCGCCCTCCGGGCCGGCCGGCAGCCATCTACGGGTCGATCCGCGTGCGCTCGGTCATGGCGGGAGCGACCATGCCGGGGATGTAGGAGCGCGAGATGCGCGCCTGGCAGTGCGCCTGGAACGCCGCGATCAACCTGGACTTGGCCAGCGTGCGCAGCGTCGCCACCCCGATCGTCATCGGGCGATGCTGCCCCGCCAGCCGGATCGAGACCAGCTTGCGGCCATCGAGCGCCTGGTCCGAGCGCGGGCGGACATTGAACAGCGCATAGCCGGCGCCGTTGGCGACCATCGCCCGGACGACCTCGGGATGCGACGATCGTGCGGCGATCGTCGGCGTGATGCCGGCGGACATGAACAGGGCGACGAAATACTCCCGGCTCAACGGCAGGTCGAGCAGCACCAGCGGCTGATGGGCAAGCTCATCCAGCGTCACGGCGCTCTCGCGTGCGAGGGGATGCGTCTCGGCGACGATGATGTAGGGCGGCAGGCTGACGAGCTGCGAGAACTCGATGTCCTCAGGAATTTGCAGATCATAGGTCAGGGCCAGATCGATCTCTGACCGCCGCAGCCCCCTGAGCAGATCCTCCTGATGCCCCTCGATATGCAGGATCTTCGTGTCGGGAAAGGCGGAGACGAAGCCCTGGGACAATTCCGGGACCAGCATCGGGGCCAGCGTCACCATGCAGCCGAGGGAGAGCGTGCCGCGCACCATGCCGCTCGTCTCGTCCGCGACGGTGTAGAGGCTCTCGGCCTGGGCCACGACGCGCTTGGCCTCGGCGAGGAGGGCCCGGCCGACCGGCGTCAGCGACAGCCCCTGGGCGTGGTGGCGAATGAAGAGCTGGGCCTTCAGCTCGCGCTCCAGATGTGAAATCGCCGTCGAGATCGACGGCTGGGAGATGTGGATTCGTTCGGAGGCGAGAGTGATGCTGCCCGTCTCGCCGGCCGCGATGAAATATTCCAACTGACGTAGGGAAAAGCGCATGCGGCAGCATAAAGCACGGGGATAGCGCGCAGCAAAGCGCGGTCACGCTAGAGCCGCGCAGCCTGAGCGCTTCAGGCCGCGATCCTGTCGAGCAGCCGCTCCATGAATCGGTCGCAGGCGGCGAGCTGGTCGAGCGTGATGAACTCGTCGGGCTTGTGGCCCTGATCCATCGAGCCCGGGCCGCAGACGAGCGCCGGCACGCCAAGCCGGCTGGAGAACAGGCCGCCCTCCGTTCCGAACGCGACCTTGTGCGTCGCCCCGTCGTCGAGCAGCGCGGCGACGAAGCGGACGGCCTCGGACTCAGCCGGTGTCGCAAGGCCGGGATAATCGTTCAGGCGCTCGATCCTGATCGCGGCCTCGGGATGGGCCGCCTGATGCGCAGCGGCCAGCGCGGCCGCCTCGTCCATCAGGCTATCGAGGATCGCGACCGGATCGTCGGCGGCGACGTTGCGGATCTCGAAATCGACGGTGCAGAGCGAGGTCACGATGTTCAGCGCCGTGCCGCCCGCGATCACGCCCGCATGGATCGTCGTGTAGGGAATGTCGTAATCGTCGTCGCGCGCTCCGTTTTCAGCCAGCTCGTCCTGCCGCCGCCGCAAGGTGCCGACGAAGTCGCAGGCCAGATGGATCGCGTTGAGTGCTTTCGGGGCGAGCGCGGAATGGCCGGAAACACCGCAGCAGGTGGCTCGCGCGGCGAGCTTGCCCTTGTGCCCGGTCGCGATGCGCATCTGCGTCGGTTCGCCGATGATCGCGAGCCGGGGCGCAAAGCCCCGGGCGGCGAGGCGGTCGATCAGGGAGCGGACGCCGACGCAGCCGATCTCCTCGTCATGGCTCAGGGCGAGGTGCAGCGGCGTCGCGAGATCGCGCGCCGCGGCGCGCGCGGCCAGCGCCAGCGCCGCGGCGACGAAGCCCTTCATGTCCGCCGTGCCGCGCCCGAAGGCGCGGCCATCGGCCACCCTGAGCTGAAACGGATCGGAGCTCCAGGGCTGGCCTTCCGCGGGGACCACATCGGTGTGGCCGGAGAGCATGATGCCTGGCCTGTCGCGCGGGCCGATGGTCGCGAAGAGATTGGCCTTGCGGCCGCCCTCGGCCTCGACGAGCTCGCTTTCGATGCCGTGCTCGGTGAGGAAGGCGCGCACGAAGTCGATCAGCGGGCGGTTGGGGTCCCTGCTGACGGTGGAGAAGGAAATCAGCTTTTCGAGGATCGCCAGCGTGTTCATGTCGAGACCTTCACGCGGATCGCCGTGCGCTGCGGCGGAAATCAGAGATAGAGATGGCGAACCGCGTCGCTGCCCAGGAGCTCCGCTGCGGTGCCGGAGGCGACGACGCGGCCCTTCACCAGCATGATGCCGCGATTGGCGATCGAAAGCGCGGTCTCGGCGTTCTGCTCGATCAGGACGACCGTCGTGCCGCGGCGGTTCACCTCGGCGACCGTGTCGAAATACTCGTCGATCAGCTTCGGCGAGAGGCCGAGCGATGGCTCGTCCATGATGACGAGCTTCGGCTTGCCGACGAGCGCGCGCGCCAGCGCCACCATGGCCTGCTCGCCGCCGGAGAGCGTGCCGGCGCGCTGGCCGATGCGGTCGCGCACGCGGGGGAAGAGCGTCTGCATCTCTTCCAGCCGGTCGGCGAAATTCTCCTTCAGGCCCTGCGCCTCATAGCCGAGGCGGATGTTGTCGCGCACCGTGATATCGGCAAAGAGGCGCCGCCCTTCCGGCACGAAGCCGATGCCGAGTCCGCTCAGCCCCTCGGTGCGCAGGCTTGAGAGGTCCCGGCCCATGATCTCGATGCGCCCCTTCGCCAGGGGCAGGAGCGCCGATATCGCGCGGAAGGTCGTCGTCTTGCCGGCGCCGTTGGGACCGAGGATGCAGACCAACTCGCCCTCGCCGACATGAAAGGACACGTCGCGCAGCATCGCGACGACGCCGTAATTGGTGTCGACCTTGTCAAGCTTGAGCATTCTGCGCCGCCTTTCTGCCGAGATAGGCTTCCTGCACCCGCGGAATGAGACGCACCTCCTCATAGGAGCCCTCGGCCAGCTTCTGGCCGTAGTCGAGCACCAGCACGCGGTGCGGCAGCGAGGCGACGAGCCGCATGTCGTGCTCGATGATCATCATCGCGAGCTCCGGCCGCTCGGCGCAGAGCGCGCGGATGTCGTCCATCAGCGCGTCGGTGTCGGCGTCGTCCATGCCGGAGGACGGTTCGTCGAGCAGCAGTACCTTGGGCTCGCTCGCCAGCGCGCGGGCGATCTCGAGGCGCCGGCGATCTGCCTGCGGCAGTTCGGCGGCAGGGCGGTGGCGTTGCTCGTAGAGCCCACGCGAGACGGCCTTGAGCAGCCGTTCGGCGATATCGGCCGCCTCGGCTAGCTCCGCCTCCGCTTTGGAGCGGCGAAAAATCGCGTCGAATATCCCCGTCTTCATATGGGTGTGCCGACCGATGATGACGTTGTCGAGCACCGACAGATCGCCGAACAGCCGGCTCGACTGGAAGGTGCGGGCGATGCCCTTGCCGACGATGCGATGCGCCGGCTGGCCATTGAGCCGTTCGCCGGACAGGCGCACCTCGCCGGAGGAGGGGACATAGATGCCGGTGATGATGTTGAGCAGCGTCGACTTGCCGGCGCCGTTGGGGCCGATGATGCCGAGGATTTCGCCCTTGCGCAGGGTGAAGTCGACCTCGGCCATGGCGACGAGGCCGCCAAAGCGCATCGTCAGGCCGGAGCCTTCGAGGATGACGGGAGCGGACATGAGCTCAGCCTCCGTAGCGGCGCAGCCGCTGCGGGAAGATCCCCTGCGGGCGGATCATCAGGAAGGCGATCACGGTCACGCCGAAGAACAGGATGCGGTAATCGGAGAAGGCGCGCAGCTTCTCCGGCAGCATCGTCAGCAGGAAGGCGCCGACGATGACGCCGAGCGTGTTGTCCATGCCGCCGGCGATCACCATCGTCATGATCGTCACCGAGACCAGGAAGGTGAAGTTGTCGGGCGAGATGAAGCCGACATAGAAGGCGTAGACCGTGCCGGCGAAGCCCGCGAGGAAGGCATCGACCACGAAGGCGAGGACCTTGTACCAGGTCGCGTTGATGCCCTGGCAGCGCGCCGCCAGTTCGTCCGCCCGCAGCGCGTTCCAGGCGAGCCCGATCCGTGAATGATGCAGCCTTGCGGCGAACAGGATCGAGACCCCGACGAGCGCGGCCGAGAGATAGTAGAAATTCGCCTGCGATGGCAGCGAGTGGCCGAAGATGACGAGCGGCGAGGCGAAGGAATGCCCGAACAGCTCAGGCGCCGGAATGCCGACCAGCCCGTTCGGACCGCCGGTGAACTCGAGATTGTTGAGGAGCTGGTGGACGACGACGCCGAAGGCGATGGTGACCAGCGCAAGATAGCTGTCGCGCGTGCGCATCGAGGGCACGCCGAGCACGAAGCCGAAGATCGTCGCGACCACCGCTGCCGCCGGCAGAGCCAGCCAGAAGCTGACATCCCAGTGCAGGGCCAGCAGCGCCGAGGCATAGGCGCCGATGCCGTAGGAGGCGCCGGTCGCGAAGTTCGGGATGTTGGCGCTGCCGAGCTGGAAATTCAGCGCCAGCGCCAGCACCGCATAGAGCTGCGCGATGATCAGCAGGTGCAGCGCATAGGTGCTCTTCTCCAGCAGGAAGGGGAACAGCAGCACGATCGCGATGCCCAGCAGCGTTGCAAAGCGACCTTGCGCTGAGAAGGCGCCCTCGATCCGGGCCTCGACCGTCGGCATGCGTTGCAGCGCGACCAGCACGATTGCGAAGAAGGCGAGCAGCCCGACGACCACGCGCCAGTCTTCGGCCAGCAGGAACTGCCTGAGGAAGGCGGCGCTGCCGATCTCGGTGAGCGTAACGATGGAGAGAGCGGCCGCGGCGCCGGAGGTTCCGCGCGTCGCTGTCACGGACACGGACATCGGCTCAGACCTTTTCCACGATTGTGCGGCCGAGCAGGCCGGCCGGCCGGAAGACGAGGACGCAGATGACCAGCAGGAACACGAAGACCAGGCGATAGGAGGCGCCGTTCGGAACTGTGGCCTGCACCAGCGTGTCGAGGCCCGCGATGAGCAGGCTGCCGATAATCGCGCCTGGCATCGAGCCCAGCCCGCCGACCACCGCGGCCGAAAAGCCGATCAGGCCGACATCGACGCTGAAGTCGAAGCGGACGATGCCCGCATAGCCCGCGAAGAACAGCCCGCCGATGGCGCCGATGGCCGAGGCAATGAAGAAGGTGATCTGGAAGATCCGCGCCGGCGAGATCGAGACGAGGCGCGCCGCATCCCTGTCCTGCGACACGGCCTTGATGTGCAGGCCCAGCCGCGTCCGCTCGAGCATGTAGAAAAGCACGCCGACCGAGAGAACCGAGACCAGGATCGCGACGAGGTTGAAGGCCGGGATGGTGACGCCGAGCACCTCGATGCTGCCAGGCACGAGCCTGGGCACGGCATGAGGGTTCGACCCTTGCGGGTACAAATGGCGGATCAGCTCGCGCAGGACGATGCCGAGCGCGACGGTGGCGACCAGAGCCATCATCGCGGGAGCGTTCTGGAAGCGCTTGATCACGAGATAATAGAGCACCACGCCGAGCAGGCCCGTGACGATGACGGCGAGCAGTATCGCCAGCACGATGGTCGCCACCGCAGGTGAGGCGCCGAGCGATGCGCTCGCTATCTGCACGGCCGCGAGCGCCAGGAAGGGCGACAGCAACGAGACGTCGCCATGCGAGAAATGAATGATGTTGAGGACACCGAAAAGGAGGCTGAACCCGACTGCGACCAGCGCATAGATCGAGCCGAGAGTGATCCAGTTCAGGAGCTGCTGAACCAGTTGCTCTGTCATTAATGTCCCCTCGCGTTGGCGCAGCCCCTGCCGAGACGTGCCTCAATTGGTTTTCGCTCTGCACCAGAACCGAAGCTGGCAAGAGTCGCAATTTCGGAATCCTTGCTTTGCTTGTCTTGAGGCAAGCCAGGCTCCCGTGTCATTCGCCCGCCGGCAAGGCTCCAGCCGGCCTGCTTCGGCAAAACCGAAGCTCCGGGCGCGAAATATCCGATTTGCTTCGTGTTTCCTGAAGGGCAGATGGTCGAGCTACGATGTCGTCGGCGACGCTCACGGTGCCGGACACATCCAATTCCTTGAGGAGGGGATCATGCCTTTCAACTCGAATATCGGAGAAAAGTCCCTGGGCGCATTCATGCGCGCGGCCATCGTCGGGACGGCGCTCGCCTTGGCGTCGACCACCGCCATGGCGCAGGAAACGATCAAGCTGGGCTTCATCGGCCCGCTGAGCGGCGGCAACGCCCAGCAGGGCCTGTCCGCCCGCAACGGCTTCCAGCTCGCCATCGACCAGGCCAACGCCTCCGGCCTGCCCTTCAAGATCGAGCCGGTCATCCTCGATGACGCCGCCAATCCGCAGACCGGCGTCTCGGCTGCGATCAAGCTCACCAACGATCCGCAGGTCATCGCCGCGGCCGGCCATTGGAACAGCGGCGTCGCACTGGCGACGATCCCGGTGTTCCAGCGTGCGGGCGTGCCCTTCATCGTCTGGGGGGCGATCTCGCCGAAGATCACCGAGCGCAACAACCCGATGGTCTCGCGCGTCGCGACGACGCTGGTGAACACCAACGAGCCGCTGGCCAAGTGGGCGGCGGAGAAGATCGGCAAGAAGATCGCGATCGTCTCCGATACGAGCGACTACGGCGCGGCCAACACCCAGAACTTCGAGAAGTTCTTCAAGGCGGCCGGCGGCAGCATCATCGCCACCGAGGCTGCCCCCGTCGGCACGACCGACTTCCGCGCGCTGCTGACGAAGATCAAGGCAGCGTCCCCGGATGCGATCTATTTCGGCGGCGTCGTGACAGAGGCCGGGCTGGTGCGCCAGCAGATGGTCGAGCTCGGCATGAAGCAGCCGATGATCGGCGTCGACGGCTTCCACGATCCGGCCTTCATCAAGATCGCCGCCGCCGCCGCCGAGGGCACGATCACCGGCATCGCCAAGGAGAAGGACAATCCGCAGGTCGCGAAGCTCAGGGACGACTATGCGGCCGCCAAGTTCGCCGAGCCTTCGACGACCTACACCAAGAACGCCTACGACACGGCGAACATCCTGATCGCCGCGATCAAGAAGGCCGGCACCAAGGACAAGGCCGCGATCGCCAAGGCCATCCGCGAGACCCAGCATGACGGAGCGCTGGGGCACACCAGCTTCGACGAGAACGGCCAGACCAAGCTGCCGGTCGAGCTCGAACTGCGCACGGTGAAGAACGGCGCCTGGGTCGCCTACTGAGCCTGGCCCACAGCCGGAGCGGCTTCCCAGGCTGCGCCGAATGATCATTGCAGACTTCGGAATGGGCTCGCGGACAACGCGGGCCCTTTTCTTTGACTGGCTTCAACGGGCTCGTTTCCGCGCGATTGTGAGCCGATCGGCATTATCGAAAATTCTCTGGCCGGAATGGACGAGAGTCGGTTGTCGATGTCGTTATAATCTGGCATAATGTATGCCAGATTATAACAGCGCCCACACGGCGTGATGGCGGGAGGGACCGGGTCGTGAGAATCCATGAGTTCCAAGCGAAGCATCTCCTGGCACGCTACGGGTTGGCTGTGCCGGAGGGCGGTGTCGCGATCACCGCCCGGGAGGCCGGCGAGATCGCTAAGCGTCTCGGCGGCCCGGTGGTGGTCAAGGCGCAGATCCATGCCGGAGGCCGCGAGCGCGCCGGCGGAATTTTACGCGCGGAGAGCCCCGCCGCCGCCCAGGTTGCGGCCGAGGAGCTGCTCGGCAAGACCCTTGTGACCGCCCAGACGGGGCCGGCAGGCCAGATCGTCAGGCGCGTCCTCGTCGAAACCGCGCTGCCGGTGCGGCGCGAGCTGCATCTTGCCCTGCTGGTCGATTCCACCTCGGGCGAGGTGATGCTGATCGGCAGTGAACGGGGCGGCGCCGATATCGAGGAGCAGGCGGCGCGCGGCGAGCTTCATATCCGCGAGCTCAGGCTCGGCTCCGGCAGCGAGGCGCGTGCGCAGGAGGTGGCGGCTTTCGTCGCGACGCTCGGCCTGGAGGGGGCGCTGCACGAGCAGGGCTGCGCGCTCGTGGACGGCCTGCGGCGTGCCTTTGTCGAACTCGACGCCAGCTTGATCGAGATCAACCCACTCGCGATCACCGAAGACGGCAGGCTGGCTGCGCTCGACGCCAAGATGACGCTCGACGACAACGCCCTGTTCCGGCATCCCGAGCTCGCGGCGCTGCGCGATGAGGACGATACCAGCGCCGTCGAGCTGCAGGCCCAGCGCCATCAGCTCAACTATGTCCAGCTCGACGGCGACATCGGCATGGTGGCGAACGGCGCAGGGCTTGGTCTCGCCACGCTTGACATGGTCGTCGCCGCCAAGGGCCGGCCAGCCAATTTCATGGACATAAGGACCACCGCCAAGAGCCTCGACATCGCCCATGGCTTCGGGCTGCTGCTCGACAATCCGGCGACGCGCGCCATTCTCATCAACGTGCATGGCGGCGGCATGCAGGCTTGCGACACCATCGCCGAGGGGCTCGGCATCGCCTTGCGCCGCACTGGCCGCTCGCTGCCGCTGGTCGTGCGTCTCGCCGGCAACAATGCCGATTTCGGGCGCTCGCGCCTGCAGAATTTCGGCTGCGCGGTGATCGATTGCCCGGACATGTGGACTGCGGCCACGAAAGCGGTCGCGCTGGCGCAGAGGGGAGCCTGAACCATGGCCGTCTTTCTGAATCGCGAGACCCGCGTTCTCTGCCAGGGCATGACCGGCTGGGCCGGCACCTATCATGTCGCGCGGATGATGGAGTACGGCACGCAGGTCGTCGGCGGCGTGACGCCGGGCAAGGGCGGTCGCTCGCATCTGAATTTGCCCGTCTATGAGCGCGTTGCAGAAGCGAGGCGCGAGACCGGCGCCAATGCCAGCATCGTCTTCGTGCCGCCGTCCAATGCCGCGGCCGCGATGATCGAGGCGATCGAAGCCGAGATGCCGCTGGTGGTCGCCGTCACCGAGCGCGTGCCGACGCTGGACATGGTGCGGGTGCGTGCCGCGCTGAAGGGCGGGCGCACCATTCTGGTCGGCGCCAACTCGCAGGGCATTTTGGTGCCGGGCGTCGGCAAGCTCGGCGTCATGGCGACCGGCAGTGAGCGCCCTGGCGGTGTCGGCATTATCTCGCGTTCGGCCTCGCTGACGAGCGAGGTCGTGGCGCAGGTCACCGCGGTGGGGCTCGGCCAGTCGGCGACGATCGGCGTCGGCGGTGACCCGATCCATGGCATCGGCATGCGCGAATGCCTCGAACTCCTGCTGGATGATGCCGATACCGAAGGCGTGGTGCTGATCGGCGAGATCGGCGGCACGGAGGAGGAGGAGGTCGCCGAATACCTCGCCGGCACTCCGGCGTCGAAGCCCGTCGTCGCGCTGATCGTCGGCCGCGAGGCGCCGCTCGAGCGCCGTATGGGCCATGCCGGTGCGCTCACCTTGCGCGGCAAGGGCGATGCGGCGGGCAAGATCAGGGCGCTGGAGGCCGCCGGCGTTCGGATCGTCCCGAGCGCCCATCTCGTCGGCGAGACCATCAGGCAGGCGCTCGCCGAGCGTGGGTAACGCCGCTCTCCTCCTGCGGGAGAAGGGAAGGGGCGCCTTACTCCCGCTTCGGCAATCGGCCGCCGATCGAGCGCGTGATCTCGTCGGCGGCGCGGCGCACCATCGGGCCGTAATCGTCGAGCTTGCGCGGAGTCACGCGCACGGTTGGCCCCGACACCGAAACGCCGGCGATCGCTTCGGCATGCTCATTGAAGATCGGCGCGGCGACGCAGCGCATGCCGAGGGTGCGTTCCTCGTCGTCGAGGACCCAGCCGCGCCGACGCCCTTGCGCGAGCTCGCGCAGGAACTCGCCGAGATCCGTGATCGTGTGCTCGGTGAAGCGTTCGAGGCGCCGGAGCGCGCAGATCTGGCGCACGCGATGCTCGGGGAACTCGGCCAGCAGCGCCTTGCCCACGCCCGATGCATGCATCGCGCCGCGGCTACCTGCCCGGAAGAAGGCGCGCAGCGTGTCATGGCTCTCGACCTGCGAGATGAACACCACCTCGCCATTGTCCTCGATGCCGAGATTGACGGTCTCGCCGCTGGCCTCCATCAGCGCATGCATGGTGGTGCGGCCCATGCTCGCGACGCGGCGGTTGCGCAGGAAGGCCGAGCCGGTCTTGAAAGCGCCGACACCAACCAGCCAGATGCCACGCTCCATGTCGTGCTGGACGTAAGCGCGGCTCTCGAGCGTCAGCAGGACGCGATGCGCGGTCGAGGCCGAGACGCCCGAGCGCCGGCTGAGCTCGCTGAGCGTCAGCCCGTCCTCTTCGGCCAAGATCTCCAGCAGGGCCAACCCGCGATCGAGCGCCTGCACCGCTCCGCCGGCGATCGCCGGCTTCAGCGAGCGCGGTCGCCCGCGTCCTTTTCGTTGCTCGATCAGGCTCATGCGCATCCTCCACCAGCGGGACGGTAGCAGATCGTGGACGTGGCGTCTGGTGAATTTAATGCGGAGTGATTTTCCGAAATACAGGTCAAGCTCGATTGAGATAATATCAAGCCATTGATTTTAATTGCAAAATTAAAATTCAGATCAAAATGAAAAAATACTCTGAAATAAATTGACCGAGGCGCCTATCTGGAATTTGGTATGCCAGTACACGGTTTTCTCACGGGAGAACGGGCCATGCCGAAAATGAGAGCCGTCGAGGCCGCGATCAGGGTTCTGGAGCGGGAAGGCGTGACGCAGGCCTTCGGCGTGCCGGGTGCGGCGATCAACCCGCTCTATGCTGCGCTGAGGAGCCGGCAAAGCATCCACCATATTCTTGCGCGCCATGTCGAGGGCGCCTCGCATATGGCGGAGGGCTATACCCGGGCCAAGGCGGGCAATATCGGCGTCTGCATCGGCACCTCGGGCCCGGCGGGCACCGACATGATCACCGGGCTCTATTCGGCCATCGCCGACTCCATCCCGATCCTCTGCATCACCGGCCAGGCGCCGCGCGCGCGCCTCTACAAGGAGGATTTCCAGGCTGTCGACATCGAGGCCATCGCCAAGCCGGTGACCAAATGGGCGGTGACGGTGCGCGAGCCGGCGCTGGTGCCCCGGGTCTTCCAGCAGGCCTTCCACATCATGCGCTCGGGCCGTCCCGGACCGGTGCTGATCGACCTGCCGGTCGACGTCCAGATGGCCGAGATCGAATTCGACGACGAGACCTACGAGCCGTTGCCGGTTTACAAGCCGGCCGCCTCACGCCGCCAGGTCGAGAAGGCGATGGCGATGCTGGACGCGGCCGAGCGGCCGCTGATCGTCGCCGGCGGCGGCATCATCAACGCCGACGCCGCGGAGCTGCTGGTCGAGTTCGCCGAGCTCACCGGCGTCCCGGTGGTGCCGACACTGATGGGCTGGGGTGCGATCCCCGATGACCATCCGCTGATGGCGGGCATGGTCGGGTTGCAGACCAGCCATCGCTACGGCAATGCGACGATGCTCGCTTCCGACTTCGTGCTCGGCATCGGCAATCGCTGGGCCAACCGGCACACCGGCTCGATCGAGACCTACACCAGGGGCCGCAAGTTCGTTCACGTCGATATCGAGCCGACCCAGATCGGCCGCGTCTTCGACCCGGACTTCGGCATCGTCTCGGATGCGAAGGCGGCGCTTGAGCTTTTCGTCGACGTGGCGCGCGAGCGGGAAGGGAAGGGGCTGCTGAAGAATCAGACAGGCTGGGCCCAGGAGTGCCGCGACCGGCGCGCGACCATGCTGCGCAAGAGCCATTTCGACAACGTGCCGCTGAAGCCGCAGCGGGTCTATGAGGAGATGAACGATGCCTTCGGACGCGACGTCTGTTACGTCTCGACCATCGGCCTGTCGCAGATCGCCGGCGCGCAGTTCCTGCACGTCCACAACCCGCGCCACTGGATCAATTGCGGCCAGGCCGGCCCGCTTGGCTGGACCTTGCCGGCGGCACTCGGTGTGCGCGCCGCCGATCCGGAGCGCGAGATCGTGGCGCTCTCGGGCGACTATGATTTCCAGTTCCTGATCGAGGAGCTGGCTGTCGGGGCGCAGTTCAACCTGCCCTACATCCACATCGTCGTGAACAACTCCTATCTCGGCCTGATCCGCCAGGCCCAGCGCGGCTTCGACATGGATTTCCAGGTCGGGCTCGCCTTCGAGAACATCAATGCGCCCGATCTCGCCGGCTATGGCGTCGACCATGTCGCTGTCGCCGAAGGGCTCGGCTGCAAGGCGATCCGGGTGAAGAGCCCCAATGAGTTCAAAGCGGCCTTCGCCCAGGCCAAGGCCTGGCTCGCGGAATACCGGGTTCCGGTGGTGATGGAGTTCATCCTGGAGCGCGTCACCAACATCGCCATGGGAACCGAGATCGACAACGTGGTCGAGTTCGAGGAGGTGCTCGATCTGCCGGTGCCCGAGCCGCAAGCCGTGCTGCAGCCAGCGCAGTGACTTCGCCTTCAGGCGCCGTCGCGCCTGAACATCGCCCTTGCCGATCCGCCTTTCGCAACCACGGGACAAGGCCATGCCGCGCTTCGCCGCAAACCTGACCATGCTGTTCAACGAGCTGGAATTTCTCGACCGTTTCCGGGCCGCGGCCGAAGCGGGCTTCGCAGGCGTCGAGTTCCTGTTCCCCTATGCCTTCGACAAGTACGTGCTTGCCGCCGCGCTGAAGCGCTGGAAGCTGACGCAGGTGCTGCACAACCTGCCGGCCGGAAACTGGGCCGCCGGCGAATGCGGCATCGCGATCCTGCCCGACCGGATCAGCGAGTTCCAGCGCGGTCTTTTCCAGGCGATCGACTACGCCACCAAGCTGGGCTGCAGGCAGGTCAACTGCCTCGCGGGCATTGCGCCGCAAGGCGTCGAGCGTGCCAGGCTGCATGAGACGCTGGTCAACAATTTGCGGTTTGCCGCCCATGAGCTGGCGCAGGAGGGGATCGCGCTCTTGGTCGAGCCGATCAACACGCGCGACATGCCCGGCTTCTTCCTGAGCAACACCGCCCAGGCGCTGAGCCTGCTCGACGACGTCGATTCAGCCAACGTCTTCATCCAGTACGACGTCTATCACATGCAGGTCATGGAGGGGGATCTCGCCCGCACGATCGAGGCCAATCTCGACCGGATCGCCCATATCCAGATCGCCGACAATCCGGGCCGCAACGAGCCCGGCACGGGCGAGATCAACTTCCCCTTCCTGTACCGGCATCTCGACGCCATCGGCTACGCCGGCTGGGTCGGCTGCGAATACAAGCCCGCCCGCAGCACCCGCGACGGCCTGACCTGGCTGCCGGGGCACCCGCAGGCTGCGTGACAGGGAGACGGTCGACGATCCGGTCGAACGGAGGATACGAAAGCATGGCGAATATCGGCTTCATCGGCCTCGGCATCATGGGCCGCCCCATGGCGGAACACCTGATCACGGGCGGCCATACGCTGCACGTATCGAGCCATCACAAGGTGCCGGATGCCGAGCTGCAGGCGAAGGCGATCACGGTCCACCCGACGCCGAAGGCGGTCGCGGCGGCGAGCGAGATCGTCATCCTGATGCTGCCGGACACGCCGCAGGTCGAGGAGGTGCTGTTCGGTGCCAACGGCGTCGCCCTCGGCCTGAACAAGGGCAGCATCGTCGTCGACATGAGCTCGATCTCGCCGATGGCGACCAAGGAGTTCGCGAAGAGGATCGAGGCGGCCGGCTCGTCTTATCTCGACGCGCCGGTCTCGGGCGGCGAGGTCGGCGCCAAGGCGGCAACGCTCACCATCATGGTCGGCGGGCCGCAGGTGGCCTTCGACAGGGTCAAGCCGCTGTTCGAGCTGATGGGCAAGAACCTCACGCTGGTCGGCGGCAATGGCGACGGCCAGACCACCAAGGTCGCCAACCAGATCATCGTGGCGCTCACCATCGAGGCGGTCGGCGAGGCCTTGCTCTTCGCCTCCAAGGCCGGGGCCGACCCCGCCAAGGTGCGCCAGGCGCTGATGGGCGGTTTCGCCTCCTCGAAGATCCTGGAGATCCATGGCGAGCGCATGGTCAAGCGCAGCTTCAATCCGGGCTTCCGCATCGGGCTGCATCAGAAGGATCTGAACCTGGCGCTGCAGAGCGCGCGCGCCATCGGCGTCTCACTGCCGAACACGGCCACGGCGCAGGAGCTGTTCAACGCCTGCATCGCCCATGGCGGCAAGGACTGGGATCACTCGGCCATGGTGCGGGCGCTGGAGATCATGGCGAACCACCAGGTCGCGAGTTCATAAGAGCAAGAAAGGGAAGGCCCATGAAGATCTGCATCTACGGCGCCGGCGCGATCGGCGGCTATATGGGCGTGATGCTCAGGCGCGGCGGGCTCGACGTTTCGCTCATGGCGCGCGGCGTCCATCTGGAGGCGATCAAAGCCAAGGGCCTGACCCTCGTCACCAAGAGCGAGACGATCACCGAGCAGATGCCGGCGAGCCGCGATCCGCGCGATCTCGGCCGCCAGGACGTGGTGATCATCGCGCTCAAGGCGCACCAGGCCTGGGAGGCGGCCGAGGACCTGAAGCCGCTGCTCGGGCCGGGTACGGCCGTCGTCACTGCGCAGAACGGTGTGCCCTGGTGGTATTTCCACGGCTTGGACGGGCAGCATGCCGACCTGCGCCTGCGCAGCGTCGACCCGGGCGACCGCCAGTGGAACGCGATCGGCCCCGAGCGCGTCATCGGCTGCACGGTCTATCCGGCGACTGAGATCGTCGAGCCCGGCGTCGTCAAGCACATCTATGGCGACCAGTTCGGCCTCGGCGAGCCCAATCGCCGGGAAAGCGAGCGCCTGACGCGGTTCGCCGATGCGCTGACCGCCGGCGGCCTGAAGCCGCGCCTGTTCTCCGATATACGCGACGACATCTGGCTCAAGCTCTGGGGCAATCTCTGCTTCAACCCGATCTCGGCGCTGACCCATGCGACGCTCGACGTCGTCGCCACCGAGCCCGGCACACGGGCGCTTGCGCGCAGCATGATGCTGGAGGCCCAGGAGATCGGCGAAAGGCTCGGCGTCACCTTCCGCGTCGATGTCGAGCGCCGGATCAATGGTGCAGCAAATGTCGGCGCGCATCGTACTTCGATGCTGCAGGATCTGGAAAAGGGTCGGCCGCTCGAGATCGACGCGTTGCTTGGCGCCGTTCAGGAGATGGGGCGGCTGACCGAGACGCGCACGCCCTATATCGATGCCGTGCTCGGGCTCGTCCAGCAGATGGCCAGTGTGAAGGGGCTCTATCCGACATTTCCGCCCGAGGCGCTCGCCGGGGAGGGAAGGGCGGCTGAACCCGCTTTTGAGCGGTCGCGCCAATTGGCGGCCTCGTGACGAGCGGAGGCAAGGCCATGTCGAACGCCGCAGTCCTGCTGGTAGCGCGGACGGAGAATAGCCAGGCGAGCGCGCATTGGGTGCGTTTTGCGCATGCGGGCAGCGAAGGCTTCGGCAGGCTCGCTGGCGGGAGGATCGCGATCCATAGCGGCGACATGTTCGCCGGCGCGCAGCCGACGGGCGAGACCGTGCCGCTGGCCGAGATCACCTTGCTGGCGCCAACCGCGCCCTCCAAGATCATCGCGCTCTGGAACAACTTCCACGCGCTTGCCGGCAAGCTGGCGATGCCGGTGCCGGCAGAACCCCTCTATCTGATGAAGGCGCCGTCCAGCGCGGCGCCGCCGGGCTTCACGGTGACGCGCCCGCCATCCTATGCGGGGCGGGTGGTCTATGAGGGCGAGCTTGGCATCGTCATCGGCCGCAGTTGCAGCCGGGTAAGCCCGCAAGCCGCCGGCGAGTTCATCTTCGGCTATACCTGCGTCAACGACATCACGGCGCTGGACCTGATCGCAGCCGACCCGACCTTCCCGCAATGGGTGCGCGCCAAGAGCTTCGACGGGTTCGGGCCTTTCGGGCCGGTGATCGCGACCGGCCTCGATCTGCGGGAGCTCACGGTCCGGACGCTGCTGAACGGCCAGGAGCGCCAGAACTACCCGGTCGCGGACATGATCTTCCAGCCGCATGAGCTGGTCAGCCGCCTCTCCCATGACATGACGCTGCTGCCCGGGGACCTGATCTGCTGCGGCACCTCGCTGGGTGTCGGCACGATCAAGGAACCGGTCAACACGATCGAGGTGACGATCGAGGGGATCGGGACGCTGGCGAACGCCTTCGTACAGGGCGGCTGATCGGCCGACCTAGTCGAAGATGTCGGCATGCTGATCGACATAGGCCGCGAGGCCGAGCGTGTGGTCGCGCGACAATTTCTCGGCCAGATCGATGTCGCGTCGCTCCAGGGCCTCGATGATCTGCAGGTGATCGACGATGGAGCGGCTGGCGCGGTCGTCGCGCCCGATCGTCATCTGGCGGATGCCGCGCACATGCAGCAGCAGGTTGTCGGTCATCTCGATGAGCAGTTGCGACTTGCTCAGCCCGATCAGGGTCTGATGGAAGACGAGATTGGCCGAAGAATATTCGCCGACATGGTCGGACGGCTTGTGCGCCTCGTCGAAGTCCTTGAACAGCGTGCGCAGCTTGCCGATCTCGGCATTGCTGGCGCGCTGGACCGCCAGCCTTGCGGCCATGCTCTCCAACGCCGCCCAGGCCTGGATCATCTCGACGACTTCGTTCTTGGTCTTCTTCAGCACGACGATGCCGCGGCGCGGCAGGGACTTCACGAGCCCCTCTTGCTCCAGCATCGCGACAGCTTCACGCACCGGCGTGCGGCTGACGCCGAGCCGTTCCGAGAGCTGACGCTCGTCGAGCCAGGTGGGCTCGCGCGATCCGTAGATGTCCATGTTGATGATCGCCTGCTTCAGCGCGGCGTAGACCTTGGTCTTGAATGTTTCCTCGGGGGCGAAACGTTCGAGGACGAGTTTCTGCGTCGAGCCGGCGGGCGCGGTCGTATCGCTGGAGACTTTCAACGGTTGCTACTCCTGCATTCCCGGAGCCGAAAAGCGTTCAGTCCGCGGCCCGTCCATGTAGGACTGCTCTATCAGTGATGCGGGTGACCGTAATCCCGTTTGAAGCGGGGAGCAGCCGCATTTTTGGGCGCCCTGGAAAAGCGAAGCCCCGCAACCGAATGGTCGCGGGGCCGCGAGAAGGCAGTCGAGCACGATTGGTCGAGTTAGAGCCGGGCTCGATGAGGTTGAATCAACCCGATCGGCGCACGCTCTAGAACGACCACTCTATTTCGGCGCAGCGCTTCTTGATCGCGAACTCGCCGCTGAGCACGTCTACCAAGGTCTTTCCAAGGCGCGCCGGCGAGGGCGAGACGCGGATGCCGGCGGCTTCCATGGCGGCGATCTTGTCTTCGGCGCCGCCCTTGCCGCCGGAGATGATCGCACCGGCATGGCCCATG
>JAKFDB010000156.1:0-36080 GCA_036676315.1 Bradyrhizobiaceae bacterium
GCCTGGACCGGAGCCGGTGCCAGATCGGGCTGCTCGGCGCCGGGCTGTCCTTCCGGACGCGGCGCATAGGGCGACGGCTGGCCGTCCTGGCGCTCGAACCGGCGCTCGCCGCGCTCCGGCCGCTCATTGCGGTCGAACCGGCGCGGGGCGTTACGATCCTGGTTGTTGCGATCCTGGCTACGGTCCTGGTTTCGATCGAAATTGCGGTCCTGACTGCGATTCGGCCGCTCGAAGCGCTGGCCGCCGCCGGGCTGGCCTTCGCCGCCTTCGCCTTCCTGGCGCTGGCCGCCATGGCCGTTGACGCCGCCATTATTGCCGTTGAACGGCTGGCGCTCGGGCTGCTGCTGCTGGCCGCCGGTCTGGAAGCCGCCGCTCTCCTCCTCGCCTTCCTCCTCGCCCTCGTCGGGGTCGTCGCTGAAGGCGCGGTTGGGCGGGAAGCTGTGGCCGAATTGCTGGGCCATCTGCTCCTGCGCCGCGAGCAGGATCCGATAATAGTGCTCGGCGTGCTGGAAATAGTTCTCCGCCGCGACCGGGTCGCCCGAAGATTGGGCGTCGCGTGCGAGCTGGAGGTACTTCTCCGCAACATGCTGAGCGGTGCCCCTGACCTTGACGTCGGGACCGTTCGATTCATAGCTCCGCTGTAACGGATTTGGAGCCTTGCGGTTGCCGCTATTATTGTTGTTATTGCTGTTGTTGCTACGGCCGCGCATGCGCCGGTTCTGACCTGGTCTCATTCGCGTCAATCTCGCGTTCTGTTCATTCGAGGCAACCTTGCAAGGGCGTCACATACGCCGTGATGCGCGACGGGTTGCGACGCCGCGCTGAGGCAGTCCGACCTGAATGGGCTCTGCGCCGATAATGGTCTTCACGCGCTCTTTCCAACGGAGCTTCTTCAGCTCCCGACCTGAGCAGCAACTTGGCACGCTCGGAAGTCTCGGTTTGGCTGTGTCAGTAACGTCGGTCCTGGCAGTGATCCGAAAGCCAGGCCGGTACGCTGGACCTTGCTAAAGGTTAAGTGCTGACGACACCGTCTTCAAGACCCTGCGTGCATAACCGGTTTCCGCGGCCTTTCCAAGAAAATTCGCGCAGGAAACTGTGCAAGATCACATTTCGCGGGTGAAGACGAGGGCACGGCTATGGCCGCCGAGGTCGCGATGCGAGCGCAGATGCCGCAACCCGGCGGCCTTCATCAGGGCTCGTACCTGGTCCTCCTGGCCGGCACCGATCTCGAGTACCGCCCGACCGTCCGCTGCGAGCCGAGAGGGCAGGAGCGCGGCGAGCTCGCGATAGGCATCGAGCCCGTCCGTCCCGCCATCCAGCGCCAGCAGCGGGTCGTGTTCGCGCACGCCGGGATCGAGCAAAGGGATTTCATTGCTGGCGATATAGGGCGGATTCGACAGGATCAGATCGAACCGTCCGCTCAAGCCCTGATCCCATCGCGCCAGCCGGAACGCCGCCCGTTCCCCGACGCCATTGCGTGCGGCGTTGGCGGTCGCGGTCGCGATCGCATCTTCGGAGAGGTCGACACCGACGCCGCGGGCTTGCGGGAACTCGCTCAGAGCCGCGATCAGCAGGCAGCCGGTACCGGTGCCGAGATCCAGGAAGGTCAGTGCTTCCTGCCGGCGCTCGCCGAGATGCTGCAGCGTCGCCTCGATCAGGGTCTCGCTGTCGGGGCGAGGCTCGAGCGTACCTAGCGAGAGGGCAAAGCTCAGCCCCCAGAATTCGCGCGCGCCGAGTATCCGCCAGAGCGGCTCGCCAGCGAGCCGCCGCGCCAAGGCGTCGTTGAGGCGGGTCGCGGAAGCCGCATCCAGCGTGTCGCCGCCGTCGGCAAGGTCCTCGACGAGAATGCGCGCTTCGAAGGTGAAGTCGGCGATGCCTGCTTGCCGGAGCGCCCGCGCAAGTGTTCGTCTGGTGCCCGAAACGGGATCGCCTGCCGCCGGTGAGGCAGCAGGCGCGGAATTCTCGGCAGGGCGGCCGGTGAGCGGCAAATCGATCCTTGGCACCGGCCGTCCGGCCGGATCAGTTGCCCTGCATCGCTTCCTGGACGCAGGCGTTCATCTTGACCCGCAGCGCGGATTTGCTCTCCTTAGCGCCGCGGAACTGGCGCTGGCAATCCTGGCGGGCCTGCTTCTCGGTCTTGGCCTTCTGCAGATGCGCCGGCTCACCACTGAAGACCTTGCGCGCGGTCTGCGCTCCGGTCTGGGCTTCGGCCGCCAGCGGCGTCAAGGCGATGGCAGCGGCAAGGGCCATGCTGCTGAGCAGGGTCTTCATGTCTATCCTCCCCGAATGACGTTACCGATAAGGTAGCAACGCGCGAACCGGGGCAAGGTTTCACACCGTGCCCTGCTCGGCGAGCAGTTCCGCCTGGCGGGCCGCAGTCAGGGCATCGATGACCTCGTCCAGCACCAGCCCCTGCATCATCTCGTCGAGCTTGTAGAGGGTCAGATTGATGCGGTGGTCGGTGATCCGCCCTTGCGGGAAGTTGTAGGTGCGGATGCGTTCCGAACGGTCGCCGGAGCCGACCTGCGAGCGCCGGTCGGCCGAACGCTCGGCATCGGCTCTGCTGCGCTCCATGTCGTAGAGCTTGGCGCGCAGCAGTTCATAGGCGCGCGCCTTGTTCTTGTGCTGCGAACGCTCGTCCTGGACGACGACGGCGATGCCGGTGGGGATATGGGTCAGCCGCACCGCGGATTCTGTCTTGTTGACGTGCTGGCCGCCGGCGCCGCCGGCCCGCATCGTGTCGATCCGCAGGTCCTTTTCGTCGAGCGTGATGTCGACCTCGCTGGCCAGCGGCAGGGTCGCGACGGTCGCGGCCGAGGTGTGGATGCGCCCGCTGGTCTCGGTATCGGGCACGCGCTGCACCCGGTGCACGCCGGATTCGTATTTCAGCCTTGCATAGACGCCCTTGCCGGAGATCTCGGCGATGACTTCCTTGAAGCCACCGACCGTGCCTTCGCTCTCCGACAGGACATCGAGGCTCCAGCCCTTCTGGGCGATGTAGCGCTGGTACATGCGCAGGAGGTCGCCGGCGAAGAGCGAGGCTTCGTCGCCGCCGGTGCCGGCCCGGATCTCGAGGATGACGCCGCGCTCGTCGGCGGCGTCCTTGGGCAGGAGCGCAATCAGGATCTCGCGGCCGCGCTCCTCGATTTCGGCGCGGGCATGGTCGCGTTCCTCATAGGCCAGATCGCGCATCTCGGCATCGGTCGTGGGATCCTCGATCAGGGCCAGCGCCTCCTCCAGCCCGGCCTGCGCCTTACGCCAGGCGGCGATCGCCGCGACCACCGGATCGAGCTCCGCCAGCTCCTTGGCGAGCTCGACGACTCGCACCGGCTCGCTCGTATGGTTGATCGCATCGCTGGCCGCGGCGTGGCGGGCGACGATGCCGTCGAGGCGGTCTTGCGGGAGGAGAAGTGACATGGCGCTGATACGATCTGGCTGGAACTAAGGGGCCGGCGGCTGCCGGCAGGCACGGCCGCGAGCGTCGCTAGACCGGAACCTTCATCTCGGCGGCGAGCGCGGCGAGGAGCGGGCGCAGGCTGGCAGCGCCATCGGAGGCGGCCAGCCAGGCGTCGAGACGCTGGCGCGCCTTGCCGGCGTCGAGCGCCCGCAGCATCGCCTTGACCGGGCCGACGGACGCCGCCGACATCGAGAAGGCGCGATAGCCGAGCGCGATCAGCGCCAGCGTCTCGATCGGCTTGCCACCCATCTCGCCGCAGACCGTGACCGGGCAGCCCGCCTTGTCGGCCTCGTCGACGATCGAGCGCAGCGCCCGCAGTCCGGCGGCGCAGAGCGGGTCGAAACGCTCGGAGACGCGCCGGTTCTCGCGGTCGGCCGCGAACAGGAACTGCATCAGGTCGTTGGTGCCGATCGAGAGGAAATCCGCCTCGCGGGCGATCTCCGGCAGTTCGAACAGCAGCGAGGGCACCTCGACCATGACGCCGAGCTGGAGGCTGGAGGGTGCCGGACGGCCGTCGCGCTCGAGCACCGCGAGCTCGCGGCGCACGATCAGCCGGGCTCGCAGGAACTCGTTCACGGTCGCGACCATGGGCAGCATGATCTTCATGTCGTAGCCGGCGCCGGCGCGCAGCAGCGCACGGACCTGGGCGCGCAGCAGGCGCGGCTTGTCGAGCCCGATGCGGATCGCCCGCCAGCCCAGTGCCGGGTTCTCCTCCTCGACACGCTCCATATAGGGCAGCACCTTGTCGCCGCCGATGTCGAGCGTGCGGAAGGTCACCGGCCGGCCGTTGGCCGCAGCCAGAACCGCCCCGTAGAGCGCCTGCTGCTCGGCCGTGGTTGGCATGTGCTGCGCCACCATGAACTGCAATTCGGTCCGGAACAGGCCGATGCCGGAGGCATTGGTCTCGTCCAGGTTCGGCAGGTCGACGAACAGCCCGGCATTGATCTGCAGGGTGATGTCGACGCCGTCCTTGGTCACAGCCGGCTGCGTCTTGAGCTTGCGGTACTGTTCCTGCTTGCGGGCGCGCAGCCGCGCCTTGTCCTTGTAGGCGTTCTCGACGTCCGGCTGCGGCCGGATCTGCACCTCGCCGGCCTGTCCGTCCACGATGACCGCATCGCCCGCCTCGATCAGCGCCGTCGCATTGGCGATCTCGCCGACGGCGGGGATGCCGAGCGCCCGCGCCACGATCGCGATATGGCTGGTCGGCCCGCCCTCCTCGAGGATCAGGCCGCGCAGATGTGCCCGGTCATAATCGAGCAGCGCCGCCGGCCCCATCGAGCGGGCGATCAGGATGGCATTCTCGGGCAATTGCTCGCGCGCGACGCCGTTGGCCTTGCCGACCAGAGTGCGCAGCAGCCGGTTGGCGAGGTCGTCGAGATCGTGCAGGCGCTCGCGCAAGTAAGGGTCGGTCTGGCGCTGCATCTTGGCGCGCGTGTCCGACTGGACGCGTTCGACGGCGGCCTCGGCGGTGAGGCCGGTCATCACCGCCTCGCGCATGCGCCGGAGCCAGCCCTGGTCATGGGCGAACATGCGGAAGGTCTCGAGCACCTCGCGATGCTCGCCGGTATGGGCGACGTCGCCGCGCTCGATCAACTCGTCGATCGCGGTGCGCATCTGAGCGATCGCCGCCTCGAGACGCGAGACCTCGAAGGCGGGGTCTTCGGCGATCAGGTCGGTGATCGCGACGCGCGGCTCGTGCAGCACGGCGTAGCCGAGGCCGACGCCGTCCGCCAGCGTCGTACCAATGCCATGGATCGGCCGCTCGAGGCCGATCGCGGCGCCCGGCCTGGACAGGGCCGTCAGGCCGCCGGCCGCGATCATCTCGGCCATGATCATGGCCGTGGTCTGCAGCGATTCGGTCTCGTCCTCGCTGTAGATGCGCGAGGCCCGGTTCTGGATGACCAGCACGCCCATCACCGCCCCGCCGCGCAGGATCGGCACGCCGAGGAAGGAGCGGTAGACCTCTTCGCCGGTCTCAGGCCGGTAGGAGAAGGCGGGGTGCGATTGCGCGTCCGAAAGTGCGATCGGCTCGGCTTCGCTGGCGATCAGGCCGACCAGGCCTTCGCCGGCGCGCATGGTGGTGAGGTGGACCGCCTCGCGGTTGAGGCCTTCGGTGGCATACAGCTCGAGCGAGCCGTCTTCGCGCAGGACATAGACCGAGCAGACCTCGGCCACGAGATTGCCGGCGATCAGGACGACGAGCCGGTCCAGCCGCTCCTGCGGGCTGACCGGCGCTGCCATCACCTCGCGGAGACGGCGTAGCAGAACGCCCGATCCCCCGAGTGCGCCTCGCATCAACTGCCCTCCGCCCGCCTCCACAGCCTATCAGGCCGACGTGTCGCTCCAGACCTGACACCGTCCCGCCAGAGTTGCAAGCAAGGTCCGATCCGTGCCTGCTTCTAGCGAGGAGATGCGGCGTTCGGCAAGGGCTTGGAACCGGCTCGTTGCCTGAAACTGCCGCGCTTCTCGCCCAATGAGGCGTCATCTGCCGCCTGCACCGGCTTAGCCGCGGTCTTTGCAGCCGGTTTTTTCGCCGCCGGGCGGGTTGTGGCACGCTGCCGCGCCGCCGGCTTGTGCGTCCCGCTCACTGTCCTTTGCGGCTCGGGCGGTGCCAGGCTGTCGCTGGCGCCGGTGCCTGTTAGCGCCGCGAGATAGCGCGAGGTCCACCAGCCGATATCGCTCGCGGCGATCGTGGCATAGAGCCGTTCGAAGCGCCGCACGCGTTCCGACTGCGGCATGGCGAGCGCGGTGCGGATCGCCTCGGCGACCTCGTGGGTGTCGTAAGGGTTGACGATCAGCGCTTCGCCCATCTGGTGGGCCGCCCCGGCAAAGCGCGAAAGCACGAGCACGCCCGGGTCTTCCGGGTTCTGCGCCGCGACATATTCCTTGGCGACGAGGTTCATGCCGTCGCGCATCGGCGTCACCAGCCCGACCTGGGCACGCCGGTAGAAGCCCGCCAGGGCGCTGCGCGAATAGGCCTTCTTGACGACGCGGATCGGCGTCCAGTCGAACTCGCCGAGGGCGGCGTTGAGGCGCCCGGCGACCTCGTCCGACTGCCGGTCGAGCTCGGCATATTCCGGCACGTCGCTGCGCGAGGGCGGGGCGATCTGCAGCAGACCGACATTGCCGCGATGCTCGGGATGGCTGCGCAGGAACTGGCCGAAAGCCTCGAGCCGCTGGACGATGCCCTTGGAATAGTCGAGCCGGTCGACGCCGATCACCAGTTTGCGGCCGCCGAGCGGGCCGGTGGTCGCCCGGATCGGCTGGGTCGCGGCGCGCACCGAGGCGGCGGCGAGCTTGCGGAAGGATTCGACATCGATGCCGATCGGGAAGGCCCGGACCAGGGTCTGGCGCGGCCCGGCCTTGACCCGCTCGCCGTCGCGGTGGGCACCGCGCAGCGCCACCAGGCCGCCGATCAGGTTGTCGGCATCGGTCTGCGTCTGCATGCCGACGAGGTCGTAGGCCATCATCGTGCTGATCAGCGTCGCGCTGAAGGGCAGGGCCCCGAACACCTCGGCCGACGGCCAGGGAATGTGATGGAAATAGCCGATGCGGTTGGTGACGCCGCGGCGGCGCAGTTCGGCCGCCAGCGGAATCAGGTGATAGTCGTGGATCCAGATGACGTCGTCGGGCTTGAGCAGCGGCACGAGCAGCTTGGCGAAGCGGCGGTTGACCGCGAGGTAGCCGGCATAGTCGGAGCGGTCGAACTCGGTGAGGCCGAGCCGATAATGCATCAGCGGCCACAGCGCCCGGTTCGAGAAGCCGAGATAATAGCTCTGGCGCTCAGCCTCGGTGAGATCGACGACGGCGTAGGAAACCTTGCCGAGGCGAATCGGTTCGACCCGGGTCGCTGGTTCGGCGCTGGTGGCCCCGCTCCAGCCGAACCAGAGCCCGCCATGCTGTTCGAGGGCCGAGCGGAGCGCCACCGCCAGCCCTCCCGCTGCCACTTTCTCGCCACGTTCTGGCATGGTGACGCGGTTGGAAACCACCACAAGACGCATAATGCCTCACTTTTCGTTGACGAATGCCGCGATGGCGCGGGAACAGAACGCGCCGGCAGACGTAATGTTTCGTGTGCACGTCGGCCTTCTTGGCCGGATCGCGTCGTCGCCGTGACCGGATCATGGCGACTGCGGGAACCTGAACCCCGAATGTGGCGAGGGGACGGACGGTCGTCCTTTCGCCCGTTTCGTCCTCTAGCAAGGCCGCCATGTCGCAAGCTCTGAGCCCCGAAATTGCCGAACCGCACGCCCCCGCTGCGGTGCGCACCGCCCCGATAGCGCTGTTTCTCGACTTCGACGGAACCCTGGTCGAGATCGCGCCTTCGCCGGAGGACGTCCACCTCGACCGGCGCGTGCCGGGCGCACTCGATGCGCTGCGCCAGCGTCTCGACGGCGCGCTCGCGCTGGTTTCCGGCCGTCCGGTCGCGCTGCTCGACGAGATGATGGCGCCTTACCGCTTCGATGCCGCCGGATTGCACGGCGCGCAGATCCGCCTGGGCGGCGCGGAGGCGCCGCTGGCGGCGCCGTCCGAGGCGCTGCGTACCGCGACGCGGGCCATGGTGCGCTTCGCCAACTCGAATATCGGCATCCTCGTCGAGGACAAGCGCCAGTCGGTCGCGCTGCACTGGCGGCTCGCCCCGGCGCTGGCCGACGAAGCGATGGCGCTGATGGAGCGTCTCGCGGCCGAGATCGGCCCCTCCATGCGGCTCCAGCGCGGCAAGGCCGTGGCCGAGCTCGTCCCGGCCAATGCGAGCAAGGGCGGTGCCATTGCCTGGCTGATGCAGCAGGAAGCCTATGCCGGCCGCCGGCCCGTCTTCATCGGCGACGACATCACCGATGAGGACGGCTTCGCCACGGTCAACGCCGCTGCGGGGTTGTCGATCCGGATCGGCGAGGGTGAGAGCTGTGCCCGGCACCGGCTTGCCTCACCGACCGCATTGCATCGTATCCTCCTCGCCGCTGCCGATGGCGGCGAGCTCACGCTCGAAACCTTCCTCCAAGACTAGCTGCATCAAGGATAGGCATGACTGTCACCACCGTCGCCGCGCCACGCGTGGCCTCGCTCGATCTCGGCGTCATCGGCAACTGTTCCATTGCAGCGCTGATCGACCGGCAGGCCCGCATCGTCTGGGGCTGCTTTCCGCGCTTCGACCGGGATCCCGTCTTCTGCTCGCTGATCGACAACCGGCTCGAGGATGGCGACGCGATGCCGGAGAAGGGCGTCTTCGCCATCGAGATGGTCGGCATGACGCGCTGCGAGCAGAGCTATCTCGACAACACCGCGATCCTCTCCTCGGTCCTCTCCGACGATCAGGGCAATGCGCTCGAGATCCTCGATTTCGCGCCGCGCTTCGTCCGCTATGAGCGCTTCTTCCGGCCGCCGCAGCTGGTGCGCCGCGTCCGCCGCATCTCCGGTCGCCCGCGCATCCGCGTCGTGGTCAAGCCTTGCCTCGGCCTTGGCGAGGAGCCGGACGAGATCACCCGCGGCTCCAACCATGTCCGCTTCGTCGGCGCCGATCAGACCATCCGCCTGACCACCGACGCGCCGATCTCCTATGTGCTGGAGAGCATCCCCTTCGCGGTCGAGAAGCCGTTCTCCTTCTTCATCGGCTCGGATGAGGCGCTGCGCGCCGAGATCGAGACGACCTCGCGTGAATTCCTCGACAAGACCACCGACTATTGGCGTGACTGGGTCCGTTCGCTCTCGATCCCGTTCGAATGGCAGCGCGAGGTCATTCGCGCCGCGATCACGCTGAAGCTCTGCTCCTTCGAGGAGAGCGGCGCCATCGTCGCGGCACTGACCACCTCGATCCCCGAGGCGCCGGGCACGCAGCGCAATTGGGATTACCGCTTCTGCTGGCTGCGCGACGCCTATTTCGTCGTCCACGCCCTCAACCGCCTCGGCACGACGCGGACGATGGAGGACTATCTCGGCTTCATCACCAACATCGTCGATACCTATTCTGAGAGCGGCGCCGAGCATCTTCCGCCGCTCTATCCGATCACCCGCGGCGGCGAATTGCGCGAGTTCGAGGTGCCGAACCTCGCCGGCTATCGCGGCCACACCCCGGTGCGCGTCGGCAACGGTGCGGCGACGCAGATCCAGAATGACGGCTATGGTGCGGTCGTGCTCGCCGCGACCCAGTCCTTCTTCGACCGCCGCCTGATCCAGCCCGGCAAGGAGGCACTGTTCGCCCAGCTCGAGCGCTTGGGCGAGCGCGCCATCGCGGTCTTCGACAAGCCCGATGCCGGCCCCTGGGAGCTGCGCGAAAAGCAGGTGGTCCACTCCTTCTCCAGCGTGATGTGCTGGGCGGCCTGCGACCGGCTCGCCCGCATTGCCGGCACGCTCGGCCGCGCCGACCGCAAGGAATACTGGCGCGGCGAGGCCAAGCGCCTGAAGGGCATCATCTCCGACCGGATCTGGAACCAGGAGAAGGGCCATTTCGTCTCGACCTTCGACGGCACCGATCTCGACGCGACCCTGCTGCTGATCGCCGAGCTCGGCTTCGTCGCCCCCGATGACCCGCGCTACATCGCGACGGTCGAGGCGATCGGCCGCGAGCTCGGACGCGGCGATTTCATCCTGCGCTACGGCACCGAAGACGATTTCGGCTTCATGCACACCGGCTTCCTGATCTGCGCCTTCTGGTATGTCGATGCGCTGCACGCGATCGGCCGCAAGGACGAGGCCAAGGAGCTGTTCGGCCGCATCCTGACGCGGCGCAACAGCTTCGGCCTGCTCTCCGAGGATGCCGATTTCGAGACCGGCGAGCTCTGGGGCAACTTCCCGCAGACCTATTCGATGGTCGGGCTGATCAACTCGGCGATGCGCCTCAGCCGCAACTGGGAAGAGGCGTTCTGAACAAAGATCGTCATTCTCCGGGCGGAGCGAAGCGCAGACCCGAGAATCTCGTGACGAGGAGGCGCCAATCGGAGCCTCTTCCGGCCTGGGATGCTCGGGGCAAGCCCGAGCATGACGGCTTCGTCTACCCCCGCTTCAGCAGGAACACTGCCTGCGCGCCAAAGAGATTCCAGAACCACCAGGGCGCGCTGACGCCGACCTTGCCGCCGGCGACGTCGAGCGCCACCGCCCGCTCCTTGACCGCGCCGATCGTGTCGCAAAGCACGACGAAGTCGCGGATCGTGCAGAAATGGATGTTCGGCGTGTCCCACCAGGAATAGGGCAGGGTGTCGGTCACCGGCATGCGGCCAAGGAAGAAGACCTGGCTGCGCATCCGCCAGTGCCCGAAATTCGGGAAGGAGACGATGGCGCGCCGGCCGATGCGCAGCATCTGCTCGAGCACCAGCCGCGGATTGCGCGTCGCCTGGATCGTCTGCGAGAGGATGACGTAGTCGAACGAGTCGTCGGGATAGTCGGCGAGATCGGTGTCGGCGTCGCCCTGGATCACCGAAAGCCCGCGCGCGACGCAGCCGGCAACGCCCTCGCGCGAGAGCTCGATGCCGCGCGCATCGACGCCGCGCGTTTCGGCTAGCAGCGCCAGCAGCTCGCCATCGCCGCAGCCGACATCGAGCACGCGCGAGCCCGGCGTCACCATCTCGGCGACGAGGCGCAGGTCGATGCGGTTGGTCTGGGCGTCGGGGAGGGTCATGGCATGAAGCTCCAGCTCGCGGTCGAGCCTCTGCCGTCTTTCCGGGGCGGCCCGAAGGGCCGAGCCCGGAATCCATAACCGCGGAGGGGGCAGGTGAAGGCGTTGCCGGCGTCGCACCCCTTCAGGCATATCCTGTGTTCATGGGTTCCGGGCTCTTCGCTGCGCGAAGCCCCGGAATGACGGCGGAGCGCGGCCATCAGATTCCCCGCGCCCGTGCCGCCGCGCCGATGAAGCCGCGCGTCGTCGCAAACAGGTTCGGCTCCTCCAGCAGGAAGGCGTCGTGGCCCTTGTCGCTTTCGAGCTCGACGAAGGAGACCGAGGCGCCGGCGGCGTTCAGCGCATGCACGATGGCGCGCGAATCGCTGGTCGGGAACAGCCAGTCCGAGGTGAAGGAAGCCACGCAGAAGCGGGTCTTCGTGCCGGCGAAGGCCTTGGCCAGCACGCCGTCATGGTCGGCGGCGAGGTCGAAATAGTCCATCGCCCGCGTCACGTAGAGATAGGAATTGGCGTCGAAACGCTCGACGAAACTGACGCCCTGATGGCGCAGATAGCTCTCCACCTGGAAGTCCGCGTCGAAGGTGAAGGTCGGAGCGCTGCGCTCCTGCAGCCTGCGGCCGAATTTGCGGTGCAGGGCCGGCTCCGAGAGATAGGTGATGTGGGCGCCCATCCGCGCCACCGACAGGCCCTTGGCCGGCCTCGTATTCTCTTCGAGATAGCGCCCGGCGCGCCAGTCCGGATCGGCCATCACGGCCTGGCGCCCGACCTCGTGGAAGGCGATGTTCTGGGCCGAGTGCTTGGCCGCGGTGGCGAGCGGCAGCGCCGAGAACACCCGCTGCGGATAGCTCGCCGCCCATTGCAGCACCTGCATGCCGCCCATCGAGCCGCCGATGGCGCTGAACAGGCTGTCGATGCCGAGGCTGTCGAGCAGATGGGCCTGCGCCCGCACCATGTCGCGGATCGTCACCATCGGGAAGGACAGGCCCCAGGGCTTGCCCGTCTCGAGATTGGTCGAGGCGGGGCCGGTCGTGCCCATGCAGCCGCCGAGTACATTGGCGCAGATCACGAAGAAGCGTTCGGTGTCGACCGGTTTTCCGGGGCCGACCATCGCCGTCCACCAGCCGCCCTTGCCGGTGACGGGGTTGGCGCTCGCGACATGCTGGTCGCCGGTCAGCGCATGGCAGACCAGCACCGCGTTCGAGCGGTCCGCATTCAGCTGCCCATAGGTCTGGTAGGCGATCTGCCAATGCGCCAGCACCGCGCCTGAATCGAGCTGGAGGGCCCGCTCCGGCCCGAATTTCGCCAGCAGGCTTGAAGGCCGGTTGGCTTCGGTCAGTGCGTCGGCCAGAGCCTGTGCTTCCTGCGTCGTCCGGTTTGGCATTCCGATTTGTCTTGTCGCCCGGCCTGTTCGAAATAGCGGACTTAACCGATGGCGCGCCGCTCCGGCCCTGTCAACGCGCGGATGCGCGCGGACGGCTTTGCCAAGTCCTGCGGCGGCAGCTAAGAGACCCGCGAGATCAAAGAAGTTGGCGCCATGACCGAAGCCGCCCCGACCACCCTTGCCGATCTGCGCAGCGAGATCGACCGCATCGACACGGCCATGCATGGCCTGCTGATGGAGCGTTCCTCGATCATCGAGACGCTGATCGCGATCAAGAAGACGCAGGTTTCCGGCTCCGCCTTCCGGCCCGGCCGCGAGGCCGACATGATGAAGCGGCTGGCGCTGCGTCATCAGGGGTTGCTGCCGCTCGACACGATCGAGGGCATCTGGCGCATCATCATTGCGACCTTCACCTATGTGCAGGCCAATTATTCGGTTCATGCCGATGTCTCCGGCGGCGACGCGGCGATGCGCGACAGCGCCCGCTTCCATTTCGGCTTCACCGTGCCTTACGTCCCGCATGAGGACGCCCGGGCCGTGATCCGGGCTGTCGCGGAATCGGCCGGCGATCTCGGCATCTTCCGGATGGATCTCGGCGCCAGCGCCGGCGTCTGGTGGCGCGATCTGATCGGCGAGGATAAGCCCAAGATCATCGCCCGCCTGCCCTTCATCGAACGGCCGGACCATCCGGCGGGAACTCCGGTCTACTGCATCGCCAAGCCGCTGGCCGACGCCGCCATGCGCGAGATCGTGCTCTATGCGGCCCGCGTCGAGCGCTGGTCGGAGGCGCTGCGCACCGGCCTCGCCCAGCATCTGGCCGAAGTCTCGGCCAGCGCCGCCGACGGTTCGCATCTCGGCCTCCTGGTCGCCGCTTCCGGCGAGACCTCGCCGGAGGCGATCCGCAGCGCGCTCGGACCGGCCGGCCTCAGCGAGTTCACCGAGATCGGCAGCCACGCCGCCCGCTTCGCCTTTAAATCCACCCGCTCTTGAGATGATCCGCTACCGCTGACCCTGTCCAAGTCATCCCGGACGAGCCGCGCGAGCGGCGCGGTCGCCCGGGATGACCCGGACATGTTTCGCAGAGCCGACCGAACCCGAAAGCCCTTCGCCATGACTGCTTCCCGTCCCGTTCCGCGTCCCGGCGTTCTCGACATCGAGGCCTATGTCCCCGGCAAGTCGGCCGCGCCGGCCGGCGTCAAGCTGCACAAGCTCTCCTCCAACGAGACCCCGCTCGGCCCGAGCCCGAAGGCCGCGGCGGCCTATGGCGCGCTCGCCAGCAAGCTCGAATTCTACCCGGACGGGTCGGCGACGAAGCTGCGCGAGGCGATCGCCGGCCGCTACGGGCTCGACGCCAATCGCATCGTCTGCGGCACCGGTTCCGACGAATTGCTGCAGATGATCACCAAGGCCTATCTCGGCGACGGCGACGAGGGCGTCTTCACCGAGCATGGCTTCCTCGTCTATCGCATCGCCATCCTCGCCGCCGGCGGCAAGCCGGTCGTGGTGCCCGAGAAGAACCTGACGGCCGATGTCGACGCGATCCTGAAGGCGGTGACGGCGAAGACGAGGATCGTCTTCCTCGCCAACCCGAACAACCCGACCGGCACCTATCTGCCCTTCGACGAGGTCAAGCGCCTGCATGCCGGCCTGCCGTCGAACGTCCTGCTCGTGCTCGACGCGGCCTATGCCGAATATGTCCGCCGCAACGACTATGCTTCCGGCCTCGAACTGGTCGCCGAGAGCGAGAACGTCGTGATGACGCGGACTTTCTCGAAGATTTACGGCCTCGCCAATCTGCGCCTCGGCTGGCTCTATGCGCCGGCCCATATCGTCGACGCGCTGAACCGCATCCGCGGCCCGTTCAACGTCAACGGCGCTGCGATCGAGGCTGGTGCCGCCGCGATCGCCGACGAGGCCCATGTCGCCGCCGCTATCGAGCACAACGACAAATGGCTGGCCTGGACCACGGCCGAGCTCGAGAAGCTCGGCCTCAAGGTCACGCCCTCGGTCGGCAATTTCATCCTGATCCATTTCCCGAAGACGGCCGGCAGGACCGCGAGGGAGGCCGACGCTTTCCTGACCCAGCGCGGGCTGGTCCTGCGCGCGGTCGCCGCCTATGGCCTGCCCGACTCGCTGCGCCTGACCATCGGCAGCGAGGAGGCCAACCGCCTCGTCGTCGCAGTGCTGGCCGAGTTCATGGCCGGCAAATGAGCACGGCCGAGAGCTTCGCGCCGCGTCGCGACGAGCCGATCTTCGGCCGTCTCGCCATCATCGGCATCGGCCTGATCGGCTCCTCCATCGCCCATGCCGCGAAGGAGCTGAACCTCGCCGGGCACATCGTGTTGAGCGATCGCGATCCCGACGTGCGAGCGCGCGCCCGGGCGCTCGGCCTCGGCCATGAGATCGCCGAGAGCGCCGCCGAGGCCGTTCGCGCCGCCGACCATGTCATCCTCTGTGTGCCGGTCGGCGCCTGCGGTCCGGTTGCCGCCGAGATCGCCGGCTCGCTCAAGCCGGGTGCGATCCTCTCCGACTCCGGCTCGGTCAAGCATGCGGTGGTCGAGGCAGTCATGCCGCATCTGCCCGAGGGCGTGCATTTCGTCCCGGCCCATCCCGTCGCCGGTACCGAGAATTCCGGCCCCGATGCCGGCTTCCCCAGCCTCTTCCTCAATCGCTGGTGCATCCTGACGCCGCCTCCGGGTACCGACGAGGTCGCGGTCGCCCGCACCCGCCAGTTCTGGGAGGGCATGGCGGCGATCGTCGAGGTGATGGGCTCGCAGCACCATGACCTGGTGCTCGCCATCACCAGCCATCTGCCGCATCTGATCGCCTACAACATCGTCGGCACGGCCGAGGACCTGGCGGCGGTGACGCAGTCGGAGGTGATCAAGTTCTCGGCCGGCGGTTTCCGCGACTTCACCCGCATCGCGGCCTCCGACCCGACCATGTGGCGCGACGTCTTCCTGCACAACAAGGAGGCGGTGCTGGAGATGCTCGGTCGATTCAGCGAGGATCTTTCGATCCTGACCCGCGCTATCCGCTATGGCGACGGCGAGACCCTGCACAAGCACTTCACCCGCACCCGCGCCATCCGCCGCGGCATCGTCGCGCTCGGCCAGGAGAAGCCGGAGACGGAGAAGCTCAGGAAGGGCTGAGGGCAGGCGGGCTGCGCTCAAAGCCGTTGGCGCAGCCCGTTGTGCAGGCCCGGGCGCCTGCCATAGTTCGGGTCGCCCTGATCGTAGATGGTCGTCACCTGCTCGTACATCGCCTGGAAGCCATCGTCGAAGGTGACGTCCATGCCCGGATTGCGGCCGATTCTGCGCGTGAGCTGGGTTGCATTGCCGTTCGGCTTGAACAGTGGCTTCCCGAAATGGTGGAGCACATAGATGTTCGAGGTCAGCGCGCAGACCGTTTCCTCCTGATAGGGCGAGATGCCCTGCACATAGTCCATGTCGAGGATGGCATGCAGGCATTCGTGGATGATCGCACCGCGATGCTTCTGCGAGATCGCAGTCGATTTCAGCATCGACGAATGCAGGATCATGCTGTCCTTGCGCGGATTGTAGGCGGCGTCGGCCTTGGCGGAGGACAGGTAGGCATCGTCGATCTCGAAGCCGATCTCCTGGCGCCTGATCGCCGCCTTCAGGCGCGTGAAGCGCTCGGCATAGACGTCGTATCCTTCGATCCGGAACCGGATTTTCGGGATCGCCGAGCTCGACAGCACAATCGAGACCAAGGCGCGCAGCGTCGCTTCAGACATGACAAGCTCCCGGGCGCTGATAGGGGCGTCACCATCCTGCTTATGGGCGGAAAGCTTACCCTGTCGCGCTTGTTCCGATCAGCGGTGTTTTAGGCCGGGAAGCCTTCACCGGCACCTTGCCAAGACGGGGGTGGGCTGGTACAGCCCCAACCCGTTGCCGCAATAGCTCAGCTGGTAGAGCACCTCATTCGTAATGAGGGGGTCGGGGGTTCGAATCCCTCTTGCGGCACCATCCGACCCTTCCGGGTTGTTGATCTCCTTCCTTCCGACTGTGCATGGACTGGCGAGCTTTCGCCGGAATTCGGCCTCTGCTGCCCCGGAAGGACGAAGCGCCTTTTTTCAAGCTCCCCAGGATACGCTATATTGCGAGCGAGCAGCCTTCATCGCCACGAGGCGGTGGAGGGGTGCTCGATGTCTCCCAGAGGGGAGGACGCCATGGGACGCAAGTTCATCGACTGCCGCGCATTCCCGAGCGAGATGAAGTGCTCGATCGCGATCAGCGCCGACACTGAAGGCGAGCTGTTGGAGGCTGCTGTCCAGCACGCCATCGCCGTTCATGGCCACAAGGATAGCCCCGAATTGAGGGGGCAGCTCAGAGGCATCATCAAGGATGGCATGCCGCCTGCGACGATGCCGGGTCGCGCCGCCTGACGGCTGAAGCCCCGGAGCCTCACGCTTGGGGCTCCAGGCATGAAGTCCCTTCACGCTTCGTCGCCGCACCGCGCGCCATCGCCCGGTGAACCCTGGTGCTTGTGCCCGGGAGCGTTGGCGCGGCCTGGCGCTTCCATTCGAAAGGCGCTGCGACGCGCCTGCGGTTGTCAGGACGGGCAGGCCGCCGGATACTGCGCTTCCCGGCAAGCATGGAGGCGCACGCGATGACGTTGTCGATCAAGGCCGAGAATTCCCTGCTCAAGCAGGACGAAATCGGATTCATCGCAGGGACGCACTATCCGGCCATCGTCGACGCCGACGACAAGGCGCTCGCGGCAATGCGGCAGCGGGTTCGCGATCTGCAGGAGAAGGAGCGCACCTTCGTCCGGCAGATGCGCCGGAGCATCCGCGGCAAGGCCGACGCACGTGGCTCGAGCTTTCCGGGCGAGGTCGAGCGACCCTCCCGTCGCAAACAGGTCTGGGCCCAGGCAGCAAAGCGGCTCAATCGCGAAGCGTCGCGTCGCCGGGCGATCGCCGCCCACGACGCGATGAAGGAGGCGGCCCGCCGGGCGCTTGAACTCAAGGCGGGCAGCAAGACCAAGGCCAAGCCTGCCGAGAAGACCGCGGGCGACGGCATGATCGCGATCGAGAGCCGCAAGCGCCGCTTCAGCGTGAACCGGGCCAAGGTCGGCAGCGTCTCGCAGGCCGGCAAGCGCGCCCAGGCCCGGCGGGATGCGAAAGGCGCGTAAACGCCGACGGGACCGGATGGCGCCGAGTTCGCCGATCAGCGCTCCCCGGCGCCTTATTGCGCTGCGCTGACGGCGGCCGCGACGGCAAAACCGCAGACGATCATCGCCGCCATCCGGTAGGAGTGCCGCCGGAGCCGGGCCGGCAGGCTCGTGCCGAGCAGCGTCCAGCCGAAGCCGGCTGCGATTGAGAGCGCGACGAAGGCCAGCAGGCCGAGCAATGGCTGGCCCGGCAGCAGCGACGGGATCGAGAGCGTCCCGACGAGCATGGCCTTCGGGTTCAGCAGGGTGGTGACGAGCACCCGCCCAAAGGCGCCGGTGCGTGCGGGCAGCTCGGGAACGACCGGCAGCGACCAGAGCTTGCGCGCCGAGAGCAGCAACCAGACGGCAGCGATCGCCTTCATCAGCGGCAAGGCCTGCGGAACGTCCGCGAGAACCTGCGCGAGCGACAGAAAGAAGCCAATGGCGAGCGCATAGCCCAGCGCTTCCGCAAGTGGCAGGAGTCTCGCCTCCCGCAGTCCCATCGCGGCGCCGGAGGCGGCGAGGATCGTGTTGGTCGGGCCCGGCGTCAGCAGGATCGCGAACGAAGTCAGCAGGAAGGTCGTGATCTGCAACGGGCGCCTCGGGGTAGCGATCACCATCTGCTACCCTGAACGCAATCGTCGGCACATTGACTTGCCGCAAGCGCGTTGCGCTTCGTCCCGAAACCCGTGCGGGCACCCGGCCGCAACGTGGGGCGGCCGGTCCGGTTTGGCTCAGTCCTCGGCGGCCATCGCGACCTGCGCCGGCTCCGGCTTCGGTTCTTGCTTCGGCTCCGGCTTCTTGGGCGCGAACAGCTTCATGATGAAGACGAAGAAGGCCGGCACGAAGAAGATCGCGAGCACGGTCGCCGAGATCATGCCGCCGAGCACGCCGGTGCCGATGGCGTTCTGGCTCGCCGCGCTGGCGCCCGAGGCGATCGCCAGGGGAACCACGCCGAGCGTGAAGGCGAGCGAGGTCATCAGGATCGGCCGGAAGCGCAGATGCGCCGCCTCCACCGTGGCTTCGAGCAGCGGCTTGCCCTCGGCGTGCAGGTCCTTGGCGAACTCGATGATCAGGATCGCGTTCTTGGCCGACAGCCCGATGATCGCGATCAGCCCGACGAGGAAGTAGACGTCGTTGGGCATGCCGCGCAGCGTCACCGCGGCCACGGAGCCGATCACGCCGAGCGGCACCACCAGCATCACCGAGAGCGGGATCGACCAGCTCTCGTAGAGCGCCGCGAGCAGCAGGAAGACCAGGAGGATGCTGAGTCCGATCAGCAGCGGCGCCTGCGAGCCGGACTGGATCTCCTGCAGCGACTGGCCGGTCCACTCATAGCCGAAGCCGGGCGGCAGCTCGCGCGCCAGCCGCTCCATCTCGGTGATCGCGGCGCCCGAGGAATAGCCCGGCGCGGCCTGGCCGCCGATACGCACCGCCGGATAGCCGTTATAGCCGATGATCTGCGAAGGGCCTTTCGACCATTCGATGTTGGCGAAGGAGGAGAACGGCACCATGCCGCCATGGGCATTGCGGACGTTCAGCCGCAGCAGGTCGGCGGTCTGCATGCGCTGGCTCTCGTCGGCCTGGACCGTGACCCGCTGCATGCGGCCGGCATTGGGGAAGTCGTTGACATAGGACGAGCCGAGATTCGCCGAGATCGTCGCGTTGATGTCGGCGAAGGCGACGCCGAACGTGTTCGCCTTCTCGCGGTCGATGATGAGGATGACCTGCGCCGCGTCGGAAAGTCCCTCGACCCGTAGCCCGGCCAGCACCGGGCTCTGCGTGGCAGCGGCGAGCAGTTGCGTGCGCGCCGCGGCGAGCGCCTCCTGGCCCATGCCGGCACGGTCCTGCAGGCGGAAGGTGAAGCCGTTCGAGTTGCCCAGGCCCTGGATCGGTGGCGGCGACAGCGCGAAGGTCTGCGCGTCCTTGATCTGGAACATCTTGCCGTTCATCCGGGCAGAGATCGCGTCGGCGGAATCATTGGCCCCGCGCACGCTCCAGTCCTTCAGCGTGATGAAGGCGAGCGCCGCGTTCTCTCCGGCGCCGCCGAAGCTGTAGCCCGAGATACCGACGATGCGGTCGACCGCCGGCTCGGCGAGCGCGATCTTCTCGATCTGCTTGAGCACGTCGAGCGTGCGGTTGGCGCTGGCCTCGGGCGGGGCCTGCACGTCGACGATCAGGTAGCCCTGGTCCTCGTTCGGCAGGAAGGCGGAGGGCAGACGCATGAAGGACCAGCCCAGTCCGACGAGCAGCGCGAGATAGACCACCATGTAGCGGCCCGGCCGATGCGTGATCTTGCCGACAATGCCGCCATAGCCGCGCGACAGCTTGTCGAAATTGCGGTTGAACCAGCCGAAGAAGCCCTTCTTCTCCTCGTGATGGCCTTTCGCGATCGGCTTGAGGAAAGTGGCGCAGAGCGCCGGCGTCAGGGTCAGCGCGAGGAAGCCCGAGAACAGGATCGAGACGACCATGGTCAGGCTGAACTGCTGGTAGATGATGCCGACCGCGCCGGGGAAGAAGGCCATCGGCACGAACACCGCCGTCAGCACCAGGGTGATGCCGACGATCGCGCCGGTGATCTGGGTCATCGCCTTGCGGGTGGCTTCCTTTGGCGAAAGCCCTTCCTCGGTCATGATCCGCTCGACATTCTCGACCACCACGATCGCGTCGTCGACCAGGATGCCGATCGCCAGCACCATCGCGAACATCGTCAGGACGTTGATCGAGAAGCCGGCGATGAACATCACGGCGCAGGTTCCGAGCAGCGCGACCGGTACGACCAGCGTCGGGATCACCGTGTAGCGGAAGTTCTGCAGGAACAGGAACATCACCACGAAGACCAGCGCCATGGCCTCGATCAGCGTGTGGATCACCTTCTCGATCGAGACCTCGACGAAGGGCGAGGTGTCATAGGGGACTTCGTGCTTCAGCCCGGCCGGGAAGAAGCGCGAGAGCTCTTCCATCTTGGCCTTGACCGCCTGCGAGGTCGCCAGCGCGTTGCCTGTCGGAGAGAGCTGGACGCCGACGGCAGCGCTGGGCTGGCCGTTCAGACGGGTCGAGAAATTATAGGACTCGCCGCCGACCTCGATCCGGGCGACATCGCGCAGGCGGACGGAGGAGCCATCGGTATTGGCGCGCAGCACGATCGAGCCGAACTGCTCGGGCGAGGTCAATTGCCCCTTGACCAGCACGGTCGCGGAGAGCTGCTGGTTGATCGGGTTCGGCTGGGCACCGATGCGGCCGGCTGCGACCTGCGCGTTCTGGGCCCGCACCGAGGCGATGACATCGGCCGAGGTCAGGCCGAGACCGAGCATCTTCTCCGGATCCATCCAGATGCGCATCGAGCGCTGGGTGGCGAAGAGCTGGGCGCTGCCGACGCCCGCGACACGGCGGATCTCGCCGAGTACGTTACGGCTGAGATAGTCGCCGAGGCCGACCGCGTCGACCTTGCCGTCGGCCGAGGTCAGCGTCACCAGCATCAGGAAGCCGGTGCCCGCCTGCTCGACGCGCATGCCCTGCTGGACCACGGTCTGCGGCAGGCGTGGCTCGACCCGGCTGATCCGGTTCTGCACCTCGACCTGCGCTTCGCCGACATCCGTGCCGGGCGCGAAGGTGACGGTCAGGTTGATCTGGCCGTTCGCTTCCGAGGTCGACTCGAAATAGAGCAGGCCGGGGACGCCGTTGAGCTCCTCCTCCACCGGGCGCGTGACGCTCTGGTAGATGTCTTCCGGCGAGGCGCCGGGATAGCTCGTGCTGATCGTGATCTGCGGCGGTGCGACGTTCGGATACTGCGCGATCGGCAGCATCGGAATGGTGATGACGCCGGCGAGCATGATGAAGATCGCGACGACCCAGGCGAAGATCGGCCGGTCGATGAAGAAACTCGGCATCGTGCTCAGCCCTGCTTGCCGGTGGCGGCAGTATCGGAATTGACCGCATCCGGTTTCCAGGGCGTGCCGGTGAATTTGGCGCCCGGGCGGATCTTCTGGAAGCCTTCGACCATGACCTGGTCGCCGGCCTTCAGCCCGTCATCTATCACCTGGCGGGCGCCGTCGAGGGTGCGCCCCGCCCGGACGGGCCGAAGCTCGAGCGTGCCATCGGCCTTCAGGATATAGAGCTGCGCCTGGCCGCTGCCGTCGCGCTGGATCGCCTGCTGCGGTACCGCGACCGCATTGGCCTGGTGGCCCTGCTCGATCACGACGCGGACATACAGCCCCGGCAGCAGGTCGCCCTCCGGGTTGGGGAACTGGCCGCGCAGCGTCACCTGTCCGGTCGTCACGTCGACCGTGGCTTCGGAGAACAGCAGCTGGCCGCGATGCCGGTAGACGCTGCCATCGTCGAGCAGCAGCTGGACATTGGCGGCGCCGGGATTGGCGCTGGTCAGCGAGCCGAGCTTCAGCGCCCGGCGCAGGGCCAGCATCTCTCCGGCCGACTGGGTGAAATCGGCATAGACCGGGTCGAGCTGCTGGATCGTCGCCAGGATGTCGGCGGCGCCGGTTCCGACCAGCGCGCCCTCGGTGATCAGGGCGCGTCCGATCCGGCCGCTGATCGGTGCCCGGACTTCGGAATACTGCAGATCGAGCTGCGCCGCGTCGAGACCGGCGCGGGCGGCGGCGACATCGGCCTCGGCCTGGGCCAGTTGCGCGACCGCCGTCTCCTGCTGCTGGGCGCTGGCCACTTTGCGCTCGAGCAGCTCGACGATCCGGTCCGAGTGCTGGCGGGCCTGAAGCTGGCTCGCCTCGGCCCGCTTCAGCGCTGCTTCGGCGCTGGCGACTCGGACGCGGAACGGCGCGGGGTCGATCCGGTAGAGCACATCGCCCTGCTGGACCCTGCTGCCCTGCTGGAAGACGCGCTCGACGACGATGCCGGAAACGCGCGGGCGCACCTCGGCAATCCGCGTCGGCGCGATCCGGCCCGGCAGGTTGTTGGTGACCGGCAGCGTTTCCGGCTCGACCGTAACCACGCCGATGGCGACGGGTGGCGACGCCGCGGCTTCCTTCGCCGGCGTCTTTTCCTCGGTGCAGGCGGCGGTCAGCAGGAGCAAGCCGAGCAGAAGGCCGCGGCCAAGGTGAGAGATTTGGAAGGTCATGCGGAGAATCCGGGCGGGAAGGTTCGAAAACGGCGGGGTTCAGACTTGGCGCGGGGCCGGAGATTGGTCGATCAGCCAGCCGATGTCGGCGACGAGGAGCTCGCGCTCATCGGCTGACCAGCAATGCAGTTCGAACCATTCCATCATCATCAGCCCCTGGGCCGCGAGGAAGGCGAGCATGGCCCCGCGCGGATGGGTGGACTGGCTGGCGATCTCGGCGACCTGTACGCGGTTGATCTGCTGGATCGGCTCGCGCAGCCCGGCATCCTGGGCCAGCGCCGCACACAGATTGAACGCCACGGAGCGTTCCTCGTCGGAACGAGGCCGGGAGGCGGCAGCGAGCCGGCCGCGGATCAGCGCGTCCGGCTCGCCGGCCAGCGCATCGACGAAGGTCTGGATATAGGCGGCCTCGACGGCGACGCGCCGCTCGATGACTGCCCGGGTCAAGGCGCGCTTGGTCTTGTAGTCGTAGAGCACGCTGGCCTTGCTGATCCCGGCCTCGGCCGCGACGGCTTCAAGCGTCAAATGCGCGGCGCCTTCCCGGCTCACCACTCTTTCAGCGGCGTCGAGGACGGCTTCCCGGTCGATGGTGCGATGACGGCCCATATGCTCTCATTGAAAATAACCGACCGGTTGGATATAAATAATATTGCGATATGTCAAGGCGACCGGCTCGGGAACGCGTCATCGTCTCCGATTGCGGCAGGCGAGAGGCCGCCCCGGAAAGCGTAGGCGAATAGGGCCAGGAATCTTGCGGTCAGGCTGCTTTCACGATGTTGAGAACGACATCATCCTGGTCGAGGGGGCGGAGTGCTGACTGTCAGGCAGGATGGCCGATCCTACCTGGCCCTGCGCTGGAAGCTGACGGAGGAAGTCGTATCCGTCGTCCACACCGCGCTCCGTTTCGGCGTATCGAAACTCTGGCAGACCGGCCACCCCAAGGGCCGGCAAAGCTCTCACATCAGCTTTTCGCGGACACATGAGCCCGCATCATGGGTCTTCGCTCTCGGGCTAGAGGCATGCCCGCCCCGTCTGCAGAGAATCACGTTCAACAAGCGCCTCCGGCCGATCTTCGAGGCCAGCGATCTGGAGTGGACACGCGAGAAGACCGGCGGAAACATCTTCATTCCGCCCGGCAGGCTCGCGGGCGCGCTCGCTATGCTTTGCGAGCGTGCGCAGCGCCAGGAGGCTCCAGAGTAGGGCTATTCCATTCCGGTCTCCGGCGCGGCTCGGCCACGGCGCGGCCGGTCAGGAACCCTCGGGCCCCTTTTCGCTGGGGTGGCGCGTCATGCTTGTCGTCATTGCCGGATTGTAGCCTGGCAGCACGCGGGCGTCGATCAGGACCGGCCGTCCCTTCCGGGCCAGTATCGTTGCGTCACGCACGGCGCGCTTCAGATCCGCCGTGGTTTCGACCGGGCCGATTCCTTCGAGACCCTGCGCGCGCGCCATGGCAGCAAGGTCGATGTCCGGCTCGGCAATACGCTGGCCGATCCATTTGTTTTCGACCGGACGCTGGCGCTGCTTGGCGACGCGTTCCTGATGGATCTCGTCATTGAAGAAGGAGCGGTTGTTGGAGACGATCGCCACGAAGGGCAGCTGATAATGCGCGGCGGTCCAGAGTGCCGAGATGCCCATCAGCGTGTCGCCGTCGCCGAGTACCGCGACGGGAAGCCGGCCTGTGCCTTTCAGCGCCAGCGCTGCTCCAACGAGCATGCCGGGTCCGGCGGCGATGCCGCCGCCGCCATCGATGCCGAGATAATCGAGCGGATGGCGGAAATGCCAGGATTCGCCGGCCCAGCCGAGCGGCAGCCTGACCAGCGAGATGACCTCGTCGCGCAGCGCCTCGCCCATCGCGGCGGCGAGGCTGACGACGTCGAGCGGGCGGTCCTCGTCGGCTGAGAGAGCAGGCAGGGCAGGCAGGTCGCGTGGTGGCTCGCCGGCGCCGACGCCCAGTGCATCGGCAATGAGGTGCAGCGCTGGGTCGGGCGGGCAGGCGAGGTGGAGATCGGCCGGAGCCAGCGCCTGGTGGTCCATGCTCCAGCCATTATGGAGCTGGTGGTCGGGCGAGATGTTGATGATCTTCGCTGCCGGCAGGCCGCCGGCCTGCTTCAGCATGCCGCCGAGATCGACGCAGTCGAGCGCCAGGATGACGTCGGCGGCGCGGATCGCGGCACCGGCCGCTTCGTCGAGGAAGAAGCCGGGCTTGGTTACATGGAGCCGATGATTGGTCGGGAAGCTGGCGCCGGTCTTGATATCGGTCAACACAAGGGCATTCAGGTGCTCGGCGAGCGCGACGCGCCGGGCCCAGTCCAGCGGGTTGCGCGACATCCGGCCCATCAGCATCAGCGGCGCCTTCGCGGTGCTGAGCCAGCCCGCCGCGGTCGCGATGTCGTTGGCGGCCGGCACGGGGGCCGAGGCGACGGCGAAGCGCTTCGGATCCGGCAGCTCCGGCATCTCGTCGAGGCGTTGCTCCTGCATCGAGACATCGAGGCAGACATAGGTCGGCCCGCAAGGCGCGGTGCGGGTGAGATTGGCTGCTCGCGTCAGGGCCTCGATCGCGGCCGCGACCGAGACCGGCTGGTCGTCCCATTTCACGTAAGGGCGGATCAGCGCGCCCTGGTCCTTGGCGGTGTGCAGCCAGTCGATCCAGGGTCGACGCAGGGCGGCATCGACCGGCCCGGTCGCGCCGAGGATCAGCATCGGCACCCGGTCGCACCAGGCGTTGTAGATCGCCATCGTGCCGTGCATCAGCCCGACATTGCTATGCAGGATCACGCCCATCGGGCGTTCGGTCACCTTGGCATAGCCATGCGCGAGCGCGACCGCGTGCTCCTCGTGCAGGCAGAGCAGCATCTGCGGCTCCTGGTTGCCGGTATGGTTGACCAGGCTGTCATGCAGGCCGCGGAAGCTGGAGCCGGGGTTGAGCGCGACATAGGGGATGTCGAGCGTGCGCAACATCTGCGCGACGACGTCGCTGCCCCAGACGCCGTTATCGGCGGAGGGCAGGGGCTGGTCGATGCCGGCGAGCTTGCCGCCGGCTTTGCTGGCATCGGTCATGAATGCTTCTCCGCTAGGCTGTTCGTTCGGGCGCTCAGTTGCCGAGCCGCGCTTTCCAGAAGTCCCAGAGCCTGGTCTGCACCAGCGGCCCGAGATTGAGTTCGGCGGCGAGTTCGATCTCCCTGGGCGTCAATGGCGAGATCTCCCCGAGCATCGCCGACTGGAACTGCAATTCGGCGTTCTGCTTCAGATGGACTGAGCGGAACACCATCTCCTTGACGGAGTGGCCGAGATTGCAGGCGCCGTGGCGGCGCAGCAGCACGCTCCAATGCGGCCCGCAGGCGCGGGCCAGCGAATCCGCCTGTGCCATGTTCTCGACCAGCAGATTGGTGTCGCCGAACGCGTCGCGGCTGTCCCAGAAGGGCACCGTTTCGCCGATCACCGCGCCGATATGGAAGACCGGCACGATTGGCACCCCGGTCTGGCAGAACGGCATCACCGAGGCGGCATGGTGATGGCTGATCGCCATCACGTCGGGCCGCGCCTTGTAGAAGGCGGCGTGGATGACGCGCTCGACATAGAGCCCGACCGAAAGCGGGGCTTCGGGCTCGCCATTGAGATCGAGCTCGACGATGTCGGAAGCGGAGACGAGGGCAGGGCTGCGCGAGCGTGAGATCAGGAAGCGATCGGCTCGCTTGGGATGGCGGGCGCTGACATGGCCGAACCCGTCGAGCACCTCCTCATTGGCGAGGATGTGGTTGGCGTCGACGATGTCCTGGATGGTCCGGGAAAGGCTGTCGGGCATGGGAGACCTTTGCGGTTCAGGGAGCCGGTCATCCCGGGTGGAGCGAAGCGGAGACCCGGGATCCATGCCGGAGCGATGCCGGTCGGCGTTCTGGCATGGACCCCGGATCGGCGCGGCTGCGCCGCTTGTCCGGGATGACGGAGATGATCACAGGAAGGGCATCACGCCTTTGATGCCTTCAGGCTGATGTGGATGTTCTTTTCCTGGGTGAAGGCGATCAGCTCGCCGAGGCATTCCTCGCGGCCGATTCCGGACTGCTTCCAGCCGCCGAAGGGCGCGCCGAGGAAATGCTTGGAGACCTCGTTGATCCAGACATAGCCGGCCTCGACCTCCATCGCGGTGCGATGCGCCTTGCCAAGATCATGGGTCCAGATCGAGCAGGTCAGGCCGTAATCGACGCTGTTGACCTCCGCCAGCATCGCCGCCTCGTCGCTCCAGCGTGCCACCGCCAGCACCGGCCCGAAGATCTCCTCGCGGGCGATGCGCATGGCGGGCGTGACATCGGCGAAGACGGTCGGCTCGATGTAGAAGCCCTTCGCCAGCTCAGGGGCATCAGGCACGCCTCCGCCGGTGACGAGCCGGGCGCCCTCGGCCCTGGCCGAGGCGATGAAGCCGAGTATCCGCTCGTGCTGCGGGCCGCTGATGATCGCGCCCATGGTGGTGGCGGCTTCCGTCGGGATGCCTGGCACGAAGCGGGCGACCTTGGCCTGCACCCGCGCCAGCACCTTTTCGTAGATCGCCTCGTGCAGGAAGGCGCGGCTGGTCGAGCCGCAGGACTGGCCGCACCAGGTGAAGTTCATGCCGCCGATCATGGCGTCGGCGACCGCGTCGGGGTCGGCATCGGCAAAGGCGATCAGCGCGTTCTTGCCGCCGAGCTCCAGCAGCACCGGCTTGATCGTCTCGCTCGCCGCGCGCATCACCGCACGTCCGGCCGGCACGCTGCCGATCAGCGCGACCTTGTCGACGCCGGGATGGGAGGCCAACGCCGCGCCGGCCTCGCGCCCGCCAGGCAGCACGCTGAAGACGCCGGGCGGCAGCAGGCCCTCGACCAGCTCTGCCAGCCGCAGCGACGAGAGCGGCGCCTGCTCCGGCGGCTTGACGATCACGACATTGCCGGCCGCGAGCGGCGCTGCGATCTTGCCGGCGCAAAACATGAAGGGGTGATTGAAGGCGAGGATGCGCGCGACGACGCCGAGCGGCTGGCGCACCGTCAGGTTCAGCGCGTCCGGTCCCATCGGGATCGTGTCGCCCTTCATCTCGGTGACGAGACCGCCGAAGAAGTCGAGCTGCGCCGCGGCGATGTTGGCATCCCCCAGCATTTCGGTGATCGGGTTGCCGCAGTTCTGCGCATCGAGCGCCGCGAGCTCGCGGGCATTCCTGCGGACCACCTCAGCCAGCGCCCTGAGCCTCCTGCCACGCTCGAGCGGGACGACCCGGCGCCAGCTTCGAAAGGCCACGCGCGCTGCCGCGACGGCGGCGTCGACATCGGCCGCGCCGGCTTCCGCTACCTCGCAGATCGGCTCGTTCAGGCCGGGATTGAGCGTCGCGACATAGCGGCCGGAGGCCGGGTGGTGCCAGCCGCCGCCGTAATAGAGGCTACGGCCGGTCGGAGCGGGCTTGTCGAGCATCGGCGTTTCCATGCGTTCGTCTTGCAGCGCTGCTTGGCCCGGACACTCGCCTGCCCGCGCCTCGCATTCCAAGACTTTCGCAATTGGTCACCGATACGCGAAACGTGCTGGCGAAGGAGAGGAAACACCCTCAGCCCTCATCCTGAGGAGCCGCGAAGCGGCGTCTCGAAGGATGTTTCAGAGGGCGCGGAAGCATCCTTCGAGACGCAAGTCTCACGCCTGCTCCTCAGGATGAGGGCTCATCGGCGGGCTGCCTCAGCGTCCGGCGCCCGCCATTTCGGCCTCGGTCTCGTCCTGCTCCATGCCGTCGAGCGCCGCGATCTCCTCGCTGGAGGCGCCGAGCTTCCGCCAGTCCTCGCTCTTGGGCACGATGCCCTGATAGGAGGCCAGCCTGGCCTGCGGGATATGCGGCTCGATCCGCCCGATCGCCTCGCCGCCGGCCGCGAGCTTGGTCGCCGCGTCGATCATCACTCGGCGGAACTGGACGATGGCGATGTCGCTGGCCCCGAGCCTCTCGCTGGTGCGGTCGGCGATCGGCCCCATCGATTCCCACATCATGATGTCCTGGTTGGGGATGCCGGGTACACCGGTGAAGTCGCCGAGCTTCATCGCCTTGCGGTCCTGGAGATAGTCGTTCTCCTTGCTGCGCAGCATCTTCCGGTAGTTCTTGTCGAGATCGATGCCGACCTGCGCGACGCAGAACTTGCGCCAGGCTTCCTGGTCGATGCAGTCGTCATTGCCCCAGGCGATGAAGTGGAAATAGCTCGAGACGTCGTCCTTGGGCACGATCACCGTCGCAACGTTGTAGGACGAGTTCGGCGGGATCAGCGCCGTATAGGGGGCGACGAAGACGGTCAGCCGGATGTAGTCATGCGTCTGCGCATTGGTGATCGGCCGGCGGATCGCGGCGTAGCGGAAGCCGTAATTGGTGAGCTGCACCTGGATGCGCGGGTTCTTGTCGGTCGAGGGTCTGGTCCAGTGCGTGGCATTGGCCCCGGCCGAGGTGACGCGCGCCGGCTTCATGTCGGAGGAGTGCAGGCTTGATGAATGGGCGGAGTCGATCTGCCCTTCCATGATCTGCGCCCAGTTCACCGGCAAATCGATCTTGACGATCGAGACCTTGGCCTGCGGCGTCGGCGCCCAGGCCGGCGCCTCGAATTCCGGCATCAGCTCGGGCGGGCCCATATAGACCCAGATGAAGCCGCCGGCCTCCTGCGTCGGATAGGCCTTGTGCTTGACCTTCTCGGCAAAGCCGCTCTCGGCCGGCTCGGAGACCATTTCGAGGACATTGCCGTCCACGTCGAATTTCCAGCCATGATAGAGGCAGCGCAGGCCGCACTCCTCGTTGCGGCCGTAGAACAACGAGGCCTTGCGGTGCGGGCAGAACTCACCGAGCACGCCGATCCGCCCATCGGTGTCGCGATAGGCGACCAGATCCTCGCCGAACAGCCGGACCCTGACCGGCGCGCCATCGCTCTCGACGAGTTGCTCGGAGAGCAGCGCCGGCGTCCAGTGCCGCCGCATCAATTGCCCCATCGGCGCATCGCCCTCGACGCGGGTCAGGATCTCGTTTTCCTCGTGCGTGAGCATGACGGCCTCCCTGGAGCTTGCCCCGGTACTAGCCAGAGGCAAATTACTTAGTTATCTAAGTCTGAGATTAGTCGGGTTCAAAACGCTTGTCGAGAGAGGCGGGCGAGGGGCGGTGGGCAAGGCGGTGCGCATGGCGGATGGGAGCGAGGCGATCCCCCTCAGGATCGCCGAGAAGACGATGATCGCGCAGGATATCTGCCTGTTCGAATTGCGGTCGGCAGAAGGTGGCGAGCTGCCGCCCTTCACGGCGGGCGCGCATCTTTCGGTACGCGTGCCCAATGGCGAGACGCGCAAATACTCGCTCTGCAACGACCCGGCCGAGAGCGACCGCTATGTCATCGCGGTCAAGAAGGAGATCGGCGGTCGCGGCGGCTCGGTCTGCCTGATCGAGCGGGCGCAGGCCGGCGACGAGATCGCGGTCGGCGTGCCGCGCAACGACTTCGCGCTGAAGCCCGGCCCGGCTGCCTACATCTTCATCGCCGGCGGCATCGGCATCACCCCGATCCGCGCCATGATCAAGCATCTCACGGCGACCAGGGCGAAGCCCTTCAAGCTCTATTACTTCACCCGCTCGCCCGAGCTGATGGCCTTCCGCGACGAATTCTCAGGGCCGGAATTCCGCGGCAAGGTGGTGATCCACCATGATGGCGGCGACCCGGACAAGGCCTATGACCTCTGGCCGGTGCTGGAGGAGCCCAGGGGCGCCCATCTCTATTGCTGCGGGCCGCGCGGCCTGATGGAGGCGGTGCGCGACATGACCGGGCACTGGTCGTCGGCGGCCGTGCATTTCGAGGATTTCGGCGCCGCCAAAGCCAAGGCCGAGGACAACTTGCCCTTCACGGTCAGGCTGGCCAAGAGCGGCGCCAGCGTCGAGGTTCCCGCCGACAAGTCGATCCTCGAGGCGCTGCGCGACGCCGGCAAGGTGCTGCCCAGCTCCTGCGAGAGCGGCACCTGCGGCACTTGCCGGACGAGGCTGATCTCGGGTGAGCCCGACCATCGCGACCTCGCTCTGTCCGAGCATGAGCGCGCCCGCAACATCATGATCTGCGTCTCGCGCGCAAAATCATCCGAGCTGGTGCTGGACCTCTGATGGAGCCGTCGATGAGCGAACCCCTGCGCCTCGGCGTCCTCGGCCTCGGCCGGGCCTTCATGCTGATGCTGCCGACGCTGGCTCAGCATCCCTTGTGTCGGCTCGTTGCCGCCGCCGATCCGCGGCCGGAGGCGCGAGCGCAGTTCGAGGCCGATTTCTCGCGGCCCGGCGCGCCTGCCAGGACTTACGCCGAGATCGAGGCGCTCTGCGCCGACCCGCAAGTCGAGGTGCTCTATATCGCGACGCCCCATCAGTTCCATGTCGAGCATGTCGGGCTCGCCGCCCGCCACGGCAAGCACATTCTGGTTGAGAAGCCGATGGCGCTGAGCATCGCCGATTGCCAGGCGATGATCGCCGCGGCGAGGCAGGCGGGCGTCCACCTGATGGTCGGCCACAGCCACTCCTATGACACGCCCTATCTGCATGCCGCCGGACTGATCCGCTCCGGCCGCTTCGGCGCGGTCCGGATGATCTCGGCGCTGAACTACACCGACTTCCTCTACCGCCCGCGTAGGCCGGAGGAGCTCGACACCGCCCAGGGCGGCGGCGTGGTCTTCAGCCAGGGCGCGCATCAGGTCGACGTCGCCCGCCTGCTCGCCGGTGGCAGGGTCGAGAGCGTGCGGGCCGTCACCGGGCGCTGGGACGCAGGCCGGCCGACCGAGGGCGCCTACCAGGCCCTGCTCACCTTCGCGGGCGGCGCCAGCGCCAGCCTGACCTATAGCGGCTATGGCCGCTATGACAGCGACGAGCAGTTCGCCTGGCTCGGCGAGCTCGGTCAGCAGCGCGACCCCGACAATTACGGCGCGGCGCGGCGCGGCCTCGCCAAGGTCACGACGGCGGAGGAGGAGGCGGCGCTCAAGAACACCCGCACCTATGGCGTCGCCAAGGCCTCGGTCGCCGCCGCGCCGGTCGCCCATAATCATTTCGGCCAGGTGGTGATTTCCTGCGAACGGGCCGATCTGCGCCCACTCGCCGATGGCGTCATGGTCTATGGCGATGCCGAGCGCTGGCTCGAGCCCCTGCCGGCGCCTTCCGTGCCCCGGGCCGAGGTCGTCGATGAGATGTTCGCCGCCATCCGCCATGGCGTGGCACCGTTGCATTCGGGCGAATGGGGCATGGCGACGCTGGAAATCTGCCTCGCCGTCCTCGAGTCGGCGGCGACCGGGAGGGAAGTCAGGCCGCAGCATCAGGTCGGGGTTGGCTGACGACCAGATCCCACAGCCCTCATCCTGAGGAGCCGCGAAGCGGCGTCTCGAAGGATGCTTCAGGAGACTCCGGAGACATCTGGAGCATCCTTGGAGACGCGCTTCCTCCGGAAGCGCTCCTCAGGATGAGGGCTGTGTGTACCAGTCTCTGCATCAGCGCCGATTGGCAGGCTCCACCGGCGGCGGGTTGTTGGCGGCGGCGGAGAGGATCGCGATCAGGTCCTGCTCGGCGGCCGCCGCGCTTTTGTAGCGCGCCGCCGTCGTCACCAGGGGACGTTCGGCATCGGCCGGGTAGTGGATCGCGATGGCGTAGCGGCCGGTCTGTGGGTCCTCGAAGGGTTCGATACGCAGCAGCATGGCGAGGGGCTCCGATTTCTTGCCGCTGCCATAGAACGCGCCGGCGCGCTGCCGTCCAAGACAAAGGCGCATTCGCAGCAAGGTCTTTTCGCACTAGCCGCGCGTTGCCGCCGCCGCGCGCTCGCCCTATCCCTGAAGACAAGAGCGGGACCAGGGCAGGACATCGATGGCGGACGCGACCAGTATCGGCACTTTCGACTACGTCATCATCGGCGCCGGCTCGGCCGGCTGCGTGCTGGCGAACCGGCTTTCGGCCGACCGGCGCAAGAACGTCCTGATCGTCGAAGCCGGGGGCAAGGACGACTGGGTCTGGTTCCACATCCCGGTCGGCTATCTCTACGCTATCGGCAATCCGCGGGCCGACTGGCTGTTCCAGACCGAGCCGCAGCCCGGCCTCGGCGGCCGCTCGCTGGCCTATCCGCGCGGCAAGGTTGTCGGCGGCTGCTCGGCGATCAATGCGATGATCTACATGCGCGGCCAGGCTGCCGACTATGACGGCTGGCGCCAGCTCGGGCTCGAGGGCTGGGGCTGGGACGACGTCCTGCCGCTCTTCCTCAGGCAGGAGGACCATATCGGGCCGCACAACGAATTCCATCGTGCGGGCGGCGACATGCGGGTCGAGCATCCGCGTGTGCGCTGGGACATCCTCGATGCGCTGCGCGACGCCGCCGAGGCCGCCGGCATCCGCAAGATCGACGACTTCAACACCGGCGACAATGAGGGTTCCTCCTATTTCCAGGTCAACCAGAAGCGCGGCCGGCGCTGGAGCGCGGCGCGGGGCTTCCTGGAGCCGGCGCTCGATCGCGAGAATCTCCGGGTCGAGCTCAGCGTCACCGTCGAGCGCATCATCGTCGAGGAGGGCAGGGCGACCGGCGTCCTGCTCAGCTCCGGCGACGAGCGCTGGATCGCCCATGTCTCCGGCGAGGTCATCCTCAGCGCCGGCGCTATCGGCTCGCCCGCCATCCTCGAACGCTCCGGCATCGGCGATGGCGCGCGGCTGCAGGGCCTCGGCATCGAGACGGTCCGGCATGCGCCCGGCGTCGGCGAGAACCTGCAGGATCATCTGCAATTGCGCCCGATCTACAAGGTCGAGGGTGTGCGCACGCTCAACACCGACTATGCCAAGCTCTGGCGCCGGCCGCTGATGGCGCTGGAATATGCGGCGCGCCGCACCGGCCCGCTGACCATGGCGCCGTCGCAGATGGGCGCCTTCGCCAGGTCCGCGCCGCATTACGCCACCGCCAATCTCGAATTCCACTTCCAGCCGCTCTCGCTCGACAAATGGGGCGACGGTCTGCATCCGTTCGGCGCCTTCACCGCCAGCGTCTGCAATTTGCGTCCGTCGAGCCGCGGCAGCGTCCATCTCAAGAGCCCTGACCCGAAGGCGGCGCCCGCCATCTCGCCGAACTATCTGGCAACGCAGGAGGACCGGCAGGTCGCGGTCGATGCGCTGAAGCTGGCGCGCCGCATCGTCGCGCAGCCGCCTCTCGCCCGCTTCCGGCCGCAGGAATACCTGCCCGGCCCCGGCCATGATTCCGACGAGGCGATCGCCGAGGCGGCCGCGCGTATCGGCACGACGATCTTCCATCCGGCCGGGACGGTGAAGATGGGCCGCGATGACGACCCGATGGCCGTGCTCGACCAGCGCCTGCGCCTGCGCGGCATTGCCGGCCTGCGCGTCATCGACGCCTCGGTGATGCCGGCGATCACCTCAGGCAACACCGCCGCGCCGACCATGATGATCGCCGAGAAGGGCGCGCAGATGATCCGCGAGGATGCCAAGGCGGCGAGGGAGTAGACGGCTCCGCGTCGCGGTTCCCGCACCGAAAATGCCGCCGGCTGTTCGCCGCGGGGCTTTCGGTCAGGCGCATCTCCGAGAGAGGGCGTGCAGCTGTTTTGGGCTCAGTCGGTCTTGCCAGCCTATCCGCGTCATGGACTCCGCTGCCTGACGTGACCAGCGGGGGCGGCCGACCGGAGCCTCCGCGCGCCGCACCCGCAACGGCGCGACCTCGCGAAAACCGCAATCCCGCCCGGCGGCACGATGCCTTGCGACAGCCCCCTCGGTCGGACGGGACGGGGCGAGGATAAGCGAGGTTTCGAAGGCGGGGAGCGATTATCCGGTTATCCCCGCCGCCTGCCGCCATGGTGGGAGTCCGCTTGCGATCTCCCTAAGCCCTCATCCTGAGGAGCCATTCCGTCAGGGATGGCGTCTCGAAGGATGCTTCAGGAGGCGCCGCAGATCACAGGAGCAGCCTTCGAGACGCTGCTGCGCAGCTCCTCAGGGTGAGGGTCCGAATTCTCAAACGGTCTCTGAGCGAAGCAAATAAATCCGGGTCGGCGAGCGAGAATTACAGGAACGCTCGTCGTTGCGTTTCTCGTTATGACGGTCAGAGAGCTGTGTCCTGCTTGCCACATGCCCAAAAGTTAATCGGTTGTGAACGCAGGTTCATTGCATCCGCCGCGGCGCGGCGTACTTTGCCGTCCAGGCTGGGGTCGATCGAGTGCGAATCAAGGACGGAGCGAATGCGAGCCTTGCGCGGCGCAGGCGGCGTGCCGTGGCGGCGGGCGAGCGCTCGCCTTCGCCTGCCTGCATCCTGCCCCGCTCCGGGACGCCCGCGATCGGTCCACGTCCTGCCCCGGAACTCCTGCGCTGGCCCGCCCCCGCCAGCTCGCTGACGTTGCGGTTGGCCGCGTTGCCCCTTCTCGCTCTCCTCGCCGCGGCGCTGGCCACGCCGGCCGCCGCCGGTGGCGGGCAGGGCGGCCTGGGTACGCCCGGTTTGCCCGGCGCAGGCGGGAGCGACAATCCGATCGGCGCCGGTGGTGCCGGAGGTAACGGCGGCGCCATTTTTGGTGGTGGCGGCGGCGGCGGCGCCGGCGCCGTGACCGGCGGCGCCGGGGGGCGTCGCAGTACTGGGGCACCCGGCGTTGGCCAGGGCGGAACCGGAGGCGTTCACGGCTCCGTCGACGCGACCGTGCCGGCCGGCTCCAGCGCCGGGACCGATGGGGGTGCAGGCGCGCATGGTGTTGCCAGCAGTGGCGGCGGCGGCGGCGGAGCCGGCGGCTATGGCGCCGTCGTCACCGGCACCGGGACGACGGGCACCGTCACCGGCACAATCACCGGCGGGAACGGCGGCGCCGGTGGAGGTAGTGATTTCGACTTTGGTGGCTCCGGCGGCTCGGGCGGCATCGGCCTGCTCTTCACCGATGGCAGCCTGCCGACCACGCTCGTCGTCAACGGCACGGTCCAGGGCGGCAGCGGCGGCGCGGCCGGCGTAGGCTTTGACGGCAACGGCAGTCATGGCGGCGGCGGCATCGGCATCATCGGCTCCAATCTGCAGATCACCAACAACGGCACGATCTCGGGCGGGGTCTACGGCGGCGGGCTCCGGAGCTCGGCGATCGTGTTCACCGGCGGCGACAGCTCGCTCACCTTCGGCAACGCCAGCTCCGGCATCAACGGCGAGATCACGATCCTGGGCGGGACGCTGACCTTCGCCCAACCGACCAATGTCACCGTCGCCAATGTGATCAGCGGCGCCGGCGCCCTCATCAAGACCGGGGCCGGCACGGTCGTGCTCTCGGGCGCGAGCACCTATACCGGCGGCACGACGATCAATGGCGGCAAGCTCTCGATCTCGGCCGACGCCAACCTCGGCGGTGCGGCGGGCGGGCTCGCCTTCGGCGGCGGCACCTTGCA
>JAKFDB010000157.1:0-43338 GCA_036676315.1 Bradyrhizobiaceae bacterium
GCCCTTCGCGGTTACCTCGCGTGGTTTTTCGCAGAACTGCGGTGGCTGCGTGCGCAGCGCTCGATGAAGTCGCGGTCCAGAGCCAGTATCTCGCCGAGGAGCGCGGCGCGTCCCTTGGCGTTGACGAATTCGAGGCGGCGCAGGCCGAGCGGGTCGATACGGCGGCGCAGGAGCTCCAGGACGTCGGCATCGGGTGTCGCCACGCAGCAGCACTCCGGATCGACCGAAACCGGGAAGCCGGTCGCTTCCCGGACGTGCTCGAGCGTCACGCCGGGCATGGTTTCGATAACGACGAGCTGGCGCGTTTCGAGGTCGAGCCGGAAGACGCAGAGGTCGGTGAAGACAAGCGAACGGCCGGTGCGATAGCCATGCGGGGAGCGTTCGGCTTCAGTCAGCAGCCCGCGCGCCGAACTGGCGATCTCGACGTCATCCACCACGGAAAGCGGCGAGTGACGCGGTACGTAGAGCAGGTAGTCGCGATGCATGTTGGCGACATCGGCCATGCCGCCTTGCCCCGGTAGCCGGATAAAGCCGCCGGACGGTTTGTTGATCGCGATCGTGTTGACCCGGCCGCGGCGGTCGACCTTGGCGGCGGCGACGATCTCATGCGTCACGGCGCCGGCCTGATAGTAGGTCGAATAGGTGTCGTCGCCGCCGGCATGGGCCGCCGCCGTTTCGCCGTCGAGGCTTTCGAGCAGCGACAGGATCATCGGGCTGGGGGCGACGTCGAGATGGCCGCAACTCATCGTGGCGATCATCATCTCGGGTGCATGGGTCGCCTTGGCCAGTCGATAGGCGACATTGGCCAGCGGGGAGACGGCGCCGGCGCTGGCAAAGCTGTCATTGTCGAGCTCCGCAGCAATGCGCGCGGCAAGGATCTCGTCGATCGAGGCAGGCGTCGAGGCCGGCAGGATCGCGGGACTGGCGATATCGGCCGCGACCGCGTTCACCGTTGCAGCGTCGATCTTCGCTGCCCTAACGACCTCGGCGGGTAATCCCTCGACCGGTGCCGAAACGCCCTCGGACAGGCGCCGTCCGGCATCGCCGAAGGCCTGCGAGAGCCGCGCATAGTCGGTGACATAGAATGGCAGGCAGGAGGTCGGGTAGGCGGCGCCGGGTGCCAGGGCAATCGCCGTGACCTGATTGCGGGTGAGCACCGTCTGGCGCCCGGCTTGCGCCAGAGCGCCGACGGGCACGATCTCTTCGACCGTCGCGAGCACCTGCCGCGCAGCGCCCACCATGGCCACATCCAGGGCCCTGGGCCCGAGGATCTGGACGTTGCCGCTCTCGTCCGCTCGCTGGGCGTGCAGGACAAGCGTATCGAGACGCAAGGCGGGCACGAAAGCCGTCATCTCGCCATCGATCGCATCAGGCGCCAGCTTCACGCCCGGAACGCGTGCCAGCATGTCCGAGCCGACTGGCGGCTGGAACGGCAGGGAAGGCAGATTCTGCTGGGCAGCCCTCAGCGCCTGGATCATCGCCAGCGCCGTCCAGTCCCTGACGGGCAGGGCCGTGGTCTCGGCAGCCTTACGAAAGCGCGGTGGCAAGCCAAAGATATCGAGACTTGAAAAGCAGGTGTCGATCTCGGAGACCGCTTCGGCCTCCAGAAGCAATTCCAAGGGCAGGCCGCCGGCCCATGAAACATAGCGCAAGCCCTTGGCGCCGCGTCCGGTGATCGCGTTGATCAAGGCGATCGGAAGACGCGCGAAATGGTGGCCGCCGACGCCGAATACATCGCGATCGCGGACCAGGCCGGCAAGGCCGGCGAGATCCGTGAAAAGCGGCCTGTTGGGCTTGACGAGGGACATGCGGGTCATTGCGAAGCTCTGTTCAGCGAGAATCGACCGAGGCGTGGTCGTGCGCATTTCCGCATGGCTAGCCGCTGCGGAGACGCGAGCGAGCCGTATGGCCGAGCGAGAGGTCGCCCGATGCGGCTCACGCCTTTGCTTTCGCGCTGCTTCTTTGCGCGAACTCCTGGATGCGGGCCTGGCCGATCTCGCTGCGGTAGAGCTCACCCACGAGGCCGCGCTCCATGGCGAGGCCGGCCGCAAGATCGCCGGAGAGGGCGTGCGCCGTCAGCCGCTTCAGGCCTTCGACAGCCGCCGGCGGCTCGGCTGCGATCGCCTCGGCCAGTTCCATGGCGCGCGGCAGCAGGGCGCCGACATCGACGATCTCGGCGACCAGGCCAGCGGCAACGAAATCGGAGGCCGGGATGATCGCGCCGGTCAGCAGCAGCAGGTTGGCGCGGTTGCGGCCGAGCTTGGCGACGCTGCGTTGCGTGCCGCCGCCACCGGGGATCAGGCCGAGTTTTATCTCAGGCAGACCAAACTTGGCGTACTGGTTGGCGAGCACAATGTCGCAGCACAGCACCAGCTCCATGCCGCCGCCCAGCGCGAAACCGTTGACCGCGGCGATCACCGGCTTGGCGTTGCCCTCGATCGCCGCATACATGCGCGTCCCCGCCGCCTGGAAGGCGTCGAACTCAGCATCCGTCTGCGCCGCATATTCCTTGATGTCGGCTCCGGCCATGAAGCCGCGGCCCTCGCCCGTGACGACGATGGCGCCGATGTCGGGACTGCCGGACAGGGCTTCGAAGGCAGCGGTGATCTCGCCCTGCATCAGCTTGTTCATGGCATTGAGCTGGTCGGCGCGGCGGAAGGTGACCAGCGCGACGCGGCCCTTCGTTTCGACGGTGAGCGTCTGGTAGTTCGCCACGGCTATGCCTCGTCCACGGTCATGTCGCCGTCCGCCTCGAGGGCAGCGATCTCGGCGCTTGAGAAGCCGAATTCGGCCAGGATCTCGCGGCCGTGCTGGCCAACCAGCGGCGCAGGACGCTCGATGCGGGCGGGCGTCTCGCTCATGCGGACCGCCGGCGCGACGACCTTGACGTTGCCGCCGCGGGGATGATCGTAGCTGGTGATCATGCCCATATGCGTCACCTGCGGATCTTCCGCGGCGCGCCGGATGTCCTTGACCTCGGCGCACCAGATGTCGGCTGCCAGCAGGCGGGCAAGCAAGTCCTCGGTGCCGAACCGTTTGGTCTCGGCGTTGACCTTGTCGAAGACCTCGTCGCGCTTGCTGAACAGCGTCTCCAGATCGTCATAAGGCGCGAGCTGCGGCGCTTCGAGCACAGTGTAGAGCGTCTTGAACGGGCTCATCGCGATCGAGACATAGCCCTTGTCGGCGGTCTCGTAGATGCCGAAAGGCGCCTGCATGCCGGGGTGGCCGATGCCGGAATTCGGGCGCACGAAATCCTCGCCGAGATTGAGCACGGCGACGTATTCCTGGTTGAGATGGGCGAGCATGCCGGCCAGCAGGTTGACCTCGATCTTCTGGCCCTTGCCGGTCCTTTCGCGCCAGTAGAGCGCCGACAGGATGCCATAGACCATGTTCATGGCACCGATCTGGTCGGCGAGCCCGGCGCCGGCCGGAACTGGCGCCTGATCGCCCCGGCCCGTATTGGCGACGACGCCGGCGAGACCCTGAATCAGCATGTCCTGACCGGGGCGGTCGACATAGGGACCCTCCTCGCCATAGCCGGAGCCGGAGCAGTAGATGATCCGCGGGTTGACGGCCTTGAAGTCGTCGTAGCCGTAGCCGAGCTTCGCCAGCACGCCGGGCCGGAAGTTCTGCACGACCACGTCGGCGCTCTTGGCCATCTCCATGATGATGGCGTGCACCTTGCGGCTCTTGAGATTGAGCGCGATCGAACGCTTGTTGCGGTTCCAGGCGAGGAAGTTCGGGCTTTCCGATCCGCCAACCCATTTGGCGAAGAAAGTCATTCCCCGGAACATGTCGCCCGAGCCGGCGCGTTCGATCTTGACGACATCGGCGCCCATGTCGCCGAGCATCTGCGTCGCGAACGGTCCTTGCAGCAGGTGGCTGAAATCGAGGATGCGGACGCCTTCAAGGGCCTGGTTCATGTCTGGTCTCACGCGCAGCAGGAGTTAGAGGAAAGCGGGAAGGACTGGCTGGACGACGGATCTCCGCACGTCCCGCCTCGTCCCCGCTCATCGCCTTAGGTCTGGGTTGAATGCCCTTCGAGATCGCCGACGACGCCGGCCTCGATCCAGGCCCCGACAGCTTCGTCGTCGAAGCCGAAGGCAGCGAGAACCTCGCGGCTGTGCTCGCCGACGCGGGGAGCGGGCCGGCGGATCTCGCCGGGCGTCTCGGAGAGATCGACGGGGATGTTGACGGTGCGAACGGTACCGGCCGTCGGATGCTCGTAGCTGGCGAAGGCACCCAGGTGCTCCGCCTGCTCAAGCGAGGCGACGTCCTGCAAGCTGTTGATCTCGCCGGCCCAGAGACCTGCCGCGAGCAGGCTCTCCACCCAATGTGTGGTGGTCGCCGTCGCCGTCTTTTCTTCGATCAGCGCGTGCACCTGATCTCGCTCGTCCCAGAGGCGCTGGGCGCTGCAGGAAGCGAGCTCGGGCAGATCGAGCACTTCGGCCAGACGATCGACCGGGTTCATCGAGATGGTCATCCAGCCATCGGCCGTGCGGTAGACACCGAACGGCGCGGGCATGCCGGGATGCGCAATGCCCGATGCCGGGCGCTCGAAGCTCTTGCCGAGCGTCAGCGCGAAAAGCAGTTCCTGCCCCTGATGCGCCAGGCAGGCGCGCAGCATGTCGACCTCGATGCGTTGGCCGCGGCCGGTCTTCATGCGATGGATCAGAGCCGCGAGCACGGCATAGACGATATGGTAGGAGCAGAGCTGGTCGGCCAAGGAGATGCCGAGCGGCGTCGGGCGTCCATCCTTGCTGCCCGTCACGCTCATGAAACCGCTGATGCCTTGCAGCAGCAGGTCCTGCCCGGGCCGGGACGACATCGGGCCGCTCGCCCCGTAGCCCGAACTCGAGCAATAGACGATTGCCGGATTGACGGCTGCCAGATGCTCGTAGCCCAGGCCCAGCCGCTCCATCACGCCGGGGCGGAAGTTCTCGACGACGACATCGACCTTCCCGGCCATTTCGAGAATGATCTTGCGGGCTTCGGCCGATTTCAGATCCAAGGCGAGCGAGCGCTTATTGCGGTTCCAGGCCAGGAAATGCGGGCTCTCGCCGTTGATGCGCGTGTTGAAGAACGGCGGAAGGCGTCGATAGAGATCGCCCTCGCCGACACGCTCGACCTTGATGATATCGGCGCCGAGATCGCCCATCATCTGCGTCGCCAATGGCCCGGCGAGAAGATGGCTGAAATCCAGCACCGTCAGATGATCGAGCGCGCTCATGATTGCGCCGTCTCCAGGCCGACACTGCGATCGTACTGCGCCGCAAGCCGGTCGATCGCGGCCTCGCGGCTGCAGGTGCCTTGCAGGCGAGCGTGGACGATTTCGCCCGCTTCCTCGAAGAAGGGCAGGAAACCGGCGAAGCGTGGACGCAGGAAGGACTTGTCCAGGGTTTCCAGCGTATCGCGGAAGAAGTTCTGCGAACGCTCGTTGACGCGCTGATCGACCCAGGCTGCCCGGCTCCCGGGTTGGCCGCCCTCGTCGAAATAGGCGCCACGCTGATGGGCGGGGTCGTGCACGAAGCGGAGGTAGCGTCCGATCGCCTCGTAGTCCGTCGCGCTCTTGGTGACGGCGCAGCCGGCACCTCCCAGAAGCGCGCCCGCCTTGGGGTCGCGGCCGGGACCGGCGACGTCGGCGAACAGGATCGGCCTGGCCACGCCGAGACGAGAAAAGTTGGAATAGCCGAAGGCGAAAGGGACATAGGTGATGTCGTCAGTCGTCGACATCGCCTCATAGGCCTGGATCGGGTTCCAGCGGAGAGACGAGGGATGGCTCGCGCCTACGAGTTCCTCGATACGGGCAAAGGCCTCAACCAGAGCCTGCCTGTCCCAGAAGCTGCCGGGCTCATCCCCGAGCGGTTCGCCGAGATTGGCCGTGAAGCTGAGGACCAGGCACATCGCATCCGTCGGGCAAGCGGGCGTTGCAATCGTCTTGCCGGCGCCCTTGGCTGCCCTGGCGAGCGCCATGGTCTCGGTAAAGGTCCCCGGCACGTCCCGGCCAAGCTCGGCCAGCAGATCGGGCCGGTATGACGCGACCTGCGCGGCGGCATCGGTCGGCAAGCCATAGACGCCGCCTTCCCAGTGATAGGAGGCGCTGCTTTTGCCGACGCTGTCGCCCAGCATGACGTCGACAGCGTCCTTGCCGATGATCGGGGTGATGTCGACGAGGCAGCCGGAAGCAGAGCCGTGACCGACGAAGGGGTGATCCAGCACGATGAGATCGTAGTGTTCGGCCAGCATGTCGATCGGCTGCTCGCCGAACTGCTTCAGGCTGCGCCGCTCCCAGATGACCTGAATGTCAGGATTTGCCGCCTCGAATGCCGGAACATTCGCCGCCAGGCAGTCGAAGCCGCGAGGATGGTCCCAGGAGATGCCGCGGATGGTACGAAGAGAGGCCATGTTTCCGTCTTGTCGATTTTGAGGAGAAGTCTCAGTCGGGGCGATGACCGAGGGCATTGGAGATTTCGCGGACACCGGCTTCCATCAGCGCCGACGCCTCGTCGATCGGGACGTCGAGGTGAACCTGTGGGAGGAACGGGCTGGTGAGCACTGCGACGACCCGACCCTGATGGTTGAAGATCGGATAGGTGATGTTCGTCACGCCGCTGACGATGGCGCTGGCGCGCACTTCGCAACCGTTGACGCAGGCCGCAGCGCAGCGCGCCTCGAGCTCCTCGCGCGGCACATCGGACTGCAACGCCATGATGCGGTCGAGGAGCAGGCGCCGAGGCTCATCCGGCTGGTAGGCGAGCAGGACGACGCCGGAACTTGTCTCCCAGGCCGGGAACTGCGCCCCCAGCCGCACCGAATAGTGCATCGGGCTCGGCGAGTTCACCTGCGCCACGACGAGGATCTTGAGGTCGTCCATCACGGAGAGATGGCAGGACTGCATCGTGGTCGCCGCGAGGCGGTCCATGATCGGAGTGGCAGCCGAGACCAGCGCCTTGGTCGGCGGGCGGGTATGGGCGAGATTGAACAGCATCATGGATAGCCGGTAGCGATCGCTCTCCGGATCGCGCTCGATATAGGCGCGGCTCTCCAGGCACTGCATGACGCGGAAGATCTCGCTGACCGTACGGTCGAGTGCCGTCGCGACGGCACTCATGCTGAGGCTTTCAGGCGAGCGGGCGAGGAGCTCGACCACATCGAGGCCCTTCTCGAGCGCCGGTACCGCGTACCGGCGCCCGCTGTCGCGATCCTTCTCGGCCTCGACCGTGGTCATGCTCACTGGCCCCCAATCGCCGCTTTGACCTTGCTCACCAGGTTCGGGGTCCATTTCGGGAAAGCCTTCTCGATGGCTTCCGCCCGCTTGGCGAAGGCTGCGCGGTCGACATCCTCGACGATGGTCATGCCGCGGCTCTTGAGGACCTGGATGCTGGAATCATAGGCCTTGGCCGTATCTTCGCTCATCCAGTCGCAAGCCTTCTGGCTTTCCTCGGCAACCGCCGCCTGGTCGTCCTTGGAGAGGCGATTGAAGGCTGACAGGCTCATCACGATCGGCGAGACGTCGACGATGTGATTTGTCTTCATGTACATTTTGGCGTGTTCGTAGTGCTTCTGGTCGACGATCGCGTTGGGCGGCGCCTCGGCCGCGTCGATCACCCCCTGGCTGAGCGCGCTGTAAATTTCGGGCCAGGGCATCGGCGTCGGGGTCGCGCCCATGGACCTGGCGAGCTCGGTGTAGATGGTGGTCGGCTGGACGCGGAACTTCTGCCCCGTCATGTCGGCGGGAACGCGCACCATCTTGTTGCGGGTATAGAGGTCGCGCGTGCCAAAGCTCATGTAGCAAAGAAGCTTGAGGTTGTTCTTCTCCAGTTCCTTCGCCCATTGCTTCGGCATGTCGGTGGTGAGGAACACCTTGATCTGCTCGAAATCCTTGAACAGGAACGGGTAGACCAGAACCGAATAATCAGGGACGTAGTCCGACAGAACGCCGGTGCTGAGCTGGCCGATCAGCGCGCTGCCGAGGCTGATCTGTTCGCCGACCGCGGTGCTTTCGCCGAGCTGCCCGCTCGGGAACACGCCGATCTGCACCCGGCCGTTCGTCCGGGCCTCGACCGCCTCCTTGAGCTTCAGGGCTCCGAGATTGACCGAGTGCTGCGCGCCATTCATGTGCGCGAAGCGCAGCTGGGTCGTCTGAGCCTGTGCCGCAGAGGCGGCCAGTGTTCCCAGGGCGGCCACCGCCACGGATTTCAACAGATGCTTCATTGTTCTTTCCTCCCGTGATTTTCGATGATTTTGGGTAGTGGCCGGGCTTCCCCGGCTAGAGATAGGCGAGCCAGGTGGCCGTCTGCGGAATGAAGATGATGACGAGGCCGGTCAGGACGATCGCGACCAGGAACGGCAGGCATTCCCGGAAGAACGGCCCCATCGGAACCTTGGTGATGGCGCATGTCGTGGCCATCAGCGTGCCGACAGGCGGGGTGATGCCACCGAGCAGCGAAACCAGCACGAAGACCACGCCGTAATGGACCGGGTCGATTCCGGCAGCGGTGACCGCCGGCAGGAACATCGGCGCCAGGATCAGGATCATCGGCAGGCCTTCGATGAAGATGCCGACGACGAAGACGAGCACGCAGATCAGCATCAGCAGCAGGTGCGGCTCCGAGGTGATCGCGACGAGTTGCTCGGCCACGGCCTGCGGGATGCGCTCGAAGGTCAGGACGAAGCTGAGGGCCCCGGTCGCAGCGAGCACCAGCATGATGGCGCCGGTGGTGGCTGCCGTGGTCCACATTGCGCCATAGACCTCCGACCAGCTCGCCTCTCGCGTCACGGCGCAGAAGAACAGCGCATAGATGACGGCGACGGCGCCGGCTTCCGACGGCGTGAACATCCCCAGCCGGATGCCGAAGGCGATGACCAGCGGCAGCAGCAAGGCTGGCAGAGAGGCGATGAAGGTGCGTCCGACGGTGCCCCAGCCCAGCCACTTCGTATCGCCGCCATAGTTGCGGCGCTTCGCGATGATGTGGGTCGCGAGCATGAAGGCGAGCGTCAGCAGGATGGACGGGACGATGCCGGCGAGGAACAGCGCGCCGATCGACGTGTCCGTGACGAAGCCGAACATCAGCAGGCTGATCGAGGGCGGCAGCATCGCGGCGGTGAAGGCCGATGTCGCCGTGATCGCCGAAGAGAAGGCGGGATCGTAGCCGCGCCGCGTCATCTCCGGAACGAGCATCTTGGCGTCCATGGCTGCGTCGGCATTGGCCGAGCCGCTCATCCCGCCCTTCAGCGTGCTGACGACGACGTTCACCTGGGCGAGGCCGCCCGGCATATGGCCGGTCAGCGAGGTCGCAAAGTCCATCAGGCGCCGCGAGATGCCGCTGGCGTTCATCAACTCGCCCGCCAGCAGGAAGAGCGGGATGGTGATCAGAGGAAAGGGCTGCGTCGAGTTGACGAGCGCCTGGACCACGCCGAGCGGCATCAGGCCGGGCTCGGACATGACGAACAGGATGGCCGCGCCGAGGATGACGAGGGCAATCGGCATGCCCGTGATCATCAGGCCGGAAAAGACGGTGAAGAGACCAGCGCTGCCCATGATCAAGCCTCGACGGTCGCAGGGGCCGGCGCCCAGAAGAGGCGCGCGAGATCGTGCAAGATCCAGCCGATGTAGAGGCCGCAGCCAGCCGGCACGGCGGCATACATCCAGGCCATGGACAGCCCGATGGTCGGCATTTCGACGCGTGTCCGGCCGGTCAGGATCCAGGCGTACCAGCTGATGTAGCCCAGCACGGCGAGCGACAGGAGATGAGCGGCGATCTGCAGGAGACGCAGCGCTGCCGGACCGAGATAGGGCGTCAGCACGTCGGCGCCGAGATGCGCCGCCTGGGCTGCGCCGCCGGCCAGGGAGAGGAACACCAGCCACACGAAGAGCAGCGATGCGAGCTCGTAGGAGTACAGGATCGGCGCGCCGAGCCCGTAGCGGAAGAAGACCGCCACGGCGATCAAAAGCGTGATTGCGATCAGCAGGGCGACCAGAACGGCACGATAGATGCCGACCAGAATGCCCAACCCGCTCGATGCGGCGCGCTCGATCATGCGCCTCCTCCATTTTTATATATGAACTTTAATTTTGCAGATGATTATTTCGGGCTGCGACACGCGTCAAGCCAAATCGGGTCTCGCCGACCACGTCCGGGTCTCGAAGCGCGAAACGCTGGTCTTTGCAGAAGCCGGAGCACTCGCCGCTCTTCGCTGCCGCCGGTAAGCTGAGCATCGGCCCGAGGCCTCTTCCCAAGCGGCCCGGCAGGCCGAGCATCCGACGCCCTTTGCGGTGATCGGGCACGAGGGGAGGCTCGCAAAAATACATTTGTGTCATCAAACATTCATTTGTATGTTTCACGACAAAACCACTGCCCCGCATGTGACGGCGGCAGGTCGCTTCCTGCCGCGGGAGCGTGTTTGAGAGGGGAAGCCATGCAACGGGTCGTGCAGATCTCCGACACCCATCTCAGTCCGACCAAGCAGCATTTCGCCTGCAATTGGGAGCCGGTGAGATCCTGGCTGGCGGCGCGCAATCCGGATCTCGTCGTCCATACCGGTGATGTCACGGTGGATGGCGCCGACATCGACGACGACATGCTGCACTGCCGCCAGTTGCTGGACGCGCTTGGCGTGCCGGTCCTGAGCATTCCCGGCAACCACGATGTCGGGGAGGCCTATCACCCGCATCAGCCGGTCAACGACCAGCGTCTCGCACGATGGCGCCGCCATCTCGGTGAGGACTTCTGGGCCCGCGACATCGAGGGCTGGCGGCTGATCGGGCTGAACTCGATGCTGTTCGGCAGCGACGAGGCGGAAGAGCAGCGCCAGCTCGCATGGCTCGAGCAGCAGATTGCCGAAGCGCAGGGCCGCCGTCTCGGCTGGTTCCTGCACCGGCCGCTATTCGTCGAGGCGCCGGACGAAGGCGACAAGGGCTATTGGAGCGTGCCGCCGAGACCGCGCGCGAGGCTGCTCGATCTGGTCCGCGGCAACGAGGTCGCGTTCGTGGCGAGCGGCCACCTGCACAGGGCCCATGATTTCACGGTCGACGGCACCCGCTACCTCTGGGGGCCGTCATCCGGCTTCGTCGTCGGCCCGGAGCTGCAGCCCGGCATGGCCGGGTCGAGCACGCTCGGTGCCGTCGCATACGACTTCGAGGGGCGGGACTTCACGGCCGAAATCCATGAAATCCCCGCACTGAAGACGCTCTGGATCGACGATGTGATCCATGAGGTCTACCCGCCGCGCGCTGCCTGACGACGCCGTCGGCTACGCCTGGACTGCGCTCGGCAACGTTCCGCGATCCCGTCTGACAGAAAAGGGGCGAACGACATGGCAACAGTCGCGCTGTCTTCCATCGCCAAATCCTTCGGGCCCACGAAGGTGCTCGACGGAATCGATCTCGATATCGCCGATGGCGAGTTCCTGACGCTGGTTGGCCCGTCCGGCTGCGGCAAGTCGACCCTGATCCGGATCATCGCCGGGCTGGAGCATCAGGATGGCGGCAGCGTCGCCATCGGCAGCAATCATGTCGATCACCTGCGCCCGCATGAGCGGCGCGTCGCAATGGTGTTCCAGTCCTACGCGCTCTATCCGCATATGAACGTGCGGGCGAACATCGCGCTGCCGCTGACGATGTCGCGGCTGAAGCTCTGGCAGCGTCTGCCGCTGCTCAGGCAGCTGTCGGGGCAGCGGCGCGAGGTCATGCGCGGCATCGCCTCCGATGTCGATGCCGTCGCGGCGCAGCTCCAGCTCGACCATCTGCTTGAGCGCAAGCCGGCTCAGCTTTCCGGGGGGCAGCGCCAGCGCGTCGCCCTCGGGCGCGCCATGGTGCGCAACCCCGACGTCTTCCTGATGGACGAGCCGCTGTCGAATCTCGATGCCAAGCTGCGCGTCCACATGCGCACGGAGCTGGCGGATCTGCACAAGCGGCTCGGTGCGACCTTCATCTACGTCACGCATGACCAGGTCGAGGCGATGACGATGTCGGACCGCGTCGCGATGATGGATTCAGGTTCCGTCCTGCAGCTCGGCACGCCCTCGCAGCTCTACGAGAAGCCGGCTTCGCTCAAGGTCGCGCAGTTCATCGGCAGCCCGGCGATCAACCTGCTGCCCGCTGCGGTCGCGGCATCCGGACGCCTGGAACTCTTCGGCCGGCCGATGGCGCTGGCGGTCTCCCAGCCGCAGGGGCAGCCGGTGACGCTCGGCATCCGTTCCGAGGCGCTGACACTCGTCCATGCCGAGCCGGGCGGCGCCGGCCGTGCCTGGTTCACCGCGCGGCTGCGGCGCAAGGAGAATCTCGGCTCCGAATACATCCTGCATTTCGATCTCGCGGGCCGCGACAACCAGGGCGTGACCATGCGCACGACGCCTGCCATCGCCGCCGGCGTGAACGAGGCGGCCGAGGTCACGCTCGGCTTCGACGAGACCGCAGCCCATGTCTTCAATGCCGATGGCGATCGCATCGAGCCGCGCGGCCAGGGCATCGCGACCGGCTCCGTCGTGCCGCTGAGGGCCTGAGCATGACGCTTGCCCTCGCATCACCGGCCACCTTCGCCCCCGCGGCGCGCCGCAGGTTCTGGATCGAGCGCCTCACCGGCCTCGGCTTCGCCCTGCCGGCCTTCATCCTGCTGCTGCTGACGATCCTGCTGCCGCTCGCGGTGCTGATGCTGCTCAGCCTGACGAATTACGAGTTCGGCGGCGTCGACATGGACTGGGTCGGCCTGTCCAACTTCCAGAAGGCACTGGCCGACCCGATCATCCGCCGCTCGCTCGTCAACACGCTGCTCTATGTCGCCATCGTGGTGCCGGGCGGCGTCTTCGGCGCCTTGCTGATCGCGGTCATCGTGCATCGGCGCCGCCGCAGCCGTTCCTTCTACGAGGTGATCTATTTCCTGCCGGTGACCTCGACGCTGATCGCCATGGCGACAGTCTGGCAGTTCCTGCTCCATCCCTCGCTCGGTCCGGTCAACGGCTTGCTGAAATGGCTCGGCTTTGCGCCCGTCGCGTTCCTCAGCGAGCCTTCGACCGCGCTGGCGACGCTGGCGGTGATCGGGATCTGGCAGCTGCTCGGCTTCAACATGATCCTGTTTCTGGCCGGATTGACCGCCATCCCGCGCGATCTCTACGAGGCGGCCGATATCGACGGCTGCTCCGGCGGCATCGACCGCTTCCTCACCATCACCTGGCCGCTGCTCGGGCCGACGACGATGTTCGTGCTCGTCACCACGATGATCACGGCCTTCAAGATCTTCGACACCGTGGCGGTGATGACGCGCGGCGGCCCCGTCGGCTCGACCGAGGTCCTGCTCTACAACATCTATCTCGAAGGCTTTCAGTACTTCCACACCGGCTATGCCGCGGCGCTGACCTTCATCTTCCTCGCCTTCATCCTCGTCTTCTCCGCCGTGCAGACCTTCGCCCTCGACAAGAAGGTGCACTACTGATGAGCGATCCCAGGTTTCCCGCCGCCTCGCCGGTCACGCCCGTCCATTCGGTGCTGCGCCGCTTCCTGTCGCTCGTGCTGGTTCATGGCGTCCTGATCGCCGGCGCGATCTTCATGCTCGCGCCCTTCGTCTGGATGCTGGTGACCTCGATCAAGCCGCCGGCCGAGATCTTCAGTGCCGAGATCTCGCTCTGGCCAAAGCAATTCTACGGTGTCCAGAACTACAGCTTCGCGATGGAGAAGGCCCCGCTGCTGCGCTTTGCGCTGAACGGCGTCATCCTCTGCGTCGGCATCCTCGTCGTGCAGCTCCTCGTCGCCATCCCCTGTGCCTATGCGCTGGCGAAGCTGAACTTCCCCGGTCGCAATGCGCTCTTCGTCCTGGTGCTGCTCGGGCTGTGCATTCCGGTGCAGGTGCCGGCCATGCCGCTCTACATCGCGCTCGCCCATCTTGGCCTGCTCAACACCTATTTCTCGATGATGGTGCCGTTCTTCCTCTCGGTCTTCGCCATCTTCCTGTTCCGCCAGTTCTTCCGCAGCTTCCCCGACGACATCATCAACGCGGCCCGGCTCGACGGCATGAGCGAGTTCGAGATCGTCTGGCGCATCGTGACGCCGAGCGCCTGGCCGGCCATCGCCGCCTTCTCGGTGTTCTCGGCGGTGGCGCACTGGAACGACCTCTACTGGCCGTTGATCGTCATTTCCGATGCCAAGCTCGCGCCGCCGCCGCTCGGCATGATGTTCTTCGCCGATGCCGAGACCGGCTCGAATTACGGCGCGCTCACCGCCGCGGCGACGATCCTGACGGCGCCGCTCGTCCTCGCCTTCCTGATCGCCCGACGCAGATTCATCGACGGTATCACAATGACCGGCGTGAAATAACCCGCCCCCGAAACGCCTAAGCCTGACGAAAACCCCAGTTGTCTCAAGGAGATCACCGATGAAAGCTCTCGGCAGAACGCTGTTAGCAGCGGCGGTTGCGCTAACTGCCTCGACGGCGGCGCGCGCTCAGGATGTCACGCTTGACGTCCTCTATGCCTTCCCGGCCTTCGCCAAGTTCCACGAGCCGATCGCCGCGGAATTCATGAAGAAGAACCCGAACATCAAGATCAATTTCCGTGCCCCGGCGGCGAGCTATGACGAGGGGCATCAGTCGATGCTGCGTCAGTCCGTCACCAACCAGCTTCCGGATGTCTATTATTCCGGCTTCCATCTCCTGACGGAGCTCGTCGAGTCGCTCGACAAGCGCAAGCAGGTCGTCGATCTCGGCCCGCTGCTGAAGGGCGAGCCGGAAGCCTGGCGCAAGGCGAACTATTCCGACGCGCTGCTCTCGCTCGGGCAGGTCGGCGGAAAGCAGGCGGGCCTTGCCTTCAACGCCTCGACGCCGCTGATGTATTTCAATGCCGAGCTGGTGAAGAAGGCCGGCGGCGACCCCGACAAGATGCCGGACAACTGGGCCGATACGGTCGCGCTCGCCAAGAAGATCCGCAGCGGCGATACCGCCGGTATGGCCTACAACATCCATGACTGGCCGGATGACTGGCTCTGGCGCGGCATGGTCCTGCAAGGTGGCCACTCGATGCTGTCCAGCGACGGCAAGAAGGTCGCCTTCGGCGGCGAGACCGGCGAGAAGACCCTCGCCATGCTGCGCAGCTTCGTCACTGAAGGCGGCATGCCGCTGATCGACTGGGACCAGTCGCGCCAGCAGTTCATCGCCGGCAAGATCGGCATCTTCTTCGACACGCCGGCCCGGCTGCGCCAGGTCACCGACCTGATCGGCGACCGTTTCACGCTGAAGACCGCGCTCTTCCCGGTCGAAGACAAGGCCAAGGGCAAGCTGCCGACCGGCGGCAACGCCGCGCTGATCACGGCGAAGGACGCAGCCAAGCAGAAGGCGGCCTGGGAGTTCATCAAGTTCGTGACCGGCCCCGAGGCGCAGAAGATCGTCGTCGAGACGGCCGGCTACATGCCGACCAATCTGCGCGCCGGCGACGATGCCTTCCTCGGCCCGTTCTACAAGGAAAACGCCAATTTCCGGACCATCAACGGCCAGGTCTCGCGCGCGGCTCCGTGGGAAGGCTATCCGGGCGGCAACTCGGTGCGCATCTGGCGCCAGCAGCGCGAGGTGGTTTCGGGCGTGATGCGCGGCGACATCCAGCCGAAGGCCGGCATCGAGCGCATCGTTTCCGAGACCGAAGCGCTGATGAAGTGAACCTGCGCTCCTGACGCCATCGCCGCCCGGCCGCCGAGGCCGGGCGGCATCATATGTGAGCCCTCATCCTGAGGAGCCGCGCTCTGTGAGCGCTCCTCAGGATGAGGGCTGAGATTCCGGCAGCCATGGTTTCAAAGGTCCTCAGATGATCATCGCCCAGCTCAGCGACTTCCATGTGCGGCCGCATGGCCAACCGGCCTATGGCATCGTCGACACCAATGCCGCGACGAAACGCTCGATCGACGCGGTGCTGGCGATGGAGCCGCGGCCGGACTGCGTGCTCGTCACCGGCGATCTCTGCGATTGCGGGCTGGCGGAGGAATACGAGATCGTTCGCGGCGAGCTCGCACGGCTGCCGATGCCGGTCTTCGTCGTACCGGGCAACCACGACCGACGCGATGTCTTCGCGGCGGTGCTTGGCCGCGACAGCCCCTACCTGCCGAAGAGCGGCTTCCTGCACTACACGGTCGATGATTTCCCGGTCCGCCTGATCGGGCTCGACACGGTGATCGCCGGCGAGGATGGCGGCGAGATCTGCGCCGAACGCGAGGCCTGGCTCGCCGAGCGTCTCGCTGAAGGGCAGGGGCGTCCGACCCTGATCTTCATGCATCACCCGCCCTTCGCGGTCGGCGTCGACGGCATGGACATCATGCCCTGTCTGGTCTCGCCCGGATTTGCCGGGCTGCTCGCCCGCTACCCGGAGATCGAGCGCGTGCTCTGCGGCCATTACCATCGTCCGATCCAGCGGCGTTTCGCCGGCACGATCGGCTATGTCGCGCCGGGGACGGCCCACCAGGTCGCGCTCGACCTGCGTCCGGGCACGGAGAACCGGTTCGTCATGGAGCCGCCCGCCATCGCGATCCATGTCTGGAAAGCTGAAACCGGTGTGGTGAGCCATCTCCAGCCGATCGGCGACTACGGACCGCGCCGGCCTTTCGTGCTCGATCCGGCCTATCCCGGCAAGCAGCAGGCGGCGCCCGCGCATGTCTGAGCCGCGCCTTCTCGACCTTCTCGAACAGGCCGGCGCGCTGGCGAGCGAGGCCGCCGATCTGCTGGTCAAGATGCAGGGCGAGCAGCTGCCGGTCACCCGCAAGGAACTGCGCGATGTCGTCACCGCTGCCGACCTCGCCTCGGAGAGCCTCGTCATCGCGGGGCTGCGCCGGCTGACGCCGGATGCGGCGATCCTCTCCGAGGAGGCCGGCTTCTCCGGCTGCTCCGATGCGCCGCGCTGGATCATCGACCCGCTCGACGGCACGGTGAACTATGCCGGCGGCCTGCCGTGGTTCTCGGTCACCCTGGCCTATCAGGAGCAGGGTCGGACGCTGCTCGGCCTGACGCATGCACCTCTTGCCGGGCTGGTCGCGCGCTATGCCGAGGGCGGAACCGCGATCGTCGACGGGCGTCCTGCCGCGGTCTCGCAAACGGCGGGTCTTGCCGACGCCGTCGTCTCGATCTGTCTCACCTCGCACTATTCGCCGGAGGATTCGGAACGGACCTGCGCCGTGATCCGGCGGCTGTCGGGCCTATGTCGCGGCGTGCGCGTCATCGTCTCGGGCGGGCTCGAGATGTCGCTGGTGGCCGCGGGGCGGCTCGACGCCTTCATCGGCCTCAAGGCGGACATCGTTTCGCACGCCGCCGCCATGCCTCTGGTACGCGCCGCAGGCGGCAAGGTCACGACGGTCGCAGGGGAGGATTCGCGTGACGAGGATCTGGAAAAGGTCGTCTCGAACGGCCTCATCCACGAGGAGCTTCTGGACGCGATCCGCAGCGCCTGAACCCTCAGCGCAGGGCGAGGTGCCGCTCGAAACGCGCGCGCTTCGCGGCCAGCGCATCGGCCGTCGCGGCATCGGGCATGATCGGAGGCTCGCTCTCTTTTCCGCCCTCGGCCAGCAGCGGCCCGCCGATGCCGAAACGCGCGAGCCGCGCCGCGCCCAGCGCAGGGCCGACAGCGGCCGAGCGGGTACGGCCGAGCGGCATGCCGATCGCGCTTGCGACCAGCGTCGACCAGAGATTGCTGTTCGCCCCGCCGCCGACCAGCGAGACCTCTGCGATCCCGGCGCCGCTGGACAGCAGGGCCCGATGGCAGTCGGCCAGCGCCATCGCGACACCCTCGAGCACCGCCTGCACCAGATGGAGGCGGCTCGTCGTCGCGGTCAGGCCGGAGAATGTCCCGGTCAGGCCCGCATCGTCATGAGGCGTGCGCTCGCCCGTGAGGTATGGAGTGAAGACCGGCGTCTCGTCGATCGGAAGCCCGGCCGCCTCGACTTCCCGCACCAGCCCCGGGATATCGCTCGCGCCGACGATCTGCGCGACCCAGCTCAGCGCGGCACCGGCGCTGAGCGTGCAGCCATTCTGCGCGAAAAGTCCCGCTACGGCATGGCGATGGGTGTGCATGCCCTGGCCACGGGCCGGCAGGAAGAGGTCGTTGGCGAGGAAATACACCCCGGAGGTTCCAAGGCTGATCGAGGCCATCCCCGCCTTGACGATGCCTGCGCCGATCCCGCCGCACATATTGTCGCCCGCGCCTCCGACCACGGGGGTCCCGGCGGCAATCCCCCAGCGCGCGGCCAGCGCCGGCAGGAGCCCAGCGCTGATCTCGTGCGACGCGACGAGGGCCGGCATCTGATCCGTCGATACGCCGCAGGCCGCCAGCAATTTTGGCGACCAGGCGGCGGCCCGCGTGTCCATCAGCAGGGTGGCGCTGGAGTCGGCGAAATCGCTGGCGACGATGCCGGTCAGGCAGAGCCGGACATAGTCCTTGGGCAGCAGGATGGTCCGGGCCGCGTCCAGCACGCCGGGCTCGTGCCTGGCGAGCCAGAGCAGCTTCGGCGCGGGAAAGCCGACCATGGCCCGACAGCCGACCAGCCCGGCGAAGTCCGGCACGGCCGCTTCGATCTCGGCGCATTCGGCCCCGGCGCGGCCATCGTTCCACAAGATCGCGGGACGCAGCGCCTGGCCGGAGCCATCGAGACAGGTGACGCCGAGCATCTGGCCGGAGAGGCCGATCGCGCCGATGGCGGCCATCTCCCGCGGCGCCGAGGCGCGCAAGGCATCGAGCGTGGTCGCGACCGCCTGCCACCAATCCTGCGGGTGCTGCTCGCACCAAAGCGGTTGCGGACGCGACAGCGCGATCGGCGCGGTCGCGTCCGCAACGACCTCGTCGCGCTCGTTCACCAGGACGGATTTGACGCCCGACGTGCCGAGATCGATGCCGAGGACGAGCGTCATCGGCCTTCAGCCACGATGCAGCGCCAGCGTCGCCGCTGCGGCGTCCTCATCGGTGATCAGCACGGAAGCCAGCCTGCCGCGCAGGGCTGCCGCGATCACCGCGGCCTTGTTCCGGCCGCCCGATGCCAGGATCACGGTCGGGATGCGGCGCAGCCCGTCCAGGGGCAGGGCGATCGCGCGGCGATTGATGGGGTGCTCGATCGCCTCGCCCCGATGATCGATGAACTGCCCGAGCAGGTCGCCGACAGCGCCGTGCTCCGCCAGTTCCTTCGTGCCGACCTCGCGGGGGAGGCCGTATCGCACCAGCAGCGAACGCTCGCTCAGATCGCCCGCACTGAGGATTGCGACATCGGTGGCGCGAATGCGGGAGAAGGCGGCCTCGAACACGTCCTGCGCCAGAATGGTGTCGCGCGATTGCGGCGTGCCGGCATAGATCGGCGCGGCGAGATAATGGCATTCCGCCTGCCAGAGCCTGGCGAACCGGCTCGCGATCTCGAAGGTATTGAGCTCGATGCCATAGGTCAGCCCGCCCATCATCGAGGTCACCGTCAGTCCGCGATACTGGCCGGCCCGCACATGGCGGATCGTCTCGCGCAGGGTCCCGCCCCAGCCGACGCCGAAGATGCCCGAGGAGTGCTCGTCGATGATGCGCGAGATCAGCTCGCCGGCAGCCTTGCCGATCTGTGCCGAGATCTGTTCGGGGTCGCCGGGCGTCGGTACGACGATCGCGTCCTTGAGACCGAACTCCTCGAGCAGGGCCTGTTCCAGGCGCACGCAGCTTTCGAGCCGAGAATTGATCGTGATGTTGACGAGGCCGCTGCTGCGCGCCTCGACCAGCAGGCGGTTGACCCGCAGCCGCGTCATCTTCAGCCGGTCGGCGATATCCGCCTGGGTCAGGCCTTCCATGTAATAGAGCCAGGCGGCCCTGACCTGCGTCTGCGGATCCTCCGGCATTGCGTCATCCCAAGGGCAGGACAGGCGTCGATGCCGCCAGCCCTTCGCGGCGGCATCGGTCGGCGTCGATTTGCTGCATCGGGCTTACATCGCTTTTGCTCGCCTTCACAACGCGAAGCCCGGCTGCTTCCGCAGCGGTTTCGCCTTGACCGCCACTAATGTAAATCCCAAAATACATTTGTTGAAGATCCTTGCGAAGCCGGAGCGTCTTGCGGAATGTCCCACGCCATTTTTCTTCACGCCGCGGGTGATGCGCGCTTCGCGCCGTTCAATCTGCGCGAGGGGGCTCCCGGCGAAACCCTGCTGGATGTCGCGGCCGTCGGCCTCTGCGGCAGCGATCTCCACTACTACAAGGACGGTGGCATCGGTTCGGCGGTGATCGCCGCTCCTTTCGTGCCGGGGCACGAGTTCAGCGGCTGGCTGACCGAAGACCTGCCCGAGCTCGGCCTGGCGCGGGGAGCGCTGGTCGCGGTCGATCCGAATCAGGCCTGCGGCCATTGCCAACATTGCCGAGACGGTCACCCCAATCTCTGCCCCGACGTGGTGTTCATCGGCGCGCCCCCGAACGACGGGGCGATGACCGAGCGGATCTGGGTGCCGAAGACGCAGATCGTCCCCGTGCCGGAGCGCTTCTCGCCGAGCGATGCCGTGATGCTCGAACCTCTCGGCGTGGCGGTTCATGCGGTCGACCTCGCCAAGCCGCGCCTGCTCGAGCGCGTTGCGCTCGTCGGCTGCGGGCCGATCGGCCTGCTGATCCTGCAGGTCCTCAGGGCCGTGGGCGTCGGCGAGATCCTGGCTTGCGACCCGCAGCCGCATCGCCGCGCCCTGGCGCTCGAACTCGGGGCGAGCAAGGCGGGCGCGAGCGTGGCGGACATCGCCGAATGGACGCAAGGCGAAGGCCTGCCGCTCGTGATCGAGGCCACCAATGCGCCGGAGGGATTCCGCGACGCCGTTCGCGCCTCGCGTATCGGCGGACGCGTCGTGCTCGTCGGCATTCCCGACGGCGACAGCTATGTGGTTCCTGCCGCCGAAGCACGCCGGCGCGGCCTCACCATCAAGTTCTCGCGGCGCATGGGCCATGTCTATCCCCGCGCGATCGAACTCGTGGCACAAGGCAAGGTCGACGTCGATGCTGTCGTCAGCCACCGCTTCGCGCTGGCCGACGGGCCCGAGGCCTTTCGGCGCCACGCCGCCAATGAAGCCGGCATGGTGAAGAGCCTGATCTACCCGCGTGGACTCGATGCTGAAGGCCGATGAGCCGGTTGCGTGGACGCCTGATCGCCGGCCGAGATGGCCGGGGCGTCCCGCGGGGCCGGCGAGGCGGGCGCTGACGTGAGCTATATCGGCATTGACCTCGGCACATCGTCGATCAAGGCCATCCTGGTCGACGATCGACAATCCGTCGTCGCCGGCACCACGCGCGATCTCGTGGTCGATCGCCCCGTCCCGCAATGGTCGGAACAGAACCCGGCCGATCACCGCGACGCTGGCGGCGCTGCAGGATCTCAAGCAGGCGGCGCCTTCCGCCTTTCGTGTCTGCAGAGGCATCGGCTTGTCGGGCCAGATGCACGGCGCGGTTCTTCTGGACGAGGCGGACAGGCCGCTGCGTCCCTGCATGCTCTGGAACGATGGCCGCTCGAGCGCCGAATGCGCCGAGATCGAGGCTGCCGAGCCGGCATCGCGCGACATCACCGGCAACATCGCCATGCCCGGCTTCACCGCTCCGAAACTGCTCTGGGTCGGCCGGCATGAGCCTGACGTCTTCCGGCGAACCCGAAAAGTGCTGTTGCCGAAAGCCTATCTGCGCCTCGCGCTGACGGGCGAAGCCATCGAGGAGATGTCGGACGCATCGGGCACGCTCTGGCTCGACGTCGGGGCCCGCGACTGGTCGGACAGGATGCTCGCCGCGACCCGGCTCGACCGCAGCCATATGCCAGCGCTCGTCGAGGGTTCGCAGCCCGCCGGCCGGATGCGCCCGGATCTGAGCCGGGAGTTCGGTTTCGACGCACCGCCGCTCTTCGCCGGGGGAGCGGGCGACAATGCGGCCGGCGCCGTCGGTCTGGGAGCCGTCGAGCCGGGAGCAAGCTTCCTGTCGCTCGGCACATCCGGCGTGCTGTGGCGCACGACCGCCGGCTTCGAGCCGCGGGCCGACAGGGCCGTCCATGCCTTCTGCCACGCCTTGCCTGGCCTCTGGCACCAGATGTCGGTCCATCTTTCTGCCGCCGCGAGCCTGAACTGGTGGGCGATGGTGACCGGATCCACCGAAGCCGACCTGCTTGCGCCGCTCGGCGAGACCCTCGAGCGCCCGTCGCCGGTGCTGTTCACGCCCTACCTGTCCGGCGAGCGCACGCCCCACAACGATACGCAGATGCGCGGCGGCTTCGCCCGCCTCGGTCACGATACCGGCCGCAATGCCATGACGCAGGCAGTGCTGGAGGGGGTCGCTTTCGCGTTTCGCGACGGCAAGGCGGCGCTGCAAAGCGCAGGCTCCCGCATTGACGAGGCCATCGTCATCGGCGGCGGCTCGCGCTCGGCGCTATGGCTTTCCATCCTCGCCAATGTGCTGGACATGCCGCTGCACCGCCATGCGGCCGGCGAGACTGGCGCGGCCTTCGGCGCGGCACGCCTCGCCCGCCTGGCCTGCACGGGCGAAGATCCGCGCGAGATCTGCCGCAAGCCGGACGGGGTGCCGCAGATTTTCCGCCCGAAGCGGGACCTGGTCGCCGCCTATGCGGATCGCTACGCCCTCTGGGGCAAGGCCGCAGGGTTCAGTCGCGAACTGCAATAGGCGCGGCTGTGGATTTGACAGAAATTCGAGCGGATGCTCTTGATCGGAGCATCCGTTCATAAATCGTGCTGTCTCATGGCTCCGCATCCGCGCTTCGACCTCATCATTCTCGACTGTGACGGAGTCCTCGTCGACAGCGAGACGATCAGCTGTCGCACCCTGGTCGACATCCTCTCCCCGCTGGATCCTGCCTATGATCTCGAAGGGGTCATGCGGCGCTATCTGGGGCGCCCGGCGAGCGCCGTCGTCGAGGATTATGAGAGGTTGACCGGCTGCCCGGCTCCGGAGAGTTTCAGGCGGGACTGGAGGGCGAGCCTGTTCGCCGCGTTCAGCGCGACGCTGGAGCCGGTCGAGGGAGTTCGTGACGCGGTGGAAGCCTTCGACGTCGACTATTGCGTCGCATCCTCGAGCGACGAGGAGCGTATCGAGCACTGCCTGCGCAAGGTCGGGCTATGGGATCTGTTCGCGGGCAGGATATTCAGCACCACGCGGGTCGCGCGCGGCAAGCCGGCTCCCGACCTGTTCCTGCTTGCGGCAAGGGAGCGCGGCGTGTCGCCTGAGCGCTGCCTGGTCATCGAGGACAGCGTCAGCGGCGTCCTTGCCGCCAAGGCGGCCGGAATGACGGCCTATGGGCTGACGGCGGGCAGCCATTTCGCGGTGCTGGATCAGAGGCGCGCGCTGGTTGACGCCGGGGCCGACCGAATGCTCGGTTCCTGGCGCGAGCTCGCCCTGCCTGCGATCGCTGGCTGACAGCCATGGCCGAAAGCGACAATACGCGCCTCGACGACGCCGCCCGCGCGGGCTGGCTCTACTATATCGCCGGGCGCACGCAGGATGACATTGCGCGGATCCTGAACATTTCGCGCCCCGCCGCGCAGCGACTCGTCTCGCTCAGCCGCAGCGAAGGCCTCATCAGCTTCCGGATGAACCATCCGATCAGCAACTGCATGGAGCTCGCCGCGCGTCTGGTTGACCGCTTCGGGCTGCTGCATTGCGACGTCGCGCCCTCCGACGGTTCCGGCGAGACCGCGGCGGCGGGCGTCGCCTCGCTGGGCGGCCTGCTGATCGAACGCTGGCTGCGCTCGCGCAAATCGCTGGTCATGGCGCTCGGCACCGGCCGCTCGGTACGGGCCAGCATCGAGCGCGTTTCGCCGATGTCGTGCCCGCTGCACCGGCTCGTCTCGCTTGTCGGCACCATCTCGCCGGATGGCTCGGCGAGCCCGTTCGACACGCTGGTCAAGCTCGCCGAGATCACCAAGGCCCAGCATTTCCCGATGCCGCTGCCGCTCTACGTCTCGAGCCCGGAGGAAAGGGCGCAGCTCAGCGAGATCGAGGCGATCCGCCGCATCCGCGCCATAGCCGCAGAGGCCGACCTCTGGCTGATGGGCATCAGCCAGATCGGCGAGGACGCCGTGCTCTATCGCGACGGCTTCATGACGCGCGGCGAACTGCTCGAAATGGTTCGCCATGGCGGCGTGGGCGAAGTCACCGGATGGGTCTTCGATGCGGAGGGCAGGCTGCTCGACCGCGGCACCAATCTGCGCGTAACCAGCGTGCCGCCCGAGCCCGGGAGCGATCGGCTGCGCATCTGCATCGGGCAGGGCACGGCAAAGGTCGCGCCCCTGCGGGCGGCGCTTGCTGGCCGTATCGTCAACGGCCTCGTCACCGACGAGGACACTGCGCGCGCCCTGCTGGCGCCCTGAGCCCGCCGCAGCCGCCAGGGCGGCCTGGCCTTGTCCTTCCTCCTGCCCGAAGCCTCTCATCGGCGGCTGTCATCCGTTCGTCACCGACGGTTGACATAAGAAGCCAGTGTGCGAGCATATGCTTCAACAAAGAGCATATGCTCGTAGAAATTCACGAGGGAGGCTTGAATGCGACCTTTCTTTGGAGCGCTGGCTGGTGCCGGTGCCATGCTTCTGGCGGGGCTGTCCTCCGCCCAGGCGGCAACTGAAATCGAGTTCTGGCACGCGATGAGCGGGGCGCTCGGCGAGCGCGTCGACGAGCTGGTCAAGAAGTTCAACGACTCGCAGAAGGACTATGCCGTCAGGGCTGTCGCCAAGGGCACCTATGACGAGGTGCTGAACGGCATGATCGCGGCCTATCGGGCCAAGCGGCAGCCGGAGATCGTGCAGTCGAACGAGCGCTCCTTCCTGACGATGGTGAACTCCGGAGCCATCATCTCGACCAGCGAGCTGATGGCCCAGCAGGGCCGTCCCGTCGACGTCTCGAAATACATCGCTCCGGTCGTCAGCTACTACGCCATCGACGGCAAGCTCCAGGCGATGCCGTTCAACTCGTCGACGCCGATCCTGTTCTACAATCGCGACCACTTCAAAGCCGCGGGCTTCGACAAGCCCGGCGCGACCTGGCAGGAGCTCGAGCCGCAGCTCGATGCGATCAAGGCCAAGGGCGTCTCGAAATGCGCGATGGTGCTCCCCGGCGACTATGAGTGGAGCTTCCTCGAGAACTACAGCGCCGTGAACGACATTCCCTACGCGACGAAGCGCAACGGCATGGACGGGCTCGACGCCAGCTTCGTTTTCAACAAGGGCAAGCTCGTCGGCCAGGTCGAGCGCATGAAGCGGCTGATCAGCTCGGGCGTCATGCAGATCGCCGGTCAGGGCGTCATCCCGATCCAGCTCTTCACCGCGGGTGAATGCTCGACGATCATCGCTTCGACCGCCTCGCATGCCGCGGTCGTCGCCGCCGCCAAATTCGACTGGAGCGCCGCCGAGCTCCCCCATGAGCAGGGTGTCACGCCGAAGAACAGCGTCATCGGCGGAGCCGCGCTCTGGACCCTGAAGGGGCATTCGCCGGAGAAGTACAAGGCGACCGCGGCCTTCTACGATTTCCTCGCCAAGACCGATACGCAGGTCTGGTGGCATCAGGCCACCGGCTATGTGCCCGTCACGACGGCCGCCTACGAGGCTGCCAAGGCACAGGGCTATTATGCGAAAAGCCCGACGCGCGAGATCGCGGTGCTCCAGCTGATGCGCGGCACGCCGAGCGACAATTCGCTGGGCTTCCGCATCGGCAACAGCAATCAGATCAATGTCGCGATCATGGAAGAGGTTTCGGCCGCCTTCCTCGGCCGCAAGCCTGTCCAGCAGGCACTCGACGATGCTGTCTCGCGGGGCAACGAGTCGCTGCGCCGCTACGAGCAGCTCAATGCAGGCAAGAAGTAGCGCAGCGGAACTCCCGGCGGCGGCGGGCAGCGGCGGCTGGCGCCTGCGCTGGCCGCTGCGACGCCCGGCTGGCGCGGCAGCAGCCGAGGGCCGGGCCGAGAGCGGCTTGAAGCGCGCGCATTTCTCGGAGTGGCGGCTGCCCTTCTGGCTGCTGGCGCCGCAGCTCTTCATCCTCCTGCTGTTCTTCTTCATCCCCTCGGTCAGGGCACTCATCCAGGCGTTTCAGCTCACCGATCCGTTCGGCGCCACGACGCAATGGGTCGGTTTCCAGAACTTCGAGCGGCTGTTGCGCAGCAATGCCTACTGGTCCTCCGTCCAGGTGACGGCGGTGTTCACCGTCGCGCAGAATGTGGTGACGCTTTCGGTGGCGCTGCTGCTCGCCTTCGCCACCAACCACATCCTGCGCGGCCGCGGCGCCTACCGGACCATCCTGCTGCTGCCCTATGCGATCGCGCCGGCGATCGCCGGCATCATGCTGGCCTTCCTGTTCAACCCGCGCGTCGGCCCGGTCGCCCACATGCTGCAGGGGCTCGGCTTCGACTGGGATCCGAACCGCAATTCGGGGCATGCACTCGCCCTGATCGTGATGGCGGCGTCGTGGAAGCACATCTGCTACAACTACATCTTCCTCGTCGCGGCGCTGCTTTCGGTGCCCCATTCGATCCTTGAATCCGCCTATCTCGACGGTGCCGGCCCGATCCAGCGCTTTCTGCGCATCTCGCTTCCGATGATCGCGCCGACGCTCTTCTTCCTGATCGTCATCAATTTCGTCTACGGGCTGTTCGAAACCTTCGCCATCGTCGACGCGACGACGCGCGGCGGCCCGGCCGGGGCGACCTCGATCCTCGTCTACAAGGTCTATCAGGACGGCTTCGTCACGCTCGATCTCGGTTCCTCGGCGGCTCAGTCCGTGATCCTGATGGCGCTCGCCCTCCTCCTCACCTTCGCGCAGTTCCGCTTCATCGAGCGGCGCGTGAACTACAGCGTGTAGGCGGGGGAGCATGAACGAGCGCACGCCCGTCCTCGATGCCGTCTGCCACCTCATCCTGCTCGGCGGAGCGGCGCTCGTCTGCCTGCCGATCTACTTCGTCTTCGTCACCGGCACGCTCTCGCAGCAGGAGATCATGCGGGTGCCGATGTCCTGGCTGCCCGGCGGCGAGTTCTTCACAAACCTGCAAACGGTGCTGAACAGCGCCAATTTCGGCCGGCTGCTGCTCAATTCCTTCATCATCGCCAGCGGCATCACCATCGGGAAGCTGTCGGTTTCGGTGATCGCGGCCTTCGCCGTGACCTATTTCCGCTTTCCGTTCCGGATGACGGCGTTCTGGCTGATCTTCATGTCGCTGATGCTGCCGATCGAGGTGCGCATCGTCCCGACCTATGAGTCCGCGGCGAATGTCGCGCTGCCGCTCAACATGCTCGGCTCCTGGCTCGGAGTGCAGGCGCTGGTCGGCCTCGACTGGAACCTGGTCAACACCTATTCAGGGCTGATCCTGCCGCTGATCGCTTCTGCCACGGCGACCTTCCTCTTCCGCCAGTTCTTCCTGACCGTGCCGGACGAACTCTGCGAGGCAGCGCGCATCGACGGCGCCAGCCCCTGGCAGTTCTTCCGCCTGATCCTGCTGCCGCTCTCGCGCTCCAACATCGTCGCGCTGGCGATCATCCTCTTCCTGATGGGCTGGAACCAGTATCTCTGGCCGCTGCTGCTCACCACGGAGCCAGCCATGGCGAACGCGGTGATCGGGCTGAAGAAGCTGATGCCGCAGAGCGACTCGCTACCGACCTGGCATCTGCTGATGAACGCGGCCTTCCTGACGATGCTGCCGCCGACCCTCGTCATCCTTCTCCTTCAGCGCTGGTTCGTGAAGGGGCTGGTCGACAGCGGCAAATAGCGATCAACCCAGACAGGCAGGGCTTTCATCATGCGGATCATCGGACATCGCGGCGCACGCAACATCTGGTCGGAGAACAGCCTCAGCGGCTTCCGCAATGTCTGCGGCCTGAAGGTCGATGCGGTCGAGCTCGACGTGCATCTGTCGAACGACGGCGAGATCATGGTGATCCATGATCCGCTGCTCGATCGCACGACGGATCACAAGGGGCCGGTCGGGCAGCTCTCCCGCGAAGCCCTGCGCAAGGTTCGGCTCAACGACACTCTCAGCGAAACGATCCCGACCTTGTCGGCGGTGCTCGATGTCTTCGCGCCGACCGGGATCGAGCTCGAGATCGAGATGAAGATGGATGCCTTGGGCAATCCCTATCCGGGCCTGCTGGACAAGGTCATCGCGCTGGTCGAGGGCCGCAACATGGCCTCGCGCGTGGTCCTGACCTGCTTCGTTCCCGAGGTCATCGAGGAGATCCGGGCGAAGGCTCCCGGCATGCGCCGCCTCGCTTCGGTGGATCGCCGTTCCTGCGAGGCCTTCGGCGGCATCGACGCGACGCTGCGACGCTTCGTCGATCTCGGCTGCATCGTCGCCGTCGAGCAGTCGCTCCTGCGTCTTGCGCTCGATCGCGCCGTCGGCATCGTCGGGCGCGATAAGCTCGGCGTCTGGGTGCCGAACACCGTGCGCGATATCGACCACTGGCTCGGGCAGCCGGTCGCACAGATCACCAGCGATCGTCCGGACCTCGTCCTGCAGCTGCTCGCCGCGAAGGCGAAGTGAGCCCATGACCGTCGCCTTGTCGCGTGCACGTCTGGGGGAGATCGGGAGCGCGGTCGCCCGCCCGCGCTATCAGCCGCAGGATCTGACAGCCGGCATCGTGCATTTCGGCGTGGGCAATTTCCACCGCGCCCATCAGGCCGTCTATCTCGATGAACTGTTCGACGGCGGGAGCGATCGCGACTGGGCGATCATCGGCACCGGGGTCCGGGAAGGCGATGCCGAAATGGGCCGCGATCTCGCCGCCCAGGATTTCCTGACCACGGTCGTGGCGCAGGAAGCTGCGTCCTCGCAGGCGCGGATCACCGGCTCGATGATCGGCTTCATCCCGCCCGGCGAGGCCGGCGCGATCCTGCCGCGTCTCGTCGACGGCCGGACCCGGATCGTCTCGCTGACCGTGACCGAGGGGGGCTACTATGTCGATCCTGCGACGCAGGCTTTCGATGCCGAGCATCCCGACATCGTGGCCGACGCCGCCGGCCGTCTCGGCCATCCGAAAACCGCCTTCGGGCTGATCGGCGCCGCCCTGCTGCAGCGCCGTGCCGCCGGCATCGCGCCCTTCACGGTGATGTCCTGTGACAATCTCCCCGGCAATGGCCACGTCACGCAGAACGCCGTCGCCGGGCTCGCTGAACTCGTGAGCCGCTCCGATGCGCAATGGATCCGCGAGGCCGTCGCCTTTCCGAACGGGATGGTCGACCGGATCACGCCGGCGACCTCGGGGCGCGAGCGTGCGGCGTTGTCTGCCGATTTCGGCATTGATGACGCGCGCCCGGTCTACTGCGAGGATTTCCGGCAATGGGTGCTGGAGGATCATTTTCCGGCCGGGCGGCCGCGGCTCGAACAGGTCGGCGTGCAGTTCGTCGCCGATGTCGCGCCGTTCGAGCTGATGAAGATCCGCATCCTCAATGGCGGACATGCGGCGATCGCCTATCCGGCCGGCTTGCTCGACATCCACTTCGTCCATGAAGCGATGGAAGACCCGCAGATCGCGCGCTTCCTCTCGGCCCTGATCGACGACGAGATCATTCCGCTGGTTCCGCCTGTCCCGGGCATCGACCTTAAGACCTACAAGCGGACGATCGAACGGCGCTTCGCCAATCCCAAGATCGGCGACACGATCCGCCGGCTCTGCCTGGACGGATCGAACCGCCAGCCGAAGTTCATCCTGCCGACGCTTCGCGACGCGTTGCGCGCCGGCAGCCCCATCGCCGGTCTCGCGCTCGTCAGCGCGCTGTGGTGCCGCTACTGCTACGGCGAAACGGAAAGCGGACGATCGATCGCGCCGAACGATCCGAACTGGGGGCGACTGACCGAGCAGGCCCGCAAGGCGAGATCGGCACCGGAGACCTGGCTCGAAATGCAGGATGTCTACGGCGATCTGCGGGATGACCGAAGCTTCCGGGACGCCTTCAGCCAGGCGCTGCAACGAGTCTGGAGCCTGGGCACCCGATCAAGCCTCGACCACTACCTCGCCGGGCGCGGCCTGATGCCGTGAGCATGCATATTCCGGCTCCTTGGTCTGTGTCCGCGGAGAAGCGGGCGGGGCGATCGACTACGCTGCGGCGCGTGCGCTCATCGTGAGCAACTCGTAACGCGCGACGGTCTCGCCGTCCTGGTTGAAGACCTCGGCGTCCCAGCGCACCTCGCCATATTCCGGTTTCCGTGCCGCCTGCTTTTGCTTGACCGTGAGGCGGACGCGGATCGTGTCGCCCGGCGAAACCGGCTTGAGGAAGCGCAGGCTGTCGAGGCCGTAATTGGCCAGGAGCGGTCCCGGCGCCGGATCGACGAACAGCCCCGCAGCGAAGGCGAGAATGAGATAGCCATGGGCGACGCGGCCCGGGAAGAACGGGTTTGCCTTGGCAGCCTCCTCGTCCATATGCGCATAGAAGGTGTCGCCGCTGAAATGGGCGAAGTGCTCGATGTCGTCGAGGGTGATCGCGCGTGCGCCGGTCTCCACGGTGTCGCCGACCGCAAGCCCATCGAAGTCGCGCTTGAAGGGGTGGATTTCGGTGACGGGCGCAGGTGCGCCCTTGATCCAGCTGCCCGTCAGCAGCGAGAGGCGGGCGGGCGAGCCCTGCAGGGCCGTGCGCTGCATGTAGTGGAACACGCCGCGCAGGCCGCCGAGCTCCTCGCCGCCGCCAGCACGGCCGGGACCGCCATGGAGCAAGAACGGAAGCGGCGAGCCGTGGCCGGTCGATTCCTTGGCGCAGTCGCGGTCGAGCACGAGGAGACGGCCGTGGTAGGAGGCCATGCCGAAGATCAGCCGTTCGGCCACTTCCTGGTCATAGGTGAAGACCGACGCTACCAGGCTGCCTTCGCCCATCGCCACCAGCGCGACGGCATCGTCCAGGCTGTCATAGGCCATCAAGGTGGCGACGGGGCCGAAGGCTTCCGTCGTATGCGCATGGCGCGCCTCGCACGGCTTGGCGCAACGCAGCAGCACCGGCTGCATGAAGGCCCCCGCCGCGCGATCTCCGCCGATCACGGCTGCGCCTGCGGGATCGCCGCAGAGGATCTCCGCCTCGCTCGCGATCTCCGCCACTTTCGCGCGGACGTCGTCGCGTTGGGCAAGGCTCACCAACGGGCCCATGCGGACCTCCTCGAGGCGCGGATCGCCGAGCTTGATCGCGGTGAGCTGGGCGGTCAGGGCCTCGCCGACGGCTGTCTCCAGTTGGCGTGGAACGAAGATGCGGCGGATCGCCGTGCACTTCTGGCCCGCCTTCACCGTCATCTCGCGGACGACCTCCTTCACGAAGAGATCGAATTCGGGCGTTCCGGGACCTGCGTCCGGGCCGAGCACCGCGGCGTTGAGGGAATCACGCTCGGCGATGAAGCGCACCGCGTTGCGTGAGATAGCCGGGTGGTTGCGCAGCTTTTCCGAGGTACTGAGCGAACCCGTGAACGAGAGTACGTCCTGTCCCGAGAGATGGTCGAGCAGGTCGCCGGTCGAGCCACAGACGAACTGCAAGGCGCCCGCCGGCAGGATGCCGGATTCGACGATCAGCCGGATGACGGCTTCGGTGACATAGGCTGTCGCCGTCGCAGGCTTGGTGATGACGGGAACGCCGGCGAGCAAAGCGGGTGCGAGCTTTTCCAGCATGCCCCAGCAGGGGAAGTTGAAGGCGTTGACGTGGACGGCGACGCCCTGGAGCGGGGTCAGCACATGGACGCCGACGAAGCTGCCGCCCTTCGACAACGCTTCGCTTGGCCCTTCCACGACGAAATGGTCGCTCGGCAGATCCCGGCGCCCGCGGGAGGCATAGGCGAACAGCGTGCCGATGCCGCCGTCGATGTCGATCAGGTTGTCGCGCTTCGTCGTGCCGGTATCGGCAGCCAGAGCGTAGAGCGGCTCCTTATGCGTGTTGAGATAGGAAGCCAGCGCCTTGAGCAGATCGGCCCGTTGATGAAAGTTTAGCGCCCGCAGAGCCGGCCCGCCGACATCGCGTGCATGTGCGACCACCGCCTTGAAATCGAGCCCGACGCTGGAAGCGCGGGCGACGACCCGGCCGTCGATCGCGCTTTGAATGTCGACGAGGCCGGAGGATGCTTCGAACCATTGGTCGAGCGCGTAGCTTTTCAGGATCGCGGTCATTGGGGCTGTGTTCTCCCGGTCAGCGGAGCCTTGCGTTCGCAGGTTGACAAGCGAGCTCCTTGCGTAAAAGATTAACCGATCGGCCGGTTAATTCAAGAGGCTCTCAAAGAGCCCGATCGCAGGGAGGACAGAGATGCAGCCGAGGACAGACCTGGAGCCCGTGCTTCTCGTCGACCAGCGCGATGGCTGGACCAAGCTGACGTTGAACCGCCCGGAGCGGTTGAACTCCTTCAACGAAGCCATGCACCGCGCCTTAGCCGCAGCCCTCGACGAGGCCGGGGCCGACGAGCGCTGTCGCGCGGTCCTGCTCACCGGCGCCGGTCGCGGCTTCTGCGCCGGGCAAGATCTGGGAGACCGTGTCGGCGGCGATGAGCCGCCCGATCTCGGCGCGACGATCGAAGCCTTCTACAACCCGCTGGTGCGGCGCCTGCGCGCCCTGCGCAAGCCGGTGGTCTGCGCCGTCAACGGCGTCGCCGCCGGCGCCGGCGCCAACATCGCATTCGCCTGCGACATCGTGCTGGCCGCCCGCTCGGCGAAGTTCATCCAGGCCTTCGCCAAGATCGGGCTTGTGCCGGACTCCGGCGGCACTTTCTTCCTGCCCCGGCTGGTCGGTCCGGCGCGGGCGCGCGGGCTCGCCCTGCTGGCGGAACCTCTCCCGGCCGAGAGCGCCGAAGCCTGGGGCCTGATCTGGAGGGCTGTCGACGATGACGCCCTGCTCGCCGAGGCCGAGCGGTTGACCGCGCATCTCGCGACGCAGCCGACACAGGGGCTCAGCCTGATCAAGCAGGCGCTCGATGCCTCCGAAGATAACAGCCTGGACGAGCAGCTCGATCTGGAGCGGGATTTCCAGCGCCGGGCCGGTCGGACGCCGGATTATCGCGAGGGCGTGAGCGCCTTCATGGCGAAGCGAGCGCCGCGTTTTTCGGGGCGCGGCTCATGACCGCGGCCATCCTCGCTCTCTCGCCGCAGGAGACCGCGCAGCGGGCGGCGCAAGTGATGTGGGCCAGCGACAAGGCAAGCCAGGCGCTGGGCATGGAGATCGTCTCGACCGGGCCGGGCGAGGCCGTATTGGCGATGACGATCTCGCCCGACATGACCAACGGCCACGGCACGGCCCATGGCGGCTTCATCTTCGCGCTCGCCGACAGCGCCTTCGCCTTTGCCTGCAACTCCTATGGCGAGACGACCGTCGCCGCCCATTGCAGCATTTCCTATGTCCGGCCTGGCAAGGCCGGAGCGCGTCTGGTCGCCACCGCCCGTGAAGTCTCGCGCAGCGGCCGCTCCGGGATCTACGATGTCCGTGTCAGCAGCGACGGCGAGACGATCGCCGAGTTCCGCGGGCACTCCCGCACCATCGGGGGCTCGTTCATCGAGCCTGCCGCCAACGCGCCGCAGAGCGCGATCCGATCATAAGCTCGAGGGAAGGAGACGGCGACCATGGCGCTTCATGCAATGGCGTTTGACGGTGCGGTGAAGGATGGGCTCGACGCGGTGGAGCGCGCCTCTCGCGACGAGATCATGGCGCTCCAGCATGAGCGCCTGGCCTGGTCGCTGCGGCATGCCTACGAGAACGTGCCGCATTATCGTCAGTCCTTTGATGCCGCCGGCGTGCACCCGTCCGATTTCCGCCAGCTTTCGGACCTCGCCAGGTTTCCCTTCACGGTGAAGCAGGACCTGCGCGACAATTATCCGTTCGGGCTTTTCGCGGTGCCGCGCGAGAAGCTCGCGCGCATCCATGGCTCGTCGGGGACCACCGGCAGGCCGATCGTGGTCGGCTACACGCTGGCCGATATCGACATGTGGGCCAGCGTCATGGCGCGCTCGCTGCGCGCCGCCGGCGCGCGCCCAGGCATGATGGTGCATGTCGCCTATGGCTACGGCCTGTTCACCGGCGGGCTGGGGGCCCATTACGGCGCCGAACGGCTCGGCTGTACCGTCGTGCCGATGTCGGGCGGCATGACCGAGCGCCAGGTCCAGCTCATCACGGATTTCAAGCCCGAGGTGATCATGGTGACGCCGAGCTACATGCTCGCCATCCTCGACGGATTCGCCAAGGCCGGTCTTGATCCGCGCGCGAGCTCGATGCGTTTCGGCGTCTTCGGAGCCGAACCCTGGACCAACGCGATGCGCGAGGAGATCGAGCAGGCCTTTTCCATGGACGCGACCGACATCTACGGTCTGTCCGAGGTGATCGGCCCCGGCGTCGCCCAGGAATGCGTCGAGACCAAGGATGGCCTGCATGTCTGGGAGGACCACTTCCTGCCCGAGGTGATCGACCCCGAAACCGGCGCGGTGCTCCCCGACGGCGAACTGGGAGAACTGGTCTTCACCTCGCTCAGCAAGGAAGCCTTCCCGATCATCCGCTATCGCACCCGCGACCTGACCCGGCTTCTGCCCGGCACGGCCCGGCCCGGCATGCGGCGCATGGAGAAGGTGACCGGACGCTGCGACGACATGATGATCCTGCGCGGCGTCAACGTCTTCCCGACCCAGATCGAGGAGGCGCTGCTCGGCACCGACTGGTGCGCCGGCCATTTCCTGATCGAGCTGACGCGCGAGGGCCGCATGGACGAGATGACGGTGCTGGCCGAGGCGCGCGAAGGGTTCTGGGACGGCGACGGCATGACCGCTCAGGCGCAGCGCCTGGTGACGCGGATCAAGGACACGATCGGCATCACCACGCGGGTGGCGATCCAGCCTCCGGGAACCCTCGAGCGCTCCGCCGGCAAGGCCAAGCGCGTGATCGACAAGCGACCGAAGGCGTAAAGCCAGCCGCTCCCGTCACTGCGAGCACCCGCGCATGTCGAAGGCAAGGCGCGGGCGCTCGCAGTGACGAATAGACGAGCCGCTATCAGACCTGATCGAAGTCCACCACCACCCGCGGGCTGGTCGGGTGAGCCTGACAGGTCAGGATGAATCCCGCCTTGAGCTCCCATGGCTCCAGCGAGTAGTTCACCGTCATCTGCGCATCGCCCTCGACGAGCTTCGCCCGGCAGGTCGAGCACATGCCGCCCTTGCAGGCGAAGGGCAGGTCCATGCCGGCGCGCAAGGCCGCATCGAGGATGGCTTCGCCGGCGGCGATCGGGATTTCGCGGCGCTTGCCGTCGACGATCATCGCCCCGAGATGGGCCGGCGGAGCGCTCGTCTCGACGATGATTGGTTTTGGCCGAGGCCGGCCGCCGAGCGCCGAGACGAAGCGCTCGACATGGATGGCGTCCTCGGCGATGCCGATCTCCTTCAGGGTCGCTTCCAGATCGTCGCTCATCGCGGCCGGGCCGCAGATGAAGACATGATCGACCGCCGCCGCAGGGACGATGCTGCGCAATAGAAGCCGCGCCTTCTCGCCGTCGAGCCGTCCGTTCAGGATCGGCAGATCCTGCTCCTCGCGCGACAGCACGTGGAAGATCGCAAGCCGGCCGAGGAAGCGATCCTTCAGCTCCTCCAGGCTGGCCCGGAAGAGGATGTCTTGCGTCGAGCGGTTGCCGTAGAACAGGAAGAAGCGGCTGCCCGGCTCGCGCTGCAGCACGCCGCGGATGATCGACAGGATCGGCGTGATGCCCGACCCGGCCGCGAAGCCGACATGGACGCGCCCGTCGCCCGGGTCGCGCTCCAGGCCGAAGCGACCTGTCGGGGTCATCACATCGACTGCGTCGCCGATCGAGATGCTGCCGTTGGCCCATGTCGAGAACAGGCCGTTGTCGACCTGCTTGACCGCGATCCGGAGTTCGCCGTCGTGCGGACCCGAGCAGATCGAGTAGGAGCGGCGCGTGTCCTCGCCTTCGATCGTCGCGCGCAGGGTCAGATACTGGCCGGGCGCGAAATGGTAGTCGGCGGCGAGGTCCTCGGGGACGGCGAAGGCGATCGAGACGGCATCCTGCGTCTCGCGCTTCACGTCGCGGACGGCAAGGCGATGGAAGCGGGGTGTGGCGGTGGACATGGCGGCCCCGTCAGAGCGTGGCACGAGCAAGTGGGAACCGGTTTTTCGTAAAAGCCATGCTCTCACTCCAAGTTTTAATGGCAGCGGAAATAGTCGAAAGGCTCTCGGCAGGCGTTGCAGCGCCAGAGCGCCTTGCATGAGGTCGATCCGAATTCGGCGAGCCGGGAGGTGTCGGCCGAGCCGCATTGCGGGCAGGCGACCTCTTCCGTGCCGAACAGCGCCCGTCGCCCGGCGCTTTTCGCAGGGGGCGCAACGCCGTACTCCGTCAGTTTGCGCCTGCCGTCCTCGCTCATCCAGTCGGTGGTCCAGGCCGGTGACAGCACCGTCGTGACCGTGGCGGGGCCGAGGCCGGCTTGCTCCAGCGCGAGCTCGATCTCCAGCGCGATCATCGTCATGGCCGGACAGCCGGAATAGGTCGGCGTGATCAGGACCTCGATCCTGCCGTCGTTGAGGCGCACCTCGCGCAGCACGCCGAGATCGGCGATCGACAGCACCGGAATCTCCGGGTCGACGACGGCGCCGGCGATCCGCCGGGCCTCGTCCAGCACGGCGGCACCGCGATCGAGCGCGACGGCGTTCACCAGACGGCACCGGGGAAGGCGCGCTGCAGATATTGCAACTCGCTCAAGAGATGGCCGAGATGCTCGGTATGATGGCCGTTGCGGCCGCCCTTCTGCATCCAGTCGTTTTGCGGCACGGCAAGCGTCGCCTGGGCCAGGACGCCGGCGACGGTCTCGCGCCAGCCCGCGCGCAGGCTCTCGGGATCGATCGCCACGCCCTCTGCGATCAGCTCCCGCTCGGCCGGGTCGACCTCGAACATCTCTCCGGTGAAGGGCCAGAGCGCATCGAGCGCGGCCTGCGCCCGCCTGTGGCTCTCTTGCGTGCCGTCGCCCAGCCGCACCACCCATTCGGAGGCGTGCCGCAGATGGTAGGCGGTCTCCTTCTCCGCCTTGGCGGCGATCGCCGCCAGCGTCGTGTCGGCGCTGGCCATCATGGTGCGCCACCACGGGTCGATGAAGGCCGCGTAGAGGAACTGGCGCAGCATGGTCTGGGCGAAATCGCCGTTGGGCTGCTCGAGCAGGAGGAGATTGCCGTAGCCGCGCACGTCGCGCAGATAGGCATAGGCGTCCTCGTCGCGGCCGGCGGCTTCGACCTTGGCCGCATAGGCGTAGAGCGAGCGGGCCTGCCCGATCAGGTCGAGGCCCATATTGGCCAGCGCCATGTCCTCTTCCATCATCGGTGCGTGGCCGCACCATTCCGAGAGACGATGGCCGAGGATCAGGGCGTCGTCGGCGCGCCGCAGTGTGTAGCGCAGCAGCGGCGCGTCGGAGACGGAGATCGATGCGACGGGCATGGCGATGTCCTCACATGTGCCCGACATCGTCCGGCACTTCATAGAAGGTCGGATGCCGGTAGATCTTCGTCTCGGCCGGCTCGAACATCATGCCGGAATCGCTCGGGTCCGAGGCGATGATGGCGGTCGAGGGCACGACCCAGATCGAGAGCCCTTCGCCGCGGCGCGTATAGACGTCGCGCGCTGCCTGGAGCGCCAGCGTCGCGTCTGCAGCATGGAGCGAGCCGACATGCTTGTGCGCGAGCCCGTTACGGCTGCGGATGAAGACTTCCCAGAGCGGCATCATCGGCCCGGCCATCGGTCTCTCCCTTTTTCTCAGCCCTCATCCTGAGGAGCGGCCTTTAGGCCGCGTCTCGAAGGATGCTTCAGGAGGCTCCCGAGACCGCTGGAGCATCCTTCGAGACGCGCCTGCGGCGCTCTCAGGATGAGGGCTGCTATGAGCGTCTCAGGCCGCGAGTTGCTTGCCGCGCTGCTTCTGGGCGAAGGCGAGCGCCGCCTCGCGCACCCACTCGCCTTCGTCATGGGCCTTGCGCCGCGCCGCCAGGCGCTCGCGGTTGCACGGGCCGTTGCCGGCGATCACCTGCTTGAACTCGCTCCAGTCGATCTCGCCATAGCGCCAGTGCCCGGTCTCCTCGTCGAGGCGAAGCTCCGGATCGGGCAGCGAAAGTCCGAGAATCCGGGCCTGGGGCACGGTGGCGTCGACGAATTTCTGGCGCAGCTCGTCATTGGAGAAGCGCTTGATCTTCCAGAGCGTCGAGGTGTCGGAGTGCAGGCTGGCGGCATCGGGCGGCCCGAACATCATCAGGCAGGGCCACCACCAGCGATTCAGCGCGTCCTGCGCCATGTCCTTCTGCTCTTGCGTGCCACGCGACAGCGTCAGCATGATCTCGTAGCCCTGGCGCTGGTGGAAGGATTCCTCCTTGCAGACCCGGATCATGGCGCGTGCGTAAGGGCCATAGGAGCAGCGGCAGAGCGGGATCTGGTTCATGATCGCGGCGCCGTCGACGAGCCAGCCGATCGCCCCGATATCGGCCCAGGTCAGCGTCGGATAGTTGAAGATCGAGGAGTATTTGGCCTTGCCGCTCAGAAGCTGGTCGACGAGTTCCTCGCGCGACGAGCCGAGCGTCTCGGCAGCGGCATAGAGATAGAGGCCATGGCCGCACTCGTCCTGGACCTTGGCGAGCAGGGCAGCCTTGCGGCGCAGCGAGGGCGCCCGCGTCAGCCAGTTGCCTTCCGGCAGCATGCCGACGATCTCGGAATGGGCGTGCTGCGAGATCTGGCGGGTCAAGGTCCGGCGATAGGCCGCCGGCATCCAGTCGTTCGGCTCGATCCGTTCCTCGGCGTCGACCCTGGCCTGAAATCGGGCCGCGAGACCGGCATCCTCGATCTGGCGCTCGCCGGAATCGGGATTGGCGTTGAGGGCCTGCGTATACATGCGCTCCTCCTCTTTTTCTCGTTGCTCCAATTTATATGTAACAGAAAATGCAGTGTCAATTATTTTCTGTAACATGTTGGGGTGCGACAGCGGGAGCGATCTCGCGCCGGGGCGCCTGACTCAAGTCTTGAACCGGCTCTCGATCTCGCTCGAACGCGGCAGCGGCTCGCCGCTCTCGTTGCTGGCGTTCTCGTCGAGCCAGCGTTCCGAACCGGGCAGCACGTGGTGGTAGATCGCGGCACACAGGCTGCGCGCCGCGGCACCTGGCCAGTCCTCCGGCAGAATCTCGGCGGGCAGGACAGGATCGCGCAACACGACCCGGCGGTATTCGTGAATCAACAGGATGCGGGCGACGAGCGCATCGAGATCGGACAGGCGAACGCCGCCGTCGAGCGCGGTCGCGAGCGGCTCGAACGCGGCCAGGAAACGGCGATAGGCTTCCGCGGTGGCGTCAAGAGACCAGCTCCTCGCGGCAAGTGCCCGATCCGTGGAAAGATCGCCGCCCGCATCGAAGCGCAGCGCGCCGCTTGCCAATTCAGGCAGTACGGTGCCAGCCGGCGCAAGCCAGAGACCGGGTGCGGCGATCCCGAAGCCTGCGGCCTCCATTGCAGCCTTCGTGGCCTCGCGGTCGCCATTGCCATCGAACAGCACCATGTCGAAATGCCCCCGCCAAGGCGGCGAATGCAGTGCGTAGATCTGCTCCGATGCGTGCCGAAAGGTTTCACGCCCCTTGTCGGCCAGTCGGTAGAAGCTGTTGCGGCCGACCTTGACGCGCTCCAGCCAGCCGTCGGAGGCCAGCCGGGACATGGCCGTGCGGACAAGCCCGTCGGACAGCCCGAGCGCCCGGAAGAACGCGAGCAGGGTGCCGAGCCAGACGGAGCCGCCACGCGGTACGATCGCGTCGCCATAGATGGTGATGATGATCGACCAGGTCCGCGAGGGTTCGCCGCGAAGATGGTCGAGGATCGGGGCGAGGGTGGCGCGAGACATCGGCGATCAGTAGCGCACCGCACCGCAACCGCAAACGACTGGAGCTGTGTGCAGCCTTACGCCCGGCGCTTGGCGGATGCGGCTTGGGGCCGAGGCTTCTTGGAGGCGGGAGGTGCCACGGCCTCTGCCGCAACCGCAGCTCCGGAGGTGATGAGCTGCGAGGCCATCAAGGCGTATTGCTGGCGTGACAGGCCCTTGCCCTCGCGGAACCAGAGATAATGCCAGTTCAGCATGCCGAACAGAGACATGGTCAGCGGCTTGAGCAGGGGCCCATGTCCCACCTCCGGAACCGTCTCGGCGATCGACTCGGCAAAGATCGCCACGAGCTGGCGCTCCAATGCGCGCAAGGTCTCCTGCCGCTCGTCGCTCAGGAATTTGAGGTTGGCGATCTGCACCTGATGCTGCGAGTCGGCGTCGCGATAGGCCTCCAGCAGGGCGGCGCAGAGGGCGTAGAGGCGCTGCTGCGGATCTTTCGCCGAGCCGGCCGCTTCCTCGACGGCGGCCACCAGTTCGTTGAGATGGTCGAACAGGATGTCGAACAGCACCGCGACCTTGTCGGGGTAGTAGTGGTAAAGCAGCGCCTTGGAGACCCCGCAGGCCTCCGCGATCATCGTGATCGAGGTTCCCGAATAGCCGTACTGGGCGAAGAGCTCGGCCGAGCGGTGCAGGATCGCCTGCCGCTTGGCATCGTAGTCTTGTGCGCGGGTGCGAGCCATTGCGTATCGTGATCCTGTGTCGTCGATTCCAGCGCAGCCCGGCTTGCCGGGCCTGTATCGAGGGGCCGGCCCTGCACTTTCAGCTTGCGTGATCGGTCTCGTCGCTTCTGGATATCAAAGACTGTCCGAATGGTCGATCAATGATACGCGCAATTTCCACTTTTAAGATTGACCAATCGGCCGGTTAATTTTAGCTTGCCAGCTCATCGGCATCGGCTACGATGCCGACGGGAATAAAACGGCGGGTCAACCGCTGCGCTTGGTCCAGTTCAGGCCTTCTTGGAGGAACGCCCCATGACGAAATCCGCCTTCGGACGGCAGTTCGTGCGCGCGTCCGCGCTGCATGCCTTCGCCCTCGCCACCTTGCTGTCGTTGCCTGCTCTTGCAGCCGATCCGATCAAGATCGGCGCCGTCCTCTCCGCGAGCGGCCCTGCCGCCTTCCTCGGTGATCCCGAGGCGAAGACCCTCAGGATTTACGTCGAGGAGCTGAACAAGAAGGGCGGCGTGCTCGGTCGGCAGATCGAGCTCGTGCTCTACGACGATGGCGGCGACGCCAACAAGGCGCGCACCTTCGCGACGCGGCTGATCGAGGACGACAAGGTCGTCGCCATGGTCGGCGGCTCCACGACGGGTACGACCATGGCGATGATCCCGGTCTTCGAGGATGCCAAGGTGCCGTTCGTCTCCGTCGCCGGCGCGATCGAAATCGTCGAGCCCGTCCGCAGCTTCGTGTTCAAGACGCCGCATACCGACAAGACCGCCTGCGAAAAGATCTTCGAGGACATGAAGGCGCGCGGCCTCACCAAGATCGGCATGATCTCGGGCACGGACGGCTTCGGCAAGTCGATGCGCGCCCAGTGCCTGCGGGTCGTGAAGGATTATGGCATCACGATCGTCGCCGATGAGAGCTATGGCGCGACCGATTCCGACATGACGCCGCAGCTCAACAAGATCAAGAACACCGCCGGGCTCCAGGCCGTGGTCAACCCCGGCTTCGGCCAGGGCCCGGCGATCGTGACGCGCAACTATGGCCAGCTCAGCATCGGGCTGCCGCTCTACCAGAGCCATGGCGTCGCCTCGAAGAGCTTCATCGATCTCGCCGGCCCCGCCGCCGAAGGCATAAGGCTGCCTGCCCCGGCCCTGCTCGTCGCCGACAAGCTCGCTGACGCCGACAAGCAGAAGGCGGTGGTGACCGCCTACAAGGCATCCTACGAGAAGGCCGTCGGCCAGCCCGTCTCGACCTTCGGCGGCTATGCCTTCGACGGTATCCAGCTCGTGGTCGAGGCGATCCAGAGGGCGAAGGCCACCGAACCGCAGAAGATCCGCGACGCGCTGGAAGCCACCAAGGGCTATGTCGGCGTCACCGGGATCTACACGATGTCGGCGACCGACCATCTCGGATTGGGCACCGAATCCTTCCGGATGCTGGAAGTCAGGAACGGCGGCTGGGTCGAGGTCGGCGCGCGCTGAGGCGCGCCGCGCCTGCTCATTCCTTCCCCAGCCGGGGCATCGCCCCGGCACCAGCGCTGTGCGAGACGCCATGGCCGAGTTCCTGCAACTGCTCTTCTCAGGCCTGACGGTCGGCGCGGTCTACGCCCTCGTCGCGCTCGGCTTCACGCTGATCTACAACGCCTCCGACGTGATCAACTTCGCCCAGGGCGATTTCGTCATGATCGGCGGCATGGCCACGGTGTTCCTGGCGGCGGCTGGCCTGTCCCTGCCGCTTGCCGCCTTCATCGCGATCCTGGCGGCGATGGCCGTCGGATTGCTGCTGAATCGCCTCGCGATCGAGCCGGCGCGCGGCGCTTCGCCGGTGGCGCTGATCATGATCACGATCGGCGCCTCGATCTTCATCAAGGGCGTCGCCCAGATCGTCTTCGACAAGCAGTTTCACTCGCTGCCCGCCTTCACGGGCTCGGACCCGATCGCACTCGGCGGCGCGACCATTCTGCCGCAGAGCCTCTGGGTGATCGGTGGCGCGATCGTCCTCTTTGCTGCCCTCTATCTCTTCCTGGAACGGACACTGCTCGGCAAGGCGGTGCTCGCCACCGCCGCCAACCGCCTCGCGGCTCGCCTGGTCGGGATCAACGTCAAGGTCATCCTCGCGCTCGCCTTCGGCGTCTCCGCCGCCATCGGCGCCATCGCCGGGGTTCTCGTGACGCCGATCACGCTGACGCGCTACGACATCGGCACCCTGTTCGCCCTGAAGGGGTTCGCCGCCGCCATGGTCGGCGGGATGGGCCATCCGCTCGGCGCCGTGGTCGGCGGCGTCCTGATCGGCCTGATGGAGGCCCTCGGAGCAGGCTATATCAGCTCCACCTATAAGGACGGCGTTGCCTTCCTCGCGATCCTGCTGGTGCTGTTCTTCATGCCGCGCGGCCTTTTCGGCGGCGGCAGCGTGGAGCGCGTCTGATGCTGAAGGGCGCATTGCGGTCGCGCTGGACGACGCTCGCTGTGCTGGCGCTGGTGATGGCGATCGTGCCGCTGATCGCCCCGTCGGCCTTCTATCTGCGCGTGGCGGCGCTGGTCTGGATCTTCGCGCTGGCGGCGCTCGGGCTGACGATCCTGATGGGCTATGCCGGGCAGGTCAGCCTCGGTCATGCCGGCTTTCTCGGCGTCGGCGCTTATGGCGTGGCGATCGGCCCGGCCCATCTCGGCCTCTCGCCGCTGCTGTCGCTGTTTCTGGCCGCGGCATTGTCGGGCGTCATCGCCTATCTCGTCGGGCGGCCGATCCTGCGGCTGAAGGGCTACTACCTCGCCATCGCGACGCTTGGCTTCGGCCTCATCCTGGCGCTGATCTTCCAGAGCGAGAGCGCGGTCACGGGCGGGCCCGACGGCATGGCGGTGGCGCGTCTCAC
>JAKFDB010000158.1:0-43344 GCA_036676315.1 Bradyrhizobiaceae bacterium
GATGATGATTCTGGCGGGACTCATGACTGGCGATCCTCAGCCAGCACGAGCTGGCCCTGGGCCGGATCGTGCCGCCGGAATCGTCAACTTATGGTTAACCGGACGTATCTTTTTGGCGGGATCGCCCGCCGGGAACCTCCGAAGGGCGCTTCAACCCCCTATCGCGGCGCGCCAGATCGCCGTCTCGGGTAGGATCACCAGTGCGGCGAAAGCGAGAGCCACGCCATAGGGCACGCCCTTCTCGACGCCGTGCAGCCGCCTCGCCCAGTCCCAGCGCTCGGCCCGCTCTGGCAAAGGCAGCGCGCGCAGTCTGAGGATGACGAACGTCAGCACGCCACCGGCCAGTGCCGCCACCAGGAAATATGGCAACAGCTGCTCGAAGCCGAACCACAGCGCGGTCGCCGCCGCCAGCTTGGCATCGCCGCCGCCGATCCAGCCGGCCGCGAAAAGGCCGAAACAGAGGACGAGCACCGACAGCCCTGCCGCCAGATGCCACCCGATCTGCGGCCAGCTCAGCCCGACCGAGAAAGCGAAGAGCGCAAAGGCCGCCACCAGCGCCAGACAGAGCCGGTTCGAGATCGTCATCGAAACGATGTCGCTCGCTGCGGCATAGGCCATGACGGCCGGGAAGACGACCAGAATGACGATCTGCGAAAGCGACATGGCGTCCATCCGGATTTGGCGTTTGGCTGGCATCTTGCGGCAACGCCCTGACCAAAGCCTTACCGGCGATGCATCGCGTGCCTGAAAAAGAGAACGCCCCGGAGATCCGGGGCGTCGAAGCAGATCGTAGCGGGCGAGGCCTGCTCGCCCGGCAGCATCAGACGAGGCCGGCCGCGATCTCGTTGAACTTGGCCATGAGGTTGGTGCCGACGAGGCGCATCGCGGCGATGCAGACGACGGCGATCAGGGCGGCGATCAGGCCGTATTCGATGGCGGTCGCGCCGGACTCGTCCTTGGCGAAGCGAGCGAGAAGATTGGTCATGGTAGTCTCCTTTTGCACCACGGTTTGACTGCTGCCTTCGCTCTGGATCGGCTTCGGTCAGCGACAATTGCGAAGCTACACGGGCCGCCTTGCCGATCAGTTAAAGCGACCCAAGAATTCGGCTAATTGCGGAGGTGTTTCTTGGATGGTTAACATGCCCCTATCTCGATTTGATAGTTAAGCAGTCGTATATTTTACATTATAATTTTATATATGCAGTACTTCACGTGACCTTTGAAGGATGATGACTTTCGAACAGGCTCTATCCCGGTGCCCGGCAGCGCAACTTCATTGCTTTACCCAAGGAGCCGCCCGGCTTCCGGGGGCTCATTCCGCCGCCGTGAACGCCCTCTTAGGGATTGATTCATCATTTTCGGCTTTGCTCCGCCTGTTGGAAATCTTGGGGCGCCAGCCATGTCCATTGCGATGACCGCCTCGCGGCTTGCTCTCATCGCCGCCGCCGCGGCCGCTCTCGCCCCAGCAGTTGCGCAGACGCGCCCGGCCCCGGCGCCTGCCCCGACCGCCACGGAGAACCGCCAGGAATCGGTGATCGTCACCGTCGATCACGCCAAGGTGGTGCGCCTGCCCGAGAAGGCGCAAACCGTGATCGTCGGCAATCCCGCGATCGCGGACGTCACGGTGCAGCGCAATGGCGTGATGGTCGTCACCGGCAAGAGCTTCGGCGTGACCAACCTGATCGCGCTCGACGCCAGCGGAACGCTTCTGGCGGAATCCTTCGTGCGGGTGCGGGCGGCGACCGATTCCGTGCTCACCGTGCAGCGCGGGCTCGAGCGCGAGAGCTATTCCTGCACGCCGGTCTGCCAACCCGCCGCGCAGCTCGGCGACGTCAAGCGCTTCTTCGACGAGGTCGGCGGCCAGAGCTCGAGCCGCAACGCCGCCGCGACCGGCGAGAAGAAGTAGACTTCCCTCACCGGCGCCGCGGGTTTCGTTCAGATCGTCTGGTTGTAGGCGCCGACTTCCGGGTTCTCGCGCAGCACGCCGTCGATCGCCTTGAACATCTCGCGCATGCGGGCTTCCGAGACCGGGCTTTCGCAGACCACGACCAGTTCCGGCTTGTTCGAGGAGGCGCGCACCAGCCCCCAGGTGCCGTCCTCGTTGACGACGCGCACCCCATTGACGGTGATGACGTCGCGGATCGCCTGGCCGGCAAGCTTCTCGCCGGCCGCCTGCATCGCCTCGATCCGCTTCGTCACCTTGTCGCTGACGCCGTATTTGATCTCGTCGGCGCATTTTGCCGCCATGGTCGGCGTGCCCCAGGTTTTGGGCACGGCGGCATAGAGCTCGGCCATCGACTTGCCGGGGTTGCGGTCGAGCATGTCGAGCACGGCGATCGCGGTCACCACGCCGTCGTCATAGCCGCGCCCGACGGGGGCGTTGAAGAAGAAGTGGCCGGACTTCTCGAAGCCCGCGAGCGCGTTGAGGTCACGCACGCGGCGCTTGATGTAGGAGTGGCCGGTCTTCCAGTAATCCGTCTTGACGCCGAGCCGCTGCAGCTCCGGATCGGTCGAGAACAGGCCGGTCGACTTGACGTCGACGACGAACTGCGCGCCCGGATTGAGCCTGCCGAGGTCACGGGCCAGCATCACGCCGATCTTGTCGGCAAAGATCTCCTCGCCATGATTGTCGACGACGCCGCAGCGGTCGCCGTCACCGTCGAAGCCGAGCGCGACATCGGCGCCGTGCTGCTTCACGGCGTCGGCCATGGCGTGCAGCATCTTCATGTCTTCGGGGTTCGGGTTGTAGCGCGGGAAGGTGTGGTCGAGCTCGGCATCCATCGGGATCACCTCACAGCCGAGCATCTCCAGGATTTTCGGCGCGAAGGCCCCGGCGGTTCCGTTGCCGCAGGCGGCGATGACCCTGAGCTTGCGCTTGAATTTCGGCCGGTCGGTCAGGTCCTTGATGTAGAGCGCCGGGAAATCCGGAACGAAATGATAGGAGCCGCCGCCGACCAGGTCGAAATCGCCCGCCAGCACGAGATCGCGCAATTGCCCCATCTCGTCCGGGCCGAAGGTGACCGGGCGCTGGGCGCCCATCTTGATCCCGGTCCAGCCATTGTCGTTATGGGAGGCGGTGACCATGGCGACGCAGGGCACGTCGAGCTCGAACTGGGCGAAATAGGCCATGGGCGACATGGCGAGCCCGATATCATGGACCTTGCAGCCGGCCGCCATCAGGCCGGTGACGAGCGCCATCTTGATCGAGGAGGAATAGCTGCGGAAGTCATGGGCGGTGACGATCTCGGGCTTGACGCCCATGCGCCGGATCAGCGTGCCGAGGCCCATGCCGACGGCCTGGACGCCCATCAGGTTGAGTTCCTTGCCGAAGAACCAGCGCGCATCATATTCGCGGAAGCCGGTCGGCTTCACCATCGGCAGCGACTCGTAGTCGTAGCTGTTGGGGAAGAGCTCGGGCAGCGGTTTCGGAAACATCGGGCCATCCATTTGCGAGAAGCGCGGGCAAAACCAGAGCCCGCAAGAGACGTGCTGAGCGGAGAGGCCACAGGCTACATGAATGCAGCCTGAGCATGACAGGGCGAGGACGCAGCCCGGGCATAAACCATCGGAATGGCGATGGAAACGAAAAGCCGGCCGAGCTCAGCCGCGCAGGATCATCCGGCCGCCCTGGACCTCGTAGCCCGAGAGCTTGCGGAGGAAGGAGGTGCCGAGCAGGCTCATGCCGAGCGCGCCCGCCGGCAGCACCACCGCTTCGACGTCGCGGACCAGAATCTCGCCGAGCCGGACCTCGCGCAGCTGCACCCGCGCGCCCCGGACCACACCATTGGCCGTGCTGAGGCCGTAGGTATAGGCCGAGCGCTGTGGCTTGACGCCGAGCGCCCGCGCATCGGCATCGGTCAGCGCGATGAAGCTTGCGCCCGTGTCGACCATCATCTTGATGCGGTAATTCTCGATCGAGGGGTGAACGATATAATGGCCGCGATAATCGGCATTGATCGTCAGCGAGCGGCGCTCGCCCGGGCCTGCCGCTGGCCGGTCCGGGCTGGCGACAGCGAGCGTCGGCTCGTCCTCGGTCACCCGAGCGAGGTCGCCGGCATAGTTCAGTGCCAGCAGGCCGGTGACGCCGGCAATACCCAGGGACCAGAAGATCGGCCGCGGCGCCATACGACGTCCTTTCGCGCGTTTCCGCATCGAAATAGCCGGGAAGATTGCTGACGAAGCATGAATCCGGCCCGCTACCGGTGCGTCTTGGGGCCCCGGCCTGCCGGCAGGCTTAACCTCTGCTCAAGCCGGTCGCGAAAAATCTACAGGAAGCTGCGTCCGACCAGCGCCTCGATGGCGTCGCGTTTCGGCACGCTCGGCTGTGCGCCGGCAAGGGTGCAGGCGAGCGACCCGGCCGCAAGGCCGCGCTGCAGCGCCCCGGAGAAGCCGAACCCGGCCTGCAGTGCCGCAGCAAAGGCACCGACGAAACTATCCCCGGCCGCGACCGTGTCGACGACCGCGACCTGCGGCGCCTCGATCCGGCGGCGCACCCCGCCATGCCAGCCGACTGCGCCGGCGGCGCCGAGTGTGACGATGCAGGCAATGCCGCGCTCGGCATCGAGACGCTGCGCGATCGCGTCAGGCTCGGTCTCGGCCCAGCCGAGGCCCTGCGCCAGGAGCGCAGCCTCGTGCTCATTGGCGATCAGAATGTCGGTCAGGCCCAGCAATTCCGGCGCCGGCACACCAGCCGGGGCGAGATTGAGGATCACCCGGCCGCCGGCTGCGCGCATGGCCTGCGCCGCGCGCAGGCATTGCTCCTCGGGAACCTCGCGCTGGAGCAGCAGCAGATCGCCCTCGCCGAGGGCGATCGCCGCCAGCGCGTCGGCGCGAGCCTCGGCATTGGCGCCGGCGGCGACGACGATCTGGTTCTGGCCCTGCGCGTCGACGGCGATGAAGGCGGCACCGGTCGGCGCCGCGACGCGGGCAAGATGCGTCAGGTCGACGCCATCCTCGGCCAGCAATTCCACCGCCAGATCGGCGAAAGCATCGTGTCCGACAGCGCCGACGAGCATCACCGGCGCCCCGGCGCGCCGCGCCGCCAGTGCCTGATTGGCGCCCTTGCCGCCGGGATGGAGGGCGTAGCCTGGCCCGAGCACGGTCTCGCCGGCACCGGGCAGGCGCTCGACCGGCGTCACCAGATCGAGGTTCAGCGATCCGAAGACGATGATCACGCCGGCAGATCCGTAGCAAGACGCGTCACGCCGGCGACGAAGGCCGCCTCGGGCGTGACGAGATGATGATCGAGGCCAGCCGCCGCGAGCGCCCGGCCATAGCTCTGGGCAAGGACCCCGTCGGCGACGAGCTGGAGATTGTCGAGCCTGCCGAACAGGGCGCGGGCCCCTTCGATCTCCTGCGCCACCAGCAGCGCGGAGAGATAGGGGCCGACCGCTCCGCCCGTCATTCGCCCGGCCAGCACCTCGCTGCGAGCGGCGAAGGCGGCGTTGAGCAGCCCGGCTGGCCGCGCAGCGGCAGCAAGGCCGCGGCGTGCGCCTTCGGCGGCATCCTCGCCGGCGGGCTCTTCCGCCAGCCGCGCCAGGATCGAGTGCTCGCGCAGCAATCCGTAGACCTCGCCAGTCATGAAGCTGGCGAAGCGGGTGATGCGGCCACCCTCGACCTGCGCCCATTTCGAATGCGTGCCCGGCAGGCAGGCGATGCCGTCGGTGAGGCCAAGGCCGACGACCAGGGTCTCCTCGCCGCGCATCACGTCGAAGGCGCCTTCATCGCAAGAGAGCCCCGGCAGCACGGTCGCGGCCGTGCCGTCATCGAGCGTCACGCGCAGGCCGGCCGCGGCGATCTCCGCCGGGCTCGCCGGGCAGGCGACATAGGGCGCCTCGATCCAGCCATTGCGGCTGCCGACCATGCCGGCGAGCAGGACGGCCGCGTCGGGCCGTGCCCGGCGCAGATCGCCGGCGATCGCCGCAAAGGCTGCCGGGAAGCCGCCGGCCGGAACCGACTGGATGCCGCGATCGGCGCTGCGGCGCTCGAGCACGGCGCCGTCCTCGCCGATCAGGAAGGCGCGGGCGCGCGTGGTGCCCCAGTCGAGCGCGATCAGGGGTCTAGGCATGGCAGGCTCCGGCAGAGCAGAACGGCGGCCGGGAACTCTTCGTCTTTCCGGGGCGACGCGCAGCGGCGAGCCCGGGACCCAGAGCCGCAGGTTAACGGGACGAAGACGCAACCCCGACCGCGACTTTCCGTCAAGCCCCGTGGTTATGGATTCCGGGCTCAGGCCTGACGGCCTGCCCCGGAAAGACGATGCCTCACACGTCGAAGAAGACCGTCTCGCTTTCGCCCTGCAGCCGGATATCGAAGCGGAAGACGCCGTCGGCGCCGCGCTTGGCGATCAGGGTGGCGCGCCGCTCGGCCGGCACCAAAGCCAGCACCGGGTCCTCGGCGTTGCCGGGCTCGCCGTCGAAATAGATCCGCGTCGCCAGCCGGACCAGCAGCCCGCGGGCGAAGACCGAGACGGTGAGATGCGGCGCCTGCACCCTGCCGTTCTGGCCCGGCAGGGCGCCCGGACGGACGGTCTCGATGAAGTAGGCGCCTGCGGCACTGGTCTCGGCCCGGCCGAAGCCGGTGAAGCCGGCATTGCCGGCAGCGTTGAAGCGCCCCTCGGCATCGGCCTGCCAGGTCTCGATCACGGCATCGCCGACGGGCACGCCGTCGCCGTCATAGACCACGCCCTCGATGCGGATGCGCTCGCCGGCGACGCCCTCTCCGGCGACCTGCTCGGTGGCGAGCTCCTTGCCGCCATAGGCGCGCGGCGTCAGCGCATAGGCGAAGAACGGGCCGATCGTCTGCGACGGGGTCAGACCGAGCGGGGCCTTCTGTTCAGTGCTCATGCGGCTCCTCCGTCGGGGTCGCCTCGCGGCCACGCAATACGATGTCGAACTGGTAGCCGAGCGCCCATTCCGGCTCGGTCGTGGCAAGGTCGAAGCGCGAGACCAGACGCTCGCGCGCCTTGGCATCGGTGATCGACTGGAAGATCGGGTCGAAGGGGAAGAGCGGATCGCCCGGGAAATACATCTGGGTGATGACGCGCGACAGGAAGCTCGGCCCGAACAGCGAGAAATGGATATGGGCCGGGCGCCAGGCATTGTGGTGGTTGCGCCAGGGATAGGCGCCGGGCTTGATGGTGACGAAGCGATAGCGCCCCTCGGCATCGGTGAGCGCCCGGCCGGCGCCGGTGAAGTTCGGGTCGAGCGGCGCCGGATGCTGGTCCTTGACGTGGACATAGCGGCCGCCGGCATTGGCCTGCCAGATCTCGATCAGGGTGTGCGGCACCGGGCGCCCGTTCTCGTCGAGCACGCGACCGCTGACGATGATGCGTTCGCCCAACGGCTCGCCGGCGTGCTGGCGGGTGAGATCGGAATCGCTCTCGGTGACCGCGACATGGCCGAAGACCGGCCCGCTGGTCTCGGAAAGCGTGTGCGGCAGCAGGATCAGCGGCTGCGAGGGCGCCCGCTTCAGCGTGCTCTTGTATTCTGGCGAGTTGTTGAGCGGATGGGCTTTCAGCCCGTTGCGGGGGAAGATCAGGCTCATGCCGCCACTCCATGGGCTTGCTTGGTGCGGGCATGCAGGGCCCGCAGCACCTCGAGTTCCTCGGCGCTCGGGGCCGGAGTCTCTGCCAGGTCAGCGGCGAAGCGCAAGGGCCAGCCGCAGCCGGCCTGGACCTGCTCGCGCGTCACGCCGGGGTGCAGCGAGATCACGCTGAGCTCGGCGCTCTCGGGATCGGGTGCCATGACGCAAAGATCGGTGATCACCCGGGTCGGCCCCTTGGTCTTCAGGCCGAGCTTCTCGCGGTCGCCCTTGCCGGTGCCATGGCCGAAGGAGGTGATGAAGGGCAGCTTCTCGACGAAGGCGCGCGAGCCCATCGCCATGGTGATGAAGATCTGCCCGCAATTGCTGGCGATCTCGGGCGCGCCGCCGCCGCCGGGCAGGCGGACCTTGGGGGCGGCGTAATCGCCGACCACGGTGGTGTTGAGATTGGCGAAGCGGTCGATCTGGGCGCCGCCGAGGAAGCCGATGGTGATGCGCCCGCCCTGCAGCCAGTAGCGGAACATCTCCGGCACCGGCACGGTGGTCAGCGCCGTATCGCAGAGCTCGCCATCGCCGATCGAGAGCGGCAGCACGGTCGGCCGGGTCGAAAGCGTGCCGGATTCATAGATCAGCGTGAGGCCCGGCGCATGGGTCAGCCGGGCAAGGTTGCAGGCGGCCGAGGGCGCGCCGATGCCGACGAAGCAGATATCGTCGTCGCGCAGCAGCCGGGACGCCGCAATGGTCATCATCTCGGTGGGGGTATGGCTCATGACGCTCACTCCGCCGCCTGACGCTGCGGCCGGGCGTATTGCGCGAACGCATCAGGCCCCTTTTCCAGCACGTTGGCCTTGATCCAGGACAAAAAGCTGTCGCGCTCGCGGGCGATCTTGTCCCAGCCGATGTAGAACTCGTTGGCGCGCTTGTAATAGCCATGGGCATAGGACGGGTAGGCGCCGCCCGGGACATGGGCGATGGCGGTGACCGCCCAGCCCGGCAGGATCACCGCATTGGCGTTGCGCGGCCCGAAATCGTCGACGATCTCCTCGACCGTGACGAGCGAGCGCTTCGCCGCCAGCACCGCTTCCTTCTGCACGCCGACGATGCCCTCGAGCATGACATTGCCCTCGCGGTCAGCCCGCAAGGCGTGGATCACCGCCGCGTCCGGCCGCAGCGCCGGCACGGTCGCCAGCACCTCGCCGGTATAGGGGCAGGTCACCGAGCGGATATTGGGATTGACCTTGGGCAGATCGACGCCCTTGTAACCGCGGAAGACCGCGAAGGGCAGGTTCGCAGCGCCCGCCTCATAGGCATTGGCCATGGCGGCGTGGCTGTGCTCCTCCAATTCCAGGCGGTGCGGCCAGCCATTCTCGATGGCGTCGCGCAGGCGGTGCAGCGAGCCGACGCCGGGATTGCCGCCCCAGGAGAAGATCAGCTTCTCGGCGCAGCCCGTCCCGATCATCTGGTCGTAGATCAGGTCCGGCGTCATCCGGATCAGCGTCAGCCGCTTGCGACCCTGGCGGATCGCCTCATGGCCGGCGGCATGGGGGATCAAATGGGTGAAGCCTTCCATCGAAACCGAGTCGCCGTCGCGCAGCACCTCCTCGATTCCCTGCTGGAGGGAGACGAACCTCGCCACCTTGACATCTCCTCGCGTATTGTGCGTTAATCGCACATCATTCCGATTTTCGAACTTTAAGGATTGCGGGTGGCAGGGTCAAGCAGCGAAGCGGGGCGCCTGCCGCCCTCACCGGACCACATGGCTGCGCTCGAAAAGGGCCTTGCGGTGATCGAGTGCTTCGATGCCGGTCATGACCGCCTGACCATCGCCGAGGTCGCGCGCGCCACCGAGCTGTCGCGTGCCGCCGCCCGTCGCTGCCTGCTGACCCTGACGCGCATCGGCTATGCCGAGTTCGACGGCAAGTTCTTCCGGCTGACGCCGCGGGTGCTGCGGCTCGGCTATGCTTGGCTGTCCTCGACGGCCCTCCCCAAGCTCGTCCAGCCCTTCCTCGAGCGCCTTTCGGAAGAGACCCACGAATCCTCCTCGGCCAGCCTGCTCGACGGGCATGAGATCGTCTACATCGCCCGCTCGGCGCAGCGCCGGATCATGTCGGTCGGGCTCTCCGTCGGCTCGCGGCTGCCGGCCTTCTGCACCTCGATGGGCCGCGTGCTGCTGGCGGCGCTCGATCCGCAGGAGGCGCGGGCCCGCATTCTTGCCGGCAGGCCCAGCCCGCTGACCCCGCACACGGTGACCGGGATCGAGCCGCTGATGGAAATCCTCGCCGACGTGCGCGCCCAGGGACATGCGATCGTCGACCAGGAGCTCGAACTCGGCCTGGTCTCGCTCGCCATGCCGCTGGTCAACAGCCGCGGCCAGGTTGCCGCCGCCTTCAACCTCTCGGTTCAGGTCCAGCGCGTCGCCGGCGAAGAGATCGAGACCAATCTGCTGCCGCGCATGCGCGCCATGCAGAAGCTGCTGCAGCCCCTGATCGCCTGAACGGAGCCTCGTCCATGCTCTCCCTCGCAGCCGGCCCCTATGCCGCCCGCATCTCACCCGAGCATGGCGGCATCGTCGCGGCGCTGGAATGGCGCGGGCCGGACGGAAAGCTTCATGCGCTGCTGCACGCGCCGGCAGGACCGCTGCCCTCGACGGCGGCGCCGAACAAGTTCGGGGCCTGGGCGATGCTGCCCTTCGCCAACCGCGCCTTCGACAGCCTCGTCGACGATGGCGAAAACCGCTTCACCGTGCCGGCCAACGACCCTTCCGGCACGATCCACGGCTTTGGCTGGCAGGCAGCCTGGGAGGTGGAACGGCAGGACCGCGGCCATACCGTGCTGGTCCACCGCCGTAGTGCCGGCCCCGACCCCTATCGCTACCAGGCAAGGCAGGAAATTCGCCTGGACGAAAACGGTATGACCGTCCTTCTCTCGCTCCGGAACGAGGCGGACAGGGCACTACCCTTCGGCATGGGGCTGCATCCCTGGTTTCCCTGCGCGCCCGATACGCGGCTCGGTATGACCGCGACGGGCGCACTGGTCTTCGGCGAGAAATTCCGGGCCACCGGCACGCAGACGCTTGCGGCCGGCGGCCCCTATGCCGGCAAACCGGTCTTCGCTACCGGCGCCGAGACCGCCTGGAGCTTCCTCGGCTGGGACGGCGCAGCGCGGATCGAGACGCCGTCCAGCGGGCTGGCGATCGCGATCACGGCCAGCGAGAGCCTGCACTGCCCGGTGGTCTGGGCTCCGGCGGGCGCCAACTTCCTCTGTGTCGAGCCGCAGAGCCACGCGGCCGGCGCGCCCAGCGAGCCCGTCGTCCGCACGGCATCACCGCTCAGGCGGCTGGCACCGGGCGAGACGCTCGACGGCTGGATGCGGATATCCGCGGAAGCGCTCTGAGCACGGTTCTCAGCGCCAGCCCGAGCCGCCATAGCCCGAGCCGCCGTAAGGCTGATAGCCGAACGCTCCGGGCGGGAGACCCGGCCGGAGCAGGATCTGCTCGCGCGCCTCGCCCCAGCCCGGCGCATTGCGCTGCTTGGCGGCAAAGAGCGCCTTCTGCTCGGCCTTTGCCTTGGCCTGGACGATCTGGCTCTTGCTCTTGACCTTCGCCTTGGCGACCTTCGTGCCGCCCGAGGCACTGGCGAAACGCGAGAGATTGTCGGTCGCGGCGCCGTTGAGCGCGATACGGGTCGCACCGGCGCCGTGCTTCTTGACCAGCGCGAACAGCTTGGCGGCATTGGCCGGGTGCAGGCGGATGCAGCCATGCGAGGCGGGACGGCCGAGCGCGCCGACCGCGGTCGTGCCGTGAATGGCGTAGCCGCCCCGGAAGAACACGGAATGGGGCATCGCGCCGCCATATTTGCGCGAGTACCAGCTGCGCTCGAGCCGCGTCGGCCGATAGACGCCGTTCGGCGAGCGGAAGCCCTTGCGGCCGGAGGAAATCGCCCAGTTGTGGACCTCGCCATCGCTGGTCGTGACGGTCATTCGCTGGGCGGCGATGTCGACCCGGACACTGACCCCGGCCTGCGCGGCGCTGAGGCCGGCGAGCGAGGCGAAGACGAAGGCCAGAACGCCGAGAAGGCGAGACATGACGCTACTCCCGTATGACGCAACCCGAGACGGCTCTCTGCTTGCTGCGCCAAACGGTCGAACGACCTTAAGCGGGCAGCTCCGGCCTTGAGCCTGAGGGAAATCCGAGCGCGGCCGCTTGTAAAGCGCAAATCGGCGGAATGGTTTCCGAGCGCTGCGTTGCCGAAGCGGGCGGGGGGTGCCAAAAGGGCGGCCTCGCCGTGGATTTCCCGCCATGTCCTCGACCCTGCTGCCGACCGGCCTCTCGCCGGCCCTCGCGCTCCTGCTGATCGCGGTCAGCTTCCTGACCTCGGCCTTCACCGCCGCATTCGGCATCGGCGGGGGCGTGGCGATGCTCGGAGCGCTCGCCGGCGCGGTGCCGCCCGGGGTGGTCATCGCCGTGCACGGCCTCGTCCAGTTCGGCTCCAATGTCGGGCGAACCATCGTGCAGCGGGCCCACACGCTCTGGCCGCTGGTAGCGCGTTTCACCGCCGGCTCGGTGGTCGGCGTCGGGCTCGGCGCCTATTTCATCGTCGCTTTGCCCGAGCGCATCCTGCTCGGCGTGCTCGGCAGCTTCATCCTGGCGATGACCTGGGTGCCGAAGCCGCGAGTGCCCGGCCTCGCCTCCTCCGGCCTGCTGATCGGCGGCGCGCTGGCCAGCATCATCAGCATGTTCGTCGGCGCCGTCGGCCCCTTCGTGCAGGCGCTGCTGCTGCCGCTCGGCCTGGAGAAGCGCCAGCTGGTCGCGACGCATGCCGCCTGCCAGACCTTCCAGCACCTGCTCAAGGTCTTCGCCTTCGGCGCGCTCGGCTTTGCCTTCACCGAATGGCTGCCGCTGATCGTGGCGATGATCGCCTCCGGCTTTGCCGGCACGATCGCCGGGACCAAGCTGCTCGACCGGCTGCCGGAGCGCTGGTTCCTGATCACCGTCAAGGCGGCATTGACGCTGGTCGGCCTCGACCTCCTGCGCCGCGCCGCCGGCTACTGACCGGCTTCGGCCGGCGAAGCGTCAGCGGCGGCCGAGCCGCAAGCCGCTGGCAGTGTCGAAGACGTGGACGCGGTCGGGATCGACTGTGATCCAGAGCCGGCCTGGCTGGGCCGCGACATCGCCGGTCGCCGCCTGCATGATGAAGGGCAGGCCTGCGAGCTGGCCATGGAAAAGCTGGGTGGCGCCGAGCTCCTCGATGAACTCGACATCGAAGGGCAGGGTCCCAGCCGCCCCTTCCGAGGCGATCTCGACATCCTCGGGCCGCAGGCCGATCTCGACCGCGGTCCCCGGCGCGAGATCCTCCTGCATGTCTTGGGCCTGCAGGATCGCCTCGCCAAGCGCGACGATGCCCGGCCCGTCGACCGTGCCGGGCAAGAGGTTCATCGGCGGCGAGCCGATGAAGGTCGCAACGAACCGGCTCGCCGGCTTGCGATAGACCTCGGAGGGCACGCCGATCTGCTCGACCTGGCCGCCATTCATCACCACGAGCTTGTCGGAAAGCGTCATCGCCTCGACCTGGTCATGGGTGACGTAGATCGCGGTGACGCCGAGCGCGCGCTGCAGCTTCTTGATCTCGACGCGCATCTGCACGCGCAATTTGGCATCGAGATTGGAGAGCGGCTCGTCGAACAGGAAGACCTGAGGCTTGCGCACGATCGCGCGGCCCATGGCGACGCGCTGGCGCTGGCCGCCCGAGAGCTGGCGCGGCCGGCGCTGCAGGAAGGGCTCGATGGCGAGGATGCGGGCCGCCTCGGCGACGCGCTTCTCGATCTCGTCCTTGGGGGTGCCGCGATTGCGCAGGCCATAGGCCATGTTGTCGTAGACGCTCATATGCGGATAGAGCGCGTAGTTCTGGAAGACCATGGCGATGTCGCGGTCGGCCGGCTCGATCTGGTTGACGACGCGCTCGCCGATCGCGACCTCGCCGGCCGAGATCGTCTCCAGCCCCGCGACCATGCGCAAAAGGGTCGACTTGCCGCAGCCGGACGGCCCGACGAGGACGCAGAAGCCGCCATCGGGGATGTCGAAGGAGACGCCCTTCACCGCCTCGATGCCGCCGGCATAGACCTTCTTGACGTTGCTGAGCGTGACCTGAGCCATCGGCGCGCTTACTTCTCGGTTTCCACGAGGCCCTTCACGAAGAGCCTCTGCATGACGATGACGACGAAGACCGGCGGCAGCATCGCCAGCATGGCGGTCGCCATGGCGAGCTGCCATTCAGTCAGCGCATCGGAGGTGACGATCATCTTGCGGATGCCGATGACGATGGTCTGCATCGAATCCTTGGTGGTGACCAGCAACGGCCAGAGATACTGGTTCCAGCCATAGATGAACTGGATGACGAACAGCGCCGCGATGGTGGTGAGCGAGAGCGGCCAGACCGTATCCTTGAAGAACTTGAACGGCCCGGCGCCGTCGATCTTCGAGGCCTCGAGCAACTCATCGGGGATCGTCATGAAGAACTGCCGGAACAGCAGGGTGCCGGTGGCCGACGCGATCAGCGGCACGGCAAGGCCCTGATAGGTGTCGAGCATCCGCAGATCGGAGACGACCTTGAAGGTCGGGAAGATGCGGACCTCGACGGGGAGCATCAGCGTGACGAAGATGATCCAGAAGGCCGCCATCCGGAACGGGAAGCGATAATAGACGATGGCATAGGCCGAGAGCACCGAGATGAAGATCTTGCCGAGCGCGATCGCCATCGCCATCACGAAGGAGTTGAACATCATCCCCGCCACCGGCTCGCGGGTCGTGCCGGAGGTGCCGACGAAGAGGATGCGGTAATAGTTCTCGAACAGATACGGCCCGGGATAGAGCGGCAATTGGCCGTTGATGATGGTGGCGTTGTCCCAGGTCGAGGCGACGAAGGTCAGCCAGACCGGGAAGGCGACGATCAGCACGCCGATCGTCAGGATGAGATAGGCGATCGCGTCGCCCAGACGGCGGTCCTCGACCATCAGCCCTGCCCTCCGCGCTCACGCAGCAGCTTCGCCAAAGCGTCCGCCGCCGCATCCAGGAAGTCGCGGCCCTTCTGTGGCGTCGCCTTGCGGGCGTCGCCGATCACCCCGGTCTCGGTCATCTCGCGGAAGGGGCGATAGCGCGCCACCGTCGGCCGCATCAGCGCCGCCGGGTCGGCATCACGCATGCCGAAGGCTTCAGGCAAGCGATCGCCGCGGACGAGATCGGGCGCGATCGCCATCATCATCGCCGTCTCGACCTCGCAGGCATGCATGACGCTGGTCTGGTCCTCCATGAACGGCGCCATCTCCTCCTGCGCCAGTAGGAAATAGGTCGTCGCCCGGATCGAGAGCGAGGTCTCGCGGGCAAAATCCGGCAGGAAGGCCGACAGCGCTGCGATGTTGCCGCCATGGCCGTTGACGATCAGCACGCGGTGGAAGCCATGCCGTTCCAGGCTCTTCAGCAGCGAAAGCAGCACGGCCCGATAGGTCGGGATGTCGAAGGTGAAGGTGCCGCCGAAGGCCATGTGGTGCTCGGCCATGCCGCACCACAGCGTCGGCGCGACGACGATGTCGAGATCACCGGCGCGCTCGGCCGCAAGCTTGCAGACGGCGCCGCAGAGCACGGTGTCGACGCCGACGGCGAGATGGGGCCCGTGCTGCTCCATCGAGGCGACGGGGAGCACCACGACGGCGTCGTTCGCCGCCTTGGCGCGCAGTTCCTCGGCGGTGAGTTCCTGCCAGAGCACGGAGGCCATCAATAGTTCACCTTGCGCTCGATGAAGCGGAACTGGATGGCGGTCATGCCGATCACCATGATCAGCAGGATCACCGACTGGGCCGCCGAGCCGCCGAGGTCGGAGCCGCCCTTACCGTCGGAAAAGACCTTGTAGACCAGGGTGGTGGTGGCGCCCGAAGGCCCGCCGCCCGAGACCGTGTCGATGATGCCGAAAGTGTCGAAGAAGACGTAGACGAGGTTGACCACCAGCAGGAAGAAGGTGGTCGGCGAGAGCAGCGGGAAAATGATCGTCCAGAAGCGGCGCATCGGCCGGGCACCGTCGATCACCGCGGCCTCGATCACGCTCTTCGGGATCGACTGCAGCCCGGCGAGGAAGAACAGGAAGTTGTAGCTGATCTGCTTCCAGGTCGCGGCCATGATCACCAGGGTCATCGCGTCGGTGCCGTCGAGCCGCGGATTCCAGGCGATGCCGAGGCTGCGCAGGCCGCGCGCCAGCATGCCGAGCGAGGGATCGAACATGAAGATCCAGAGCACGCCGGCGATGGCGGGCGCCACCGCATAGGGCCAGATCAGCAGGGTCTTGTAGATCTCGGCGCCGCGGATCGCCCGATCGGCCATCACCGCGAAGAGCAGGGCGATCGACAGCGACAGCACCGCGACGAAGGTCGAGAAGATCGCGGTGTTGATCAGCGCCTTGTAGTATTCCGGGCTGGCGAACAGCTGGCGATAGTTCTCGAACCAGACGAACTCGGTCGAGATGCCGAACGCATCCTGCAGCAGGAAGCTCTGCCAGACCGCCTGGCTCGCCGGCCAGTAGAAGAAGACGACCGTGATCGCGAGCTGCGGCAAAAGCAGCAGCAGCGGGATCGTCAGGCCCTTGAAGTGAGCATATTTCTGCATCGGCCGCCCTGGCAGGAAGAAAGGCCGGGACGCAGGTCCCGGCCTCCGGTCATCGGCCTTACTTGGCCGTGCGCTCGAACTGGCGCAGCATCTGGTTGCCACGCTCGGCAGCGGCATCGAGCGCCGCCTGCGGCGTCTTCTGGCCGTTCAGCGCCGCCTCCAGCTCCTCCGACCAGATGTCGCGGATCTGGACCAGGCTGCCATAACGCAGCCCCTTGGAGTTGTCGGTCGGCTCCTTGTTGTTGAGCTCGAGGATCGGGGTCTCGAGATAGGGCTTGTCCTTGTAGAAGCCCGAAGCCTTGACCTTCTCATAGGCGGCCTTGGTGATCGGCAGGTAACCGGATTCGGTGTGCAGCTTCACCTGGCGATCGACATTGGAGAGGAAGGTGAAGAACTTGGCGACACCCTTGTATTCCTCGGCCTTCTTGCCGCCCATGACCCAGAGCGAGGCACCGCCGATGATCGAGTTCTGCGGCGCGCCGGCGGCCTCCGGATAATACGGCATCGCGGCATTGGCCCAGTCGAACTTGGCGTTCGCCTTGACGTTGCCGAAGAAGCCCGAGGAGGTCAGCATGATCGGGCATTCACCCGAAGTGAAGCGGCCTTCGCCGGTGTTGGTACGGCCGGAATAGTCGTAGGTCTTGTCCTTCTGCAGCTCGGCCAGGTTGGTCCAGTGCTTCAGGAAGATCGGGTTCTTGTTGAAGTTGAGGACCGCATCGAAGCCCTCCATGCCGTTGACCTTGGTCGACAGCGGGATGTTGTGCCAGGCGCCGAACTGCTCGATATTGGCCCAGGTCGCCCAGGCATTGGTGAAGCCGCATTTGTCGAAGCCCGCGGCCTTGAGCTTCTTGCCGGCCTCGAACACTTCCGGCCAGGTCTTCGGCGGCGCGTCGGGGTTGAGGCCCGCCTTCTTGAAGGCGTCCTTGTTGTACCACATCACCATGCTCGACGAGTTGAACGGCATGGAGAGCATCTCGCCCTTGGGCGTCGAGTAGTAGCCGGTGATCGCCGGCAGATAGGCCTTCGGATCGAAGGTCTCGCCGGCGTCCTTCATCAGCTCGTGCACGGGCTTCACCGCGCCCTTGGCCGACATCATCGTGCCGGTGCCGACCTCGAAGACCTGGAGGATGTGCGGGGCGTTGCCGGCGCGGAAGGCGGCGATGCCGGCGTTCAGCGTGTCCGGATAGGAGCCCTTATAGGCGACGACGACCTTGTAGTCCTTCTGCGAGGCGTTGAACTCTTCGGCCAGCTTGACGACCACGTCGTTGTTGGCGCCGGTCAGCGCGTGCCACCACTGGATCTCGGTCTGGGCCAGGGCCGGCGAGGCCGCGGCCATCGCGAAGGCGGCCACCGAAGCAAGCGTCGTCAGTTTTACGGTCATGGCATTCTCCCTTCCCGCCCTGCGATGCGGCGCAGGCGGCTCTTGTCGTTGGTGCGCAAGCTAGCATGAAGCCGGGGCGACGTTTCAATGACAAAACGATGACATCGCCGCCCTGCGATGGAAGCAGCTCCCGGCTCTTGCACAATTATGCGGAAGCGGCTGTTCTGCCCGGCCTGCATGCCCCTCCGAATGGATCCGATACCGATGCCGATGCTTTCGCTCACGCCCGCCAACACCTTGCCGGCCGATGCCGCTCGCGCCGCGCTGGCCGGCCGGGTCTGGCGTCCCGAACTCGGCGGCCCGTCCGTCGTCATCCTGCGCGGCGATGACCTCATCGACATCAGCGCCGCCTTCGCGACGATGCGCGATCTCTGCGAGAGCAGCGATCCGGCTGCGGCGCTCGCTGCGGCAAAGGGCGAGCGGGTCGGCAGCCTCGCCGAGATCCTGGCCAACACGCCGGCCGAAGGCCGCAATGCCGGCAAGCCCTGGCTGCTGGCGCCGGTCGACCTGCAAGCGGTCAAGGCCGCCGGGGTGACCTTCGCGGTCTCGATGCTGGAGCGCGTCATCGAGGAGAAGGCGCGCGGCAACCCGGCCGCCGCCGCGACGATCCGCGGCGAAATCGGCAAGCTGATCGGCGACGATCTCTCCAAGCTGAAGCCGGGCTCGGCCGAGGCGATGCGCCTGAAGGAGGTGCTGATCGCCCAGAACGCCTGGAGCCAGTATCTCGAGGTCGGCATCGGCCCCGATGCCGAGATCTTCACCAAGGGCCAGCCTCTCTCGGCGGTCGGTACCGGCGCCGATGCCGGGCTGCATCCGACCTCGACCTGGAACAATCCCGAGCCCGAGATCGTGCTGATCGTCGCTTCCGACGGCCGGATCGTCGGCGCCAGCCTCGGCAACGACGTCAACCTGCGCGATGTCGAGGGCCGCTCGGCGCTGCTGCTCGGCAAGGCCAAGGACAATAATGCGGCGGCGGCGATCGGCCCGTTCATCCGCTTCTTCGATGCCGGCTTCTCGCTCGACCATGTCCGCAAGACCACGGTGACGCTGACCGTCGAGGGCGAGGATGGCTTCAAGCTCGAGGGCGCCTCCTCGATTGCCAAGATCAGCCGCGACCCGGCCGACCTCGCCGCCCAGATGCTCAACCCGCACCACCACTATCCGGACGGCGCGGCGCTCTATCTCGGCACGATGTTCGCCCCGATCCAGGATCGCGATGCGCCGGGCGGCGGCTTCACCCATAAATACGGCGACGTCGTCACCATCGCCGCGCCCGAACTCGGGGCGCTGGTCAACTGCATGCGCCGCACCGACGAATGCGAACCCTGGAGCTTCGGCGCCTCGCATCTGATGCGCAATCTCGCCAAGCGCGGACTGCTCTGAACGAAAGCGGGACTGCTCTCGGGAAAAGCCACGCGTCATCCCGGACAAGCGGCTTTGCCGCGCCGATCCGGGATCCATGCCGGAGCCTTCCCGAGTGATCTTCAGGCATGGGTCCCGGGTCTCCCTACGGTCGCCCGGGACGACCACAGGGCTCCGACCAGGTTCGAAAGGCCCCTGACCGGCCCCCGCAGCGCCTTTTCAGTAGCCGACGGTGAAACGCTGGCGCGAATGGGCCGGCTTTTCCAGCTCGTCGACGAGCGCGACCGCATAGTCCTCGGCCGAGATCGCGCTGCGGCCATTGGCATCGGCCAGCAGCTGGTCCTTGCCGAGGCGGAACTTTCCGGTGCGCTCGCCGGGCTGGATCAGCGCCGAAGGCGAGAGGAAGCTCCAGTCGAGTGCCGGTTCCGCCTTCAGCAGCTCGAGATAGGCACCGCCCTTCCTGGCCTCGTCGAGATAGATCGCCGGGAATTCCCTGGTGTCAAACAGCTTCACGCCCGGCGCGACCTCGAGGCTGCCGGCGCCGCCGACGACGAGATAGCGCTTCACGCCGGACTGCTTGACGGCGGCCAGCAGCACCGCCGGATCGCTGGCGGAGAAGTGCACCGCGCTGATCACGGCATCATGGCCGGCAAGCAGGGTAGCGAGAGCGTCGCGATCGAAGACGTCACCCTTCCTGGCGGTCACGCCGGCCGAAGCCGGCACCTTTTCCGGATTGCGGACGATGGCGGTGACCTCGTGACCGCGGCGGGCGAGTTCAGCGAGCAGGCGCGAGCCGATGAAGCCGGTGGCGCCGATCAGAGCGATGTTCATGAAAGCCTCCTTGGTATCCGATGGGAACCTGCATCCCGATGGACACCAGATGGCGCCTATGCGATTTTCGCTCAAGAAGGCACTTTCGCGCCACAAGGTCACCTGCCGGAAACCGCCATGCTGCAGCGCCCCGACCCGTTTAACGCCCAATGCCCGACCCGGCGCGTGCTCGACCGGATCGGCGACAAATGGGCGGTGCTGATCCTGATCCTGCTGGAGCAGGAAACGCTGCGCTTCAACGAATTGCGCCGGCGGATCGACAGCATCTCGCAAAAGATGCTGTCGCAGACGCTGAAGAGCCTGGAGCGTGACGGGCTGATCAGCCGCCGGGCTTTCGCGACGGTGCCGGTCACGGTCGAGTATTCGCTGACGCCGCTGGGCCGAACGCTCGCCGGGACGGTGCAGGCGCTGACGCTCTGGGCCGAAGCCCATATCGGCGCGGTCGAGGAAGCGCAGCGCCGCTATGACCGCGGCGAAACCGGCGCCTGATCAGCCGCCCTTCAGCGCCCGCTTCGGCGTGAAGAAGCCGTTCCAGGCATCCGCTGGCGGGCCGTTCTCCATCACCTCCGGCGCCTTGAAGGCGTCCGGCGCAAGGCCTTCCGCCAAGCTCTCCCAGGCGACCGGCATCGCGACCGCCGCGCCGGAGCGGGCTCGCGTCGAGAACGGCGCGATCGCGGTCGCGCCGCGGCCATTGCGGAGATAGTCGATGAAGATCCGGCCCTTGCGCGCCTTCTTCGAGAGGGTCGCGGTGTAGAGCTTCGGCTCGGCCTGCTCCATCGCCTTGGCGAAGTCGCGGGCGAAGCTCTTGACCTCGTCCCAGCCGGCCCTGGGCTTCAGCGCCATGACGACATGGAAGCCCTTGCCGCCGGAGGTCTTCAGGAAGCTCTCGAAGCCGAGTTCCGCCAGCCGCTCGCGCACCGCTAGTGCTGCCTCGCGTACCCGCTCGACCGGCACGCCCTTGTCGGGATCGAGGTCGAAGATGACCTGGTCCGGTGTCTCGACCGTATCCGCCTTCGCCCCCCAGAGATGGATCTCGACCGTGCCGAGCTGGACCAGCGCGGCCAGCCCGTCGAAATCGCGGATGAAGAGCAATTCCTCGCCATCCTTGTCGCGCATCCGGGCAACCGCTTTGTGCAGGCCGGCTCCGGCATGCTTCTGGAAGAAGACCTGGCCGGCGATGCCATCAGGCGCGCGCAGCAGGCTGAGCGGGCGCTCAGTGACGAAGGGCGCCATGCGCTCCCAGACGCTGGCATAATAATCGAGCAGGCCCTGCTTGGTCAGGCCGATATCGGGCCAGAGCGGCTTTTGCGGATTGCTCAGCTTCACCTCGGTCTCCGCGGCAGCAGCGCGCCTCGCCGGTTTCGGCGCAGGCTTTTGCCGTTCCTCGTCCTTGCCGGCAGCGGCAAGCGGCTTTTCCGCCACCACCTCTGCAGCCGGCTTGTCCTCGCGCAGGCCGAGGAAGCTGGCATGGCGCAGCGTCTTCGAGGCGGTCCAGGCGCCGAAACTGATTTCGGCGACGAGGTCCGGCCGGGCCCAGACGATGCCGCGCTCGCGTCCGGCGGCCCCCTCGAAAGGCGCTTCCTGCCTCCTGAGGACATCGAGCCGCTTCTTGAGCTCCGCGGCGGATTTGCGGGTAAAGCCGGTGCCGACACGGCCGGCCGGCTTCAGCTCGCCATCCTCATGATAGCCGAGGACCAGCGAACCGAGCTGGCCGCGCGAGCTCTGCGACGGCACATAGCCGGCAATGACGAACTCCTGGCGCTGGGTGCATTTCGACTTGACCCAGTCGCGGCCGCGGCCGCTGCGATAAGGTGCGTCGGCGCGCTTCGAGATCACGCCTTCCAGGCCCATCCGACAGGCATGGCGCAGCATGGTCTGGCCGGGTTCGACGAAATGCTCGGAATAGCGCAGCGGCGCTTCCGGCTCGGCCGCCTGAAACAATGCCTCCAGACGCTCCTTGCGGGCGAGCAGCGGTTCAGCCCGAAGGTCCTGCCCGTCGAGATGCAGCAGGTCGAAGGCGAAGAAGACGAGATTCTCGGTCTTTTCCTCGAAGAGCGCCGTCTGCAATGCGGAAAAGGAGGAAATTCCGTTCTCGGCGAGCACCACCGCCTCGCCGTCGATCAGGGCCGTCTCGGCAGGCAGCGCGGCCAATGCCGCGACGACGCCCTCGCCGAAACGTTCGGTCCAATCCAGTCCGGTGCGGGTCAGCAGCCTGACCTTGCCGTCGGAAAGCCGCGCCTGCAGGCGGTAGCCGTCGAACTTGACCTCGTGCAGCCAGTTCTCGCCGGTTGGAGGCTTCTCCTGCAAGGTGGCAAGGCAGGGCTTTACGAAGCGCGGCAGCGGCTCACCGGGCAGGTCTGCGGCGCCTGGTTTCGCGGCCCTTGCCTTCGAAGCCGGTCTCTTGCCCGCCGCCGCACCCGGGCGCTTGGTTCGCGGCCAGGTCGCAGCGTCGCCATCCTCGCCGATCTCCTCGACGCTCCGGCCGGATTTCACCGAATCCGGGGCGGTTTCGAGGATGTCCTCGTCGCTGCTTGCAGCCTCGTCCTCGACCTTGATCAGCAGCCAGTTGTCGCGCTTCTCGGCCTTGCGCGGCTTCAGCCGGACGAGATGCCAGCGGCCGGCAAGCTTGTGGCCCTCGAGCGCGAAGGCGATATGACCCTTCGCCATGCCATGCACCGGATCTCCCTCCGGCTGCCAGCGGCCCTCGTCCCAGATGATGACCGAGCCGGCGCCGTACTGCCCCTGGGGAATCGTGCCCTCGAAGCCGCCATATTCGAGCGGATGGTCCTCGACATGGACGGCGAGACGCTTCTCCTCGGGATCGAGGCTTGGCCCGCGCGTTACGGCCCAGGACCAGAGCACGCCGTCATGTTCAAGCCGGAGATCGTAATGCAGCCGCCGCGCCGCATGCTTGTGGACGATGAAGGCGCCACCGGCCTGCGCCTTCCTGCGGCGAGCGGCAGCGCCCTTGGGCTCCCGCGTGCGTGAAAAGTCGCGCTTGGACCGGTAGAGGTCGAGATCGGCCATGACGCCCTCCAGCCTGCTCAAGCACTCTTCTTGGCCTTGGCGGCCTTAGCTGCACCGGTCTTCCTCGCCGGTCCTCCGGAGTTGCGCGCGCTCTCGGCGGGCTTTGCGCCATCCTCGCCGGCCAGGCTCTTCTTCAGCGCGTCGAAGAGGTTGACGACATTGGCCGGCCGCTCGGCCGGTTTGGCGACCGGTGGCTTCTTGCCCTTGCGCTTGGCCTGGATCAGGGCGATCAGCGCCTCCTCATAACGATCCTCGAAGCCGCTCGGGTCGAAAGCGGCCTGCTTCTTGGCGATGATATGGGTCGCGAGCTCGACGAGTTCCTGATCGAGCTTGCCTTTGTGCAGCCCGTCGAAGACCTCGTCCGGCTGGCGGACGGTCTTGTCGTAGCGCAGCGTCGTCAGCAGCAGCCCCTTGCCGAAGGGCTCGATCATCACCGGCCGCTCGCGGCGGTAGAGCACGATCCGGGCGATGCCGGCCTTGTTCTGCTTGGCCATCGCCTCACGGATCACGGCAAAAGCCTCCTCCGAAACCTCGTCGGAGGGGCTGAGATAATAAGGCTGGTCGAAATAGATCTGCGGGATGTCGGCGCGATCGACGAAGTTCTCGATCGACAGCGTATGCGAGCTCTCGATCTGGACGGCGTCGATCTCGTCCTCCTCGACCAGCAGATACTGATCGCCGTCGATCTCGTAGCCCTTGACCTCGTCGTCAGGGTCGACCGGCTTGCCGCTGACGCTGTCGACATATTGTCGGCGGACGGTGTTGCCGCTCTTGCGGTTGATGATGCGGAAGGAGACCTTCTCGCTATGGTCGGTCGCCGAGGTCAGTTCGACGGCGCAGGAGACCAGCGAGAGCTTGAGATAGCCCTTCCAGGCCGGGCGCGGGGCCATCAGGCCGCCCTCAGGGCAGGCCGGCGCGGCAGGGCCGGCGGCAGATCGCGCAGCCAGGCCTCGGCGCGGGCCAACTCGTCGCTGGTGACGACCGGCACCGGATCGGCGAGGATGGCGAGCAGGACCTCGCGATCGGCCTGGCCGTTGGCGATGACGTCACGCAGGGCATCGCGAGTTTCGCGCTCGGCCCGGAGCTGGACCCCGAGCGCGGCGATGAGGCGGTCCTTCGGCAAGAGGCGCATGGTCTTCGACCCCGGGTGATGACTGGCTTTGCGACTCAACCAGCGGGGCCGGCGCAGGTTCCAGCGCGCAGCGCTAGCCTTTCCAGCGTTTTCGTGTATATGCCGCAGCCAACCGGCCCTAGCGCTGGCCGCGCATCCCTCCGCGATGAGGCGGTGCGGGTTTCGGACCCTGCTGGACGACATCCCGGCTAAGGCCCGCCAGATCAACATTCGAACCGAAGGAAAACACGATGTCGATTACTGCCGAGCGCAAGACCGCGCTCATGAAAGAGCACGCCACCAAGCCGAACGACACCGGCTCGCCGGAAGTCCAGGTCGCGATCCTGACGGAGCGCATCAACAACCTGACCGGCCACTTCAAGTCCCATCACAAGGACAACCATTCGCGCCGTGGCCTGCTCAAGATGGTTTCCCAGCGCCGTTCGCTGCTCGACTATCTGAAGGGCAAGAACGAAGGCCGCTATCGCACGCTGATCGAGAAGCTCGGCATCCGCCGCTGATCGACAGATGAATTCCCGCCCGGTGCCTCGCCGCTCCGGGCGGTTCTTCAAGGGGCCGGCCGCAATGGTGCGGCATTACCCTTCTCAGTGCGGCAGCCGCATGGGGCGGCTTTCCGCATGATCCACCGGGCGTCGCCGACGTCCATGGCAGGATCGCCGAGCGCTCGGGCGCGGCAAGCTGTACGACCGAGCGTTTTGCCGTCTTGCCCATGGGCCAAAGGGCGCCGGGCGGGTCGCATCCGACCGAAAGAAAATCCATGTTCGACATCCAAACCGAAGAGCTGATCTGGGGCGGGCGCAAGCTCGTGCTCGAAACCGGCAAGATCGCCCGCCAGGCTGACGCCGCCGTGCTCGCCACCTATGGCGAGACCGTCGTGCTCGCGACCGTCGTCTCCGCCAAGGAGCCCAAGGCCGGGATCGACTTCTTCCCGCTGACCGTGAACTACCAGGAAAAGACCTTCGCCGCCGGCCGCATTCCCGGCGGCTATTTCAAGCGCGAAGGCCGCCCGACCGAGAAGGAGACGCTGGTCTCGCGCCTGATCGACCGGCCGATCCGTCCGCTCTTCGTCGCTGGCTACCGCAACGAGACGCAGGTCGTCTGCACCGTGCTGCAGCATGACCTCGAGAACGATCCCGACATCGTCGCGATGGTCGCCGCCTCCGCCGCGCTGACGCTCTCCGGCGTGCCCTTCATGGGCCCGGTCGGCGCCGCCCGCGTCGGCTATTTCGACGGTGCCTACAAGCTCAACCCGCTGGTCGACGAGATCAAGGAATCGGAGCTCGACCTCGTCGTCGCCGGGACGCCCGACGCCGTGCTGATGGTCGAGTCGGAAGCCAAGCAGCTCTCGGAAGAGATCATGCTCGGCGCCGTGATGTTCGGCCACAAGCACTTCCAGCCGGTGATCGACGCGATCATCCGCCTGGCCGAGAAGGCCGCCAAGGAGCCGCGCGACTACGTGCCTGCCGACAATTCGGTCGTGCTCGACGCGGTTCTCAAGCTGGTGGATGCCGATCTGCGCGCCGCCTACAAGATCACCACCAAGGCCGAGCGCTACAAGGCCCTCGACGCCGCCAAGGCCAAGGTCCAGGCGCTCGTCTCGGCCGAGCCGGACGGCAAGACCAGCTTCACCAAGGAGCAGGTCGGCGGCCAGTTCAAGGAAGCCCAGGCCAAGGTCGTGCGCTGGACCATCCTCGACGACGGCGTCCGCATCGACGGGCGCGACCTGAAGACCGTCCGCAAGATCGTGGCGGAAGCGGGCATCCTGCCGCGCACCCACGGTTCGGCGCTGTTCACCCGCGGCGAGACCCAGGCGCTGGTCGTGACCACGCTCGGCACCGGCGATGACGAGCAGTACATCGACTCGCTGGAAGGCACCTACAAGGAGACCTTCCTGCTGCACTACAACTTCCCTCCCTATTCGGTGGGTGAAGCTGGCCGCATGGGTTCGCCCGGCCGTCGCGAAATCGGCCATGGCAAGCTCGCCTGGCGCGCAATTCGCCCGATGCTGCCGGCCAAGGCGGAATTCCCCTACACGATCCGCGTCGTCTCGGAGATCACCGAGTCGAACGGTTCCTCCTCGATGGCCACCGTCTGCGGCACCTCGCTTGCCCTGATGGATGCCGGTGTGCCGCTGAAGGCACCGGTCGCGGGCATCGCCATGGGCCTGATCCTGGAAGGCGAGCGCTTCGCGGTGCTCTCCGACATCCTCGGCGACGAGGACCATCTCGGCGACATGGACTTCAAGGTGGCCGGCACGGCCGAGGGCATCACCTCGCTGCAGATGGACATCAAGATCGCCGGCATCACCGAGGAGATCATGAAGGTCGCCCTCGAGCAGGCCAAGGGCGGTCGCGACCACATCCTCGTTGAGATGAACAAGGCGCTGTCGGTGGCGCGCGGCCAGCTCGGCGAGTATGCCCCGCGTATCGAGACGATGAAGATCCCGGTCGACAAGATCCGCGAAGTCATCGGCTCCGGCGGCAAGGTCATCCGCGAGATCGTCGAGAAGACCGGCGCCAAGGTCAACATCGAGGACGACGGCACCATCAAGATCGCCTCGGCCGACGGCAAGTCGATCGAAGCGGCGATCAAGTGGATCAAGTCGATCGTCTCGGAAGCCGAAGTCGGCATGATCTATGACGGCACCGTCGTGAAGATCATGGAGTTCGGCGCCTTCGTGAACTTCTTCGGCGCCAAGGACGGGCTCGTCCACATCTCGGAGCTGGCCGCGGCCCGCGTCCAGAAGGTCTCGGACGTCGTCAAGGAAGGCGACAAGGTCAAGGTCAAGTTCCTCGGCCAGGACGACCGCGGCAAGATCCGCCTGTCGATGAAGGTCGTCGACCAGCAGACCGGCGAGGACCTCACCGAGAAGCTGAAGGCCCAGCGCGACGCCGAGAAGAGCCGCGAAAAGCAGCAGGCCGATTGAGGCTGAAGCGCCCAACGCGTTTCACGTGAATCAGGACGCCCCCGCATCGCAGGATGCGGGGGCGTTTTCTTTTCTGCAGCGCTTACGAGATGACGACGTGGCTCGGAGCGGACGCGGCATGGCCTAGCTTCCTCGCCAGACCCGCTATAGTCTAGACTTATCGAATCCGGAGACCACCATGGCTGCCGAGCACCGCATCACCTCCCTCGACGCGCTCGCCAGCGCCTACCCGACGCAGATCGCCCCGGCCTCGCGCATCAAGGAGATCGATCACGTCGACGCGAACTATGCGGCGCTGATCGCAGCCTCGCCGTTTTTCGTGCTCGCGACCAACGGTCCGGAGGGGCTGGATTGCTCGCCGCGCGGGGATCTGCCGGGCTTTGTTGCGGTCAGCGACGCGAAAACGCTCCTGATTCCCGACCGAAGAGGCAATAACCGTCTGGATTCATTGAAGAATATCCTGTTCGACAATCGAATCGGAATGCTCTTTCTGATCCCCGGTTACGGCGAAACGCTGCGCGTCAACGGCACCGCGACGCTTTCGACCGATCCCGAGCTCTGCGCGCGCTTCGAAATGGCCGGCAAGCTGCCGGCCTGCGTCATCGTCGTCGCGGTCGAGTCGGTCTACTTCCAGTGCTCGCGCGCGGTCGTCCGGGCCGATCTCTGGAACTCCGAGGCGCGGGTCGCGAAGGGTAGCCTGCCCAGCGCCGGCACGATCCTGCGCGAGATCACGGCGCGTACCCCTGCCGTCGAGACCTTCGACGGCGAGGCTTATGACAAGGCGCTGCCGGAACGGGTCAAGGCGACGCTGTACTAGGAGGCGTCATTCTCGGGCGGAGCGGAGCGCAGACCCGAGAATCTCATGACGAGAAGGCGCCGGCTGGAGCCTCCTCGGTACTGAGATGCTCGGCGCAAGGCCGAGCATGACGCGCGTCAGAAGACGACGCCTACTCCAGCGCCCCGACCGCCGCCTCCACCGCCTCGACGATCGCGCCGGAGCGCACCAGCGCCGTCGCCTGGTTCATCTCGGCGGCGTACCAGCGGTCGCCGTCGAGTGCCGGCGGGATCGTCTCGCGGACGGCTTCCAGCGCCGCCTGCGTGCCCTTGCCGAGCGGATGAGCCTTGGCGGTCTCGGCGATCAGCGACAGCGCCTGGCAGGCCATCAGGATCTCGCCGGCGATGATCATCTCGACATTCTCGACCACCGTTCGCGCCTTGCGGCCGCACCAGGTCGAGTTCGAGACATGGTCCTCGGCGTTCGACTTGCCGGGGATCGAATCGACCGAGCCGGGCGAGGAGAGCGAGCGGTTCTCCATCACCAGCGCCGACATCGAGCATTGCACGGTGGCGAAACCGGTGTTCAGCCCGCGCTTGCCGGCGAGCAGGTTGCGCGGCAGGCCGTAGCTCAGCGTCGGGTCGATCAGCCTTGCGAGGCGGCGCTCGCAGATCGAGCCGAGATCGGTCATGGCGATGGCGAGCAGATCCATCGCCTGCGCCACATACTGGCCGTGGAAATGGCCGCCCGAGATCACCTTGTAGCCCTCGCCCTCGGGGAAGATCAGCGGGTTGTCGGTCGCCGAATTGGTCTCGGTCGCGATGATGCGCGAGACATAGTCCAGTGCCTCGCGGGCCGGGCCATGGACCTGCGGGGCGCAGCGCAGCGAGTAGACGTCCTGGACGCGCGGCGCCGGCGGCTTGCCCGGCGTGCGGCCGATCTCGTCGGGATAGATCGTCTCGCGCGCCGAGGCCGAGCAGCGCTGCGAGCCCTGCGTCAGCTTCAGCAGGTTGCGCGCAACCAGTGCCTGGCCGGGATGCGGGCGCGCGGCATGGACGCGCGGGTCGAAGGCGGCGAGCTCGCCGCGCATCGCCTCGAGCGAGAGTGCGAGGGCGATATCGGCGGCCTTGATCAGGCGCTTGGCATCCTCGCTGGCGAGCACACCGAGCGCGAGTGAGACCGTCGAGCCGTTGATCAGGGCCGAGGCATCCTTGGCGCCGAGCGGGAAATCGGGCGGGAGCCCCGCCTTGGCCAGCGCCTCGCGGGCCGGCATGCGCCTGCCCTTGTAGATCGCTTCGGCCTCGGCGAAGCCGCAGACCGCCGCCGCCATATGGGCGAGCGGCGCAAGATCGCCGGAGGCGCCGACCGAACCCTTCTGCGGAATGACCGGATGCACCCCGGCATTCAGGCAGGCGAGCAGGCGCTCGACGAGCTCGACCTGCGGACCGGAATAGTTCGAGGCGAAGGCGTTGGCGCGCAGCAGCATGGTGGCGCGCGTGACGTCCTCGGCGAAGGGCTCGCCGACGCCGGTGGCATGGGCATAGACGCTCTTGCGCTGATATTCGGTCATCTCCGACATCAGCACGCGCTGGTCCTTGAACAGGCCGACGCCGGTGTTGAAGGAGTACATGAACGGTGCCTCGTCGTTCATGAAATGCGCGTCGATATGCGCCCGCGTCGCGGCGATGGCAGCGCGGGCCGCAGGGGCGAGGTTCGCCTTCTCGAAACGGCCCGAGGCACCCGGGCGCGCGACGCGCACCACCTGCTTGCCCTTCAGCGTGCGTCCGTCGATCGATACGGCCATGGCCAGTCCCCGTTTCATCAGACGCCGATCTAGAACCGGATCGCCCGAAATGGGAAGCTGGTTTCCGGCCGTGCCGGCCAGCGCCTGGCCTGCCGGCCGATCCGGGCGCGTGCGGGGCTTTCGCGCCCACCGCGACATTGCTGCGCCTTTACCTGCGGCGCGCAATGCACAATGAGTGGCGGCGCAGGAGGTTGCGATGGATTTCGAGAGCTTTTTCCGCGAGGAGCTGAGCCAGCTCCGCAAGGAGGGCCGCTACCGGGTCTTTGCCGATCTGGAACGCTGCGCCGGCAAGTTTCCGCGCGCGACCTTCCATGGCGGCGACGGGCCGCGCGAGGTCACCGTCTGGTGCTCGAACGATTATCTCGGCATGGGCCAGCACCCGGTGGTGCTCGCCGCCATGCACGAGGCGATCGACGGCTGCGGCGCAGGCGCCGGCGGCACGCGCAACATCGCCGGCACCAATCATTACCATGTCCTGCTCGAGCGCGAGCTCGCCGATCTGCACGGCAAGGAAGCGGCTCTGCTGTTCAACTCCGGCTACATGTCGAACTGGGCCTCGCTCTCGACGCTCGCTTCGCGGATTCCGGGCTGCATCGTCCTGACCGATGCGCTGAACCATGCCTCGATGATCGAGGGCATCCGCCATTCGCGCGCCGACAAGGCGATCTTCGCCCATAACGACCCCGCCGACCTGCGCCGCAAGCTGCAGGCGATGGATCCCGGCCGGCCGAAGCTGATCGCCTTCGAATCGGTCTATTCGATGGATGGCGACATCGCCCCGATCGCCGATTTCTGCGACATCGCCGAGGAATTCGGGGCGATGACCTATATCGACGAGGTCCATGCCGTCGGCCTTTACGGCCCGCGCGGCGGCGGCGTCAGCGAGCGCGACGGCCTGACCCATCGGCTCGACCTGATCGAGGGCACGCTGGCGAAATCCTTCGGCGTGATGGGCGGCTACGTCACCGGCTCGGCCGCGCTCTGCGACTATATCCGCAGCTTCGCCTCCGGCTTCATCTTCTCGAGCTCGCTGCCGCCGACGCTCGCGGCCGGCGCGCTGGCCGCGATCCGCCATCTCAAGGCGAGCTCGGTCGAGCGCGAGCGCCAGCAGGACCGCGTCCAGACGCTGCGCCGGCGCCTCGACGAGGCCGGCATCCCGCATCTGCCCAATCCCAGCCATATCGTGCCGGTGATGGTCGGCGATGCCGTGCGCTGCAAGCAGATCAGCGACGAGATGCTCGAGCGCTTCGCGCTCTATGTCCAGCCGATCAACTACCCGACGGTGCCGCGCGGCACCGAGCGGCTGCGCATCACGCCGACACCGCTGCATTCGGACGAGGACATCGAAACGCTGGTCCAGGCGCTCAGCGCGATCTGGGGCGCGCTCGGACTGCAGCGCGCCGCCTGAAGCGCCGCCAAGGCCTCCTGATGAAAAAGCCCGGATCGCTCGCGCGATCCGGGCTTTTCTTTCTCCACTGAACTTCCCGCAATGACGCGGGTGGTTCGGAGGCTCAGAGCAGGCCGTTATTGCCGGCGAGCGTCTTCAGGCCGACATCCGGCCTGGCGCCGACATGGCTGATGATCTCGGCTGCCGCGAGGGCGCCGAGCCGCAGGCAGTCGCGCGTCTCACGGCCAGAGGTCAGGCCGAACAGGAAGCCCGCGGCGAAGAGATCGCCGGCGCCGGTCGCGTCGACGAGACGCTCGATCGGGAAGACCGGCTCGGCGACGATGCCGTCCGGCGTCACGGCGAGCGCGCCGCTCTCCGAGCGGGTGACCACGGCAAGCACGTTCTCGGCCCGCAGCGCCGCCAGCGCCGTGTCGAAATCGGCGGTCTCGTAGAGGCTCTTCAGCTCGTGCTCATTGGCGAAAACGAGATCGACCATGCGGTTGCGCACCAGACCGAGGAACTCGCCGCGGTAACGGTCGACGCAGAAGGAATCCGAGAGCGTGATGGCGACGCGCCCGCCTGCCTTGTGGGCGATCTCGGAGGCTTTGCGGAAGGCGTCCTTGGCGGCCGGCGGATCCCAGAGATAGCCCTCGAGATAGACGATGTCGGCGTTCTCGACCGTCGCCGCGTCGACATCGGCCGGGGAGAGGCCCTGGCAGGCGCCGAGATAGGTGTTCATCGTGCGCTCGCCATCGGGCGTGACGATGATGAAGGAACGGGCCGTGGCCGGGCCATCCGAAGCGGCGGCCGTGTCGAAAGCGACGCCGAGCGAGGTCAGATCATGCCGGTAGAGCCCGCCGAGTTCGTCGGCCTTGACCTTGCCGATGAAGGCGCCCTTGCCGCCGAAGGAGGCGAGGCCGGCAATGGTGTTGGCGGCCGAACCACCGGAGATGACCTTGCCAGGACCCATGGCGGCATAGAGCGACTCGGCGCGGGCCTCGTCGATCAGAGCCATCGAGCCCTTGACCAGCCCGTGATTGACAAGGAAATCCTCCTCGGCCGTGGCGATGACGTCGACGATGGCGTTGCCGAGGGCGAGCACGTCGTAGCGCTTTGAGGTCATGAGGCATTCCGGAAGTTGAGGGATGGGCGGGCGTGTCGCATTAGGCGCAGGTCCGGTCAAGCGCCGCCGCGGCGGCGGGCGGCGCTGTCGAGGATCGAGGAAAGCGCCGCAAGATCGGACGGGCCGAGCCATTCGATCTCACGGGCGAGCCGGTTGGCGAACAGCGTCGCCTCCGGCTCCAGCCCGGCGGTATCGACGGTGACGCGCGGATGCGAGAGATCGGCGAGACGGATCAGCTCGTCGGCCTCGTCCCAGATGACGCCGAGGACATGGATCGCGCCCTGGATCAGGGTGAAGGTCGGCTGGCCGCGCTTGCCGTGCTCGAGCGCCGAAAGATAGGCCGGGGTGACGCCGAGCGCCTGCGCCATCTGCCCCAGGGTGACGCCGCGCGCGGCGCGCAATTCGCGAACCCGGCGGCCATAGGGCGTCATGCCTGCGGCTCGCGAGACCGGCGCAGGCGGATATAGAGCGCGCCTGAGCCGCCATGGCGCTGCTCGGCCTCGTCGAAGCCCAGCACGAGGGGGCGCAGATCGGCGAGGCTCAGCCAATGCGGGACGTTGCGGCGGAGCACACCGCGTTCGGTGCCGAAGCCGGAACCGCCGGGGGCGCCCTTGCCGGTCACCACCAGGACGAGTTTCGCGCCGCGCATCTGCTGCACGCGCAGGAAGCCGCGCAGTGCCGCATGGGCCTCGTCCTGGCGCATGCCATGCAGGTCGATCGCCGCCTCGACGCCCTGCTGGCCGCGGCGAAGCTGGGTGCGTAGCCGCCGCTCCAGTGGTGCGAGCGGCGGTTGCGCCGGTTTCGGCGTCATGGTTCTCGGCGCAGCAACGGCCGGCGCCGGAACTTCCACGGGCAGGACCGGCGCCGGAAGCTCCGGCTCGGGCTCGACCGGCTTGCGGCCGGGCAAGGGCTTCACCGTTCGCGCGACCTGGCGCCAGAGCGCGATCTCGGCTTCGGACAGCAATTTGCCACGGCGACGCGGCATCGCCTCAGCGCCCCCGCTCGCGCGGCCAGAGCACGATCAGGTCGAAGGGATGGCGGATCAGGCCGGCGCGATGGCCCGCCTGCAGACCTGAACCGACGAAGAGATCGACCCGCGCCGGGCCGATGATCGCCGAACCGGTATCCTGCGCCAGCACGAGCCGCGACAGGGCTTCCGAGCCGCCGGTGCCGTCCGGGATCTCGCCGGCGATCCAGGCAGGAGTGCCATAGGGCCAGACCGTCCGGTCGACAGCGATGCTGCGCAGCGGCGTCAGGGGCAGCCCGGCGGCGCCGATCGGCCCGGAGTCCGGCGGAAGGTCGTCGCGGCGGGCGAAGAAGACGAAGGAGCGGTTCAGGCGGATCAGCTCGCGCGCGAAACCGGCATCGGCCTTCAACCGCGCGACCAGCCGATCCATGGTCATCTCGGCGGGCGGGATGCTCTCCCGGCGGCTGAGCTCGCGCCCGAGCGAAGTATAGGGGTGGCCGTTGCGGCCGGCATAGACCAGGCGCGTCACCGTGCCGTCGGGCAATCTGATCCGGCCGGAGCCCTGGACCTGGAGCACGAAGCGGTCGACCGGATCGCGCATCCAGAGGATTTCGAGCCCCTGACCGTCGAGCACGCCCTCCTCGATCGCGGCGCGGTCGGGAAAGGGTTCGAGGCCGCTTTTGCCGCGCCGCGCCGAGCTCAGGGCCGGATCGAAGCCGGGCCAGGCATCGCCCGGCATCCTGGTCACCAGATCGGCGGGGCGGCCGTAGAGAGGCGTCGGGAAGGCGGCGCTCGGTGTCAGCGAGCCCTCGAACTCCGGCTCGAAATAGCCGGTCATGAAGCCGCGCGGCGTCTCGGCCGGGCGGACCCGCCAGAACGAGAAGCGGCTTTCAAAGAACTTGCGGGCCGTGGCGCGATCGGGCTCGCCGGCCTTCAGCAGCGCTGCAGCCTCGGTGCAGAGCGCGGGCAGACCGGGCGGCGGCTTGACGCCCTGGCGCAAAGGCGGGTCGGTCTCGCAGCCCTGCGCGAACAGGCGCAGCACGATGCGCTGGTCATCCTGGGCCCAGCCGGCGACCTCGCCGGCCGCGACGGGCTCGAGGCGGGCGCCGACGGGAACCGGTGGGGCGCTGGCGGTCACTGCCGATACGCCTGCGGCCCAGAGCCCCAGAACGAGACCGGCAGCACGGATCACGCGGCCGATTCGGTCGCGACCAGCAGCCAGTTCGGATCGCGGCTGCCGAGCTGACGCGAGAAGGTCCAGACGTCGTTGACCTCGGAGACGCTGTCGGCGCTGCCGTCGACGACATTGCCCTGGGCATCGCGGACGACGCTGATCAGCTGCGAGACGAAGGCGATGGTGACCTGGGCGGTCTTGCCCTTGACGTCGACGGCGGTGATCTGGGCCTTGTCGATCGAGACGAAATTGGATTCGGCCTTCTCGCCGCGCTTCTCGCGCTCGCCGATCGCCTGCTCGAAGCCTTCATAGACTTCCTTGGCGAGCAGCCCCTTCAGCAACTTGCGGTCGCCGCGGGCGAAAGCGGTGACGATCGTCTCATAGGCGGCCTTGGCGCCGCCCAGGAAGCCACGCGGATCGAAGCCGGGCTCCTGACGGGCGATCTCCTCGATGCCGGCGATGATCGGCGAGTCGGCCGGGGCGATGTCCTTCCAGCGATCGGCGTCGGGGACCTCGGCGTCGGTCGAATCATTGGCGGCGCCGGGCAGGCGGATGACATTGTCGCGACGCGCATCGGCCGGCGGCGCCTGGTCGGGCCGCAGTGGCGGCGTCTCGCGCCGCTGGAACGGATCGGCTGGCGGTTTCTCTTGTCCAGTCTTCTGGCCAAGCACGGAACGCAGCTTCCAGGCGACGAAAACCGCCAGGGCCAGGAAGACCAGTGTCGTCATATCGAAATTTTGCATCGACGGCTGATCCGAACCTCGAAAATACGATCGCACGACGGACGTGTGACCACAGCCCATCTCCCGGCGGGATATGGTGACTGAGGCTCGTAACATCCACCCCCCGGCTGCGACAAGCGTTCTCGCCGAGCCTTTGCTTGTGCCAACACGGCCGCCATGATAGCCGACGCGGGTCCGGCGCTTGCGGCACGGCGGACAGTTTCCGCCAGCGCGCGGAGTTTCCGTCAGGGCCGCCAGAAGACGATGGGACCTATGGCCAACGAAAACGGCAATGGCGCGGGCGACGCCAACCAGCAGGGGCCGAGCCTCAACACGCTTGTCCAGTACATCAAGGACTTCTCGTTCGAGAACCCGAACGCGCCGCGTTCGCTCACCGGCCAGCAGCAGCAGGGTCCGCAGATCGGCCTGCAGGTCAACGTCACCGCGAACGCGCTGGGCGAGACCGAGTTCGAAGCGGTCCTGACGCTGGAAGGCAAGGCGACCGCGAACGACGAGACGCTGTTCGCCTTCGAGCTGAGCTATGCCGGCGTGTTCCGCATCCTCGGCGTGCCGCAGGAGCAGCTCCACGCAGTGGTGATGATCGACTGCCCCCGCCTGCTCTTCCCGTTCGCCCGGCAGATCGTTGCGGACGCGGTGCGCAATGGCGGCTTTCCGCCGCTCTACATCGATCCGATCGATTTCGCCCAGCTCTATCGCCAGCGCCTCGAGGAGCTGCAGAACCAGCAGCCGCAGCCGGGTGCGCCGGTTTCCTGAGCGGCGCAGTCCAGCGAAAACCCGACGAAAAGAGCCCTTCGGGGCTCTTTTTTTATGCCCGGCTCGGCAGCAGCGCCTTGCATCGGCGGCCGGACCGCCCATCTCGGCCAGAGCCGAAGCGCGCTCCGTCCCGGAATGCGCCGCTCAGATATCCTGCCGGAGTTTCAATGGACGCCCTGATGATACTAGCCGCCGACCCCACCGTGTGGGCGGCTCTCGGGGCACTGATTGCGATGGAGGTCGTGCTCGGCATCGACAACCTGATCTTCATCTCGATCCTGACCAACAAGCTCCCCGAACATCAGCGCTCGCGCGGCCGCAAGATCGGCATCGGCCTGGCGCTGATCCTGCGCCTCGGCCTGCTCTCGACCGTCGCCTTCATCGTCCAGCTGACCGCTCCGGTGTTCTCGATCGCCGGCAAGGCCTTCTCCTGGCGCGACATCATCCTGATCGCCGGCGGTCTCTTCCTGGTCTGGAAGGCCACCAAGGAAATCCACCACAAGGTCGACCCCAATCACGGGCCCGACATGTTCGACGGCGGAACGGCGGCGGCCGTGACCTTCGGCGGCGTGATCTTCCAGATCCTGCTGCTCGACCTGGTCTTCTCGATCGACAGCATCATCACGGCCGTCGGCATGACCGACCACATCCCGGTCATGGTCATCGCCGTCGTCTTCGCGGTGCTGGTGATGCTGCTCGCCGCCGACCCGCTGGCCCGCTTCATCGACAAGAACCCGACGATCGTGATGCTGGCGCTGGGCTTCCTCCTGATGATCGGCGCCACGCTGATCGGCGAGGGCTTCGGCGCGCATGTGCCCAAGGGCTACATCTACGCCGCCATGGCCTTCTCGGCCCTGATCGAAGGCCTCAACATGCTGTCGCGGCGGGCAACCCGCCGGAAGGACGGCTAAGGCCTTGCTTCAGGCTTCCTCGCTCAGGCCGAGATAACCGCGCCAAAGCGGGGCCTTGAGCTTGGCGACGAAGGCCTCGTGCGCCGCGCGCTCCTCATCCTCGAGCCGCGGCGCCAGCGGGCGCAGCCTGACCGGCCGCTCGATGACGCCGGCAAGGCCGGCGCCCGGGCTTCCGGCCATGTTCGTGCCGAGGCCGAGGCTCGTCTGCTTCCCGCCGATCAGCTCGATATAGACCTCGGCCAGGATCTCGGAGTCGAGCAGCGCGCCGTGCTTGGTGCGGCGGCTGTTGTCGATGCCATAGCGCGAGCAGAGCGCATCGAGGCTGTTGCTGGCGCCGGGATGCTTGCGCCGTGCCATGGCGAGCGTGTCGACGACGAGCGCCGGAACGACCGGAGGCATGCCGAGCCGGCCGAACTCCATATTGATGAAGCCGACATCGAAGGCGGCGTTGTGAATGACCAGCTTGGCATCCGCGATGAAGGCGGCGAACTCGCCGGCGACCGCGGCGAAGACCGGCTTGTCGGAGAGGAATGCCTCGGAAAGCCCGTGCACCCTGAAGGCGCCGTCCGGCATGTTCCGCTCGGGATTGATGTAGACGTGGTAGTTGCGGCCGCTCGGGCAATGGTTGATGAGCTCGACGCAGCCGATCTCGACGATGCGGTCACCCTTCAGCGGTTCGACGCCGGTGGTCTCGGTATCGAGAACGATCTCGCGCACGTTCAACCTCTCCGCTCGCCGCGGCCGTAGCGGCCGGCGACCGCCACGAGGATAGAGCGGACCTGCCGGCGTGCCGCCAGCAAGCTGCGCGAGGTGTCCACAAGGAAGTGGGCGCGCCGACGCTTCTGCGCATCCGGCATCTGCCTGGCGAGGATCGCCTCGAGCTTGTCTTCAGTCATGCCGGCGCGGGCCAGCACCCGGGCCCGCTGGACCTCGGCAGGGGCGGTGACGACGACGACCGCGTCGCAGCGCGTCTCGCCGCCGGTCTCGAACAGCAGCGGTATGTCGAGGACGGCGACGGCGGCGCCCTGCCGGTGGCATTGCGCCAGGAAGCTCTGCTCCTCGGCCCGGACAAGTGGATGGATGATCGCCTCCAGGCGAGCCAGCGCTTCCGGCCGGCCGAGCACCGCGGCCGAAAGCCTGGCCCGGTCGACCACGCCGGCAATGACGACGCCGGGAAAGGCCGCCTCGATCGCCGGCGCCGCGGCGCCGCCATAGAGCCGGTGCACGGCCTGGTCGGCGTCGTAGACCGGCACGCCCTCGGCCCGGAACACCGCCGAGGTGGTCGACTTGCCCATGCCGATCGAGCCGGTCAGTCCGAGGAGGAAGGTCATCGCCTCGTTCGCCTATGCACGTGGAATGTCGGCTTCGAGCAGGGCTCGCAGTGCCGGCGTCACCTGCGGGCGCACGCCGAACCAGCGCTCGAAGCCGGGAATCGCCTGATGCAGCAGCATGCCGAGCCCGTCGACCGGAACACCGCCGCGGGCACGCGCTTGGGCCAGCAATGTCGTCTCGAGCGGTACATAGACGATGTCGTCGACGATCGTGCCCGGCCGCAGGCCGGCGAGGTCGAGATCGAGCGGCGGCTGGCCCTGCATGCCGAGCGAGGTGGTGTTGACGATCAGGTCGCTTGCCGCGACCAGCGCTGCCGCTTCCTCCCAGCGGCGCGCTTCGACACCGGCCCCGAAATCGGCGGCGAGCTCTTCGGCCCGGGCGCTGCTGCGATTGACCAGGATGATCCGGCCGACGCCGCGCTCGGCCAGGCCATGGACCACGGCCCGCGCGGCGCCGCCGGCGCCCAGGATCAGTGCGGTCGCGACATAGCGGTCCCAGCCGGCGACGCGATCGTCGAGATGCGCGAGGAAGCCGAAGGCATCGGTGTTGTCGCCATGGAGCTTGCCGCCGTCGCGCCAGATGGTGTTGACCGCGCCCATGCGCCGGGCGGTGTGGCTGACATGATCAAGCAGCGGCAGCACCGCTTCCTTGTTCGGCACGGTGACATTGCCGCCGGCGAATTCGCCCGTGCGGATGCGGGCGACGAAGGCAGCGACCTCGCCCGGCGGCACGTCGACGCGCTCATAGCTGCCGTTGAGGCCATGCTCGGCAAGCCAGTGACCATGGATCATTGGCGAGCGCGAATGGGCGACGGGATGGCCGATGATGAAGCAGCGTGTCATGAGACGGAGCCGTTGGTTCAGGCAAGAAGCTCGAGTTCGCGCAAAACCGCGAGCAAGTCGAGCAGGGGCAGACCGAGGATGGTGAAATAGTCACCGTCGATGCTGCTGAACAGCTGCGCACCGAGGCCTTCGATCTGATAGCCACCGACGCTCGCCGTCGCCGCCGGGCCGGCCTGCGCGACATAGCGTTCGATGAAGTCGGCATCGAGCTGGCGCATGACCATCCCCACACGCCGCGCTCCGGCGCGGATCACGGCCCCGTCGCGGGCGAGCGCAAAGGCCGAGGTCAGCTCATGGCGCTTGCCGGAGAGCGCAGCGATCTGCAGCAGCGCGGCATTCTCGTCCTCCGGTTTGTGAAAGGCCGTGCCCTCGCAAGTCAGGGTCTGGTCGGCTCCCAGCACCCAGCGGCCGGGCGCCTGCGCCGAGACGGCGAGCGCCTTGGCGGCTGCCAGCGCAGCGGCGACACCTGATGCCTCGCCTCCCGAAGCAAGGAAGTTCGCCTCGACCGGGCGCTCGTCGACTTCCGGCCGGATCGCCTCGACCGGTAGCCCGGCATCCTGCAGCATGCTCCGCCGCGTCGCGCTGCCCGAAGCCAGGAGCAGATCCTGCTCTGCCAGCCAGAAGGAGGTGGAGCCGCTCACGTCGCGATGAACTTCATGCGGTGGTCGCGCAGCAGGTCGAGGATCGCAGCAGCGGTCTCCTCGATCGAACGCCGGGTGACATCGATCACCGGCCAACCCTTGCGGGCACAGAGCCGGCGCGACTGGACGACCTCGTCGGCGACCGCATCGGGATCGACATAGGGTGTCTCGTCATCGGCCCGCATCGAGAGCAGGCGGTTCTGGCGGATCTGAATGATGCGCTCGGCACTGGCAACGAGGCCGACGACGAGCGGCTTCTTCAGGCGCTCGATCTCCGGCGGCAGCGGCACATGCGGCACAAGCGGAACATTGGCCGTCTTGATGCCGCGGTTGGCGAGATAGATGCTGGTCGGCGTCTTCGAGGTGCGGCTGATGCCGACCAGGATGACATCGGCGCTCTCCAGATCGCCGCCAAGCTGCCCGTCATCATGCATCAGCGTGTAGTTCATCGCATCGATGCGACGGAAATATTCGGCATTGAGGACGTGCTGCGCGCCGGGGCGCGGCGCCGAGGCCTGGCCGAGATAGGACTGGAACAGCGACAGCACCGGCTGCAGAACCGAGAGGCAGGGGCAGCCGATCTCCTGGCAGAAGTTCTCGAGGCGTTGCGCCCATTCGGGCTCGACCAGAGTGTAGAGCACGACGCCGGGCGAGGATTCGATCTCGGCCAGCACGCGCGACAGCTGGTTCTCGGAACGCACCAGCGGATAGACATGCTCGATCGCCGAGACCGCCTCATATTGCGCCGCGGCGGCCCGGCTGACCGCGATCAGGGTTTCGCCGGTCGCGTCGGAGACCAGATGCAGGTGGAAGTAATTGCGTGCCACGACTGCTCCCCGCCCGTGTCCGGCGCCATGAAGGCTCTGGTCTAGCGCGCGCCGCCGGCAAATGGAATCGCCAGCGGAAGGCGGAAGTTGGCGAACCGGCCCTGGGGACGACTGGGGACAAGTCGCCCTGCCGAGGGTCGCGGGAGCCGACCCCGGGATAACCCCCTCTAACCCTCAACAGACAAGCCGGTGTGGACAGGAACCGGATGTTTCACGTGAATCATTTTCAGCCGCGGCATCGCAACGCACGGCAGCGCCGATTCCCATTGGTTAAGAAGCCGTTAACTGCGCCCTCCGGGACACAGGCCTGCTTGGCCCGATCCCGGACAGCCTGTGGATCGGTTGTGGACGACCTTGGGGCGAGCTATGTCCGGGGCCCCAATAGTCAAAACAAAAGACTCTCTTAAATAAGAATCTTTTAGAGCCGATCGGTGGACGATCGCCTGAAGGCAAGCGAGCACGATGAACCAGTCTCTTTTCCTGCGGGCTCTCTCTGGCGAGAAGACCGCCGTTCCTCCGCTCTGGCTGATGCGCCAGGCGGGGCGGTATCTGCCGGAGTATCGCGAGATCAGGGCTCAGGCAGGCGGCTTCCTCGAGCTCTGCTACAATCCGACTTTCGCGACCGAAGTGACCTTGCAGCCGATCCGGCGCTTCGGCTTCGATGCGGCGATCCTGTTCTCGGACATTCTCGTTGTGCCGCACGCGCTCGGCCAGAAGGTCTGGTTCGCGGAGGGCGAGGGCCCGAAGCTGGAACCGCTCGCCGATATCGGCGACCTCGCCAAGCTCGACGAGACCTTGAACCTGGAACGGCTGGCGCCGGTGTTCGAGACCGTCGAACGCGTCCGGGCGGCACTGCCTGCCGAGACGGCGCTGATCGGCTTCTGCGGGGCGCCCTGGACCGTGGCGAGCTACATGCTGGCCGGCAAGGGCACGCCCGACCAGGCGCCGGCAAGGCTGGTCGCCTATGCCGATCCGACCTTTCTCGATCGGTTGATCGAGCGGCTCGTCGAGGCTTCGATCATCTACCTCAACCGCCAGATCGAGGCCGGCGCGCAGGTCGTGCAGGTGTTCGAGAGCTTCGCCAGCGCCCTGCCCCCGAGCCTGATCGAGAAATTGTCCTTTGCGCCGCTGCGTCGGATCGTCGCCGGGGTGAAGGCGAAACACCCGCAGGCCAAGGTGATCCTGTTCGCCCGTGGTGCTGGTCCGCGGCTGGAAGGACTGGCGCAATGCAGCGGAGCCGACGGGATCGGCCTCGACTGGGGCGTCGATCCGCGCTGGGCCGCTGCGACGCTCAATCCGGAGGTGACGCTGCAGGGCAATCTCGACCCGCTGGCGCTGATCGCCGGCGGCGAGGCGCTACGGCATGATGTTGCGGCGATTCGCGAGGCGATGTCGGAGCGGGCCTTTATCTTCAATCTGGGCCATGGCATCCAGCCGCAGACCCCGGTCGCTCATGTCGAGCAATTGGTGAAGCTGGTTCGTTCGTGAGGATATCGCCGTCGTGACCTATGAATGGATCAAGGCCATCCACGTGATCGCCATCATCGCCTGGATGGCGGGGATGCTCTATCTGCCGCGGCTGATGGTCTACCATGTCGAGGCGCCGGTCGGCTCGATCCAGTCCGAGACCTTCAAGATCATGGAAAGACGGCTGCTGAAAGGCATCATCAATCCGTCGATGATCCTTGCCTGGGTGCTCGGTCTCTATCTCGCCTGGGCGGGATTCGGCTTCAAGGGCGGCTGGCTGCATGGCAAGATCGCACTGGTTCTGGTGCTGTCCGGCCTGCACGGTTACCTCGTCGGGCGGGTCCGCGCCTTCGCCCAGGACCGCAACGACAAATCGGCGCGCTTCTACCGGATCCTGAACGAGGTGCCCGCGGTGATCATGGCGGCGATCGTCATCCTGGTCATCGTCAAACCGTTCTGAGTCGAAACACGGTTTCCCGCTTGAGCCGCGCCGGGAAAGCAGCTATCTAACGCTGCGCTTCCTGTTCGCGTCCTTCCTATCGTCGACGGCTCGTGCCACGGCTGCTCCCCGCAGGCGACCACGACATTCCGACATGCGGACCAACGGTCCCATCCCGTCGATCCCTCCTTTGTCTCCGCCCGCGGGTCTCCGCGCCGGCCGTTACCAGCCAGATCCAGGTGCCCCATGCGGGAAATCAAACTCCACGAACTCAAGGTCAAGTCGCCGACCGAGCTGCTCACCTTCGCTGAAGGCATGGAGGTCGAGAACGCGAGCACGATGCGCAAGCAGGAGCTCATGTTCGCGATCCTGAAGCAGCTCGCGGCCAAGGAAACCGAAATTCTCGGCGAAGGCGTCGTCGAGGTTCTGCAGGACGGCTTCGGCTTCCTGCGCTCGTCCGACTCCAACTATCTGCCCGGCCCGGACGACATCTATGTCTCGCCGTCGCAGATCCGGAAGTTCGGACTGCGTACCGGTGACACGGTCGAAGGGCCGATCCGCGGGCCGAAGGATGGCGAGCGCTATTTCGCGCTGCTCAAGGTCAACACGATCAACTTCGAGGATCCGGAGAAGATCAAGCACAAGATCCACTTCGATAACCTGACGCCGCTTTATCCCGATGAGCGCCTGCGGCTCGAAGTGCAGGATCCGACCAAGAAGGACTTCTCGCCCCGCGTCATCGACATCGTCGCGCCGATCGGCAAGGGCCAGCGCGCCCTGATCGTGGCGCCGCCGCGTACCGGCAAGACCGTGCTGCTGCAAAATATCGCGCAGTCGATCACCACCAATCATCCCGAATGCTACCTGATCGTGCTGCTCATCGACGAGCGGCCCGAAGAAGTCACCGACATGCAGCGCTCGGTTAAGGGCGAGGTCGTCTCCTCGACCTTCGACGAACCTGCGACCCGCCACGTCCAGGTCGCCGAGATGGTGATCGAAAAGGCCAAGCGCCTGGTCGAGCATGGCCGCGACGTCGTCATCCTGCTGGATTCGATCACGCGTCTCGGGCGCGCCTACAACACCGTGGTGCCGTCCTCTGGCAAGGTGCTGACCGGTGGTGTCGACGCCAACGCGCTGCAGCGCCCGAAGCGCTTCTTCGGCGCCGCCCGTAACATCGAGGAAGGCGGCTCGCTGACCATCGTCGCGACGGCGCTGATCGATACCGGCAGCCGCATGGACGAGGTGATCTTCGAAGAGTTCAAGGGCACCGGCAACTCGGAAATCATCCTCGACCGCAAGGTCGCCGACAAGCGC
>JAKFDB010000159.1:0-24251 GCA_036676315.1 Bradyrhizobiaceae bacterium
CTCACACCGGCGTGACAGAAGCGCGGCCCGGAGCTTTAAAATCGCCGAAGGCGGAGCGCCACGGGGCGTGCGGATGGTGGCTCAATCCATCCGCGCCGCTTCCTGGCTCAATGGAAGCGGATAGCAAACCGCGCCTCGCGGCGCTCCGCTGCCCCTCATCATGAAAACGCCCGCGGGACGAGCCTGCGGGCGGGGAAATCCGTGCGTCATTCTCGGGCTTGACCCGAGAATCTCATGATCAGAGCCTCCTCCGACTTGAGATGCTCGGGTCAAGCCCGAGCATGACGCGCTTGGCAGGGAAGCGTCGCGGTTCCCGCGCCCTTCGCCTGTGGGGGACAGGGGCGAAGGGCGCGGCGCACGGGCCGCCTACCAGCGGTCGTAGCGATCGTAGCCGTCGCGGTAGCGGCGGCCATGGGCCGGGGCCCAGGGCGGCGGGCCGCCATGGCGGCGGCCATAGCCGTAGCCGTGGCCACGGCCGTAACCGCGGTCATAGCCGCGATCACGATAGCCGTAGCGCTGCTGGCGCTCGACGTTGCGCTGGATCTCCCACATCCGGTGCTCGCGGTCGTGGCGGACATAGGTCGCCTCGAGCTGGTCGAGGCCGGCCGCGCCGCTGAAAGCCTCGCCGGCGACGGCCGGCGTGGCGGCGGCGCCCAGCGCGATGACCGCGGCGATGAGAATATGACGCATGACTTGTCTCCTTCGTCTGCTCGATGGGCATTGAAGCAGCCCGGTGCGCAACCCCGTCTGAACGGGATAGTCGGCTGCCGTTCATCTTCGCGACGGAGCGATTCCCGGCGGACACCAGGGGGCTCAGGGATTCGGGCCGCCTTCGATCTCGCTTGCCCAGGCGAGCGCCGCGTCGAACCGGCTCGGCTTGAAGCTCCTGACCGCGACGAAGGGGACGAGCGGGCTCGTGATCGCCACCAGGGTCTCGATCCAGCCCTTGTCGGTGACCACCGCCTCGCGCGGAAAGCGATGCCATTGCAGGATCTTGCCGAAGCCGTAGCGGGCGTCCTTCAGGCCGGCGCGGAAGGTCATGTCCTCGAAGCCGGTGAGGTCGGCGAGGATGCCGAGCTTCTCATGGCGCTCCAGCTTGGCCTCGATCTCGGCGATCAGCTTGTCGAAATCGGCTTCCGAGAGCGTGCCGGAGATGCGGAAGGCGGCGACATGGTCGGCGGCGGGCAGGATTTCGAACATGGGAACCCCTTTCTCAGCGGGAATAACGCCAGCCAAGGCGGAATGTTTCGAACCATCGCCGCCGCGCGGCGTTGGTCCGGTGGGGGAAATCCAGGAGGACGCGATGAGCAAGCAACCACCGATCCCGCCGCAGAACCGCAGCGACAAGGGGCCGGGCGGGCCGAACCATGCCGGCAGGGATGCGCCGCAGCGCATGGCCGGCGAGCGGCCGGAGAACCCCGCCCAGCAGGGCCGCCAGGCCAACATCAAGCAGAACACCACCCATCAGGGCCATCAGCAGGACCGTTGAGGGAGAGATCAATGTCGACATCGACCAAGGCACCGCAGACCATCCGCCAGGGCGGGCCCGGCGCCTCGCACGAGAACGCCAAGGCGCCGCTGAAGATCGTCAAGCCGCCGGCCGACGAGGATGACCGCAAGCGCTCGCGCATCTCGGGTGGCGGCGGCGAGCGCGACAGCCACCATACGCGTGATCCGGAGATGAAGGGCGGCGGCAGCCGGCCCGCGGGACAGCGCGGCTGAGGGGGAAACGGACCAGCGCGCTATTTCAGCGCGACGATCAGCATCAGGAAGGCGAGCACGATCAGGACCTGCTTGAGGCTCCAGTTGATCCGCCGCAACTGCTCGGCGACCGGATCCTCGGGCTCCTCCTCCTCGGCCGCCGTCGAATCCGCAGCGGCCAGGCGCCCATGCTCGCCGGCGGCCGCGGCGCGGCTCCATTCGATGGTCTCGACCCGGCCATGGCCGCTGGTGCTGCGGCCGCTTTTGGCCTCGAGCCCGAGATGGAAGGCGAGCGGCCGCCCGGGCAGCGCTTCCGGCTCGGCCTCGCGCAGCCAGAGATCGGTCGCGGCGCTCAGCGACAGCCGCAGCGGCGGGCCCTCGGCGAGCTCGCGGCGGAGTTCGCCGAAGAGCGGCTGCGGCAGGAAGAGATCGGCGCGGTAGTTCTGGTCGAGACCGGCCTCGGCCATGTCGCCGGCGAGGCCGAGCCGCAGCAGCGGCGCCTGCGCGGCCTCGGTGGGAAAGGGCCGGATCGTCAGGGCGATGTCATGGGCCTCGCCGGGATAGCCGGCGCGGTGCAGGCTCGCCTCGCGCGGCCGGGCGCGTCCTTCGATGCGGCTGGCCTCGTGCCGGACGCCCTCGCGCCAGACATGGCCGCGAACCAGGACGAGCCCCTCCGCCTCCAAGGCGAGCGGGCGGCCGGCCGCCGGGACGAAGGCGCCGGTGATACCGTCGACCGTCATCCGCCCGTCGGCGATGCTGACGCCGCGCACCGCCTGGTTCATGCGAGAGCCGATTCTCGAAAGGTCATGGCGAGAGGATAGCAGGTCGAGCCCGCCCCGCGCCAGAACATGACCCGCCATGCGCCAGGCTCGCGGCAACGCAAGAATCTTCCACGTCACGGGCCCCGAACAGAAAGCTCTTTCAGATTAGAAAATCTCTTTAAAAGAACGTTTGGATTGACACGAAGAACGACCCTGCCTAGATTGACCCTGTCGTCTGGCAACGCCCTTCGACCGCGGAGATTTGAGCGAGCAGCTTGCGCCGCGTCACCAAACGCTAAAGCGGAGATGAACATGACCGGCCATTTGCCCCATCCGACCGGACCGACCTGCCGCTCGATGATGTTCTGTTGTCGGCGCTGAACCAGCGCTGAAGGCCGCCCGCAGGGCGGCCGCCTTTTTCCGAACAGAACCATTCTTCGAAACGCCGAATTCCGGCGGAGGTCATGCCATGTCGAACTTGCATCCCGCTATCCCCGCTTCTTCCGCCGCGCAGCCGACGCTCGCCTATGTCATCGAGGTCGGCGAGACCCAGGCCGGGCTGGTGGCGCGCCGCGCCGACGAGCGCTTCTTCACCTTCATCTCCGCAAACTCGGCCTTCAACCGGCTCGAGGGCCAGCGCTTCGCCACGCCGATCGCAGCCGAGCGCGCCGCCCGCCAGCTCGCCACGCCGCGCCGCCACGGCCAAGCGCGGCTCGCGGCTTGAGGCGGGCGATGTCCGTGCTCGAAACCCTGCGCCGGCGCCTTGCGGGCTGGCTCAGCCAGGCCCTGCCGGCCGTGCCCGGCGCGCCGCGCTGGCACGATCAGCCGCGTTTTTCCACCGAGATCGACGCCGAGGCGCGGCGCCGCTCGGTCCGTCAGGTGACGCTGGAGCAGCTCGGCATCACCCACTGGTCCTGCCACACGCTTTTCTGAGGTCATGATGAACGCCCCCCTGAAACCGGACGCCTTCCGCGTCGCGGCCGAAATCGAGCCCTTGGCCGAGCCGGTCATCCGCTTCGAGCGGGTCGGCAAGGTCTTTGCCGGCCGGCGCGGGCAGCAGCCGGTCACCGCGCTGGAAGGCATCGACCTCGCAGTGCCGCGCGGCGCCATCGTCGGCGTGATCGGCCGCTCCGGCGCCGGCAAATCGACGCTGATCCGCCTGGTCAACGGACTGGAGCAGGCCAGCTCCGGTCGCATCCTGATCGAGGACGAGGACGTCACGGCCTTGAGCGAGGCCGGCTGGCGCACCCGCCGCCGCGCCACCGGCATGATCTTCCAGCATTTCAACCTTTTGTCCTCGCGCACGGTCTTCGACAATGTCGCGCTGCCGCTCGAGATCGCCGGCACGCCGAAAAGCGAGATCAAGACGCGGGTCGAGAAGCTGCTCGACCTCGTCGGTCTCGCCGACAAGCGCGAGCGCTACCCTGCCGAACTCTCGGGCGGGCAGAAGCAGCGCGTCGGCATCGCCAGGGCGTTGGCGACCGAGCCCAAGGTGCTGCTCTGCGACGAGGCGACCTCGGCGCTCGACCCCGAGACGACCCAGTCGATCCTGGCACTGCTGCGCAAGGTCAATCGCGAGCTCGGCGTCACCATCCTCCTGATCACCCACGAGATCCCGGTGATCAAGGAGATCTGCGACCGGGTCGCGGTGATCGAGGGCGGGCGCATCGTCGAGGAAGGCGAGACTTTCGAGATCTTCACCGCGCCGCAGCATCCGACCACGGCGCGTTTCGTCGAGGCGGTCACCGGCGTCGAATTGCCGGCCCATCTCGCCGGGCAGTTGCGCGAGGTTCCGCAAGCCGGCGGTAGCGCCGTGCTGCGGGTCACCTTCTCCGGCGCCAACGCCACCGCGCCGGTGATCAGCCGGCTCAGCGCCGTCCTCGGCGTCGACGTCAACATCCTGGCGGGGCGGATCGACGCCATCGCCGGCAAGCCCTTCGGCAGCCTGCTCATCTCGGTCCCGTCCGACGAGCCGGGCTTCGGCGCCGTGCTCGGCGCGCTGAAGAGCCTGGAACTCAAGGCAGAGGTCATTGGTCATGTCGCCTGAACTCATCCGTCTCATCGTCCAGGCCACCGGCGACACCTTGCTGATGGTCGCGATCGCCGCCGGCCTCGGCACGCTGCTCGGCCTGCCGCTCGGCGTCTTCCTGGCGACGAGCAAGCGCGGCGAGCTCTTCGCCGCCCCGGCGGTCAACGCGGTGCTCGGCACGCTGGTCAACGCCACGCGCTCGACCCCGTTCATCATCCTGGTGGTGGCGATCATCCCGTTCACCCGGCTGATCGCCGGCACCTCGATCGGCACTGCGGCGGCAACGGTGCCGCTGACGGTGGCGGCGACGCCCTTCATCGCCCGGCTGATCGAAGGGGCGATCCGCGAGGTCGACCAGGGTCTGGTCGAAGCCGCCCGCTCGATGGGCGCGACGCCGCTGCAGATCGTGCGCAAGGTTCTGGTTCCCGAGGCGCTGCCGGCGATCACGCTCGGCCTGACGCTGGCCCTGGTCAGCCTGATCGGCTTCTCGGCCATGGTCGGTGCGGTCGGCGGCGGCGGGCTCGGCGACCTCGGCATCCGCTATGGCTATCAGCGCTTCATGCCCGAGGTGATGGCGGCGGTCGTCGGCGTGCTGATCATCCTCGTCCAGGCCGTCCAGAGCCTCGGCGACCGCCTCGCTCGCCACCTCAACAAGCGCCTGCGCCACGCCTGAGCGCTACGCGAACCTTCTTCTTCACTCGGAGCCTGCCATGTCCACGATCCTTTCCCGGCGCAGCCTGCTCGCTGCCGCCGCCGCCCTCTCCTTGTCCGCGACCGGCGCCCTCGCCCAGCAGAACCAGGTGATCCGCATCGGCGTCACCCCGGGGCCGCATGCCGAGATCGTCGAGCAGATCAAGCCGATCCTCGCCAAGAAGGGCTACGAGCTCAAGATCTTCGAGTTCTCTGACTTCGTCATTCCCAACCAGGCGCTCGACACCGGCGATCTGGAGGCCAACGCCTTCCAGCACCAGCCCTATCTCGACAACCAGGTGAAGGATCGCGGCTTCAAGATCGCCAGCGCCGCAGCGACCGTGAATTTCCCGATGGGGATCTATTCCGCGAAGTACAAGAGCTGGGCCGAGCTGCCGGACGGCGCCACGGTCTCGATCCAGAACGACCCGACCAATGGCGGGCGCGCGCTGCTGCTGCTGCAGGACAAGGGCGTGATCAAGCTCAAGGCCGGCACCGGCTTCAAGCCGACGGTCCTCGACATCACCGAGAACCCGAAGAAGCTGAAGATCATCGAGATCGAGGCCGGCCAGACCGTCCGTTCGCTCGCCGACGTCGCCGCGGCGGCGATCAACACGAGCTACGCCGTCGACGCCAAGATCGACCCGAACTCGGCGATCCTGCGCGAGGCGCCGCAGGGCCCCTACACCAATCTGATCGCGGTGCGGATCGCCGACAAGGACAAGCCTTTCGTCCAGGCGCTGGTCGAGAGCTACCGCTCGGCCGAGATCAAGGCCTTCGTCGCCGAGCGCTTCAAGGGCTCGATCCTTCCGACCTGGTGAAGCCTCCCCTTTCCCCTCAATTTGAAGAACGGAGCCGTTCCATGACCACCCGCAGGACCATTCTCGCCACCGCGCTCGCCACCATCGCCTTCGCCGCCCCGGCGCTCGCCCAGCAGAATCAGGTCGTCCGCATCGGTGCCTCGCCCGGCCCGCATGCCGAGATCCTGGAGAAGGTGAAGCCGATCGCCGCCAAGAAGGGGCTCGACCTCAAGATCATCGAGTTCTCCGACTATGTCGTGCCGAACCAGGCCCTCGACGCCGGCGAACTGGAAGCCAACTCCTTCCAGAACCAGCCCTATCTCGACAACCAGGTGAAGGATCGCAGCTTCAAGCTGGTCAGCGCCGGGCTGACGGTGAACTTCCCGCTCGGCATCTATTCGGCCAAGCACAAGAGCTGGGCCGAAGTGCCGGACGGCGCCACGATCGCGATCCAGAACGACCCGACCAATGGCGGCCGCTCACTGCTGCTGCTGCAGGACAAGGGCGTGATCAAGCTCAAGGACGGCGTCGGCTTCAAGCCGACCGTCGCCGACATCGTGAGCAACCCGAAGAAGCTGAAGATCATCGAGATCGAGGCCGCCCAGACGGCGCGCTCGCTGGCCGACGTCGCGGCCGCCGCGATCAATACCAACTACGCCGTCGACGCCAAGATCGAGCCGACCTCGGCGATCCTGCGCGAAGATCCGAAGGGGCCTTACGTCAACCTGATCGCCGTGCGCGCCGCCGACAAGGACAAGCCCTGGGTCAAGACGCTGATCGAGAGCTATCACACCCCCGAGATCAAGGCCTTCATCGCCGAGCGCTTCAAGGGCTCGGTCCTCGCCGGCTGGTAACCTTCCTCCCTCCTGGCCGCGTTCACGGCCGGGCACCTGCCCCGGAAGCGCGAGCTTCCGGGGTTTTTCGTTTGGGCCGTCTTTCCGGGGCTGGCCGAAGGCCTGAGCCCGGAACCCATGAACACGGCCCTTCCCGTCATGGTCGGGCTTGTCCTGACCATCCACGTCTTTCCTTCGCCGAGCACGGTGTCCAAGACGTGGATGCTCGCCACAAGGGCGAGCATGACGAACTGGAGCAGCTTCGGTGGTCATAGGTTCCAGGCTCGCCGCTGGCAGCGCCCCGGAATGACGAAGCCTCACACCGACAAATACTGCGCGCGCACGGCGTCATTGGCCTTCAGCTCGGCCATCGTGCCGGTGAAGCGGATCAGGCCCTTCTCGATGATCGTCGCCCGGTCGGCGACCGAGCCGGCGAAATGCAGGTTCTGCTCGGAGATCAGCACCGAGAGCCCCTCGCCCTTGAGCGCCAGGATGGTCTTGGCCATCTCCTCGACGATGACGGGGGCGAGCCCCTCGGAAGGCTCGTCGAGCAGGACGAGACTGGGATTGCCCATCAGGGTGCGGGCGATGGTCAGCATCTGCTGCTCGCCGCCCGACATCGCCCCGCCCGGCCGGTCGCGCATGCGGCCGAGATTGGGGAAGAGCTGGAACAGCCGCTCCGGCGTCCAGTAGGGCGCATTCTCGCGCCGCGGGCGGCGGGCGACCGAAAGGTTCTCCATGACGCTGAGCTCGGAGAAGACCCGCCGGTCCTCCGGGACATAGCCGAGGCCGAGCCGGGCGATCTCGAAGGGCTCGCGCCCGGCGATCGGCTGCCCCTCGAAGACGACGCGGCCCGATTGCGGCGGCACGAGGCCCATCACCGCCTTCATCGTCGTCGACTTGCCGGCGCCGTTGCGGCCCATCAGCGCCAGCACCTCGCCGCGGCCCATCGAAAAGCCGACGCCCTGCAGGATATGGGCCCGGCCGTAATAGGCGTTGAGCCCGTCGATCTCGAGCATGTGCTGGGTCATCGACAAGCCCTTGCCGTCCCGACGATAGCCACTGGTCGTCCCGGGCGACCGAAGGGAGACCCGGGACCCATGCCTGAGCCTTTCCGAAGAGCGCTCCGGCATGGATCCCGGCTCTCCGCTTCGCTGCGGCCGGGATGACCCGGCAGGTGAACGAGAGCGATCATTCCTAGTGACCTCCAGAAGTCGCGCCGGAGCCGAGATAGACGGCGCGTACGGCCGGGTCGTTGCGGACCTCCTCGGCCCTGCCCTGGGCGATCAGCCGGCCGCGGTCGAGCACCAGAACCGCATCGGAATGGGCGAAGACGACGTCCATGTCGTGCTCGGTGAAGAGCACCGCGATGCCGCGCTGCCTGGCGATCTCGGCGGTCAGCGCCATCAGGGCGATGCGCTCGCGCGGCGCCATGCCCGCCGTCGGCTCGTCCATCAGGAGGAGCTTGGGCTGGTTGGCGATGGCGACGGCAAGCTCGACGCGCTTGAGATCGCCATAGGCGAGCACGCCGCAGGCGCGCTCAGCCTGGTCGAGCATGCCGACTTGGCTGAGTAGTGCGTCGGCGGCCGCGACATGGCGCTCCTTCGCCTTGCCGAACAGGCGCCAGACCTCGCCGGCATGCGAGATCAGCGCCATCTGGACGTTCTCGCGCACGCTCATCGAGGCGAAGGTCGCGGTGATCTGGAAGGTGCGGCCGACGCCGAGGCGCCAGACCTCGCGCGGCTTCAGGCCGGTAATGCGGCGCCCGTCGAGGATCACCTCGCCGCTGTCGGAGGGCAGTTGCCCGTTCAGCATGTTGAAGCAGGTGGTCTTGCCGGCGCCATTGGGGCCGATCAGGGCGAGCAGCCTGCCGGCCTCGACCTGGAAGCTGACATCGTCGACGGCGCGGACGCCGCCGAAGGACTTGCCGAGATTGCGGACTTCGAGGACCGGGCTCATCGGGCGGGCTCCGGCGTGGCGGCGGGCGCGGCGTCGCCGGCTTCGCGGCGGCGCTCGGCGAGGGCGAGCGTCGTGCCGACCAGCCCGCGCGGGAACAGGATGACGAGCAGCACGATCGAGGCGCCCAGCACGAAGCGCCAGTAGATCGTTGCCTTGGCGAGCTGCTCCTGCAGTCCCATGAAGGCGAAGGCGCCGACGATCGGGCCCGAGACGGTCTGGACCCCGCCGAGCAGCACCATCAGCAGCGCGTCGACCGAGCGCGGGATCGCCATATAGGTCGGGAAGACCGAGCCCTTGAAGAAGGCGAAGAGGGCGCCGGCAATGCCCGCCGCGAAGGCAGCGATGATGAAGGCGAGCCACTGGATGCGCATCACCGGCAGGCCGATCGCCTCGGCCCTGAGCGGGCTGTCGCGACCGGCCCGCAGGGCATAGCCGAAGGGCGCGAAGACGAAGACCCGCAGCATCAGCACGCTGGCGACGCAGACGGCCAGCGTCAGATAGTAATAGACCAGCTTCGAGGTCGCCCAGGCATCGGGCCAGACACCGAGGATACCGTTGTCTCCGCCGGTGAGCTCGACCCATTGGAAGGCGGTGGCCCAGGCGATCTGGGCGAAGGCCAGCGTCAGCATGGCGAGATAGACGCCGGACAGCCGAACGCAGAACCAGCCGAAGACGAAGCCGGCGATCCCTGCCAGGAAGGGCGCGAAGGCGAGCGCCGGAAGCATCGGCAGGCCGAGCCATTTCGCGGCGAGCGCCGCGCCATAGGCGCCGAGGCCGAAATAGGCGGCGTGGCCGAAGGAGGCCATGCCACCCGGCCCCATCATCAGGTGCAGCGAGGCGGCAAAGAGCGCGAAGATCAGGAGTTCGGTCAACGTCAGCAGCCAATGGTCGGCGACAATGAAGGGCGCGACGACGAGGAGCGCCAGCGCCAGCAGGCCGAGCGCCTTGGCGGCGGGGCTCGCCGGCAGCAGCAAGGGCTCGACCGGGCCATGGGCATGGGCGCTGCCGACGGGCCGGCGACCCATCAGGCCGTAAGGCTTGACCATCAGCACCACGGCCATGACCAGGAAGACCAGGACCAGCGTGATCTTCGGGAAGATCAGGATGCCGAAGGCGTGGATGACGCCGATCAGCACGGCAGCAAGATAGGCGCCGGTGACGCTGCCGAGACCGCCGACGACGACCACGACGAAGGCCTCGGCGATCATCGACAGGTCCATGTGCAGGTTGACCGCCTCGCGCGGCAGCTGGAGGGCGCCGCCCAGCCCGGCCAAGCCCGCGCCGAAGGCGAAGACCGAGGTGAAGAGCAGGCGCTGGTTGACGCCGAGCGCGCCGACCATCTCGCGGTCCTGCGTCGCGGCGCGCACCAAAGTGCCCCAGCGCGTCTTCTGGAACAGGAACCAGAGCAGGCCGAGCATGATCGGCCCGACGACGATCAGGAACAGCTCGTAGCTCGGAAAGCGGCTGCCCATCAGCACGACAAAGCTCTTGAAGCCCGGCGCGCGCGGGCCGAGCTTGTCCTCCGGTCCCCAGATCGCCAGCGCGATGTCCTGCACCATCAGCACCAGGCCGAAGGTGGCGAGCAGCTGGAAGAGCTCCGGCGCCTGATAGATCCGGCGCAGCACGGTGATCTCGACCAGGGCGCCGATCGCCGCGACGATCAGCGCCGCGAGCAGCACGCCGCCCCAGAAGCCGAGGGCATCGGCCGGTCCGAAGCGGGAGACCAGCGTGAAGGCGAGGTAGGCGCCCAGCATGTAGAAGGAGCCATGCGCGAAGTTCACGATCCGCGTCACGCCGAAGATGATCGAGAGCCCGCAGGCGACGAGGAACAGCGACGAAGCCGAGGCCAGGCCGTTCAGCGTCTGTGCGAAAATCAGGTCGATCATGCTGGCATCTCTCCGAGGCCGAGCGGCCTACGCGATCAAACCGAGCGTCATTCCGGGCGGCCGAAGACCGACCCGGAATCCATCATAGAGCCCTGTGCCCTTCGATGGATTCCGGATCTTCGCTTCGCTTTCGTCCGGAATGACGGTGCAGGGAAGGCTTCAGCCCGCCGGGCGAAGCGCCTTCACCTCCGCATCCGACGGCAGGTACTTGGCGCCGTCGCGATAGGTCCAGTCGACCATCACGCCCTTGCCGTCCTTGACCGCGGTCTTGCCGACATAGGCGCCGAGCGTCGCCTGATGGTCGGAGGCGCGAAACTCGACGGGACCGAAGGCGGAGGTGAATTTCAGCCCCTTCAGCGCATCGACGAGCTTTTCATTGTCGGTCGTACCCGCCTTGGCCAGGCCTGCGGCGATGGCATTCATGGTGTCGTAGCCGACGACCGAGCCGAGGCGCGGATAGTCGTTGTACTTGGCCTTGTAGGCGTCGCGGAACTTGACGTGATCCGGCGTCTGGATGTCGGCATGGGGATAGCCGGTGACGATCCAGCCCACCGGTGTCTCGGCCCCGAGCGGGTCGAGATATTCCGGCTCGCCGGTCAGCATCGAGGCCACGGCGCGGCCCTCGAAGAGCCCGCGCGTATTGCCCTGGCGGACGAAGTTCGCGAGGTCGGCAGCAAAGGTGACGTTGAAGATGGCGTCGGGCTTGGCGGCCTCGAGCGCCTGCACGGTGGCGCCTGCATCGATGCGGCCGAGCGCCGGGAACTGCTCGGCGACGAACTCGACATCCGGCCGCGCCTTCTTCAGCAGCTCCTTGAACCATTTCGCAGCCGACTGGCCGTATTCGTAGTTCGGCGCCACGATCGCCCATTTCTTGGCCGGCAGCTTGGCGGCCTCCTCGACCAGCATCGCCGCCTGCATGTAGGTCGAGGGCCGCAGCCGGAAGGTGTAGCGGTTGCCCTTGGCCCAGACGATCGCGTCGGAGAGCGGCTCGGAGGCGACGTAGAGCCGCTTATTCTGCAGGGCGTAGTCGGCGATGGCGAGACCGACATTCGAGAGGAAGCCGCCCGAGAGCAGGTCGACCTTCTCGGCGTTGATCAGTTCGCCGGCGAGGCGCACGGAATCCTCGGGCTTGCCGGCATCATCGCGGAACAGCGTCTCGATCTTGCGGCCGAGCACGCCGCCTGCCGCGTTGATCTGCTCCTGCGCCAGTTCCCAGCCCTGGCGATAAGGCTTCAGGAAGGCCGGCTGCGAGGTGTAGCTGTTGATCTCGCCGATCTTGATGGGCGTGCCCTGAGCGCGCAGCAGCGAGGGCGTTGCCAGCGCGGCCGCACCGATCGCGGCTCCGCTGACGAATTGGCGACGGTCGATCTTCATGGCTGCCCCCCGTTGGCGCGTTTTGCCTAGCGTCCGCGGCCCCTCGCCACGGCTTCCCCACCTTAAGCCGGGCCAACGTTTGGCGCCAAGCCGGCAGGAAAATTCGTTTGTATACCTACGAATTCTCAGCGCGGTCGTTTTGTTTGTCAATCGTTCAAAACTAGGCGGCACTGCCGAAATCGCAGGCAAAAGGTCAAAATCGGTCGCAAGGTGGTGGCTGGCCGGCAGGTCGATGCCGGCGGAGCCGCATCCTGAGGCCGGGCCGGCGCAGATTGGTGGCCGCCCCGGCGGCATCGAGAATCAGATCGGGATCGTCGGTGAAGACTGTGGCGTGCAGCGGCATGAACTCGGCGTCGATCGCGGTCTCGTCCGTCAGCGCGGCGACCGATCGCTTCGGCAGGCCCAGGGGGCCGCACATCTGGACGATGGAGATCGCAACTGGTTGCTTGGAGCAAGCGCAATGCAGGTCGATCACAAGTATGCGATTGCGGCGCGACCAGCGTCGCGAAAGGAGCCTGGCCTGGCCAGCGCTCCTGGCCGCCGCCGATCGGCGACGGAAATGCCCGGAATCATCAGTTCTTGACGAGTTCGATATGGCGGGGAAGCGGACGCCGCCTGTCCGCTACCCTCGGTAGGCGATGGTCTTCAGGCAGTCTTCAGATTGACAGCCGCCGACTTGCCGGTCTTGCGATCGGCCTCGAGGTCGAAGGTGATCTTCTGGCCTTCGTTCAGGCCGCGCAGGCCCGAGCGCTCGACCGCGCTGATATGGACGAAGATATCGCTCCCGCCGGCGTCCGGCGTGATGAATCCATAGCCCTTGGTCTCATTGAACCACTTCACGGTGCCCGTTGCCACGTGCTCTCCCTTCACTTTCGGCGAGGCGGCGAGTGCCGCCCGGCGCGCACTCTAGGGCGATCCCGGCGCATGTGGCAATCCGGCACAGCTAATGAGCCTGATCAAGGCATGCCGGGCAAACCTCAGGAGCGGCCGCCATCGACCGACAACACCTGCCCGGTGACCCAGCCGGCCTGCTCCGAAAGGAAGAACAGGCTGGCATGGGCGATGTCTTCAGGCGTGCCGAGGCGGCGGGTATGGATGCCTTCGATCAGCCGCTTCTGCCCTTCCGGGCCATAGGACTGCCATTGCCGCTCGGTCGCGGGATTCGAGCGGACGAAGCCGGGCGCGACCGAATTGACGGTGACGCCGTGCGGCCCGAGCTCCCAGGCGAGCTGCCTGGTGAGCCCGACGAGCGCGTGCTTGGCGCTGGCATAGGCCTGGATGCCGGTCAGGCTCGGGCGCAGGCCGGCGCCCGAGGAGATGTTGACGATGCGGCCGTAAGCAGCCTGCTTCATCGCCGGCGCCGCCGCCTGCGACAGGAAGAAGGCGGCGTCGACATTGGCGGCGAAGATCGCGCGCCAGTCGGCCTCGGCGATCTCCTCGATCGGCCGGCCGATCTGGCCGCGGACCCCGCCGGCGGCATTGACCAGGAGATCGAGCCGGCCTTCGGCTGCGAGGACGGCCGCGACCGTCTCCTGCGCTGCTGCCGGCCCGCCGAGATCGGCGACATGGGCGGCCGCGCCGAGTTCCCCGGCAACGGTGGCGAGGCCTGCGGCATCGAGATCGACAAGATGGACGCGGGCGCCAGCCTCGGACAGCGCCTGCGCGATGGCGCGGCCAATGCCCTGCGCTGCGCCGGTGACCAGGGCTACGCGGTCGTCGAAACGGATCTGCATTGCTCGACCAGCACCTTCAGGGTTTCGAACGACATCGGCCGGCGGCCTTCCTCGATGTCGTGGATCAGGGCAACCAGCGTCTCCAGCGCCGGCGTCGCCAGGCCGACCTCGCGGCCGAGCGCGGAGATGATGCCGATCTGCGGCCTGGCTTCGGTCTTGCGCTTGCGCACGGCAAAATCGCGCCAGATGCCGGAATGGGTCTTTGCCGTCTTGGAGGTGTAGTCGGCGAGCCAGGCGATCGTTTCGCGCTGCGGGCCTTCCGGCGCGCCCGGTGCGAAGACCAGGGGATCGAAGCCGCCGAAGCCGAGCGACTTGACCCCGCGCGCGGCGGCGACCGCGCCGACCTCGCGCCCGAGCGCCAGCCAGACCGGCAGGCGCTGCGGATCGGCGAAGTTCGCCGACATCGAATCATTGGTCAGCGCCGTGCCGAAGAGCATGGCGCCGTAGGCGAGCTTGCCCCAGAGATAGCCGTAGATGTTGTCGGTCAGGATCGAATCCGGATCGAACAGGCAGAGCAGGCGATGCATCTCGCGGGCCCGCTCGGTGATCGCACCCTCGATCTCGCCGACCACGACCGCTCCGCGATTGCCGTAGAGAATCTCGCCGGGGCCGTGCCAATCGGCTCCGAAATTGACGAAGCAGCCCATCGTCCGCCGGGCGCCGACGGCTTCGGCGATGGCAAGCTCGTTGAGGCCGTTCTGGGCCGAGAGCACGAAGCCGTCCGCGGCGAGATGCGGCTTCAGCGCCGCGAGCGCCGCTTCGGTCGCGCCCGCCTTCACCGCCAGCACGATGCGCGAATAGGTGCCGGTCAGCTCCGCCGGCGTCACCGCCGGCACGACCTGGCGGAATTCCTCGACCGGGCCGGTGATGGCAAGCCCCGTGATCCGGCAGGCCTCGACATGCTCGGCGACGATGTCGACCATCAGCACGGGGATGCCGGCACGCGCCCAATAGGCGCCGAGCGTGCCGCCGATCGCGCCGGCGCCCCAGATCAGGATCGGTTCGCCGTTCAACCCAATACCCCTTCCATCGTCATCCCGGGCGCAGCGAAGCGGAGACCCGGGATCCATGCCGGAACGCCAGCCATATGAGGTTCAGGAATGGATCCCGGATCGGCGCTGCTTCGCAGCTTGTCCGGGATGACACGAGGAGGAGGGAGAACGACCATCCGCATCATGCCTGCCCCATGATTTCGACATCGGCATGGGTCGCGACATGGACGAGCCCGTCCGGCGTCACCCAGCCACGATACATCCCTTCCGAATTATAGGGCGCGACGATCGTCCCGTCGGCGCCGATGGCGACGAGGCCGGCGCCGATCTTATGGGCCGTCAGCTCGGCGATGGCGCGGTCCGCCGCACCCTGCAACGACAGCCCGGCATAGCCGATCAGCGACGCGATCTCGTGACCGATGCAATAGCGGATGAAGAACTCGCCCTTGCCGGTGCCCGAGACGGCGCAGCGCCCGTCGCGCGCATAGGTGCCGGCACCGATGATCGGCGAATCGCCGACGCGCCCGGCCGGCTTGTTGGTGTAGCCGCCGGTCGAGGTCGCGGCGGCGAGATGGCCGGCCTGGTCGCAGGCGACGGCGCCGACCGTGCCGTGCTTCTCGGCCTCGCTCGCCCCGGCCATGGTGCCGACGAGCTCGCGGATCTTCATCGAAGCCAGGTTCTTGCGTCGGCGCTCGGTCGAGAAATACTCGTTCGCGACCACGTCGAGCCCCTCGGCCTGGGCGAAGGCGTCGCCGGCCGGTCCGGCCAGCAGTAGCGGGTCGCCGCGGCGCAGCAGCGCCCTGGCGGCGGTGACGGGATTGCGGATGCGCTTGACGGCGCAGAGCGCGCCGGCCGCCAGCGTCGCGCCGTCCATGATCGAGGCGTCGAGCTCGTGCTCGCCATCGGCATTGAAGGCGGCGCCATGGCCGGCATTGAAATGGGCAGAATCCTCCATCACCACGACCGCAGCCTCGACCGCGTCGACGGCGCTGCCGCCCTTGCTCAGGATCGTCCAGCCGGCACGCAGCGACTTGGCGAGATGCGCCTTGGCCTCGGCCCATTCGGCGTCGGTCAGCTCGGCCTTGGGCAAGGTGCCGCAGCCGCCATGGATGGCGAGAGCGATGGTCATGGAGAAATCCTCGACGTGAATCCTTCTCCCCCCGGGGGAGAAGGTGTCTGCAAAGCAGACGGATGAGGGCAGTGCGACCGGGTCAGGCGAGGACAGGTTGACGCTGTCCTTCCCTCATCCGTCAGCGCTGCGCGCTGCCACCTTCTCCCCCGAGGAGAGAAGGGTAGCCGCTTCGCCTACTTCACCGGCTTGATGTCCATCGCCAGCGTGTCCTCGTCGACGCGCGGGCGGATCGTCACCTTGGCCTTCTGCATCGCCCAGGCCGAGCCGACGGCGACGATCGGCAGGCGCGGCCGGTCCGTGGCGACGATGGCGTTGGCCTGCGACAAGAGGTCGTTGCGCTTGGCCTCGTCCATCTCGACCGCGGCATCCTCGATCAGCTTGTCGAGCTGCTCGTTCTTGTAGCCGAGCACGTTGAAGGCGCCGAGCTTCTTGGCCGGGTCGTTCGAATGCACCACCGAGGAGAGCGTGTAGTTGGACTCGCCGGTCAGGGTGCCCCAGCCGGACATCGAGAGCGAGAACTCGCCGCGCAGGCGGGCCGGGAAGAAGACGGCGCCGGGCTGGGCATTGGCGTTCACCTCGATGCCGATGCGCGCCAGCATCTGGGCGATCGAGGTGCCGACCTGCCGGTCACCGGGAAGACGATCGCTGGTGAAGGAGAAGCCGACCTTGAAGCCGTTCGGATAGCGGGCCTCCTCCATCAGCTTCTTGGCCCTGGCGAGATCGGGCTTCAGCGGCGGCAGGCTCTTGTTGTAGCCGGCGATATCGGGCGTCACCAACTGGTTGACCGGCGCACCGAGCCCTTCCATCGCGATCTCGGCGAGGGCCGGCCTGTCGATGGCGAGATCGATCGCCTCGCGCACCTTCGCATCCTGCAACGGGTTCTTGGCCAGGGCCGAGCCGTCCTTGGCGCTGACCTGCGGGGACTTGTCCCGCATATCGAGCTCCATGTTGAAGACATAGACGGTGTCGATGGTCGCGACCGCGAGCTTGGCGTCGCGCTTCAAGGTCGGCACGTCGGAAGCCGGCGCGCGCACGATAATGTCGACCTGCCCCGCCTTGAGCTGGGCGACGCGGGCGGCGTCGTTGGGCAATTCCTTGCGCAGGACGCGAGCCCAAGGCTCCTTCTCGCCCCAGTAGCCGTCGAACCGGTCGAGCACGAGCTGGTCCTTCGGTGTCCAGGAGACGAATTTGTAAGGGCCGGTGCCGATCGCCGCCTTGCCGCCGTTGAAGGCCTCGTTGGCATTGTCCTTGGTCAGCCCGGCGGCCGCCTTGTGCGAGACGATGAAGAGCCGGATGAAATCGTTCGGCAGGTTCGGCGCCGGCCCGTCCGTGACGATGTGCACGGTCAGCGGGTCGACGATCTTCACCTCCTTGACCCGGCGGACATAGATCGTCGTCGGGTTCGGCCCTGCCACGACCGGAATGCGCTCGATCGAGAACTTGACGTCCTCGGCGGTGAAGTCGGAGCCGTCATGGAACTTGACGCCGGGCCGCAGCTTGAATTCCCAGACCGAGGGCTCGATCGCCTTCCAGCTCGTCGCCAGGCGCGGCTCGATCTGCAGCTTGTCGCCCGACCAGGTCAGGGTGTCGAAGACATGCTTCAGCGCCTCGGCATGGGTGCCGGTTGCGGTGAAATGCGGATCGATCGATTCCGGCCCGGCCCGCACGCCGATGGTCAGGTTCTGGGCGAGAGCAGGACCGGCGAGCCCGACGCCGAACAAGGCAGCGAGCGCTGCACGGCGCCAGAGCGGGGAGAAACGCTGCAAGGTCTGGGTCATGACGGGTTGCTTTCGGGTTCGAGATCGGCAGGCCAGGTCGGAGAGGCAATCACCATCTTGTCGAGGAGCTCGCAGAGCTGCTTCTGCTCGGCCTCGCTCAATCCGGCCAACATCGCGGTCTGCTGCTGCACCATCCGCGGCATGGTCTCGTCGAAGATGGCGCGGCCGGCCGGCGTCAGCGCCAACACATAGCTGCGCAGGTCGTCGGGATCGCTTTCGCGCTTGAGCAGCCGGCGCTGAAGCAGTTTCTGGATGGCTCGCGAAAGCGTGTTCTTCGGCAAGCCGGCGGAAGCGACGATGTTCTTGGCGGCGACGCCGCCCCTCAGGCCGACCGCATAGAGCGCGACGAATTCCGGCCGGACCAGCCCGTAGCGCGTCTCGATCCAGCGATAGACCGGGTCGTTGAAGCGAAAGGCGATGAAATTCAGCCGGAAGGAGAGCCAGCAGGGATTGTGCCAGAGCTTGGCGACGATCAGCGGGTCGAGATTGCGCAGAGCCGCCTCACGCTCGCTGTCCAGCTTCGACAAGGCGGTCGGCGCAAGGCGCATCTCGGCACTTCCTAATTTAGTTCCATATGGAACTTGACGGGCTCGGATGCCACTGTCAAGGATGACGCGGTTTCGCTGAAACGCAAGGATCGGGCCGTGCTCGTCGCTCAGATGAACTGGATGCAGATCGAGGAGCAGGCGAAGCGCGACGACCGTTGCGTCCTGCCGCTCGGCTGCGTCGAGCAGCACGCCTATTTGAGCCTCGCCACCGATGCGATCCTGGCCGAAAAAGTCGCCGACGAGGCGGCCGAGCCGCTCGGAATCCCGGTCTTTCCGGTGCTGGCCTATGGCATGACGCCGGGCTTCACCGCCTATCCGGGCACGGTCTCGCTGCGGATGAGCACCTATATCGCTGTCATCGAGGACCTGCTCGAGAGCTTCTACCGCTCCGGCTTCCGGCGCATCGTGCTGGTCAACGGCCATGGCGGCAATTCGCCGGCGATGACGCTTGCTACCGAGTGGATGGGCAAGCGCCCCGACGCCAGCGTCAAGATGCACAACTGGTGGGCCGGCCCGCGCTTCCAGGCCGCCGTCCGGCAGGTCGACCCGGCCGCCTCGCACGCCTCCTGGATGGAGAACTTCCCGTGGACGCGGCTCGCCGGCACCGCCATGCCGGACGCGGTCAAGCCGCCCTTCGATGCGGCGCTTTACCAGGCCGCCAATCCGGCCCGGAAGCGCGAGATCCTCGGCGACGGCAATTTCCACGGCCGCTACCAGCGCCCCGACGACGAGATGCTCAAGCTATGGGCGGTCGGCGTCGAGGAAACCCGCGCGGCGATGGTGGAGAGCTGGCCGTGAAAGCCCTCTCTCCGACGCAAGCACGATGCTAGGGCACGTCCTCGAGCGCATCCTGCAAGCGCTCGTCGTCATGCTCGTCATGTCGGCTCTGGTCTTCATCGGCGTCTATGCGATCGGCAATCCGATCGACGTGCTGATCGGGCCCGATGTCAGCCAGGACATAAGGCTCGAGACGATCGCCCGCTACGGCCTCGACCGGCCGCTCTGGGAACAGTATTTCACCTTCCTCGGCCGCGTCCTGCACGGCGATTTCGGCCGCTCCTTCGTCTTCGGCATGCCGGTGCTCGAGCTGATCCTGTCGCGCCTGCCGGCGACGCTGGAGCTGACGGTCGCTGCCGTGGTCGGCGCCGCCTTGATCGGCATTCCGGCCGGCATCTATGCCGGCTACCGGCCGGACAGTGCCCTTGCCAAGACGATCATGGCGATCTCGATCCTCGGCTTCTCGGTGCCGACCTTCTGGATCGGCCTGGTGCTGATCATGACCTTCGCCGTCGAATTGCAGATCCTGCCGGCCGGCGGGCGCGGCGACACCGCCTCGCTCTTCGGCATCGAATGGAGCTTCCTGACGGCGAACGGGCTGAGCCACATGCTTCTGCCGGCGGCGAACCTCGCCTTCTTCAAGCTCGCCTTGATGACGCGCCTGGCGCGCGCCGGAACCCGCGAGATCATGCTGACCGACACGGTGAAATTCGCCCGCGCCGCCGGCCTGTCGGAATGGACCGTGCTGCGCCGCCATGTGCTGCGGCTGATCTCGATCCCGCTCGTCACGGTGTTCGGGCTCGAATTCGCCTCGACGCTCGCCTTCGCCGTGGTCACCGAGACGATCTTCTCCTGGCCGGGCATCGGCAAGCTGATCATCGACTCCATCCAGTCGCTCGACCGGCCGGTGATGGTCGCCTATCTGATGCTGGTCGCCTTCGTCTTCATCATGATCAACTTCCTGGTCGACCTGACCTATTTCGCGCTCGACCCGCGGCTGCGGAAGGGGCGAAGCTGATGCGGCAGGATTCGCCGACCGCCCGCTTCTGGGCCGAATTCCGCGAGAGCAAGGTCGCGGTCGCAGCGCTCGCCGTCGTGGTCGCGATGGTCGGTGTCGCCCTGCTCGCGCCGCTGATCGCGCCGCAGGACCCTTACGACCTCGCCAAGCTCTCGCTGATGGATGCCCGCCGGCCGCCCGGCTTTGTCGGCTCCGCCGGCTATGTCCACTGGCTCGGCACCGATGCGCAGGGGCGCGACCTGTTCTCCGCCATCCTCTACGGCCTGCGCATCTCCTTGCAGATGGGGCTGGTCGCCGGCGCCGTCGCCTTCGCCGTGGGCGTCACGCTCGGCATCGCCGCCGCCTATCTCGGCGGCCGGCGCGAGGCCTTCATCATGCGGGTGATCGACCTGCAGCTCGCCTTCCCGGCGATCCTTTTGGCGCTGGTGATCTCGGCGCTGCTCGGCCAGGGCAAGGCGCAGTTGATCGCCGCGCTCGCTGCCGCGCAATACGCCTATTTCGCCCGCACCGCCCATGGCGCGGCCTCGGCGGAGCGCGGCAAGGACTATGTCGAGGCGGCGCTGTCGACGCCGCTGCCGGCGTGGCAGGTGGTCTGGCGCCATATCCTGCCGAACTGCCTGCCGCCGCTGATCGTGGTCGCGACCGTGCAGGTGGCCAATGCGATCGCGCTCGAGGCGACGCTCTCCTTCCTCGGCGTCGGCCTGCCGGTAACCGAGCCCTCGCTCGGCGCGCTGATCGCCAACGGCTTCCAGTACATGCTGTCGGGCCGTTACTGGATCTCGATCTATCCCGGCCTTGCTTTGATCATGCTGATCGTCGCGATCAACCTGGTCGGCGACCAGGTCCGCGACCAGGTCAATCCGAGGCTGAAGCGATGAGGGGGCATGGCGTCGCATCGCTGACGAGCTCCGCACTCACCCCTCCCCCTCGTGGGGAGGGGCAGGGGTGGGGGGCGAACGACCGGGTGAGCGCTCGCCAAGCGGAGCGCCCCCCATCCCCATACCCTTCCCCACAAGGGGGAAGGGAGGCGCGTCATCCTTCGCCCGAGAGGCTGCGATGACCGACGCCCCGCTCCTCGAGGTCACCGACCTCACCACGCATTTCTTCACCCGCGCCGGCGTGGTGAAGGCGGTCGACGGCGTCTCCTTCTCGCTGCGGCGCGGCGAGGTGATGGGCCTGGTCGGCGAGTCCGGCTCGGGCAAGAGCGTCACCGGCTTCTCGATCATCGGCCTGGTCGACCCGCCGGGCCGGGTTGCCGGCGGCTCGGTCAAGCTCGATGGGCGCGAGCTCGTCGGCCTGCCCGCCGACGAGCTGCGGGCATTGCGCGGCAAGGTCGTCTCGATGGTCTTCCAGGACCCGCTGATGACGCTGAATCCGGTCCTGACCATCGGCGAGCAGATCCGGCTGGCGCTGGAGGCTCACCGCAAGATCTCGGCGGCGGAGGCGCGCAAGCGCGCAATCGAGGGCCTCGCCCAGGTCCGCATCCCGCGCCCCGAGGCGACCGTCGACTTCTACCCGCACCAGCTCTCCGGCGGCATGCGCCAGCGCGTCGCCATCGCGATCGCACTGCTGCACGGGCCGAAGCTGATCATCTGCGACGAGCCGACGACGGCGCTCGACGTCTCGATTCAGGCCGAGATCCTGGTCGAGATGAAGGAACTCGTCGCCGAGCTCGGTACGGCGCTGATCTGGATCAGCCACGATCTGGCGACCGTCGCCTCGATCGCCCAGCATGTCGCGGTGATGCGGCTCGGCAAGATCGTCGAGGCCGGCCCCGTCCTCGACGTGCTGACGAAGCCGAAGCATCCCTATACCCGCGCCTTGCTCGATGCCCTGCCCTCGCGCGCCAGGCCGGGCGAATATCTGCTGCGCGGCGGCGAGGCGCCCGACGCCGCGCCGCCGCCGCGACTGCCGGCCGCAAAGGCAGAGCCGGCAGGCGACGCGAGCGCGCCCTATTTCGTGCTCGACGGCGTCAGCAAGCGCTTCGAAACCCGTACCGGCGCGCTGCGGGTGCTGGCCGAAAGGCTCGGGCTCGCCAGGCCGGCGACTTCGGTGCTGGCGGTCGATACCGTCAGCCTGACCGTGCCGCGCGGCGAGGCGCTGGGCCTGGTCGGCGAATCCGGCTCCGGCAAGTCGACGCTGGGGCGCATGGCGGCGGGCATCTACGCGCCGAGCGCCGGCCGGGTGCGGCTCTCCGGCCTGCCGGTGATGAGCGCCGGCGAGACGCCGCGCAAGCTCACCACCCGCATCCAGACGATCTTCCAGGACCCGTTCGCCTCGCTCGATCCGCGCATGCGCATCGGCGACAGCATCAGCGAAGGGCCGCTCGCCCATGGCCTGGTCGGCAAGGGCGAGGCCGAGACCTATGTCCGCGACTGGCTCAGCGCCGTCGGGCTCGATCCTGCCGTCGCGGGCCGCTATCCGCACCAGTTCTCCGGCGGCCAGCGCCAGCGCGTCGCCATCGCCCGCGCGCTTGCCATGCAGCCGGACCTGGTGATCTGCGACGAGCCGGTCGCCTCGCTCGACGTCTCGATCCAGGCGCAGATCCTCAACCTCCTGATGCGGCTGCGCAGCGAGCTCGGCCTGACGCTGATCTTCATCTCCCACGACCTCTCGGTGGTGCGCCATCTCTGCGACCGGGTGGCGGTGATGTATCGCGGCAGGATCGTCGAGGAAGGCCCGGCGGCCGAGGTCTACGACCGGCCGCAGCACGACTACACCAAGCGGCTGCTCGCGGCGGTGCCGGTGCTGCCAGTGGCCGCGACGTGACGATTGAACGCGCCGTCATTCCGGGGCTTCGCGGAGCGAAGAGCCCGGAACCCATGAACACGACGTCGGGGCTTTCAGGTTCCGATCTGCGTCGCATGCAGCCGGCCAGGCGGTGTTCATGGGTTCCGGGCTCGACCCTGCGGGTCGCCCCGGAATGACGCGGAACCGCAGGAGGCGATGATGACGCAACCCGAACTCGAACCCTGGCAGTGGCCCGAAGAGACCTGGCGCGGCAAGGTCGAGGCCGTCCGCGCCGGCCGCAACCTCAAGCCGAAGAGCTGGCCGGGCGGGGCGCGCTGCGCGGTGGCACTGTCCTTCGACGTCGACCACGAGACCAACGAGCTGCGCGACGGCGGCAAATCGGTCGGGCGCCTGTCCTGGGGGCAGTACGGCAATCGCGCCGGCATGCCGCGCATCCTGTCCATGCTGGCGAAGGAGCAGATCAAGGCGAGCTTCTTCGTGCCGGCGGTGACGGCGCTGCTCTATCCGGACGAGCAGCGGCGCGTCGTCGCCGAGGGCCACGAGATCGGCCTGCATGGCTGGATCCACGAGGTCAACACCGCCGTCCCGCCCGAGAAGGAGCGCGAACTGCATCTGCGCTCGGCCGACACGCTCGAGAAGATCACCGGCGTCAGGCCCGTCGGCATGCGCACCCCGTCCTGGGATTTTTCCGAGGTGACGCTCGCCATCGAGCGCGAGCTCGGGCTGCTCTACGATTCATCGCTCTTCGCCGATGACGATCCCTACGAGCTGGTCGAGAAGGGCGAGCCGACCGGCATGGTCGAATTGCCGGTCGAATGGATTCGCGACGACGCGGTCTACTTCAACATGAACCGCTTCCAGGCGCTGCGGCCCTATACGGCGCCGGAGGCCGTTTTCGACATCTTCCGCCGCGAATTCGACGGCGCCTATGAGGATGGCGGGCTCTTCCTGCTGACCATGCACCCGCATGTCATCACCTATCGCTCGCGCTTCTGGATCCTCGAGGAACTGGTCCGCCACGCCAAGGCGAAGGGCGATGTCTGGTTCGCCAGCCATGCCGAGATCGCGGCTTATGTGAAGGCGCAGGCGGGGCTCTGAGCCCGCAGAAAATCGGGCCGGTTGCCGCTGGGGCAGTGGAACCGTGCCCGATTTCGGCCGTTTTCGGTTCATCCGGAATTCAGGGCGCGGAAGCGTTCATATCCGGAAGAACAACTGGAAACGGACGTCATCATGCGCACCAAGAACCTGCTCCTGCTCGGCACCCTGATCCCTGCCATGGCTCTTTCGCAGGGCAGTTTCGCCGCTCCAGCGCTCCAGCTCGCCCAGGCCCAGGCGGGCGATGACGACCGGCCCGATCCGCGCCGCCAGCGGCCCGGAGGGCAGGAACGATCCGGCGGACAGGAGCGCCCCGGCGCCCGTCCGGTGCCGGGGCAGCCGCCCGCGGCCCGGCCCACCGCGCCGGAGCGCCCGGCGGCAGCGCCGCGAGCCG
>JAKFDB010000160.1:0-79243 GCA_036676315.1 Bradyrhizobiaceae bacterium
GGTACATAGTTCGTGGTCGAGCGGTAGACGCCGCCCTGCATGCTGCCGGTGGTCTGGAAGCGGCCCGGCATCCGGGTCGTCGAGACATTGTTCTGCGACTGGCCGCCAGTGATGACATAGCGGTCGTAGCCGGCGCGCAGGGTCTCGATCGCCGCGCTCTTGGCGGCGACACGGGCAGCGCCTTGCGCCCCGCATTCGGGCGCTGCGCCGGCATCGATCTGGAGTGTGTTCTGCGACGTCCGCGTCGCTTGCGCGCTCGCGCAGCCGGCCAGGACGGCGGCGGCCAGGACAAAGGCAATTCTCATTTTAGGCATATCCCCCCTTAGCGGCGCGGATCGTGCCCGGCCGCTTTGGAGGCGTCTAGCGTGAATATCGCCAACCAATCCAGTTGGTTAGCAGAGGGTTTCCGCAGCGGGATGCCCAGTGCCGGCGCGCAGAGGGCGGGCGCCTAGGCCAGCACGCTGCGCACCGCGCCCGGCAGTTCGTCGAAATGCTGGATGACGCGGTCGGGCGACAGGTTCTCGACCGGCACGTCGGTATAGCCGAAGGGCACGCAGATCACCGGCAGGTTGGCGGCCCGGGCCGTGTCCACATCGGTACGCGAGTCGCCGATCATCACCGCCCGGGCGGGGTCGGCGCCGGCCTGCGCGATGGTCTGCGTCAGATGGCGCGGATCCGGCTTGAAGAACGGGAAGCTGTCGCGCCCGGCGATCGCGGCGAAGCGGTGGGTGATCGAAAAATGATCGAGGATCAGGCGGGTGTGCAGGATCGGCTTGTTGGTGCAGACGCCGAAGACGAAGCCCTCCTCGGCGAGGGTGTCGAGCGCGCCGAGGACGCCGTCATGGATGAAGCTGTTGGGGGCGACCGCCTCGGCATAGATCGTCAGGAAATCCTCGAACAGCAGTTCGAGCTTCTCGGCCCCGAGCGGCCGGCCGCTGACCTTGAAGCCGCGTTCGAGCAGCGCGCGAGCCCCCGCGCCGACGAGTTCGCGTGCTCGCTCCACCGGCAGCGCCGGCAGGCCCTCGCGCTCCAGGATGACGTTGAGCGTGCGCATGATGTCGGGGGCGGTTTCGGCGAGCGTGCCGTCTAGGTCGAAAACGACGATGGGAGGCAGGGGCATGGCGATCTCTGTGGCGGCGTTGGCCGGCTTAAAGGCCTTCGCCCGCTGCTTGGCAAGGGCTGGCCGACGCGGCTCGTGCCCGCTCACATTGGCGTGCCCGGCAATTGGCAGGCTCATCCCGGCCGGTCGGCGTGATATTCTGCAGGCGAATCGTCGGAAAGGTCGCAGCGGTGTCGAAACTCGTGAAGAATCCGAAGCGCAGGCTTGGCCGGGCGCTCTCGCTCGCCGGCCTCGCGGCGGCATTGCTCGCCGCCCCGGCTTTTGCCGCGCCCTTCGAGTTCGCGCCGGCGCCGCAGACCGATCTCAACCGCGTCTATCGCGTCGACAAGGCGACCGGCGAGGTCGGGGCCTGCCAGTTCCAGCTCAAGGAGGGTGGCATCGGCGTCACCGCCTGCTTCCCGGCCGGCGAGGGGGCTGGGCCGCAGCCGCCGAGCGACTATGTGCTCGTCCCCTCGCGGCATGAGCGCGAGGGCGGCATCTTCCGCGCCAATGTCCGCACCGGTGAGATGAGCATCTGCTACGTCTTCGACGACAAGGTGGTCTGCACGCCGCAGGCGAAATAACCCGGATTCCGGGTCGGGCTGCGCGGCGGCTACCGGACGCGCATGCCTGCCATGCGGCCTTTTTGCTGTCGGCAAGCCGGGCGCTTGCGTGCTAGAGCGCCGGCACACGCCCCCGAAAACGGCCGAGGCCCGCCATGCTCAAGCTCAACGACCCGTCGCTTCTTCGTTCGCAGTGCCATGTCGATGGCGCCTGGATCGGTGAGGGCGTCGATGTGGTCGACAATCCGGCGACGGGCGAGGTGCTGGCCAGGGTGCCGCGCTTCGGGGCCGACGAGACCACCGCGGCGGTCGAGGCGGCCTCGCGCGCCTTCAAGCCCTGGGCGAAGAAGACGGCCAAGGAGCGCTCGACGATCCTGCGCAAATGGTTCGAGCTGATCATGGCGAACCAGGAGGACCTGGCGCAGATTATGACGGCCGAGCAGGGCAAGCCGATCACGGAAGCCCGCGGCGAGGTCGCCTATGCCGCCTCCTTCGTCGAGTTCTACGCCGAGGAAGCCAAGCGCATCTATGGCGAGACCATTCCCTCGCCCTTCCCGAATTCGCGCATCATCGTGCAGAAGCAGCCGGTCGGCGTCTGCGCCGCGATCACGCCGTGGAACTTCCCGGCGGCGATGATCACCCGCAAATGCGCACCGGGGCTGGCCGCGGGCTGCACCTTCGTGGTCAAGCCGGCGCCCGACACGCCGCTGACGGCGCTGGCGCTCTTCGAGCTTGCCGAGCGGGCGGGCTTCCCCAAGGGCGTCCTCAACATCGTCACCGGCGATGCGGTGGCGATCGGCGGCGTCATGACCAGCCATCCGGCAGTGCGCTTCGTCGGCTTCACCGGCTCGACCCCGGTCGGCAAGCTCTTGATGCAGCAGGCGGCCTCGACGGTGAAGAGGGTCGGGCTCGAGCTCGGCGGCAACGCCCCCTTCATCGTCTTCGACGATGCCGATCTCGACAAGGCGGTCGAGGGCGCGATCATCGCCAAGTACCGCAACATGGGCCAGACCTGCGTCTGCACCAACCGGCTCCTGGTCCAGGCCGGCATCCATGACGACTTCGTCGAAAAGTTCGCCGGCGAGGTCGCGAAGATGAAGGTCGGCAACGGCGTCGAGGTCGGCGTCGTCCAGGGGCCGCTGATCAATGAGCGCGCCGTCGAGAAGGTCGAGCGCCATGTCGCCGACGCCGTCGCCAACGGGGCGAAGGTGATGGTCGGCGGCAAGCGCCATGCGCTCGGCCGCACCTTCTTCGAGCCGACGGTGCTTGCCGGCGTCACCACGAAGATGCTGGTGACGCGCGAGGAGACTTTTGGCCCGCTCGCCCCGGTCTATCGCTTCGAGAGCGAGGACGAGGCGGTGGCGCTGGCCAACGATACGCCGTTCGGGCTCGCCGCCTATTTCTATACGAAGGATCTCGGCCGCGCCTTCCGCGTCGCCGAGGAGCTCGAATACGGCATGGTCGGCATCAATTCGGCGATCCTCGGCACCGAGGTCGCGCCCTTCGGCGGCGTCAAGGAATCCGGCCTCGGCCGCGAAGGGTCGCTCCACGGCATGGATGAGTTCGTCGAGATCAAATACATGCTCATGGGTGGGCTGGGCGCATGAGCGATAGTCTGAAGAAGGCTGCTGCCGACGCCGCACTGGCGCTGGTCCAGCCGGGCATGCGCCTTGGTCTTGGCACTGGCTCGACCGCGAAGCTCTTCGTCGACGGGCTCGGGGCGAAGGTCGCCGCCGGCCTCGATGTGCTTTGTGTCGCGACCTCGGAGGCAACACAGGCGCAGGCGCTCGGCCTCGGCATCCCGATGTCGACGCTCGACGAGACGCCTGAGCTCGACCTCACCATCGACGGCGCCGACGAGATGGACGGCGCCCTGCGGCTGATCAAGGGCGGCGGTGCGGCGCTCCTGCGCGAGAAGATCGTCGCGGCGGCTTCGAAGCGGCTGATCATCATCGCCGATGCCGGCAAGCAGGTCGCGACGCTCGGCCGCTTTCCGCTGCCGATCGAGGTGGTGCCCTTCGGCCTGGAAGCGACCCGGCGGGCGGTCGTCGCAGCCATCGCTTCTGCCGGAGCGAGCGGCGATCTCGTCCTGCGCCAGCGGCCGGATGGCACGACACTCGTCACCGATGGCGGCCATTTCATCCTCGATGCGCATCTTGGCAGCATCGCCGAGCCGGAGCGGCTTGCCGCTGCGCTCAACCAGGTGCCGGGCGTGGTCGAGAGCGGCCTCTTCATCGGGCTGGCGACGGCGGCTTTCGTCGCGGGGCCTGGCGGCGTGCAGATCTTTGGGGACGTGACGACGGAGCGCGGCTGAAGCGGGGCGGCTGCCACGTTCGTGCCCGCTTTCTCGGCGATGCCCGGCGGTGCACGCTCGCAGCAAAAGTGGTTTCCACTTTGGCTGGACATGTTCTAAGAGCGGCCAACGGTGTGCCCGGCCGCGGTCTGCCGCTTTGCGGCGGCTCCAGCCGGCGCCGCGTTTCGACAAAGGGGAACCCTGAATGATCCGTCACAGCCTGGCCGGCGCGATCCTTTCGCTGGCGCTGTTCGCGGCGCCGGTGTGGGCGCAGCAGGGGCCCAGCCCCGAGCATCTCAAGGCGGCCCGCGACGTGGTCGTCTCCTCGGGGCTCTCGCAGTCCTTCGACTCGATCTACACCGAGTTCGTCGCCGGTGTCCGCCAGAGCGTCGGCACGACGCGGCCGGAGCTGAAGAAGGACCTCGACGAGGTCCTTGCCAGCCTCAAGGATGATGCCGAGGCCAAGCGCAACGAGATCGTCGACACCTCGGCGCGCGCCTTCGCCGGCAAGATGACCGAGGCCGACCTCAAGGAGGTCGCGGCCTTCTTCAACTCGCCGGTCGGCCAGCGCTACAACTCCTTCCGGCCGGAAGTCATCGACGAGATCTTCACCCTGCTGCAGCCCTGGAGCGTTGCGACCAGCAACCTGCTCTATGACCGCTTCTATGCCGAGATGCGCAAGCGCGGCCATCAGCTCTGAGACGCTCTCTCAGCCCTCATCCTGAGGAGCGCTCGAAGAGCGCGTCGCGAAGGATGAGGGCTATGGAATTCCAGCCAAGAAATGGCCGCCGGGCAGACCGGCGGCCTTTTTCTTGGCCTTCAGTTCACCGGACCACGACCGCCGATGTCTTCCATCGTCGGGTCGGCCGGGCGCACGCCCGCGGCGCGGTTGACCATCACCGTGACCAGCCAGAGCACGACGCCGATGCCGATCAGGATGCCGGCGATCTTGTACTGGACCGGATCACGCCCGGTCCACGGCCCGGCGAAGAAGGCGCAGAACAGCGCGCCCGCCACCGGCAGGATGGTCGGTGTACGGAAATGGCTATGCTCGACCGGGTCCTTGCGCAGGATCAGCACCGCGATGTTGACGACGGTGAAGACGCAAAGCAGCAGCAGTGCCGTCGTGCCGCCGAGCGCCGGCACCTCACCGACGAAGGTGATCAGCGCAAAGGCGAGCAGCGTCGTGAAGGCGATGGCGACGTAAGGGCTGCGCCGCGTCGGATGGACCTTGCCGAGAGCCGGCGGCAGCACATGCTCGCGGCTCATGCCGTAGACCAGCCGGCTCGCCATCAGCATGTTGATCAGCGCGCTGTTGGCGACCGCGAACATCGTGATGAAGCCGAAGATCCAGATCGGGAAGTTCGGCGCGCCGGCCTGCACCACCTTGAGCAGCGGCGTCTCGCCCTCGCCAAGCTGTTCGGGCGAAACCAGCGTGATCGCCGAGATCGAGACCAGCACATAGATCGTGCCGGTGATGATGAGACCGGCGAGCAGCACCTTGGGGAAGATCCGCGTCGGCTCCTTGCACTCCTCGGCCATGTTGACCGAGTCCTCGAAGCCGACCATGGCGAAGAAGGCGAGGGTGGTCGCCGCAATCACCGGCCAGAACAAGCCGCCGTCGCCTGCGGGCTTGAACTGCAGCACGCGCGAGACGTCGCCCTGGCCGGCGGCGATCGCCCACAGGCCGACGAAGATCACGATCAAGAGCCCGGTCAGCTCGACGCAGGTCAGCACGACATTGGCCTTCACGCTCTCGCCGACGCCGCGGAAATTGACCGCCGCGACGATTGCCATGAAGCCGAGCCCGAGCAGGGTGATGCCCATGCCGCCGGAGAGGTTCAGGCCGAAGGCGCTCGACATGTTGGCGGCGAAGGCACGCGAGGCGGTCGAGGCCGAAGTGATGCCGGAGCACATCACCGCGAAGGCGACGATGAAGGTGATGAAATGGATGCCGAAGGCCTTGTGCGCATAGAGCGCCGCGCCCGCGGCACGCGGGTACTTCGTCACCAGTTCGAGATAGCTGAACGCGGTGATCATCGCGACGACGAAGGCGACCAGGAAAGGTAGCCAGACGACGCCGCCGACCTGCTTGGCGACCTGGCCGGTCAGCGCGTAGATGCCGGTGCCGAGAATGTCGCCGACGATGAAGAGCAGCAGCAGCCACGGACCCATCACCCGGTGGAGGCTGGGCTCGGCGGTCGCAGGCGGGGCGGCGGTAGTGGAAAGCGTTGCGTCGCTCATGGTCGATCCTCGGTCGGGCCGCAAAGGCCGGTGAAGATCGCAACACAGTCGCGCCGCATCTGTTCAAGCGCAACCGGCGTTTGCACGTGCCGGTTGCGCGTCCGCGTCAGTCCTCGGCGGCCTTGAACTTGTTCAGCCCCTTCATCGCGAACGGCGCGACCAGCGCGATGAAGGCGATGCCGAGCAGCGTCGCCGATCCCGGATTCTCGAGCAGGATCATCGGATCGCCCAGGCTGATCTGCAGGGCGCGCCGCAACTGCGCCTCCGCCATCGGCCCGAGGATGAGGCCGACGACCATCGGCGCCACCGGATAGTCGTAGCGCCGCATCAGATAGCCGAGATAGCCGAAGCCGAAGAGCATGCCGAGCTCGACGGGGGAGGGGTTGACCGCGAGCGTGCCCATGGTCGCGAACACCAGGATGCCGGCATAGAGCCAGGGCTGCGGCACCGCCAGCAGCCGGACCCAGAGCCCGATCAGCGGCAGGTTGAGGATCACCAGCATGACGTTGGCGACGAACAGCGAGGCGATCAGGCCCCAGACCAGGTCGGGCTTCTCGGCGAAGAGCAGCGGCCCGGGATTGAGCCCGTATTGCTGGAAGCCGGCGAGCATGATCGCCGCCGTCGCCGAGGTCGGCAGGCCGAGCGTCAGGAGCGGCACCAGCGTGCCGGCGGCCGAGGCATTGTTGGCGGCTTCCGGCCCGGCGACGCCCTCGATCGCGCCTTTGCCGAACTCCTCCGGATATTTGCAGAGCTTCTTCTCGGTCGAATAGGACAGGAAGGTCGGCACCTCGGCCCCGCCCGCGGGCAGCGCCCCGATCGGGAAGCCGAAGGCCGTGCCGCGCAGCCAGGGTGCCCAGGAGCGCTTCCAGTCCTGCTTGGTCATCCACAGCGAGCCCTTGATCGGGATGATCTCCTCCGGCTCGCGGAAGCGCTTCGAGGCGACGTAGAGCGCCTCGCCGACGGCGAACAGGCCGACCGCCAGCGTCGTCACCTCGATGCCGTTGAGCAGTTCCGGCACGCCGAAGGTCAGGCGGGCCTGGCCGGTCAGCTTGTCGATGCCGACCAGCCCCAGCAGCATGCCGAGGAACAAGCTGGTCAGGCCGCGCAGCGGCGAGTCGCCGAAAGTCGCCGAGACCGTGACGAAGGCGACGATCATCAGCGCGAAATAGTCCCACGGCCCGAATTTGACCGCCAGTTCGACCAGCCAGGGCGCCAGGAAGGCAAGGCCGATCGTGGCGATCAGGCCCGCGACGAAGGAGCCGATCGCGGCCGTCGCCAGTGCCGGGCCGCCGCGCCCGGCCTTGGCCATCTTCGAGCCTTCGAGAGCCGTCGCCAGCGAGGCGCTCTCGCCCGGCGCGTTGAGCAGGATCGCGGTGGTCGAGCCGCCATACATGCCGCCATAGTAGATGCCGGCGAACATGATCAGCGAGCCGGCCGGATCGAGCTTGAAGGTCACCGGCAGCAGCAGGGCGACCGTGAGCGCCGGGCCGATGCCGGGCAGGACGCCGACCGCCGTGCCGAGGAACACCCCGATCAGGCAGAACATCAGCTTGGAGGGCTCGAGAGCGACCGAGAAGCCGTTGGCGAGGGAGAGCAGGGTTTCCATCAGGGTGCGCCTTTCAGCCCAGCAGCCGTTCGAGCGGCCCGGCCGGCAGCGACAGGGTCAGGAGCTTGAGGAAGAGCAGGTAGATCGCGGCGCCCATGACGAGGCCGATCGCGATGTCGGCTGGCAGCGCGTCGCGGCCGAAGCCGCGTGCCGTGCAGGCGAACAGGATTGCGGTGGCGATGATGAAACCGCCGCCGAGCGCGATGCAGGCGATCAGCCCGACGAGCCCGCCACCGATCCAGAGCAGCGCCCGCCCGTCCGCCGCCTCGGGCTTCGGCAGCCCCTCCTTGAGCGCGATGACGAGATGCGCAAGGCCGAGCACGACGAGCCCGGTGCAGACGACATAGGGCATCGCGGTCGGCCCGACGCCGTAATTCGAGGTGATCGTCTGACGCGAGGCGTCGAAGGCGACGATCGCCGCGGCGGCCAGCAACAGGAGCCCGACGACGAGGGCAGGGCGGTCGATTGTGCGGGACATGAGCTTTGCCGTCGAGCGAGGGGCAGGGGGAGGCAGGCGGCGTTGGCGCCGCCTGCCGGAGGCGAACGGCCTTACTTGACCAGGCCGACGTCCCGCATGACCTTCTCGACGCGCACGGTCTCGGCCTTCAGGAAGGCGTCGAACTCGGCGCTGGCGAGATAGGCGTCATCCCAGCCGCGGGCCTTCAGGATCTCGGCCCACTCCTTCGACTTCGCCATCTTGTCGATCGCGCCGGAAAGCGCGGTCTTCTGCGCGTCGGTCAGGCCCGGAGGCGCGACGACCGAGCGCCAGTTCAGCAGCTCGACATTGACGCCACCTTCCTTCAGCGTCGGCGCGTCCGGCGCGTTGGCGAGGCGCTTGGGCGAGCTGACGCCGACGACGCGCAGTTTGCCGGCCTTGATCTGGCCCTCGAACTCGCCATAGCCGGAGATGCCGGCGGTGACCCGGCCGCCGAGCATGGCGGCCAGCGCCTCGCCGCCGCCCGAGAACGGGATGTAGTTGATCTTCTTCGCGTCGCCGCCAGCCGCGTCGGTGAACAGCGCCGCCAGGATGTGGTCGGCGCCGCCGGCCGAGCCGCCGGCCCAGGTCACCTTGGCCGGGTCGGCCTTGACGCGATCGGCCAGGTCCTTGGCGTTCTTGATCGGCGAGTCGGTCGGCACCACGATGACCAGTGCCTCGGCGGTCAGGCGCGCGATCGGCGTGGCCTGCGTCAGGTTGACCGGCGACTTGTTGAGCAGGATCGCGCCGACCATGACGAAGCCGTTGACCATCAACTGGTGGCCGTCGCCCTTGGCGCCGATCAGCTGGGCGAGGCCGATCGTGCCACCGGCGCCGGTGACATTGGTCACCTGGACGCTCTTGGCGATGCCGGCGGCGGTCAGCGCCTGCTGCATCGAGCGGGCTGTGCCGTCCCAGCCGCCGCCGGGCGCGGCGGGGGCCATGATCTTCAGTTCGAGCTGGGCGAAGGCGGCCGTCGTCAGGCCGGCGAGCGCGACCGCCGTGACGGCGCTGCGCTTGAGAATGGCTGTCAGCATGTTCTACCTCCCGCGCGCGGCCGTTCCGCGCAATTTGTTATAGGCGCCTGCCTGTGACATTGCGCCGCCCGCCCGGTCAATTGCGCCTGATTGATCAATCTTAAGTCAAGGTCTTTCACGACGCGGTCTGCTCCGGCGCTTCGACATCCCCCTGTTGCGCGCTTCCGCGATGGCGTAAGAGCACGCGCGATGTTTCGACCTGCTTCTCCCGTGGCGACAGGCGCCCCCATTGCCGGAGCCGCCGTCGCGATCGGCCACGGCCTCCTCGCTGCGACTCCCCTTGCAATGTGGGCCGCGACGCGCTCCGCGCCTCTAGTCCTGGGGCTGGCGGCGCTCGCCTTCCTGGTCGCCGGCCTCGCCCGCGGCGGCATCGCGCCGATGCGGGCGCGAGCCGAGGCGATGTTGTCCTCGCCGATCGGAATTCTGCTCCTCGCCTTCGCGCTCTGGGCGCTGGTCAGCACGAGCTGGAGTCACCGGCCTCTGGCGGGGCTGCGGATGTGGGGCGAGTTCGTGCTGCCGCCGGTCGCCGGGCTGGTGATCGCCGCGAGCGGAGCCTTCGCGCCATCGCCGCGCTTCACGCGAGCACTCGCAGTCACCGTTCTGTTGGCCGCCTGCCTGCTCTTTTACGAGCTCCTCACCGAATTCGCGGTGCGCAAATGGCTCGCCCTCGACCGGCGCCAGGAGAGCTTCTATTTCAATCGCGCCGCGCTTACCTGCCTGATCCTGGCAGTGCCGGTGGTCGACCGCCTCTGGCGCGAAGGGGGAGGGCGCGATCGCGGCTTGGCTTGCCTTCTCGGCCTCGGCGCGGCGATTCTGGTCTTCGCCTCCGACAGCGAGGCCGCCAAGCTTGGCCTCGTCGTGATGGTCGCAGCAAGGCTCGCTTTTGCTGCCGCGCCGCGCCTGACGCTGGCGGCGACCGGCGCCGCCTTCCTGGCGACCATGGCGCTGGCGCCCGTGATCGGGCCGGCGCTGGAGGCCCAGATGCCGGCTTCCCTGCGCAGCCATCTCCAGCCCTCGCACGAGGTCCGCATCGACATCTGGGAGACTTTCGGCGAGGCGGCGATGCTGCGGCCGCTGCGCGGCTACGGCTTCAATGCGGCGGCGACCTTGCAGGACAACCCGGTGGCGCAGGGCATCTCGCCGCCGCGCCGGGCGATGCTCGCGATCGGCCATCCCCATAGCGCGCCGTTGCAGGCCTGGGTCGATACCGGCCTCGTCGGAGCCGCCTTGCTCGCGGCGGCCGGCCTGCTGCTGGTCGGCCGGTTGAGGCGGCTGCCGCAGGAGCGCTCAGCGCTGCCGACCGCGTTCTTCGCCGGCTGCTTCGCAATCGTCGTGGTCGCGCATGGCGCCTGGCAGGGCTGGTGGATCGCGGTCCTGACCCTGGCGGTGCTGCTGTTTCCCGCCACTCCCACACACACAAAAAATCTCGAGGGCAGGACATGAGCGACTTCGACGTCGACCTCTTCGTCATCGGCGCCGGTTCGGGCGGCACGCGTGCCGCCCGCATCTCGGCCGGCCATGGCGCCAGCGTGGCGATTGCCGAGGAGGACCGGATCGGCGGCACCTGCGTCATCCGTGGCTGCGTGCCCAAGAAGCTCTTCGTCTATGCCAGCCGCTTCGCCGAGGATTTCGAGGATGCTGCCGGCTTCGGCTGGAAGCTCGGCAAGCCCGAATTCGACTGGCCGACCCTGCGCGACGCCGTCGCCAACGAGGTGACCCGCCTGTCGGGGCTCTATCGCAAGGGGCTCGAGGCGGCATTGGTCCAGGTCCACGAGGAGCGCGCCGTCATCGAGGATGGGCACACCGTGCGCCTGCAGCGCAGCGGCAAGCCGGTCCGGGCGCGCCACATCCTCGTCGCCACCGGCGGCTACCCGGCCTTCGATCCGCCGATCCCAGGTGGCGAATACGGCATCTCCTCGAACGAGGTCTTCCACCTGCCGGAGCTGCCCAAGCGCATGCTCGTCGTCGGCGGCGGCTATATCGCGCTCGAATTCGCCAGTCTGTTCGCGCGGCTCGGGGTTTCCGTCACCGTGCTGCACCGCGGCGACAATGTCCTGCGCGGCTTCGACGAGGATATCCGCACCCGGCTGCGCGAGGCGCTCGGCCATGCCGGCATTACGCTGCGGCTGGGCTGCACCGTCGACCGCATCGAACTGCTCCCGGACGGGACGCGCCGGGCCCATTGCGCCAAGGGCGAGCCGATCGACGCCGATGTCATCCTCGTCGCCACCGGTCGCCGGCCGAACACGGCCGGGCTCGGGCTGGAGCAGGCGGGCGTCAAGCTCGGGCCGGTCGGCCAGATCATGGTCGATGACGCATCTGCCTCCAGCGTGGCCTCGATCCATGCCGTCGGCGACGTCACCAACCGCATCAACCTGACGCCGGTGGCGATCCGCGAGGGCCATGCCTTCGCCGACTCGACCTTCGGCAACAAGCCCTGGACGACGAACCACAGCATCGTCGCCTCGGCCGTTTTCACTACGCCGGAGATCGGCACGGTCGGCCTCACCGAGCAGCAGGCGGTCGCCGCCGGCTATGAGCTGCGCGTCTTCGAAGCTGGCTTCCGGCCGATGAAGGCGACGATCTCGGGCCGCCACGAGCGCATCTACATGAAGCTCGTCGTCGATGCGAAGACCGACAAGGTGCTCGGCGTCCATATCCTCGGCCATGATGCCGGCGAGATCATCCAGGCTGTCGCCATCGCCGTGACCATGGGCGCAACCAAGGCCGATTTCGACCGCACCATCGCCTTGCACCCGAGCGCCGCCGAGGAGCTCGTCACCATGCGCACCGCCCGCAAGAGCGCCCTCTGAGGGTTGGTTCGCAACCAACACCCCTCATCCTGAGGAGCCATTCCGACTAGGGCTCGAGGTCGGAGCGGCGGCTGTCATAAACCAGGCTTGCGTCGTTCAAGCCGAGGTCGCGCGCCATGTGGGCGCTCAGCCCCTCCGGCTCGAAGCGCTCGTCGAGCGCGACCTTGCGCCCCTGCGGCAATTGCAGAAACCCGATCAGCCGCGCCTTCAGGGCTGACATAAGGCTGACATATCTGTTGTTCCTGCTAGCTTCGGCCGTCATCGCTCGGCTCCCGGGTGTTCCCTATCTTGCCTAGGGATGCCGGCCGGGGCCGTTGCGGACAAATCGGATTTCACGCTCGATGCATAAGGCCAGCTAATGTCGGACCTGGCGATCGGCCTGCCTCCGCTCAGCGCGGTCCGCGCCTTCGAGGCCGCGGCGCGTCATGGCAGCTTCACCCGTGCCGCAGCCGAGCTCGGCATGACGCAGGCCGCGGTGAGCTATCAGATCAAGCTGCTGGAGGAGCGCCTCGGCATGCCGCTGTTCCAGCGACAGGCACGCCGCGTCGTCCTGACGGAGATGGGCGAGCGGCTCGGCGTCTCCGTGACCGACGCTTTCGACGGCCTCCGGGGTGCCTTTGCCGCCGTCACGGAGACGGCCGAGGGGGTGCTTTCCGTCCAGGCGCTGCCGACCTTCACCTCGAACTGGCTGGTGCCGCGCCTCGGCCGGTTCCAATGCGCCAATCCCGGTCTTGCGGTGCGCCTCGTCACGCAGGTCCGGATGAAGGAGCCGCAGCCGGACGATTGCGACGTCGTCATCCGCAGCGGCAATGGCGACTGGCCGGGCCTGGAGGCGCATCGGCTGATGATCTGCGATTTCACGCCGCTGTGCGGGCCGAACGTGTTTCGCCATCTCGGCCGCCAGCCGCGGCCGGCCGATCTCTTGTCGGTCGAGCGCATCGGCCGGCCGGAATGGTGGGATCGCTGGTTCGCAGCGGCCGGTGTCGCCGCATGGGGCGCGCCGGGCGAGGCCTTGCTCGACCTCGGCGTGCAGCAATTCGAGGTCACGGCCGCGCTCGCCGGCAATGGCGTGACCATGGGCTCGCCGGTCTTCTTTCGGCGTGAATTGAGCGAAGGGCTGCTGATCCAGCCCTTCGACCTTGTCCTGACGGACGGCCAGGCCCATTGGCTGACCTATCCGACGCGTCGGCGCAATTCCCGCAAGATCCGGCTGTTCCGCGACTGGCTGCTCAGGGAAGCCCGCGAAGGCTGAGGCGGCGCAGGCGGCCTATTTGTACAGCCCCTTCTTCGCCAGCCAGTCCTGGATCAGCTGCGCGACCTCGAGGTTGTTCTTGTCCATCATCAGCATGTGCGAGTTGCCCTTGATGCCCACAGTCGGCAGGTTGACCACTTCGACCGAGCCGCCGGCGGCGCTGATCTTGTCGCCGAAATCGGTCGCGGTCTTGCGGATGGTCGGCCAGCGGGCGTCCTGCTCGATATGGTCGCCGAAGACCATCAGCACGGGCACGTCCTTCAACGCGGCCGCCTTGGCTGGGTCGCCGATGCCGGCCGGCTCGACTGCGATCAGCGCCTTGACCTTGTCGGGCCGCGCCTGCGCCACCTTGAAGCCGAACTGACCGGACTGGCTGTGGAAGGCGATCACGCAGGGGCAGACCTTGTCGACCTCGGCGATATAGGCGTCGATGATCATCTGGTCGGTCGAGGTCCAGCGCGGCACGATCTGCTTGACGAAGTTGTCATAGCCTTCGGCCGGGAACTGGCTGCCGGGCAGGAATTTGCGCTTGGCCGGATCGCCGTCGTAGCTGCCGGTGCCGGCACCGATCCGGAAGCGCTCGAACGGGTTCGCCGTGGTCAGGAAGACCGGTTCGCCGGGGATCACGTCGGGATACATCGCCCAGCCCGAGCGCCCGCGCTCGACCGCGTCGGAATTGTAGACCGACCAGCCCTTGCGCAGGAAGAATTCGAGCCAGCCCTGGCGCCCGTCCGGCGTCGACTCGTAGTTGACGCCGGTCATGCCGCCGCCATGCCAGAGCAGCAGCGGCGCGCCGCCCCGCTCGTTCTGCGGCAGGAAGTACTGCACATACATCTGGCCGGTCTGGTAGGTGCCGTTGGGATCGACCCTGGCCGGGGTACCGCCCGGCGTGAACACCACATCCTTGACCGGGCGCCCCGATAGCTCGACCAGCTTGCCGCCGACATGGAAGGAGCCCATTGCCCGCAGGCTGATCGGCTCCTGCGCCGGCTGTGCCCCGGCAGCGCCGAGGCTGCACGCCAAACCGAAAGCCGCCGCCAGTATGTGACGCTTCATGATCCCTCCCGTCGCCGCGATGGGCGTTGTTGGTTGCGCGACGATCTTCGATCGCGCTGCGCGGGCGAGACAATGGTCTTTACCGGAAGGTGTGAAATGCAAATCCCGGAGCGATTGATCCGCGCGGCGCATCAAACCGGAAGCGGTAGCCCGGCGGGGTGTCCCGGGCTCGATACTTGGAATATTGGCCATCGTTTCAGAACCAGCCGGCCGCCAGCCTGACCATGAAATGGTCCTGGCCTCGATGCGCGCAGCGCAAGAGGTGATCGATCAGTCCGCCTTGCCGAGATAGGCGGTGGCGTCGATCTCGACGAGGCAGTCGGGCGAGCCCAGGCCGTTGACGATGCAGGAGACCCGGTGCGGCGGCTCTTCCGCGAAGTTCGCGAAATAGACCTCGTTCATCGGCTCCCAATAGGCCCGGTCGGTGACGTACACCGTGCACTTGACGATGTCCTTCAGGCTCGCCCCGGCCTCCTCCAGCAGGGCCTTGATGTTGTCGATGCACTGCTGGGTCTGCCGCCTGGCGTCGCCGGTGGCGTATTTGCCCTGCAGATCCGCGCCGACGCAGCAGACGAACATGAAGTCGCCGGCGATCGTCGCCTGGGCGAAGGGCAGCCGGCTCTTGTAGACGCGGTCCGAGGAAACGCTGCGCTTGGGCATGGGCGGGTCGTCCTAATTCTGGCGTGGAACCGGTTGAATCGGCGTCTGAATACGTTGAATCGGTCTCTCAGGCGTTTGAATCGAGATCGCAGCGGATCAGGCCAACGGCTTGACGGGATTCGTTCTTTTACGCTGCGGCCTGCCATCCTTGCCGTAACGGTGGTCAGCGGCCACTTGCGGGTGTATAGGCCGGCCTTCGCGCTGAGAAGAGGTTAACGCAGGCGCGATTTGTGAAAGCAGGAGCGATATGATGTCCGAGCGGTGGACGCCCGAGAGCTGGAGGGCAAAGCCCGTCCAGCAGATGCCGGATTACCCGGATCAGGCAGCCTTGAAGGCGGTTGAGCAGCAGCTCGCCGGCTTTCCGCCGCTGGTTTTTGCAGGCGAGGCGCGCAAGCTCAAACGGGCGTTGAGCAAGGTCGCTGCCGGTGAGGCCTTCCTCCTGCAGGGCGGTGACTGCGCCGAGAGCTTCGCCGAGCATTCGGCCGACAACATCCGCGATTTCTTCCGGCTCTTCCTCCAGATGGCGGTGGTGCTGACCTTCGCCGGCGGCTCGCCGGTGGTGAAGGTCGGGCGTATCGCCGGCCAGTTCGCCAAGCCGCGCTCGACCCCGACCGAGACGATCGGCGGCGTCGAGTTGCCGAGCTACAAGGGCGACATCATCAACGATAACGAGTTCACGCCCGAGTCCCGGATTCCGGACCCGCGCCGCCAGCTCGAAGCCTACAGGCAGTCGGCGGCGACGCTGAACCTGCTCCGCGCCTTCGCGACCGGCGGCTATGCCAATCTCGACCAGGCGCATCGCTGGATGCTCGGCTTCGTCAAGGATTCGCCGGCCTCGCATCGCTACCAGGAGGTCGCTGAGCGCATCACCGAAGCGCTCAACTTCATGCGCGCCATCGGCATCGATCCGGAGACGCATCCCGAGATGCGCACGACGGATTTCTACACCAGCCACGAGGCGCTGCTGCTCGGCTACGAGCAGGCGATGACGCGCACCGACTCGACCACCGGCGAATGGTACGACACCTCCGGCCACATGGTCTGGATCGGCGACCGCACGCGCCAGCTCGACCATGCCCATGTCGAGTTCTTCCGCGGCATCAAGAACCCGATCGGCCTGAAATGCGGCCCCTCGACCACGGTCGATGGCCTGCTCAAGCTGATCGACGTGCTCGATCCCCAGAACCAGGCCGGCCGCCTGACCCTGATCGGCCGCTTCGGCGCCGACAAGGTCTTCGACCATCTGCCCGCCCTGGTGCGCGCGACCAAGCGCGAAGGGCGCAATGTCGTCTGGTCCTGCGATCCGATGCACGGCAACACGGTCAAGGCAGCGAGCGGCTACAAGACCCGGCCCTTCGATCTGATCTTGACCGAGGTGAAGAACTTCTTCGCCGTGCATCAGGCGGAAGGCACCCATGCCGGCGGCCTGCATCTGGAGATGACCGGCAAGAACGTCACCGAGTGCACCGGCGGCGCCCGCGGCATGACCGATGCGGACCTCAACGACCGCTACCACACCTTCTGCGACCCGCGCCTCAATGCCGAGCAGGCGCTGGAACTCGCCTTCCTCGTCGCCGAGCTGGTCAAGCGCGAGCGCTCCGGGCGGGCCCGGCCGGAGGTCGAGGCGGCCGAGTAAGCCGCCCGGGTGACGGACCGGCTTCATCGGCCCGTCACCTTGACCGCCTAACCCGCGCTCCTCATGGTCGAAGCCAAGATTTGGCCAACGCCAAGCGAAGCGCAGGGGAGGCAGGTATGAAGCTCGGTTTGGCGGCCGCGTTGGCCGCGGCTTTGGTCGCATTCCCGGTGCTGGCGCAGGAGGCTGCGACCAAGCCAGCCGCTCCGGCTGGCCGTTTCGTCGAGATCGCGCGCTTCAAGGCGGCCGCGGCCCGCCAGGCGGCAGCGGTCGATGCCGGCCACGTCTATGCCATCTCCGACCGCGCCATCGCCAAGCACGACAAGGCGACTGGCGCCCTGGTCAAGGAATGGAAGGGGCCGCAGGACGGCCCGATCATTCATCTCGACAGCGGCGCCGTGATCGACGGCAAGCTTTACGCCGCGCATTCGAACTATCCGGCCTCGCCGATGACCAGCTCCGTCGAGATCTGGGACGCGCAGACGCTCGAGCATGTCGGCTCGCACAGCTTCGGCATCCTGCTCGGCTCGCTGACCTGGCTCGATCGGCATGACGGCGCCTGGTGGGGCGTCTTCGCCAACTACAGCCGCGTCTTCGGCCAGAGCCAGCAGCCCTATGGCAACTCCTACTGGACGACGCTGGTGAAGTTCGACGAAGCCTGGAAGCCGGCTCAGGCCTGGACTTTTCCTGCCGCGGTGATCAAGCGGGCCGAGCCGATGAGCATGTCGGGCGGCAGCTGGGGCAAGGACGGCCTGCTCTATGCGACCGGGCACGACCATAAGGAGGTCTACGCGCTGCGCCTGCCGAAGATGGGCTCGGTGCTCGAGCTGGTCGCGACCTACCCGATCGAAGGCGAGGGGCAGGGCATCGCCTGGGACCGCAGTACGGGCGAGACGCTGTGGATGATCAGCCGGGCCAAGTCCGAGCTGATCGGCCAGCGCTTCGAGCGCTGACCGGGCCGGCGGGTCGGCCGGCCTAGAACTTCAGAGCTGCCGCGACGCGCCCGGTATTGACCGAGGTCGAGGTGCCTTCGACATCGCCGAAGGCGACGTGCTGGTATTCGGCGCGCACGAACAGGTTGTCGGTCAGCGCCCAGTCGATGCCGCCGCCGAATGCCATGCCGAAGCCCCAGACGTCCTTGCGGGCGACGCCGACGCGCAGCGGATAGCCCGAGGCCATCCTCGACGTTTCGGTGGCCGTGTTGGCATTGGTGACGATGGCGGCGGTCGCATCGATCGTCGAGAACGCGTCGAAGCGTCCGAAAGCCGCGCCGATCGTCGCGAAGGGCATGATCCTGCCATAGGCGAAGCCCATCCGCAGGCGCGCGGTGGCGTAATCGTGCAGGCGCGCACCCAGCCTGGTGTCCATCGACCAGTCGAGCACCTGGCCACCGGCGATGGTGCGGCGCGCGATGAAGTCGCGGAAGCCATATTCCTGGTCCGAGCGCGTATAGTCGGCCTCGAGGCCGACCACGACATCGCCGAACAAGTAGTTGTAGCCGGCAAAGCCACCGAAATTGATGCCACTGTCGCGCTTCGAGCCCTGATCGACGACGAACTGGCCCATGTCGACGGTCTGTCCGAGCGCGGTGTTGCGGAAGGCGGACCGAGCGAGGTCGGGAAGGCCGGGGCCGGGCTCGAACTCGGTTTCGCTGCTGCCGGCGAAGCCGCCGAAATAGAAGCCCGACCAGTCGAAGCGGCCACCCCCGAACAGCGGCGGCGGCTCGACCGGCTGTTCGATCTGCGAGCCCCTGAGATAGTCGGCTGCCTGCGCCGCCTGCGGCAGCGTCAGCGCGCAGGCCATCGCGACGACCGGGGTGAGGGCTGCGAGAGATGCTGCACGCATCGGTGACTCTCCGAACAGCCGCCGGTAAGGGAGCTAGTGGCTGGCTCGGCGATGATTCATGCCCGATTAACCCTAATACCGGGTTAATGATGTCGGCTTGCGGGGCGATGGCGAGCTGGGCTCTCAAGCCGCATCGACAGGCGCGTTGTCCGACCGCTAACCAGACCGCCGGAAGGCCGGCGAGGCCGGGTGCAGCGATTTCAGGACAAGCGGAATGATACGTCACATCGTGTTCTTCACGGTAAAGGACCCCGCGGAACGCGATACGATCATCGCTGCGCTGGGCCGCCTCGGCGAGATCCCGCATTCGCTCGCCTTCGAGGTCGTCGCCAACGCCAAGATCGATCCGTTCGGAAACGAGATCGACATCGTCGTCTATGGCGAGTTCGCGGACGAGGCGGCGCTGGCCGCCTTCAAGGCGCATCCGGTCTATGACGAGACCACGCAGCGCGTGCGCCCGATGCGCGAACTGCGCCATTCCGCGGATTTCCGCTCGACGCTGGGCTGACGGCCTGCGCAAAGCTGGGGCGAGGGGCGCCGCTGGCGCCCGTTGCTGGTCCCGGCGACGCAGGCTAAAGCCGATGGCATGACCACGACCTCCTTTCGCCTGGCGCTGGCCCAGCTCAATCCGATTGTCGGCGACGTCGCCGGCAATGCCGACAAGGTCCGCGCCGCCAGGCGCGAGGCGGCGGCGCTGGGCGCCGAGCTCGTGATGTTCACCGAACTCTTCCTCTCGGCCTATCCGCCCGAGGATCTGGTGCTGAAGCCGGCCTTCCAGGACGCGTGCCGCAAGGCCTGCGAGGAACTGGCGCGCGAGACCGCCGATGGCGGCCCGGCCGTGCTCCTCGGCCTGCCCTGGCTCGAGGACGGCAAGCTCTACAACGCCTATGCCCTGCTCGACGGCGGCTTGATCCAGTCGGTGCGCTTCAAGGTCGACCTTCCGAATTACGGTGTCTTCGACGAAAAGCGGGTGTTCGAGCCCGGCCCGCTGCCGGGGCCGGTGGTCTTCCGCAACCATATCCGCCTGGGCATTCCGATTTGCGAGGACATCTGGAGCGACGAGGTCGTCGAATGCATCGGCGAGACCGGCGGCGAGATCCTTTTGGTTCCGAACGGCTCGCCCTTCCGCCGCGGCGTCATCGAGGAGCGGCTGAACGTCGCCGTCGCCCGCGTCGTCGAATCCGGCCTGCCGATGGTCTATCTCAACCAGTTCGGCGGCCAGGACGAGCTGGTCTTCGAGGGCGCCTCCTTCGTCCTCAACGCCGACAGGGAGTTCGCCCACCAGCTCCCGGCCTTCCGCGAGGCTCTGGTCGTGACGCAGTGGGAGCGTGGGCCCGACGGCTGGCGCTGCCTGCCGGGCGAGGTCGTGCCGATCGAGAGCGGCGACGAGGCGGACTACTCGGCCTGCGTGCTCGGCCTGCGCGACTATGTCGAGAAGAACCGCTTCCCCGGCGTCGTGCTCGGCCTTTCCGGCGGCATCGATTCTGCCATCTGTGCCGCGATGGCGGTCGATGCGCTCGGCGCCGAGCGGGTCCGCTGCGTGATGATGCCTTATCGCTTCACCTCGCAGGAGAGCCTCGACGACGCGAAGAAATGCGCCGATGCGCTCGGCGTGCGCTACGAGATCGTGCCGATCGCCGAGCCGGTCGAGGGCTTCGAGGCGGCGCTGGCCGGGCTCTTTGCCGGGACCAATCGCGGCATCACCGAGGAGAACCTGCAGAGCCGGGTGCGCGGCACGCTCTTGATGTCGATCTCGAACAAGTTCGGGCCGATGGTGGTGACGACCGGCAACAAGTCGGAGATGTCCTGTGGCTACGCCACGCTCTATGGCGACATGAACGGCGGCTACAACCCGATCAAGGACCTCTACAAGACCGAGGTCTTCCGCCTCTCGGCGCTGCGCAATCGCTGGAAGCCCAGGGGCGCGCTCGGGCCGGACGGCGAGGTGATCCCGGAGAACATCATCGTCAAGCCGCCGACGGCCGAGCTGCGCGAGAACCAGAAGGACCAGGATTCGCTGCCGCCCTATGAGGTGCTCGACGACATCCTCGCCTGCCTGATCGAGCACGAGATGCGTCTTTCCGACATCGTCGCGCGCGGCCACGACCTCGAGACCGTGAAGAAGGTCGAGCGGCTGCTCTATCTCGCCGAATACAAGCGCCGGCAAGCGGCGCCGGGCGTGAAGGTGACGCGCAAGAATTTCGGCCGCGACCGGCGTTACCCGATCGTCAATGGCTTCCGCGATCCCGGCAACGGCGCCCACCAGCCCGATGCCGGGCTGGTCAAGGGCGTCGGCAAGGCCGGGGCTGAGAGCTTCGATTTCTGAGCGAGGAACCGCGCCGTCATTCCGGGGCAGGCCGAAGGCCTGAGCCCGGAACCCATGAACACGACGCTGAACCAATTTGCCCAGGCAGCGCTTCAATCGGTGGTGTCGTGTTCATGGGTTCCAGGCTCGCCGCTGCGCGGCGCCCCGGAATGACGGCATGTAGTCCTCCCTACAGCCAGAACCCGCCGATCTGGTTTGCCGCCGGATTGGCGATGCAGGCGGTCATCCGGTCGAGCCAGATGCGCTGGTATTTCGCATTGGCACCGTGCTGGGTATCGATGTCGTAGCGGCGCTGGATCAGCTTGACGCGGCGTTTGATGTGCAGGTCGACGAGGCTGTTGAGCTGCGTCACCAGCCCGGCGATGGTCGGAGCGCGGGCGATGGTGAGCTGGTGCGCCAGCGCCCGGCAGACGACGAAGCCGACATCGTAATGGAACTGCTCATGCGCCAGCAGGGCCGGGGTCAGCGTCACGCCGATCCGCACCTGTGCGCTGGGCCAGACCTCTATCTCGTTGGGTACGCCGAAGGCATAGTCGGTTCCGACCATACGGGCGCCCTTGTCGAAGATCTCGTATTCGAAGGCGGTGTAGGCGTCCTGAACCGTCCCGTCGGCCGGATCCATCACCACCGGGACCTGCAGGAAATCGCCGGCCTTGAGCGTCACCGGCAGGCGCATCGCGCTGACCACGACGCCGGCCGGTGCCGGATTGCTCGCCATGTGCAGGAAGGTCTTGCCGCCGGGATCGACCCGCGAATCCGGGCTCGGCATTTTGAGGAAGACCTGCTGGTAGCGCCGGATGCCGCCGCGGGTCAGCGGTCCGCAATCGCCGTCGACCTCGAGCAGGTCGATGCCAAGCGCCGCCGTGTGCGGGTTGATCATCGCCTGGACCAGGCGTGTGTCGGGAACGGTGTTCTTACCGCTGAACCCGACCGAAGCCGTGATGCTCATCCTCGCCTCCAAGCGTAGATATCGACATCCCCGTCACCTTCTAACCTTGCGTCAGTCTGGACCGTTGTCGAGCTTTTCCGGCGCCGCCGCATCGCCGCGCTTGCCCTCGCGCCCGTCCCGCGCGACAAGCGCCGGCCATGACCGCTCCCTTCGTCCGCACTGCGCCGTCGCCGACCGGCTATCTCCATATCGGCAACGCCCGCTCGATCATGTTCAACTGGCTCTTCGCCAGGCGCCATGGCGGGCGCTTCCTGCTGCGCTACGACGACACCGACAAGGTGCGCTCGAAGGCGGAGTTCGCCGCGGCGATCCCCGAGGACCTCGCCTGGCTCGGCGTGATCCCCGATGCGAGCATCAAGCAGTCGGAGCGGCTTGCCCTCTATGACGAGGCCGCCGAGCGCCTGCGTACCGCCGGCCGGCTCTATCCCTGCTATGAAAGCGCCGACGAGCTCGACCGCCGGCGCAAGCGCCAGCTCGCACGCGGCCTGCCGCCGGTCTATGACCGCGCCGCCCTGAAGCTGACGGCAGCCGACCGGGCCGCGCTGGAGGCCGAGGGGCGCAAGCCGCATTGGCGTTTCCTGCTCGACTGGGAGGAGATCGGCTGGGCCGATCTGGTGCGCGGCCCCTCGCATGTCGATTGCGCCTCGCTCTCAGATCCGGTCGTGGTGCGCGAGGACGGGACCTATCCCTACACGCTGCCTTCGGTGGTCGACGACGTCGACATGGGCATCACCCATGTCATCCGCGGCGAGGATCACGTCACCAACACGGCGGTGCAGATCCAGATCATCCAGGCGCTCGGCGGCGCGCTTCCCGTCTTCGGTCATCACAACCTCTTGACCACGGCGAGCGGCGAGGGGCTGTCGAAGCGCCTCGGCCATCTCTCGCTGCGCGGCCTGCGCGAATCCGGTGTCGAGGCGCTGGCGGTCGCCGCATTGGCGGTGCTGACCGGCTCGTCGGACGCCGTGCGGCCGGTCTCCAGCCTCGACGAACTCGCCGGTCTGGTCGACCTCGCCCATGTCTCGCGCGCTCCGGCGAAGTTCGACGAGCATGAGCTCGAGGCGCTTTCGGCCCGGACGCTGCATCATTTCGAGTTCGCCGCCGTCGCGGACCGGCTGGCCGCTCTCGGCATTCCCGCGACCGAGCCGTTCTGGCTGGCGGTGCGCGGCAATCTCGATCGGCTTTCGGGGGCCGGCGCGTGGTGGCAGGTCGTCGACGGGCCGATCGAGCCGCTCGTCGCCGACAAGGCGTTTGCCGCCACTGCCGCCGAACTGCTGCCGCCCGAGCCCTTCGACCAGACGAGCTGGAAGAGCTGGACGCAGGCCGTCGCAGCCGCGACCGGAGCCAAGGGCAAGGCGCTGTTCATGCCGCTGCGCCAGGCCCTGACCGGTCTCGATCATGGCCCGGAGCTGGCGGCGCTGTTGCCGCTGATCGGCCGCGAGAAGGCGCTGAAGCGGCTGGCAGGCGAGAAGGCCTAAGCCCCAATCATTCCGGACGCAGTGGCGCACTCCGGGGAGGCCTGTCTTTTGACGGAATTTTCGCGGGCAGGGCACACGATTGGAGAGGTCCGCTCCCGACCAGGGGCGACTTTCGCTAGCCCGTCGACGAGGCGGTGAAAATCGCCAACTGAGCTTCGAACGCACGCTTGTATGCGGGCCGCGCTTCGCCGCGGGCGACATAGGCGGCGAGGTTCGGGGATTCTTCCAGCATCCCAGACCCTTGCAGCCTGCGCAGTACCGTCACCATCAGCAGATCGCCGGCGCTGAACGCACCATCGAGCCAGTCGGCACCGCCAAGGCGACTGGAAAGGTCTCCCAGTCGTTTTCGAATGCTGCCCTCGAGGGTACGCAGGCGCTGCTCGTACCAGGGCTCGTCGCGCTCGAGGATCATGGCGAGGGAGCGGTCGAAGATCGGCGGCTCCACCGTGTTGAGCGCGGCAAACATCCATGCGATCGCGCGCGCCCGGGCATTCGCATCGTCTGGCAGCAGCCCCGCATGGCGCTCCGCGATATGGAGCACGATCGCCCCCGACTCGAACAGGACAAGATCGCCGTCTTCATAGGTCGGAATCTGCCCGAAAGGCTGAAGCGCGAGATGCGCGGGCTCCTTCATCGCTTTGAACGAAAGAAGGCGAACTCCGTAGGGCTGGCCGGCTTCTTCGAGCGCCCAGCGAATGCGCATGTCGCGCGCCAGACCCTTGCCCCGGTCGGGCGACCGCTCAAAGGCGGTAATGGTGGCGGTCATTGGCAGGCTCCCGGTGATTGCATGACGCTGTCGAGAGTGGCGTGCCTGATTGCGACGATCTTTCGCATGGCTGGCTGTCCGGTTCGTGCGCTTTGCATCCGGAGGACGACCAGCCAGCGTGGCTCCCGACAACTTGCCGCGCTTTTCTGAGCACGGGAATTCGTGATCCTCAGCCAGCCGCGGCCGTCAACAGAGAACGAGCCGAACCCCTTCCATTGGCGAATGTCTCGCATCGCGACGAGCCGCGGCCCGTGTAGCCACGGTTCGGCCTGTGATACCCGGGCAGGGGCCGAGCCTCGCGCGAACGGTCCCTCGATCGTGCCGATGCATCGCCGCGGCGTGCTGGGTGTCGCGCATGGTCGAATAGACCAGCAGCGAGATGAAGATGATGCCCGCGAGGCCGTAGTAGAACCACTCCTCATGACGCCTGCCGGCGTCTCTGCCTTGCGGTTGTCGCCCGATCAGGGGCGCGCCGTCGCGCCGACACCGAGATTGGGCGCGATGTTCGGCGCGACGATTCGCACCGTGCGGCGCTCGCCGCTGACGCTCCTGCTCTCGCGCCGAAGCCCGTCGCCCCGCTGCACGGTTTTCTCGCCGTCGATCCGCTGCGGCCCGACGCCGGCGGATTCGGTGCTGGCGGTCGGCACATTGGTGTCCGGTGTCGGCTCGTCGCCGGGGGCAGCCTGGAGCACGGTCGGTGCCGGGGAAGCCGGCTTGGTCTCTGGCGCGTTGCCGGCGCCCTTCTTGCCGCGCGCCGGCTGCTCCGGCTTCGGTCGCGACATTTCGAGCGAGCGCTGCTCGGTGACGATGATGTCGCCCTTGCGCTGCTCAATCAGGCTTTCGGCGTCCTGCAGGGCCTGCGACCAGCTCTGGCCGGGGGCCCGGCAGGTGCAGGCGGCGTCGAAGCTGCGGGTATATTTCAGGGCGTTCGGCAGCGAGGCATAGGGCGTACCGGTGCTGCGCGAAACCGCATTCTGGACGTCGCCGCCATTGCTCATGCCGAAGGCGAGCGTCTCGGTGCCGGGGCAGAGCGCCTGGCACATCTCGTCCTGGCCGTCGCGCCCGCCGGGGCTGTTGGCGAGCGGGAAGAAGAAGCCGTCGCAAGTCCGGACGCAGACGGTATAGGGGCCGCCCTGCCGCGCGCGCTCCTCGCCGGAATCCTGCGGCTGGTCGGGGTCGAGCTCAGGCAGGGTCGAATCGATCTCGCCGCGACGCGGCTCGATGCCGAAGATCGTCTCGAAGAAGCCGCGGCGCTGATCGCGGCAGTTATTGTCGATCAGAGCGGCGAGCTGGGCCCGGCGTTGCTCGACGCCGCCGCCCTGAGCCTGCCGCTGCAGCGCGCCATACTGCGCCTGCAACTGTCCGAGCTGGGCACGGATGCCGCCGCATTGCGGCGGTGGCTGCTCGCCGAAGAACAGGAAGCCGCCCCGCTCGCAGCCCATCGAGCGGTACTGGCTGGACAATTGCGCGAGCTGAGACCCGACCCGCTGTGCCGCCTGCGCGGCGCGGGGATCGCCGCCACGCTGCCCTTGCAGGCTTGCCAGTTCGGCGCGCCAGTTATTGCAGGCAGGCGATTGCGCGACGGCTGCGCCGGTCAGCGCGGCGAACGCCAGGGCCGGGGCGAGGAGACGTCGGAGCGTAGCGAAAATCATCGGAGGAAGCGTCTTGACCCTTGTTAGCCATCGGGCACCGCAGGCAGCGGCGCGCATTCGCTGAGCACATGTCACAAAGGCGACGGAACTATGGACACCCGACTCGGGTCCCCGATTCTGCCAGCCGAAATCGCATATCCGCGCCCCGGCGGCAATCAGGCGCCTTCCCCGTGATAGGTCCCGGCCAGCAGCCGTCCGCGTTCGGTCAGCATGGCCAGCACGCGCTCGAAGGTCCGCAACTCGTCCGCGGCGATGCCTTCGGTCCAGCGCTCCTCGAAGGCGAGCGCCAGCGGCACGATCTGGGCGTAGACGCGGGCGCCCGCGGCGGTCAGCGAGACGAAGGATTCGCGCCGGTCGGCCCGGTTCTCGCTGCGCGCCACGAGCCCGCGCTGGTCGAGCCCGGAGACGGCGCGCGAGACCTTGGTCTTGTGCATCTGCGAGAGCTCGCCGATGTCGCGCGAGGTCATGCGGCCGAACTCGCCGAGCTGAGCGATCACCCGCCATTCCGGGATGCCGATGCCGAACTTCTCGCCGTAGATGCGCGCCAGCGCGCGGCTGGCGAAGACGCCGGCGACGTTCAGGCGATAGGGCACGAACTGCTCGAGGTGCAGGGCGCGTTCGCCGGCGGGCTTGTTCGGTTTCGTTGACATTAGTTTCACTTGCAACTAATTAGGAGAAAGGCACCCGAAAGGAAGCGCGGCGCGAAAGGCTGGAACCGGTTTTTCGCAGAAGCCATGCGTCAATTCCACCGGTCCAACCGCCGCGCGATCATTGCCGAACCGGTGCCGCTGTCAAAAGCGCCGGCGGCATCAGGAGGAAACAGCCATGAACGTCCAGACGACGTCGCTCTCCGCCTCCGGCCAGCAGATCCAGAACGGGCTGCGCTACATGTCGGGATTCGGCAACTCCTTCGAGACCGAGAGCCTGCCCGGCGCTTTGCCGATCGGCCGTAACTCGCCGCAGAAGGCGGCCTACGGGCTCTATGCCGAGCAGCTTTCCGGTTCGCCCTTCACCGCACCGCGCTCGACCAATGAGCGTTCCTGGCTCTACCGCATCCGGCCGAGCGTCAAGCATGGCGGCCGCTGGACGCTGGCCGACAAGGGCCTGATCCGCACCGCGCCTTGCCGCGACGAGACCAAGCCCTCGCTCGGCCAGTTGCGCTGGAGCCCGATCCCGGTGCCGCAGGAGAAGCTGACCTTCCTCGCCGGCCTGCGGACGCTGACCACCGCCGGCGATGCCGACGCCCAGGCGGGCATGGCCGCGCACATGCTCCTCGTCACCGCCTCGATGGAACGCGAATACTTGTTCTGTGCCGATGGCGAGTTCCTGGTCGTGGCGCAGGAAGGCAAGCTGCGCTTCTTCACCGAGTTCGGCATCATCGAGATCGAGCCCGGCGAGATCTGCGTCATCCCGCGCGGCGTGGTCTTCCGCGTCGAGCTGATCGACGGGCCGGCGCGCGCCTATGTCTGCGAGAACTATGGCGGCGGCTTCACCTTGCCGGATCGCGGGCCGATCGGCGCCAATTGCCTCGCCAATCCCCGCGATTTCCTGACTCCCGTCGCGGCCTATGAGGACATCGAGGAGCCTTCGACCCTCTACGCCAAGTGGGGCGGCGAGATCTTCTCGACAGAAGTCGGTCAGTCGCCGCTCGATGTCGTCGCCTGGCACGGCAACTATGCGCCCTACAAATACGATCTGCGCCATTACTCGCCGGTCGGCGCGATCTCCTTCGACCATCCCGACCCGTCGATCTTCACCGTGCTGACCGCGCCCTCCGAGACGCCCGGCACCGCCAATATCGACTTCGTCATCTTCCCCGAGCGCTGGCTGGTGGCCGAGAACACCTTCCGGCCGCCCTGGTACCACCGCAACATCATGTCGGAGTTCATGGGGCTGATCTACGGCGTCTACGACGCCAAGCCGGAGGGCTTCACGCCCGGCGGCTTCAGCCTGCACAACATGATGCTGCCGCACGGCCCGGATGCGCAGGCCTTCGAGCATGCCAGCACGGTCGAGCTCAAGCCGGTCAAGCTCACCGGCACCATGGCCTTCATGTTCGAGACGAGATTCGCCCAGCGCGTCACCGGCTACGCCGCCGGCCTGCCGCAGCTCCAGGACAATTATGCCGCCTGCTGGGAGGGGCTGAACAAGCGCTTCGACCCGAACAAGCGTGAGGCCTGGTGAGGGGCGCGCGGTTCCCTGGCTTGCCTGCGCTCAGAATCACCCCGTCATCCTGGGCGAGCGAAGCGCGGCCCGGGATCCATCGCAAGGCTCTGCGCTCTACGAAGGATCCCGGATCTGCGCCGCTCCGCGGCTTGTCCAGGATGACGGCGAGGGTGAAACCGTCCTCAGCGCGCCTTGAGGCGGTTCATGAAGGCGTCGTAGGAGAGCTCTGCGACCTGCCACCAGAGCAGGTTCTCGCCGCGGAAGGCGACCATCGACTCATAGCCCTTCTTGAAGAGCTCGCTCTTCGCCGAGGTCTCGGCATAGTACTCCTCGGCCGCCTTGAGCGAGGCTTCCATGATCGGCTGCGGGAAGGCCCTGAGCTGCGCGCCCTGTCCGACCAGCCGGCGCAGGCCGCCCGGGTTCACGGCGTCGTATTTCGCCAGCATCCAGTTATTCGCCGCCTCGCAGGCATGGTAGACGATGGCCTGATAGTGCTTCGGCAGCTTCTGCCATTGCTCCTGGTTGATGACGAGGTGGAGCATGGCGCCGCCCTCCCACCAGCCGGGGTAGTAGTAATACGGCGCGACCTTCACGAAGCCGAGCTTCTCGTCGTCATAGGGGCCGACGAATTCGGCGGCGTCGATCGTGCCGCGCTCCAGCGCGGGGTAGACGTCGCCGGGCGCGATCTGCGTCGGCACTACGCCGAGCTTGGCGAGCACCGAGCCGCCCATGCCGCCGATGCGGAACTTCAGGCCCTTGAGGTCCTCGACCGTCTTCAGCTCCTTGCGGAAGAAGCCGCCCATCTGGCAGCCGGAATTGCCGCAGGGGATCGAGTAGGCGTTGAACTTGGCCAGGGCCTCGTTGATGATCTGCTCGCCGCCGCCGAAATACCACCAGCTATGCTGCTGGCGCGCGTTCAGGCCGAACGGGATGCCGGTGCCGAGGCCGAAAGCCGGCTCCTTGCCGATGTAGAAATAGGTCGGGGTGTGGGCGCATTCGACCGTGCCGGAGCTGACCGCGTCGAGCGCCTGCAGGCCGGGCACGATCTCGCCGGCCGAGAAGGTCTGGACCTGGAACTTGCCGTCGGTGGCGTCCGCCATGAACTTCGCGAACTGCTGGGCGGTGCCGTAGATCGTGTCGAGCTGCTTGGGGAAGCTCGAGGTCAGCCGCCATTTCACTTCCGGCATCGACTGGGCGATGGCCGGCATCGCGATCGGTGTCGCGGCCGCGGCGAGCGCGCCTGTTTTCAAAAACGTGCGGCGTTCCATATGGTCTCCTCCCGAAAGCTCGTTGCGCCCTTTCTGGCGCGTCCAGGGAGGAATGAAAAGAGATGAAGCTTGCATCGCTCGCTCACGGCCGCGACGGCCGTCTCGTCGTCGTCTCGAACGACCTGACGCGCGCCACGGACGCCTTCCCGGTGGTGGCGACGCTGCAGGGCGCGCTCGACGATTGGGAGCGCTGTGCGCCGCGCCTTTCCGATCTCGCGGAGGGGCTGGAGCACGGCTCGGTACCGTCCTTTCGCTTCCATGAGCAGGACTGCGCCTCGCCGCTGCCACGCGCCTATCAGTGGCTCGACGGCTCGGCCTATGTGAATCATGTCGAGCTCGTCCGGAAGGCACGCGGTGCGCAGATGCCGGACAGCTTCTGGACCGATCCGCTGATGTATCAGGGCGGCTCCGATGCGTTCCTCGGCCCGCGACAGCCGATTCGCACCGCCAGTGAGGATTACGGCATCGACCTCGAGGCCGAAATCGCCGTCATCACCGGCGATGTGCCGATGGGGACGAGCGCCGAGGAGGCGAGGGGGCTGATCCGCCTCGTCATGCTGGTCAATGATGTGAGCTTGCGGAATCTGGTCCCGAGCGAGCTGGCGAAGGGTTTTGGCTTCCTTCAGTCGAAGCCGTCATCCGCCTTCTCGCCGGTCGCGGTGACACCCGGCGATCTCGGGGCGGCCTGGGATGGCGGCAAGCTCAAGCTGCCGCTGCTCGCCCAGATCAACGGCAAGCCTTTCGGGCGGCCCGAGGCCGGCACCGACATGACCTTCGACTTCGGCGTGCTGATCGCCCATGCCGCCAAGACGCGCCCGCTCGTCGCCGGGACGATCGTCGGCTCCGGCACCGTCTCGAATCGCGATGCAGATGGCGGGCCGGGCCGGCCGGTCGCCGAGGGCGGCCTCGGCTATGCCTGCATTGCCGAGCAGCGCATGGTCGAGACGATTCATGGCGGGGCGGCGAAGACGCCCTTCCTGCGCTTCGGCGACAGCGTCCGCGTCGAGATGAAGGATGCGACCGGCCATTCGATCTTCGGCGCCATCGACCAGGAGATCATGCCCTATGTGCGGTGAGTGCCGTCATTCTAATGGGCTGCGCAGCGAGCCGGGACCTCTTCCGTCATTCTCGGGCGAAGCGAAGCGTAGACCCGAGAAGCTCCTGAAAGAGATGCTCGGGACAAGCCGAAGCATGACGCACTCGCGCCTGCTGCGCGACTGGAATGACGCCGCGATTCCGGCATTCAACTGATGAGGTTCTGAACGATGTCCGACGGCCCCGCCTTCGCCTCCACCGCCGATCTCGGCGACAAGACCGTCTCCTTCGACGAGATCGGCAAGGGGGTCTACGCCTACACCGCCGAGGGCGACCCCAATAGCGGCATCGTCGTCGGCGACGACAGCGTCCTCGTCTTCGACGCGCAGGCGACGCCGACCATGGCCGAGCGTGTCATCGCCAAGGTGCGCGAAGTCACCGACAAGCCGGTCAGCCATGTCGTGCTCTCGCATTACCATGCGGTCCGGGTGCTCGGTGCACCGGCCTATGGCGCCCGCGAGATCGTCTGCTCTGATGCGGCGCGGGCGATGATCGTCGAGCGCGGCGAGGAGGACAAGGCGAGCGAGATCGGGCGCTTTCCGCGGCTCTTTCAAGGTGCTGACTCGATCCGCCCAGGTCTGACCTGGCCGACCGCGACCTTCTCGCACAACGCCTCGATCTGGCTTGGCTCGCGCGAGGTCAGGCTGATGAGGCTCGGGCGCGGCCACACCGCCGGCGACATCGTCGCCTGGATGCCGGACACCAACGTCATCTTCGCCGGCGATCTCGTCGAGTACGGCGCGACGCCTTATTGCGGCGACGCCCATTTCGGCGACTGGCCGGCGACGCTCGATGCGCTGGCGAGCTTCGCGCCGGCCGCCATGGTGCCCGGCCGCGGCGCTGCGCTGACCAACCGCGCGATGGTCGCCGACGGGATCAAGGGCACGCGCGCCTTCCTCTCCGACCTGTTCGAGGCGGTGCGGGAACATGTCGCCGCCGGCCGTTCGCTGCGCGAAACCTTCGAGCGGGTGCATGAGGCGCTGGCACCGTCCTATGGCGAATGGGTGATCTTCGAGCACTGCCTGCCCTTCAACGTCACCCGCGCCTATGACGAGGCCGGCGGCCTCGACCATCCGCGCATCTGGACCGACGAGCGCGACCGCCAGATGTGGCTGGATCTGCGGGGATAGGGCGGTGTCGCTCGCTCTTCATTTCCGCAAGGCGGCCCGCAACAACGCCTGGTCGAACGACCGGTTGTTGCGCGCCTGCCTGGAATTGAGCGAGGCCGAATTCGAGGCGAAGCGGACGAGCTTCTTTCCCTCGCTGCACGAGACGCTGAACCACAATCTGTCGATCGATCTCTATTATCTCGACATGCTGGAGGAGGGCGGCCGCGGGCTGTCGGTCTTCGATGATTTCCGCCCGCTGCCATCGCGCGAGCTCATCGGCGCCCAGCGCGCCAGCGACCGCCGGCTCGTGGCCTTCTGCGATTCCCAGGACGAGGCCGCGCTGGCCCGTCTCGTCGCGACGGATCGCGGCGAGGACGGCATGGTGCCGGAACGGCTCGACGATCTGCTGGCCCATCTCTTCCAGCACCAGATCCATCATCGCGGCCAGGCACACGCCATGCTGGCCGGCACCAGGATCGCGCCGCCCCAGCTCGACGAGTATTTCCTGGCCTTCGATGCCGGCCGCCGCGCGGCGGAGCTGAAGGCGCTGGGTCTGGAGGGGCCGGAGGCGGTGCGGTGAGGCCGAATCCTGCCGATTCAGGCGGCGCGTGGGCTGATTGCCGAATAGTCCTCCTCGGCCTCGGCGCGCGACAAGTCGTGCGCTGCCTGCAGATTGAGCCAGAAGCGCGGGTCGGTACCGAAATAGCGACCGAGGCGGATCGCGGTGTCGGCCGAGACGTCGCGGCGCTGACGCAGGATGTCGCTGATCCGGTTCCCGGGCACGCCGAGTGCCTTGGCGAGCGCACGGGCGCTCATTTCGAGTGGCTCGAGATACTCCTCGCGCAGGATTTCGCCTGGGTGGGTTCTGATCCGCGCCATCGCGATCCTTCCTCAGTGATAGTCGACGATCTCGACATCCTCCGGGCCTTCGCCTTCCCAGCGGAAGCAGAGGCGCCATTGGTCGTTGATCCAGATGCTCCACTGTCCGCGGCGATCCCCTTTCAGCGCCTCGAGCCGGTTGCCCGGTGGCGAGTGGAGGTCGCCGAGTGCGGTCGCGGCATCGAGCATGTCGAGCTTGCGGGAGGCAGCTCTCTCGAGTGCACGCCAGCGCGCCGGGCAGGCTCCGTGCCGGAACAGCCGCTCGGTATCGCGGTCGGCAAAGCCCAGGATCATGATCTACTGTACGATACGTATCGTGTATCGGTCAACGGTGCTCGCTGATGCAGCCCTTTCGCCGCTTCGCCTATCGCCGCAGCTCGGACCAGGGCGCTGCCGGCCGGGTGCGCCATCCGGTCGTCGTCGTTGGCGCCGGCCCGGTCGGGTTGACGCTGGCGCTCGATCTGGCACGCCGCGCCGTGCCTGTCGTGCTGATCGACGATGCCGACCGGATCGGCGAGGGCTCGCGCGCCATCTGCTTCGCCAAGCGCACGCTCGAGATCTTCGACCGGCTCGGCCTCGCCGAGGCGATGGTCGAAAAGGGCGTCACCTGGCAGAAGGGTAGGGTCTTTCGCGGCGATGCCGGGCTTTACGAATTCGACCTGCTGCCGGAAGGCGGGCACAAGCAGCCGGCCTTCATCAACCTCCAGCAATATTACGTCGAGGCGGCGCTGGTCGAGGCGGTGCTCGCCGAGCCGCTGGTCGATCTGCGCTGGAGCAACCGCCTGGTCGGGTTGACCGCCGGAACCGACGGCGTGCAGGCGAAGATCGCGACGCTGGATGGCGACTATGCCGTGCAGGCCGACTGGCTCGTCGCCTGCGACGGCGCTCGCTCGCCGACGCGAGATTTGCTTGGGCTGGAGTTTCGCGGCGAGGCCTTCGAGGACCGTTTCCTGATCGCCGACGTGAAGATGAAAGGCGCCTTCCCGACCGAGCGCTGGTTCTGGTTCGATCCGCCCTTCCACTCCGGCCGCTCGGCGCTGCTGCACAAGCAGCCCGACGATGTCTGGCGCATCGACCTGCAGCTCGGCCCCGACGCCGATCCGGACCACGAAAAGCAGCCGGAAATCGTGCGCCCGCGTCTCGAGCGCATGCTCGGCCACGCCGATTTCGCGCTCGAATGGGTCTCGGTCTACCGCTTCCAGTGCCGCAGGCTCGAGCGCTTCGTCCATGGCCGCGTCGTCTTCGCCGGGGACGCCGCCCACCAGGTCTCGCCCTTCGGCGCGCGCGGCGCCAATTCCGGCATTCAGGATGTCGACAATCTCGGCTGGAAGCTGGCGCTGGTTCTGCAGGGCACGAGCCCGGCCTCGTTGCTGGGCAGCTATGATATCGAGCGTGGTGCTGCCGCCGACGAGAACATCCTGAACTCGACCCGCGCGACCGATTTCATCGCGCCGCGCTCGCCGGGAGAGCGCCTCCTGCGCGAGGCGGCCCTGTCGCTGGCACCGTTGACCGGTTTCGCCAAGCGTTTCGTCAATTCCGGGCGGCTCTCGCTTCCGACGGCCTACTCGGATTCGCCGCTGTCGACGCCGGAGGCCGCTTGGGAAGGCGGCTTGCCGCCGGGCGCTGCGTTTCTCGACGCGCCGCTGCCCGGCGATGCAGCAGGCTTCGCCTGGCTGAGCGAGGCGCTGCGGCCGGGGAAACCGGTGGTGATCGCTGATGCCGCGGCTCGGCTTGCTCCGCCAGGATCGGTCGCTGTCGATCCCACCGCCGAAGCAGGCGATGTCCTCGGGCGGCGTTATGCGCTCGCGCCTGGCGACGCCATCGTCCTGCGCCCGGACGGCCATGTCGCAGCCCGCTTCCATGCCGCGAGCTCGAGCGATATCGCCGCTGCGATCGAGAGATTGGAGGGCCGGGTGCCATGACCGAACCGGAACGCCTTGCCCGGGAGAGCCGTTTCGCCGATCCCGATGCCGCCTATCGCCTGCTGGCCGAGGCGCATCGCCACCTCGATGAGGCAGAGAGCGCGGCGCTGAATGCGCGGCTGGTGCTGATCCTCGCCAACCATATCGGCGATCTCGAAGTTCTTCGCGAGGCCGTGGCGCTGGCGCGGCAAGCACGGTAACGTTCGGCCGACCACGGATTCCGGAGCCTGCCGCCAGATGGACGAACTTGCGCCCTTCTATCCGACGCTGATCCCGCTCGCCTTCTTCTTCTGGGGACCGGCGCTGGTGATGCTGCTGTTCTGGCTGGTCGGTCTCTGGGCCGGGCGCCTCGGCGTCGCCCGCGCGCTGGAGAGCGACTGGAACGGCTTCAACCGGGACGACGTCGACAAGCTGTTCTCGGCCTATGGCGAGAAGCGCCGCGCCGTCTATCGCCACAAGCTCCTGCCGGCCGATGCGGCGGTGGCGCTGACCTATGCCGTGGTCGGGGGGGTGATCATCGCCGGCCTCTCGATGCGCGGCTATCCCTGGTGGGTGGCGGCGCTCTGCGGCGGCGGCTGGCTCCTCGGCGGACTCTGCGACATCGCCGAAAATCTTGCCGTGGCCCGGCTGCTCGATCGTTATCCCGCGGTGGAGGAAGGCACGGTCGCCTTCGCCAGCGGCTTCACGCGCATCAAGCTCGTCCTGTTCTCGCTCGGCGTGATCGGCGCGATCGCGGCCGCCTATCTCGCCTTCAAGCCGCTGGCGGCCTGAGGCCACCCAGCCAGCGCTCGCGCGTCTGGCGGAAAGCGAGCGCCGGAACCGGCGGATCGCCGATCAGCGCATCCTCGCGGTCTCCCGCTGCCTGGAAGCCGAGTTTCTCGGCGAGCCGGACCGAGGCGAGGTTCCGCGGGTGCGTGACGATGCCGATCTCCGGCAGGGCCAGGGTCTCGAAGCCGTGGCGGAGCAGCCGCGCGGTGGCTTCGAAGCCGATGCCCTTGCCCCAGTGGCGGGTCGCGAAGCGGTAGCTGGCCTGGACCCGATCCGCTGCATCGCCATCCGGAATGAGCCCGACATAGCCGATGAGATCCTGATCGTCGTCGAGCGCAAAGACCGACCAGTAGCCGAGGCCGCGCCCGACATGGCTGAAGCTGCGCGCCGCGATGCCTTCCCGGCCCATCGCCGGATCGCCGATCGGGGCGATGTAGCGCATCACCTGCGGGTCGCTGTTGAGCGCGGCTACCAGATCGAGATCGGCGACCGTTCGCGGCCGTAAGGCCAAGCGTGCGGTACTCAGTTCCGGCAGTGTCGTCGTCATCGTCTCGTGGCTCTCATGGGACACCATACCGCCCGTTTCCAATCGCACTGGTGCGCCGGGCCGCGGCATCCCATATCCTGCCGGGCGTCATACGGAAAAGCGTCGGGAGAATTCGGAATGCGGTTTCGTCGTCATGTCCTGGCCGTGTTGGCCGCGTTCGCTCTCGGAGGCGCCGCGCTTTCGCCGGCCCAGGCCCAGGAGGACCTGATCTTCCGCAAGTCGACGGTCTGGAAGATGCTGACCCCGGACGACAAGCTCGCGGTCTACGGCGTCGACGACCCGGTGGTCGAGGGCGTGGCCTGCCACTACACGGTGCCCGAGAGGGGCGGCGTGTCCGGCATGTTCGGCGTCGCCGAGGAGGTCTCCGACGTCTCGCTCTCCTGCCGCCAGATCGGCCCGATCAGGTTCAAGGAGAAGTTCTCGCAGGGCGACGTCGTCTTCCGCGAGCGCCGCTCGCTGATCTGGAAGAAGATGCAGATCGTCCGCGGCTGCGACGTCAAGCGCAACGTGCTGATCTACATGGTCTACACCGACAAGCTGATCGACGGCTCGCCGCAGAACTCGACCTCGAGCGTGCCGATCATGCCCTGGGGCGGGATGGGCGAAGTGGCGAAATGCTCGGAATGGGTGCGCTGAGGCGCCTTCCGGAGCCGAGTGGCCCTTAGCGCGGCGTATAGCTGCGTGCGTAGTTGCGGTTCGCGCCGTGGAAGGCCGTGCACTCGCCGCTCTCCGAGACAACGAGGCCACGGCCCTGGCGGCGGATCTCCAGCCGGCAGACCTCGCCTTCTCGTTCGGCCTCGGCGAAAGGCGGTAGCGAGCGCTGGACGGATCATTGGCCGAGGATCCCCGGTTCAGCCGGGCCAGATCCGCGGCTGTTCAGAGTGCGGCTTGCGTCGTTCTGAGCAGATCCGTTCGGCGGGATCAGCCGCTGCAGGTGATCGCCAGCGGCTGCTCGGCGGCGGACGCACCGGCCGGGCGCGGGGTCGATCCGGTGAAATCTTCCTGCAAGGCGAGGCCATAGGCGGTGGCGGTGCGGTGACCCTGCGCCTCGCACCAGGCAGTGGCGACGATCTGGCCGCATTCGGCCTTGCTCGCGATGCAGTCGGCGACGCCGTAACCGTCGCTGGCCGGAATCAGATAGGTGCGCTCGGCCTTGGGGGCGGCGACAGTGCCGGTGGTCGGCAGCACCGCGAGCGAAAGCCCGGCCCCGATCATGCCGAACAATCCGACCAGAGCCACCGCGCGGCGCATGATATTTTCCCTGAGCTTCGACGGGGTCTGAACCTTCGACATGGCAGCTTGGTTCCGAATGCTTAAAATCTGCTGAATCGCGGGTGCTGATGTTGCGGCGCACAAGGCGAGGGCGCTTGTGGCGGGATTGCGGCAGCCAGAGCCGGAATCGCTGGATGGAGCCCGTGCACGGCGCATCGGCTCGCGAGCGTTGCAGCGCTGCCACTTGACGTAAGCGCACGCCGCAGGCATTCACGAGCATGATGACGCGAGCCCTTGCCATTATTTGTCTGATTTGCCGCTAGCTTTCGCTGGCCGGCTGCTCACGTCCTCGTCCCAACGAAAAGACAGACAGCGCCCCGGCCAGCGGCCAGGATATTCCGTTTTTGTCGCCTTTTCGTCAGGACACCGCTTCGATGCAGCCGAAACTCAGGCTCTACAACACGCTGACGCGGACCAAGGAGGCTTTTGCCCCCGTCGATCCCGGGAACGTCCGCATGTATGTCTGCGGCCCGACGGTCTATGACTACGCCCATATCGGCAATGCCCGGCCGGTCATCGTCTTCGACGTGCTCTACCGACTGCTGCGCCAGCTCTATGGCGAAGGCCACGTGCTCTATGCGCGCAACCTCACCGACGTCGACGACAAGATCAATGCGCGGGCCGCCCGCGACTTTCCGGGCCTGCCGCTGAACCAGGCGATCGCGAAGGTCACGCAGACGACGACGGCGCAGTTCCATGCCGATGTCGACGCGCTCGGCAATCTGCGTCCGGACGAGGAGCCGCGCGCCACCGGCCATATCGAGGAGATGAAGGCGATCATCGAGCGCCTGATAGGCCGCGGCGTCGCCTATGTCGCTGAGGAGCATGTGCTCTTCCATGTCCCGGCGGTGGCCGGGATGAAGGATGCGCCGCGCTATGGCTCACTCGCCCGCCGCTCGCTCGACGAGATGATCTCGGGCGCCCGCGTCGACGTCGCGCCGTACAAGCGCGATCCGATGGATTTCGTGCTCTGGAAGCCGAGCCGTGATGGCGTCGATCCGGGCTGGCCTTCGCCGGCCGGTATCGCGACACCGGGCCGCCCGGGCTGGCACATCGAGTGCTCGGCCATGTCGATGAAGACGCTGCTCGAGCCCTTTGGCGGCGGCCTGCAATGCGACGATCCCGGCAAGAACGTCTTCGACATCCATGGCGGCGGCATCGACCTCGTCTTCCCGCATCATGAGAACGAGATGGCGCAGTCCTGCTGCGCCTTCGGCGGCGGTGAGGGCGCCCCGCTGATGGCCAATGTCTGGATGCACAACGGCTTCCTGCAGGTCGAGGGCGAGAAGATGTCGAAATCGCTCGGCAACTTCGTCACCATCAACGAGCTCTTGGCGACTGAGGTGTTCGGCGGGCGCAAATGGCCCGGCGAGGTGCTGCGGCTCGCGATGCTGAAGACGCATTACCGCCAGCCGATCGACTGGACGGTGAAGGCGCTGGAGGAGGCGGAGAAGACGCTCGCCGATTGGGCCGCTGCCGCCGGCAACAGCGAGGCCGGCGAGGTCTCCGCCAGCGTGATCGAGGCGTTGTCGGATGACCTCAACACCTCGCAGGTGCTCGCCGAGTTGCACGCCCTGCGCAAGGCCGGCGACTTCGCCGGCCTGAAGGCGAGCCTTGACCTGCTCGGTATCGCGCTTCCGGCGGTCGCGGACAGTGTCATCGACCCCGCCTTGCGCGAACGGGTCGAGGGGCTGATCTCCGCTCGCGTCGAAGCTCGCAAGGCGAAGAATTTCGCAGAATCCGACCGCATCCGTGACGAGCTCGTCGCCATGGGCATCGTGCTCATGGACGGCAAGGACGCGGCTACCGGCGAGCTGATGACGAGCTGGGAGACGAAGCGATGAGCCGCGACGCGGCTCATCGACCGTGCCCCAACAACCAAGAAGGAAGAAGCGCATGAACTCGCCCCGGATTCGCCCTGCCGGCACGCTCTCGATTGCGATGAAGCTCGTCATGCTCGCCATGGTGATGCCGAAGGTGCTGCGCTATCGACTGAGGGGGAGGCGATGAGCGCCCGCATCCACCTCTTCGACACCACCTTGCGCGACGGCGCCCAGACCACGGGCGTCGACTTCTCGCTCGACGACAAGCGTGCCGTCGCCGCCATGCTCGACAGGCTCGGCATCGACTATGTTGAGGGCGGCTATCCCGGCGCCAACCCGCTCGATACGGCCTTCTTTGAGCAGAAGCCGACGAAGCAGGCGAAGTTCGCCGCCTTCGGCATGACCAAGCGGGCAGGGCGCTCCGCGGCCAACGATCCCGGCATCGCCGCTTTGCTCGAGGCGAAGGCCGACGCCATCGTCTTCGTCGCCAAGAGCTGGGACTATCATGTCCATGTCGCGCTCGAGATCCCGCTGGAGGAGAACCTCGCTGGCATCGCCGAGAGCGTGGCGGCGGCGAAGGCGGCCGGCCGCGAGGTGATGCTCGATTGCGAGCACTTCTTCGACGGCTACAAGGCCAATCCCGAATACGCGCTCGCCTGCGCCCGCACGGCCTATGAGGCCGGCGCCCGCTGGGTCGTGCTCTGCGACACCAATGGCGGCAGCTTGCCGGACGAGATCGGCGCCATCGTCGCCGAGGTGGCGAAGGTGGTGCCCGGCGAGAACCTCGGCATCCATGCCCATGACGACTGTGGCTGCGCCGTCGCCAATTCGTTTGCTGCGGTCGAGGCCGGCGCGCGCCAGATCCAAGGCACGCTGAACGGGCTCGGCGAGCGCTGCGGCAATGCCAATCTGGTGACGCTGATCGGCGCGCTGAAGCTCAAGGAGCGCTATCGCGAGCGCTTTTCCATCGGCGTCGGCGACGAGCAGCTCGGCGAGCTCACCCATGTCTCGCGCGCCCTCGACGAGATGCTGAACCGTGCCCCGAACCGGCACGCGCCCTTCGTCGGGGCCTCTGCCTTCGCCACCAAGGCCGGCATCCATGCCTCCGCCGTGCTGAAGGACCCGCGCACCTATGAGCACGTCCCGCCCGAGGCGACCGGCAATATCCGCAAGGTGCTGGTGTCCGACCAAGGCGGCAAGTCGAACCTCGTCGCCGAGCTGGAGCGCATCGGCGTCACGCTCGGGCGCGACGATCCGAGGCTTTCGCGGGTGCTGGAGGAGCTCAAGGACAAGGAGGCGCAGGGCTATGCCTTCGAGGGCGCCGACGCTTCCTTCTATCTGCTGGTTCGCCGCATCCTCGGCGAGGTGCCGGACTTCTTCCAGGTCGAACGCTTCGCCGTGAATGTCGAGCGCCGCCACAACGCGCTCGGCGAGCTCGTCACCTTCTCGGAGGCTATCGTGAAGGTGAAGGTCGGCGAAGAGGTGCTGATCTCGGCAGCGGAGGGCGATTCCGGCCCGGTCAACGCGCTCGACATCGCCTTGCGCAAGGATCTCGGCCGCTACCAGTCGCTGATCGGCGGCCTGCGCCTGGTCGACTACAAGGTGCGCATCTTCCAGGGCGGCACCGACGCCGTGACCCGGGTGCTGATCGAATCGGCTGATGAGCGCGGCGAGCGCTGGACCACGGTCGGCGTCAGCGCCAACATCATCGACGCTTCCTTCCAGGCGCTGACGGATTCGATCATCTACAAGCTGATGCGCGAAGGCGCGACGGGGTAGAGCCAGGTCGAGGCGGGCGCCGCTACCAGGACCGCGCTCCAGGCGGCGATGCGTTCGGCCGGGTCGCCGTCCGAATCGTCGCGCTGCGGCCGTTCAGCCGGCGCGTTCGGCGATGGCGGTCCCTGCCGCCCAGCCTGATGACCATGCCCATTGGAAGTTGTAGCCGCCGAGCCAGCCCGTCACGTCGACCACTTCACCGATGAAGTACAGGCCGTCGACTGCCCTTGCTTCCATCGTCCGCGAGTTCAGGCCGGAGGTATCGACGCCGCCGAGCGTCACCTCCGCGGTCCGGTATCCTTCGGAGCCGATGGGCAATACCTCCCAGCCCTGGATGGTGGAAGCGATCGCGGCGAGCTTCTTGTCGCTTGCGTCGCCGATTGGTCCCGCCCAACCATGGGCATCGGCAAGATAAGCCGCCAATCGCTTCGGTAGAATGTCTCCAAGCGTGTTTGCGATGCTTCTGCGGCCATTATCCTGCCTGGCGGCACGCAAGGTGGCGAAAACGTCATGGGTCGGCAGAAACGTGATCCTGAGCGGTTCCTTCTCACGCCAATAGGACGAAATCTGCAGGATCGCCGGGCCGGAAAGCCCGCGATGCGTGAACAGCAGTGCCTCATCGAATGTGGTCTTGCCGCACGAGACCCGCGCATCTGCAGCGACGCCGGCGATCTCGCGAAACGAGGCGAGAACCTCTTCACCGAATGTCAGCGGCACCAGGGCCGGGCGTGTTTCCGTCACCGCCAGGCCAAACTGGCCGGCGATCTGGTAGCCAAGGCTGGATGCCCCCATTTTCGGGATGGATTTTCCGCCGCACGCCACGACAAACTGCCGGCATCGGATTTTCGCGGCCCGCTCGCCGCCAAGCGTGACGGCAAAGCCGTCATCGATCCGCTCGAGGCTTTCCAGCGTGGTGCCGAGGCGCAGTTCGCATGCCGCGCGCGCCATCTCGTCCATCAGCATCGCGATGATATCCTTGGCGGAATGATCGCAGAAGAGCTGCCCGAGCGTCTTCTCGTGATAGGTGATGCCGTGCTTTTCGACGAGCGCCACGAAATCATGCTGCGTGTATCGGCCAAGCGCGGATTTGGCGAAGTGCGGATTGCTCGAAAGAAAGTTGCGCGCGCTCGTTCCGATATTGGTGAAGTTGCAGCGCCCTCCGCCGGAAATGCGGATTTTTTCGCCGGGTGCTTTGGCATGATCGACGATGAGAACACGCCCGCCGCGCGAGGCGGCGTGGATCGCGCACATCATTCCGGCAGCACCGGCACCGAGGATGACAGTGTCGAAACGCTCAATCGACATCGAATGCTGCTGGCCCCAGAAACCGCCCGGACGGGCATCGCGCAGCCGTTTCGGATGGCGGCGCGCTACGTCCGGCTTCGGGTAGATGATCCGCAACCGTCCATCAACAGATCAGACTGCGGTCGAGTGTCCTGCCGCGACCGGGTGATGTCGACATATGAGGCGGATCAAGGGAGGGGAGCGAGCGTCGAAAACAAATCTCTGGACCAGTGCTGTGGAGTCGAACCGTTCCTGCAAAACGGTTGGCAGAGCAAAGAGCTCACGCCAATGCGCCCCTGTGGCGGGCATCCACGTCTTGAACACTGCATTCGACCGGTGAAAGACCTGGATGGTCGGGACAAGCCCGACCAGGCCGGAGGAGGCGCCTCACTCCGTCAGGCGAAGCGACCTTTCCTTGCAGAGATCGATGCCGTCATTGTCGCTTTCGCTCTCATCGCTGAACTTGCCGAGGACGTAGTAGCTGCAGCCAGCAGGCTTGTTCAGCTTGAGCGAGACGCTCTTGCCGGGCGCCAGCGGCTTGGCGAGCTTGGCGACGAGGCGGGCCTGTTCGCCCGTGGTGGTGATCTCCAGCGAATCGAGCGGGACGCTGCGGGCATTGGTGATCTTGACCTGCGCCGGCGGGCGGGCTGACTGGGCAAGGGCAGGCAGAGCAGGCAGCAGTGCAAGCGCGCAGGCGGCGGGCAAGATTTGGCGAAGGTTCATGAGCTTTCGTCCCCGATCTCAGCCTTAAAGGCTTTAATCCAGTCTGGCATTGCTCTTGCGACCAGAACAAGGCCTGATCGGTGCCACTTCATGGCAGCAGCCGGGAGCATGCGCGGCTGCGACCGGCGACGCTTGCGCCTTGCCGCGGCCGGCATTCTTGGCGCGGGAGGCGCGATCGTGACCGATATCGCGCAGATCGCTTCGCTCCTTCGAGCCAGGGCTGCTGCAGCGGGGCGCACCATCGTCGCCCTTGCCGGGCCGCCCGGAGCAGGCAAGTCGGAGATGTCCGCCCGGCTGGCCGCGATGCTGCCGGCCGGCGAGGCCGCGGTCATGCCGATGGACGGTTTTCACTTCGACAACGCCGTGCTCGCCGCGATGGGCCTGCGCGATCGCAAGGGCGCGCCGGAGACCTTCGATTGCGAGGGCGTCGAGGCGACCTTGCGGCGCATCCGAGTCGGCGACGCCGCCGTGGCAGTGCCGCTCTTCGACCGCGAGGCGGACCTGGCCCGCGCCGGGGCGGCGATCATTCCCGCCGGGGTGCCGGTCGTGCTGGTGGAGGGCAACTACCTGCTGCTCGACCGGGAGCCCTGGACTCGCCTGGCGCCGCTCTTCGACCTCAAGATCTTCATCGACGTCCCGCTGGCAGAGCTTGAGCGGCGGCTGCTCGCGCGCTGGGCCGGGCATGGCCGGGAACCGGCAGCGGCCCGTGCCTGGGTGGAGCGGAACGATCTGCCCAATGCAAGGCTGGTTCTGGCGGAGAGCCGCCCTGCCGACATCGTCTGGCGCAACCACGGCCGGATCGCCTGAACGGTCCGCGGCTTCCGGCGAGAGTTATTTCCCTCGGCCCCCTGCTTTTGCGGGAGAACTGGCCTATATCGGCGCTTCAATTTGGAAGAGTGACAATGTCCCCGCCTGCCGCGCCGTCTCCGGCGCCGACCTTCGCGCGCTCGGCCGTGCTGCAGCCGGGCTCCGGCTTCATCGCCACCTTCAAGGCGCTCTGGCCCTATCTCTGGCCGCCGGAGCGGGCCGACCTGCGCCAACGGGTGGTGATCGCCTTCGCGCTGCTGGTCGTCGGTCGCCTGGTGCTGATGGGCGTGCCGTTCACCTTCAAATGGGCGACGGATGCGCTCGCCGGGACGCCGACGACGCTCGAGGCCTGGCTGCCCTGGCTGGTCGGCGCGCCGCTGGCGCTGACGGTGATCTACGGTGTTGCCAGGGTCGGTTCGGCCGCCTTCGTGCAATTGCGTGACGCGATCTTCGCGCCGGTCTTCATGCACGCGGTCCGCACACTCGCGCTGCAGACCTTCGGCCATCTGCACCACCTGTCGCTGCGCTTCCATCTCGAACGCAAGACCGGCGGGCTCACCCGGGTGCTGGAGCGCGGCCGCAACGGCATCGAGGAGATGGTCCGCCTCGGCCTCAACCAGCTCGTGCCGGTGATCATCGAGGTCACGCTGATCATCGCCGTGCTGCTGCACCTGTTCGACTGGCGCTATGTCGTCGTGCTCGTCGTCATGGTGGTCGGCTACATGGCCTACACCATCAAGGCCACCGAATGGCGCATCGCCATCCGCGCCCAGATGAACGAGTCGGACACCGACGCCAATTCCAAGGCGATCGACTCGCTCCTCAATTACGAGACGGTGAAGTATTTCGGCGCTGAGGACCGCGAGACCGCGCGCTACGACGTCTCGATGGCGCGCTATGAGCGCAACTCGATCAAGGCCTACACCTCGCTCGCCTGGCTCAATTTCGGCCAGGCCGCGATCTTCGCGGCGGGCCTCACCATCTCGATGGTGATGTGCGTGCGCGGCTTCCAGGCCGGTACCAACACGGTTGGCGACTTCGTGCTGATCAACGCCATGCTGATCCAGCTCTACATACCCTTGAACTTCATGGGCACCGTCTATCGCGAGATCAAGCAGGCGACGCTCGACATCGAGCAGATGTTCTCGCTGATCGGCCGCGATCCCGAGATCCAGGACAAGCCGGGCGCACCTGCGCTCGACGTTCGCGCCGGCAGCGTCACCTTCGAGGACGTGCATTTCGCCTATGTGCCGGAGCGGCCGATCCTGCGCGGCATCTCCTTCTCCGTGCCTGCCGGCAAGACCATCGCCATCGTCGGCCCGTCCGGTGCCGGCAAGTCGACGATCTCGCGACTTCTCTTCCGTTTCTACGAGCCGCAGAAGGGCCGCATCCTGATCGACGGTCAGGACATCGCGGAGATCCAGCAGGTCTCGCTGCGCGCCGCGATCGGCATGGTCCCGCAGGACACCGTGCTGTTCAACGACACCATCGAGTACAATCTGCGCTATGGCCGGCCCGAGGCGACGCAGGGCGAGATCGAGGAAGCCGCGCGCCTCGCCCAGATCGACCGCTTCATCAAGACCCTGCCCGAGGGTTACGCGACCTCGGTCGGCGAGCGCGGGCTGAAGCTCTCGGGCGGTGAGAAGCAGCGCGTCGCCATCGCCCGCACCATCCTGAAGGGGCCGCCAGTGCTGGTCCTCGACGAGGCGACCTCGGCGCTCGATTCCTTCACCGAGAAGGAGATCCAGGATGCGCTCGATCGCGTCAGCCAGGGCCGCACCACCCTGGTCATCGCCCATCGGCTCTCGACCGTGGTCAATGCCGACGAGATCATCGTGCTCGACAAGGGCCTGATCGTCGAGCGCGGCCATCACCGCGAATTGCTCGCCGCCGACGGCGTCTACGCCGCGCTGTGGAACCGCCAGCGTCAGGTCGACGAAGCCAAGGCGACGCTGCAGCGCGCGACCGCCGAGGAGGGCCAGAGCGTCCGTGTCAGCCTGACCGAGTGAATGTCAGCGCGTACGGAATGCGGCCGCTCGGCTCCGTTCCTCCTGCGGTGATTGGATTTGCTCGAAATTGCAGCTTGGCAGCCGCGGGAGCGAGGGGCAGAGTGTCCTTGGGTAAGGGGGGCTTTGTCATGTCCGTGCTCAATCCGACGACGTTGGTAGGCTTTCATACCTGGCTCAGCCTGATCGCCATCGTTGCCGGCTTCCCGGCCGCGGCCGCGCTGCTCAAGGGCCATCTCAGCCGGCGCTGGAACGGCATCTTCCTGTCGACGGCGATCGCGACCAGCGCCACCGGCTTCGCCTTTCCGTTCAGCGGCGTCCTGCCCTCACACATCGTCGGCGCGATCTCGCTGGTGCTGCTCGCCATCGCCGCCGTGGCGCTCTATGGGCGCGGCCTGCAAGGCGGTTGGCGGCGGGCTTATGCCATCACCGCCATGCTCTCCTTCTACCTGCTGATTTTCGTGCTGATCGCACAGCTCTTCCTGAAGGTGCCGGTGCTGAACGCCATGGCGCCAACCCAGAGCGAGCCGCCCTTCGCCATCGCCCAGGGCATCGTGCTGGCGATCTTCGTGGCTTTGACCGTGCTGGCGGCGCGGCGCTTCACCGGCGGCACGCCACCCTTCCGGGCGGCCTGAGCTCAGGCAAAAAGAGGCGGCCAACAGGGCCGCCCAAGGCGGTTCGTGGCTATGATCGTGCCCGCTGACGTGTCCTAGTCGCGGTCGACGTCGACGATCTCGCCGCGCCAGTTGACCTCGACGCGCAGATCGCTGCCGCGGCGGTCGGCGCCGTTGATCACCCAGGCATTGCCGCTCCAGCGGACCTCGTCGACCTCGGCGACGCCGTTGCGGCGCGCAATCCTGATGGCCTCCCGCTGCGATATCGCCTCGCGTCGCGGAGCGTACTCCTCCGCCCTGCTGCGCGGGTCGTAATCGTCTGCCTTGTAGGTGTTGCCGCGATAGGGCGCATTGTCCCAGTTGGTCGGACCGCGCTCGTATTTCGGGCCGCTGTTCTCAGGCCTGAGGTCGACGCCCTGGGCCAGGGCGGCGCCCGACGAAAGCGCCAGTGCACCGGCTATCAGGCTTACCCGCAGAGTTTTCATCACCAATCTCCCGTCGATCTGACCTGCCGGATCAACCCTGCGACGGCGTTGGCGTTCCGATCTCATTCATGATCATTTAGGGGCGAGGGTGAGCCTCAATCATAGCCGCCGACGATCGGCAGGATCTCGCCGGTGATGTAGCTCGAGCATTGCGGCGAGGCGACGAAGACCTAGGCCGGCTTGTCTTCCTTCCGCTTCGCTGCGGCCTTCGCCATCGCTTCCTCCCGCGCTTTCGACCCCTGATGGGCAACGTGCCGGAATACGAGGCGGTTCCCTGCTGCGGGCCGGTTGCAGCCCCTTGCGGGCCTGCGAATTCTCGGCAAGCTCGGCTGCAACGGGAATCCGGATCGGGGAACGGCGCAGATGGCTGAGGATGCGGATGTCGTCGTGGTCGGCGCCGGTCTTGCCGGCCTCGTAGCCGCCGCCGAACTCGCCGATGACGGGCGCAAGGTCATCATTGTCGAGCAGGAGCCGGAGGCCTCGCTCGGCGGCCAGGCGCATTGGTCCTTCGGCGGGCTCTTCCTCGTCGACACGCCGGAGCAACGCCGGCTGCGCGTCAGGGATTCGCTGGCGCTGGCGCGGCAGGACTGGTTCGGCTCGGCCGGCTTCGACCGCGAGGAGGACCATTGGCCGCGGCAATGGGCCGAGGCCTATCTCGATTTCGCCGCGGGCGAGAAACGCAGCTGGCTGCACGCGCAGGGCATGCGCTGGTTCCCGGTCGTCGGCTGGGCCGAGCGCGGCGGCTATCTCGCGACCGGACACGGCAATTCGGTGCCGCGCTTCCACGTCACCTGGGGCACGGGTCCGGGTGTGCTCGAACCCTTCCTGCGCCGCGTCGCGGCGGCGCGGGCGAGGGGCCTGATCGAGCTGCGCTTCCGCCATCGCGTCACGGCCTTGAACCGCAGCGCCGGCGGCATCGACGGAATCGAGGGCGAGGTGCTGGAGGAGAGTGGCGCCCTGCGCGGTGCCGCAAGTTCGCGCGCAGCCGCCGGCAGCTTCGCCATCCGGGCGCAGGCGGTGATCGTCGCCTCCGGCGGCATCGGCGGCAATCACGAGCTGGTGCGCCGGCAATGGCCTAAGCGCCTCGGCGAGCCGCCGGCAAAGATGCTGTCGGGTGTTCCGGCCCATGTCGATGGCGCGATGCTCGCCGTCGCCGAAGCTGCCGGCGGCCGGCTGATCAATGGCGACCGGATGTGGCACTATGTCGAGGGCATCGCCAATTGGGCGCCGATCTGGCCGGCCCATGCCATCCGCATCCTGCCCGGCCCATCCTCGCTCTGGTTCGATGCGCGCGGCAACCGCCTGCCGGTCCCGCTCTTTCCCGGCTTCGACACGCTCGGCACGCTTGAGCATCTGCGCAGGACCGGCTTCGACCATTCCTGGTTCATCCTCAACCGCAGCATCGTCGCCAAGGAATTCGCGCTTTCCGGCTCCGAACAGAACCCCGACCTCACCGGCAAGAGCTGGCGCAAGGTGATCGAGCGCGCCACCGCCGGCATTCCGGCGCCGGTGCAGGCCTTTCTCGACAAGGGCGAGGATTTCATCGTCGAGAACGACTTTTCGCGTCTCGTCGCGCGCATGAATGAGCTGGGCGGGGCCGGCCTGCTCGACGAGGCGCATCTGCGCGCCCAGGTCGAGGCGCGCGACCGGGATGCCGCGAGCCCGTTCGGCAAGGATCTGCAGGTCACGGCGCTGCGCGGTGCCCGTGCCTATCTCGGCGACCGGCTGATCCGGACGGCAAAGCCGCACCGCATCCTCGACCCCGCCCATGGCCCGCTGATCGCGGTCAGGCTCAGCATCCTGACCCGCAAATCGCTGGGCGGGCTGATGACCGATCTGTCGTCGCGTGTGCTCGGCGCCGATGGCGAGCCGGTGCCGGGCCTCTACGCGGCAGGCGAGGCTGCCGGCTTCGGCGGCGGCGGCCTGCACGGCTATCGCGCGCTGGAGGGAACCTTCCTCGGCGGCTGCATCTTCTCGGGGCGCGCAGCCGGGAGGGCGGCGGCGAAGGCGGCGGGCTGAGGCACAGCATCTTCCCGCGTCAGAGACGCCTCTTTCCCGAAAGCCCGCGAGCCCCTAAACAGCCTTCCACTGCCCAGCGGCCGCAACCTGGCCGCGAGGGCAACGCCATGACGGCGCCGGTGCGCCAGCAAGACCAACAGGATGCCACCCATGTCGCTCGTCGATTCCGTCCGCAAAGTGATCGTGCCGATCCACAAGGAAGGCTATGTCTTCATCGCCATCGGCGCCGTGGCGACGCTGGTGCTCGGCCAGCTCTGGGCCCCGTTCGGCTGGCTCGGCACGCTGATCACGCTGTGGATCTGCTATTTCTTCCGCGATCCCGTGCGCATCGTGCCGCAACGCGAAGGGCTGGTGGTTTCGCCGGCCGACGGCCGCATCAGCCAGATCGCCTCGGCCCTGCCGCCGCCCGAGCTCGAATTGCCGGCCGAGCCGATGACCCGCATCTCGGTGTTCATGAACGTCTTCGACTGCCATGTGAACCGCAGCCCCGTCGCCGGCCGCATCGCCAAGATGGCCTATACGCCGGGCCTCTTCCTCAATGCCGAGCTCGACAAGGCGAGCGAGGACAATGAGCGCAACGCGCTGGCGATCGAGACCAAGGCCGGCATCGTCGGCGTCGTCCAGATCGCCGGGCTGATCGCGCGCCGCATCGTGCCCTTCGTCAAGGAAGGCGATCATCTCGCCCCCGGCGAACGCTTCGGCCTGATCCGCTTCGGCTCGCGCGTCGACGTCTACCTGCCGCTGGGCGTCACGCCGCTGGTCAGCGAGGGCCAGACCGCGATCTCCGGCGAGACCGTGCTGGCCGATTTCTCGCGCAATGACGTGGACAGGGTGTTCCGGGCGATTTGACGCAACGGCGTCATTCTCGGGCCGAGCGAAGCGCGGACCCGGGAATCTTTTGCACGTCATGCCCGGGGCAAGCCCGGGCATGACGTGCCTTTCCCCGCCTAGCCTCGATCCTCAAAACCGCGTATTCCGGCTGGCATGAGCGACCTCTTTCCTCCCTTCGAGCCCGAACGCGTCGAATCGAAGCGTGCTCGCTTCAAGGCGATCCCCTTCCGGCTGATCGCGCCCAACGTCATCACGCTGCTGGCGCTCTGCCTCGGCCTGACCGCGATGCGCCTCGTCGTCGAGGGCAAGCTCGAGACGGCGACGATCTGCATCCTGATCGCGGCGGCGCTCGACGGCGTCGACGGCCGGCTGGCGCGCATGCTCAAGGGCACGTCGCGCTTCGGCGCCGAGCTTGATTCGCTTTCGGATTTCGTCAATTTCGGCGTCGCCACCGGCTATGTGCTGTGGATCTTCGTCCTGCACGACCTGAAATCCTTCGGGTGGATCGCGGTGCTGACCCTGGCCTGTGCCATGGCGCTCAGGCTCGCCCGCTTCAACGTCATGATCGACGATCCCAACCGCCCGGAATGGCAGAAGAATTTCTTCGTCGGCATGCCGGCGCCGGCCGGCGCGATCACCGCCATGCTGCCGCTCTATCTGCATTTCATCGGCGTGCCGGTGCAGGACTATGGCGCGCCCTTCGTCGGCCTCTACATCCTGTTCATCGCCTTCCTGACGATCTCGCGGATCCCCTGCTACGCCGGCAAGACGCTCGGCACCCGCGTCCCGCGCGACCAGGTCCTGCCGATCTTCGTCGCCGTGGTCGTCGTCGCCGGCCTGTTCTTCGCCTACCCGTTCGAGATGCTGACGCTGATCGTCGTCGCCTATCTCGGGCTGATTCCGGTCAGCGTGGCGCGTTATCGCAAGCTCGAGCGCGACTATGCCGCGAACCCGCCGGCCGCCGTCGCGGTGGCTGCGCCAGCTGCGGCAGTTCTGCCGGAGACCCCGGAGGGCTAATTCCGCGGAGCCTAGCCCCGCCGGCCCGACAGCCTGCTGGCATTGGCCCGGGCGCGCTTCGAGAATGGCTCGAGCGTGCTGTACGCCGCCTTTGCCGCCGCTTCGCCGAGCCCGCTTGGCGTTAGCGGGTTCAGCGCCATGTTCAGCCAGAACAGGGTCGTGGCCTGGCCGATGGCGAAGCTGCTCTCCATCACGGCCGAGACTTTCTCGGCCACAGCCTTGCTCGCCTCGCGCTGGCCGCCGGCGTCGCCGAGCGCGCCTTTCAGCAGGATCGGCAGCCGCATCGCGATGGTCAGTCCGGCATCGGCCTGCATCGTCATCATCTGGGCGACGATCGCCTGCGTCTGCGCTCCCGCCGAGACGGGACGCGTCCGCTTCCTCGATGTCGCCATGTCTGAAGGTCTCCGCAGGGCAGGAGAACCAGCGCAAGGCGCTCGGTTCGGGGGGCGGCTGCAAGGCCGCGATCGCTCGAATGTGGCAGTGCAGCGCTCGTTGTGCAATGCAGAGGGCTGCGTAAAATATGCGCTGTTCGCATAAAAGAGGCTTGACCAACGGCTTTGTGTTGCGTCCAGCGCATTGGTTCGGCGCTGCATTTCCCCCTGCCGCAAATTGTTCTAAAGCCATCGCGAAGGCCATCGCATGGCCGCTTCCGGAACGAGCCTGACGCAGTTGAACCTCTTCTCCTCCTCGAAACCGGCCGGTTGGCGGCCACAGCTGGTGCTGGCCTCGGCCTCGCCGCGCCGGCTCGCCTTGCTCGAGCAGGCCGGCCTCAAGCCGGATGCGCTCCTGCCGTCGGATCTCGACGAGACCCCGCTCAAGGGCGAGCGCCCGCGCGATCTCGCCCGGCGGCTGGCCCGGGCCAAGGCCGAGGCAGGCTTCGCCGGGCTGAAGAGCCGCCCCGATCTCGAAGGGGCCTATGTGATCGCTGCCGACACGGTCGTCGCCGTCGGCCGCCGCATCCTGCCCAAGGCCGAGATCGTCGACGAGGCGGCCGCCTGCCTGCGCCTGCTCTCCGGCCGGGCGCACCGGGTCTATACCGGCGTGGCGCTGGCGACGCCCTCGGGGGCCATTCGCGAGCGCATCGTCGAGACGCGGCTGCGCTTCAAGCGGCTTTCGAGCGAGGACCTCGAGAACTACCTGGCCTCGGGCGAATGGCGCGGCAAGGCCGGCGCCTATGCCATCCAGGGCATTGCCGGCTCCTTCGTGGTCAAGCTCGTCGGCTCCTATACCGCCGTCGTCGGCCTGCCCCTGCACGAGACGGTGAACCTGCTCGGCGGCGAGGGCTTCCCGATTCGCCTCGGCTGGCTCAACGCCGCCTGAACCTGAACCATGACGATGGAGGAACGCAGATGGGCGAACGCCTGAAGGGCAAGGTCGCGATCGTCGCCGGTGCCGGCTCGATCGGCCCCGGCTGGGGCAACGGCAAGGCGACTGCGACGGTCTTCGCGCGCGAAGGCGCACGCGTGGTCTGCGCCGACCGCAATCTCGACGCGGCGCAGGAGACGGCCGAGATCATCAAGGGCGAGGGCGGCGAGGCCTTCGCGATCAGGACCGACGTCACTCGCCCGGAGGATCTCGCTGCTTTGGTCGAGGCGACGCTTGCCCGCTATGGCCGCATCGACATCCTCGACAACAATGTCGGCATCGCCGAGGTCGGCAGCGTCGTCGATCTGCCGCTCGAGACCTGGGAGCGGGTCTTCACCGTCAACCTGACCGGCTGTTTCCTCGCGATGAAACACGTCATCCCGGTGATGCAGCGCCAGTTCGCCGAGAGCGGGCAGGGCGGTTCGATCATCAACATCTCGTCGATCGCCTCGATCCGCCACACCGGCGTGCCCTATGCGAGCTATGGCGCCAGCAAGGCGGCGATGAACCAGCTCACCCGCACCACCGCGGTGCAGTACGCGCCGGAGAAGATTCGCGTGAACGCCGTCCTGCCCGGGCTGATGAAGACGCCGATGGTCGAGCACTCGGCCGGGCTGGCGCAGTCCTATGCCAAGGGCGACGTCGCGGCGATGTGGAAGGCGCGCGATGCGCAGGTGCCGATGGGCCATATGGGCGAGGGCTGGGACGTGGCCTGGGCCGCGCTCTTCCTGGCCAGCGACGAGGCGCGCTACGTCACCGGGCTCGAGCTCGTGGTCGATGGCGGCGTGACCCTGCAATATGGCGCCTGAGGAACCCGCCAAGCCGGCGGCGCCAGCCGGCAAGCCCTGCCCGATCTGCCGCAAGCCGGCGGTGCAGCGCTTCAAGCCGTTCTGCTCGGCGCGCTGCGCCGACATCGATCTCGGCCGCTGGCTGAAGGGCAGCTATGTCATTCCCGGCGAGCCGGTCGAGGAGATCGCGGAGCAGCCGCCGCGCCGCGACGAGGAGGAGTGAAGCGGGGGCGCCCGGTCGCTTCCCGCCTTATGCGCTGCATTTTTGCGCTGCGGGTGTTTTGTCGGCTGGACAGCCCGTCCGACTGTCTCTATATCGCCTCGGACCAACAGAAGTGCAGCGCGCTTCGCCGGATGCCCAGATAGCTCAGTTGGTAGAGCATGCGACTGAAAATCGCAGTGTCGCTGGTTCGATTCCAGCTCTGGGCACCATTTCTCTCTCCATTATCGCTTGGACTGGTCGTACCCCTCTTCGGTTGGCGCATGGGCGCTTTCCGGACGGGGACGATGGCCGGCGACCACCGTGCGCGCCTGCCGAGGTCATCGACAGGGTCAAGCCGATGAATCGCCGTCGAGTAATGGCGGTGAGCCTGCTTCTCGCAGCCCTGGCCTTCGGCACGCCGTCCTCGGCCCTGGATCGCGCGCAGCTCATCGCCCGGCTCGATTCGTTTCGCGACCCCGCCGCGGCGCGGCGCCTGGAGGACCGGCTCGCCTTTCTGGTGGAGCGCAAGGACGAGGCCGGCCTGCGCCAGCTCGGCAACGATGTCCGGGCGAAGGATGGCGCACTCCTGGCCAGGCTCGAGGGATTGACCGCGAAGCCACGCGAAAGCGCCACGGCCGTCGATCCCGAACTCGCCCGGGTCGCCCTTTCCATGGGGCCCTGCTACCATGCCAATCTGCTGATCAGGAAAGTCGTGCTCGCGATCGCCGCCGGCGAAGCGAAGCCTAGCCTCCGAGACGGCCGTCAGGCTCGACGGTTCGCAGGTCGACAGCCTCTATGCCGCGATGATCGGACGCTGTGAAAGGCTGGCCCGCCTGCCGGAGCGGACGCCGAAGCTCGGTAGCGCCTGCCAGGCGAGCGCCGGCGCCTGCGACGATGAGCAGGATGCAAACTGAGCAGGCGCCGCTCCCGGCCTGCCAGGAGGCGCCGGTCGCTCTCTGTCGCCTTCCTGTACGGCCCGTTCGGCAGCCGTTCACCTCCGAGGCCCTTACTGGCGGGAGTGCCACAGGACGAGCCCGATGCAAGCCGTTGCCGCCCACACCGCCGGTCGCCACCCCGCCTCGCCTCGGCCGATTGCGATCCGCTGCGAACCCGGCGGCTATGGCGTGCGTTTCGGGCTGACCGAGGCGGAGGATGAGAGGCTGCGCGGCCCGGTCTTCGAGACGCTGCCCGAGGCGCTGGCCTTCGTCGACGCGATCGACGAGGGGAAGGGCTGAGGCCGTGCCCGCCAGGTCCGTGCGTCTTTTCCACGCTTGTTCGCAGTGGTCGCTTGTCAAAGCGGCATGGGATCGGGCATAGAGCCTTCAACGGAGACGTGGCCGAGAGGCTGAAGGCACTCGTTTGCTAAATGAGCATACCCCATAAGGGTATCGAGGGTTCGAATCCCTCCGTCTCCGCCACTTTCTCATCAGCAAGATCAGGCTTTTTGGTTTTCGGCGGCGCGCGTTGCCGCTGGCTCTTGCCTGCCGCTGCTTCGCCAAAACGACGGCGCCCTCTTCTCTCGTTCGGGCAGCTGGCATCGAATCGACACCGCTTCGCGTTTCCAAGCCGTCCGATCCCGAACGCTTGGAAGAATGCGTAGCTCGCTGCGGCCAGCTCTGCGGGTGGGTGGCGATCGACGCCGGGCTGCGCCGGGTGGGCTGTCGAGTCGCGGCCCCGCCGGTGGCGCTCAGATCACGTAGTCGGTAGCGCCACGCGCTGCGGCCCGGGAGCGTTGGACCAGGTCCGCGATCGTCGTGTTGTCGACGACCTCGGCGATGGCGTCGCGGACCTCGCTCATTACGGAGCGGACCGAACAGGCTTCGCTGTCGCTGCAATCTTCGCAAGGGCGGAAGGCCGAGCGGCTGGCGCAGGCGATCGGCGCGATCGGCCCCTCGAGCGCGCGGATCACGGCGCCGACCTTGATCGCGCGCGCCGGCTTGGCCAGCGCATAGCCGCCGCCCGGCCCCTTCTTACTGCGCAGCATGCCGGCATTGCGCAGGTCGAGCAGGATGGCGTCGAGGAACTTCTTGGAGATGTCGTTCTTCAGGGCGATCTCGGCGACCTGCGCGGTCGCGCCGGCTTCGAGCCCGGCGAGATGGATGATGGCCTTGAGGCCGTACTTGCCCTTGTTGGTCAGCACGGCGCCCCGTCTTGCTGCATTCCGATTGTCCACGGATACTATCGGCTTTCCAGCCTACAACAAGGCGCCGCCGGAGCCGGCCGCGCGGTCGCAAGCAGGAAACAGCACCATTCCGGCTGGTTCGCGAGGGCTGCTTCGCTTCAGGCTTGGCTTTCGCCGCGCTTCTCCCGAAGAGGCGAGGGGACATCCCGCCCGGAACGCTGAAACAATTTGTCACGATCGTCCCGGCAGCTCCTGCGCTAGAAGGAGGTTTCGCCACGGGTAACCGGGGACCAGCCAGCCGTGACCGAAACCGCCGCCGGGAGCGCCGCTCCGCTCGGATCGCCCGAGGCCCATATCCTCGTCGTCGACGACGATCCGCAGATTCGCTTCCTGGTCAGCCGCCTGCTGCGCGCCAATGGCTACCGTGTCAGCGCGGCGGCCAATGGCCCGGAGATGACGGAAAGCCTGCAGGGGGCACCGGTCGATCTTGTCGTGCTCGACGTCATGCTGCCCGGCGCTTCCGGCTTCGATCTCTGCCGCGAGTTGCGGCGCAGCTCCGCCGTGCCGGTGATCATGCTGACGGCGCGCGGCGAGGAGAACGATCGCATTGCGGGGCTCGACCTCGGCGCCGACGACTACCTCGCCAAGCCGTTCAGCCCGGGCGAGCTGGTGGCGCGGATCAACGCGCTGATCCGGCGGGCGCGCCGGGTGGTCAGCCAGGCCGGCGCAGCGCCCGTCCGGATTTATGCCTTCGCCGGCTGGAGCCTCGACATCGTCCGCCGCGAGCTGATCGATCCGCAAGGCACCATCGTCGATCTCAGCACCGGCGAATTCGACATGCTGCGCGCCTTCGTCGAAGCTCCCGGCAAGGTGCTGACGCGCGAGGCCCTGCTCGACATCGCCAAGAACCGTGTCGCGACCGGCTTCGACCGCGTCGTCGACGTGCAGATCAGCCGCCTGCGCAAGAAGATCGAGGCCGATGCCGGGAGCGACGCCATGATCAAGACGGTCCGCGGCACCGGCTACATGTTCCTGCCTCAGGTCGAGCGCCGATGAGCTGGCGGACGGCAGACACCATCCAGTCGCGCACCATCATCGTGCTGCTGCTGGGGCTTGGGCTCTTCCACCTGCTCAGCCTGTGGAGCTACCAGGTCGGGCTGCGCTCGGAGGTCGACCTCGCCAATGAGAGCCGCCTGGCCGAGCGGCTGGTCTCGATCAAGCGCGCGGTGCTGGCGCTGCCGGTCGCCGAACGAGACGTGATCGCCCATTCGCTCTCGGGTGGCCCGATCGAGGTGCACTGGAGCGCTTCGGAGCTGACGGCCGGCCGCGCCGGCGCCGGCACCGATCCCGAACTGGAGACGCTGCGCGCCCGGCTGCTCGAACTCGCGCCCGACCTGGCGCAGGAACGGCTGATCATCTCCGCCCCGCGCCTGCCCGATGGCAGCATCGATGCGCACCAGTTCCAGCTCTCGATCAAGGCGGCGGAGGAGGGCTGGGTGAACTTCAGCGTCACCCGGCTCAGCGGCCCGCATGGCAGCATGCACGGCATCGTCTGGTCGACGAGCCTGATGGCGCTCGGAGTCGTCCTCGTCGCGATCCTGATGGTGCGCTGGCTGACGCGCCCGCTGCGCATGTTCGCCGACGCGGCCCGGCGCGCCTATGTCGGGAACGAGGCGCCGCAATTGCCGGTCGAGGGCCCGGCCGAGGTGCGCGAGCTCGCCAGCGCGTTCAACGACATGCAGAGCCGGATCAAGCGGCTCATCGACGAGCGCACGCAGACGCTGGCGGCGATCTCGCACGATTTGAAGACGCCGCTGACCCGGCTGCGGCTGCGGGCGCAGGAACTGCGCGAGGCGAAAGGCGTTCGCGACGAGGCTCTCCCGCCGGCGATCGAGGCCGATCTTGATGAGATGGAGGCGATGCTCGACGCCAGCCTGACCTTCCTCCGCGGCGAACAGAGCGAGGAGCCGCTGCGTGATTTCGATCTCGTCGCCCTGCTCGAGACGATCAAGGACGACGCCCTCGACGCCGGTCACGATGTCGCGCTGACGGCGCCCGGCAAGCTGCGCTGGACCGGCCGGCGCCTCTCCCTGAAGCGAGCCCTCACGAACCTCGTCCACAACGCCGCGCGCTATGGCGGCCATGTCCGGATCGTCGTCGGGACCGGAGCCGGCGAGGTCGCGATCCGGATCGACGATGACGGGCCGGGCCTGCCGGAGGCGGAACTCGAGCGGGTCTTCATGCCCTTCGTCCGGCTCGAGACTTCGCGCAGCCGGGAGACCGGCGGCGTCGGGCTCGGCCTGACGATCGCCCGCGGCGTGCTGCGCGGCCATGGTGGTGACGTGACCCTGCAGAACCGGCCTGAAGGCGGTTTGCGGGCTCTGGCGCGGCTGCCGCAGGCGGCCGGTGCGGCCGCTCCGGGCCGCTGAAACAATATGTAACACCGCGCCGGGAGCCGCTTCGCTAGTTTCGCTTTGCCAGCCGATTCCCCCAGCGAAGCCAGCGATTGATGCCGACAGAGCCACCACCCCGCCCCGTCCGACATTCCTGCCAAGCGCGCCGCGTCGCTGCCGGGGCCGCCCTTGCAGCCCTGCTCGCAGGCTGCAGCCCGGCCGCCTATCCGATCGCCGGTCGCCACCCCGCCGACGCGACGGTCGTCGTCTCCGCGCCGTCCTATGCCGCCGTCTCCGGCGCGAAGGCGCTGCGCCCGGCCGAGCCCAAGGGCTGGCTGGAGCTCAACCGCCAAGTGACGCCGAAGGGGCATTGATCGTGAAGCAACGGACACTCGCCAAGCATGGCCGTCGTGGCCTGCCTTTCGCGTTCGCCGCCTTTCTCGGTGGCTGCGCTTCCTTCTCGCAGGATGGCGGCGTCGGCGTCGCCCAGAACGTCGCTTTCGCCGAGCTCAACAAGGATGTGGTCAAGATCAACGACGTTGTTGGCGCGATCAGCGCCAAGGCCCGCGTCGACCAGCTCCTGAAGAAGCCGCTCACCGCCGAGGCTGCCGTCCAGATTGCGCTGCTCAACAATCGCGGGCTGCAGGCGGCCTTCAACGAGCTTGGCGTCGCCGAAGCGCAGATGGTCGCGGCGAGCCTGCCGCCCAACCCGACTTTCGGCATCTCCAAGCTCTCCGGCCGGTTCGAGGTCGAGATCGAGCGGCAGATCGCCGGCAGCCTGTTCGCGCTCGTCACCCTGCCTTTCCGCGCCGAGATCGCTCGCGAACGCTTCCAGGCGGCGCAATTGCGCACGGCAGAGACGGTCATGAGGCTCGCAGCCGATGCCCGTCGGCAATTTTACCGGTCGGTCGCGGCCAATGCCCAGGTCGGCTTCATCGAGCAGGCCAAGGGCTCGGCCGAGGCCGCATCCGAGCTGTTCAAGCGGCTCGGCGAATCCGGTGGCGTCAACAAGCTCGACCAGGCCCGGGAGTTCGCCTTCGATGCCGAGCTCGGCGCGCAGCTCGCCCAGGCGCGGTTGCTGCAGCGCCAGGAGCGCGAGCGGCTGGTGCGCCTGCTCGGGCTCTGGGGCGACGAGCTCAAGTTCAAGCTGCCGAGCACGCTCGCCCCGCTGCCGCGGCTGCAGAGCGCCAAGGCCATCGAATCGGAGGCGCTGCGCAAGCGCATCGACCTTCAGGTCGCCCGCGCCGATCTTGACGCGCTGGCGAAGTCGCTCGGCCTGACCAATGCGACGCGCTTCGTCAACGATATCGATCTGCTCGGCCGCCGCACCTATGATCGCGGCCGCAGCCTGTCACATGGTGGCGAAGTCGAGCGCGAGGCGAGCCGCAGCCGCACGCTCGAGCTCGAGATCGAGATTCCGATCTTCGATTTCGGCCAGTCCAAGGTCGTCCAGGCCGAGCAGAGCTACATGCAGGCCGCCAACAAGCTGGCGGAGAAGGCGGTCAATATCCGTTCCGAGGCGCGCGAGGCCTATGTCGGCTATCGCGCCACCCATGACATCGCCCGCCAGTACCAGAACAATGTGCTGCCGCTGCGCAAGATCATCCAGGACGAGTCGCTGCTGCACTACAGCGGCATGCTGATCGATGTGACGCAGCTCATCACCGATGCGCGCGCCCGCATCCTCTCGAATGTCGTGGCGATCAATGCACGGCGAGATTTCTGGATCGCCCATACGGACCTCAAGCATGTCGTCATCGGCGGCGGCTCGGGTGGAGGCGGCGGCGCAGTCGCAGCCGCCGCGGGCGGCGATGCCGGCGGCGGCGGTCACTAGCGAGCAGGGAACGACAGCATGACCATCTCACGCAGAGGCTTCATCGGCACGTCCGGTCTCGTCGTTGCCGCCGCCGGCGCGGTCTCCGGCCGCACCGCCTTCGCCTCGGTTCCCGAGGCGCCGACGATGAAGGAGGCCTCGACGCAGGCGCCGCTCGTCCCGACCAGCGGCCCGGACTACCAGCCGGTCGCAACGCTCAACGGCTGGACCTTGCCCTGGCGCATGAACGGCGACTGGAAGGAGTTCCATCTCGTCGCCGAGCCGGTCGAGCGCGAATTGTCGCCCGGCATGAAGGCCTATCTCTGGGGCTATAACGGCCAATCGCCGGGACCGACCATCGAGGCGGTCGAGGGCGACAAGGTCCGCATCTTCGTCACCAACAAGCTGCCGGAGAGCACCACGATCCACTGGCACGGCCAGCGCCTGCCGAACGGCATGGACGGCGTCGGCGGGTTGAACCAGCCGCACATCCCCTCGGGCAAGACCTTCGTCTACGAGTTCCAGCTGCGGCGCTCCGGTACCTACATGTACCACCCGCATTCGGACGAGATGGTCCAGATGGCGATGGGCATGATGGGCTTCTTCGTCGTCCACCCCAGGGACCCGGCGTTTCGCCGCGTCGACCGCGATTTCGTCTTCCTGCTCAATGCCTTCGACATCGAGCCCGGCTCCTATGTGCCGAAGGTCGCCGAGATGACCGACTTCAACATGTGGTGCTGGAACAGCCGGGTCTTTCCGGGCATCGACCCGTTCGTCGTCGGCAAGAACGACAAGGTCAGGATCCGCTTCGGCAATCTGACGATGACCAATCACCCGATCCACATGCACGGCTACGAATTCAAGGTGTCGTGCACGGATGGTGGCTGGGTCGACCCCGCCGCGGCCTGGGACGAGGTCTCGATCGATGTCGCGGTCGGCCAGATGCGCGCCTTCGACTTCGTCGCCGACGAGCTCGGCGACTGGGCGATCCATTGTCACAAATCGCATCACACCATGAATGCGATGGGCCATGACGTGAAGAACTATATCGGCGTCAGCAAGAAGGACCTCGCCAAGCGGATCGCCAGGATCGCGCCCGGCTACATGCCGATGGGTTCGACCGGCATGGGCGAGATGGGCGCGATGGAGATGCCTCTTCCTGAGAACACCCTGCCGATGATGACCGGCTTCGCCCAGTTCGGTCCGGTCGAGATGGGCGGCATGTTCTCGGTGGTGAAGGTCCGCGAGGGCCTGGCCAAGAACGACTACAAGGATCCCGGCTGGTTCAAGCACCCGGAAGGCACCGTCGCCTTCGAGTACAAGGGCCAGAAGCTCGCCGAGGCGCCGCGCACAGAGGGGCCCGACAGCGGTGCGCCGTCGGTCGACTGGCGCGTCAAGGACCGGCGCAAGCCCAGGCTCGGCCCGGACGGCAAGCCGCTGGCCGGCGCCAAGGCCGGCGGCCATTCCAACCATTGAAGCGCAACTGCAAACGGAGAATGCCGACGATGATGCAGATCAGATCCATCGCTCTTGGCGCCGTCGCGGCGCTGGCGCTTTCGACCATGGCCTTCGCCGGCCCGGGCGGCGCCGGCCACGGCCATGGCGACGAGACCGCCTATGGCAAGCCGGGCGATCCGAAGAAGCCGGCGCGCATCGTCCAGGTCTCGATGACCGAGCGCGACGGCAAGATGCTGTTCATCCCGGACAAGGTCGAGGTGCGCCGCGGCGAGCAGGTTCGTTTCCAGCTCCGCAACAATGGCGAGCTCGACCATGAGCTGGTCGTCGCGACGCTGGAGGAAAACCTCAAGCATGCCGTCGAGATGCAGAAGAATCCCGACATGGAGCATGACGACCCGAACGCCAAGCGCCTCGCCCCGAAGAAGACCGGCGAGATCCTCTGGCAGTTCACCAAGGCGGGAGAGTTCGACTTCTCCTGCCTGATCCCCGGTCATCGCGAAGCCGGCATGACCGGCAAGATCATCGTCAAGTGAAGCACGCAACGACCCCCAACAGGAGCCTTTCCATGCGTATCGCCCTTTCCGCCTTCGCCCTTGCCTCGCTGCTTGCCGTGCCGGCGCTCGCTCAGGATGCGCCGCTCGTTGCCGGAACGGTCAAGAAGGTCGACGCCGCCCAGGGTAAGCTCACGCTCGACCACGCCCCGATCAAGAATCTCGACATGGATTCGATGACCATGGTGTTCAAAGCCGGCGATCCGGCCATGCTCAAGGCGGTGAAAGCCGGCGACAAGGTCAAGTTCACCGCCGAGCGCGTCAATGGCCAGCTCACGGTCACGAAGATCCAGAAGTGACCGGCTCGCGCTCTCGCGGGCTCACCCGGCCGGCTTGCCTGGCCGTGGCGTTCGCGCTGGGCGCGCCGCAAAACGGCCTCGGTAGCGATGGCAATCTACAGGCCGCGCTGCTCGAGGCCGGCTGCCCTCGCTTCCGGCTCGAGAAGCTGTTCGACCAGGACGGAGTGACGATCTATCGTGCCAACTGCTTCGGCACGGCGCACAGGGTCGTCATCGTCAATTGTATCAAGGGTGTCTGCGTCCGGGATGGGGCGCGGGAAGAGCAGCCGGAGTGACGGCCGCAGTCTTCGCCCTGCAAAGGAGAATTGGAATGCTCACGCGTCGTGGTTTTGTGGCCGGAATATTTATCTCTTCCGTGTCATTGCCTCTCGCAGCCCAGGAAGCCGCTCCGGTGGTCACTGTCTACCGCAGCGCCTCATGCGGTTGCTGTGGCGCCTGGGTTGATCATATGAAGAAGGCTGGCTTCGAGACCAAGGTCGTGATGACCGAGGAGCTGGCGGCACGCAAGCGCGAGTTCGGCGTGCCGGATGCTGCCGAATCCTGCCACACCGCGATGGTCGACGGCTATTTCGTCGAAGGGCATGTGCCGGCGGCCGATGTCCGTCGCCTGCTGCGCGAGCGGCCGCAGGCCCGCGGCCTTGCCGTGCCGGAGATGCCGGTCGGTTCGCCCGGCATGGAAGTGGCCGGCGTCAAGGCGGATCGCTACGACACTTGGCTGATCGCCAAGGACGGCTCGCACAGCGTCTTCGCCAGCCATTGAGCGGGCGGCGGGCAAACGCCCGCTGTGACCGCCCCGAGCGGGGAGTCGTGGCTCAGCGCCCCGCGGCAGCCGGCTCGAGCAGCTGCGCCAGGTTGAGCAGGCGCAGATCCTGGCCGGCGACGGCACTCAGCATCAGCCCGCCCGAGAGCTTGTCGCCGAGCGGCATCGGCAGCGAGATCGAGCACAGGTCGAACAGGTTGCCGAAGGCGGCGTTGCGCAGGAGCAGCCGGTTGGCGGCGAAGAAGGCGTCGTCATCGGCCTCCAGCGCGGCGATCGCCGGCGCCTCGATCGGCACGGTCGGGGCGAGGAAGCCGTCGAGCCCGTCGAGTTGGGCGGCAAGCTTGCCGATGAGCTTGCGGCGCGTCGCCATGGCGGCGATGTAGTCGGCCGCCTTGTAGGTGGTGCCGAGGGCGATGCGCGCCGCGACGCGCCGGTCGAAGGCCTCCGGCTTGCTCGCGATCATCTCGCGGTGCACGGCCGCCGCCTCGACGGCGACCAGCGGCACCGCGTAGGCGGCCATCATCTCCTGCCAGACCCCGTCGAGATCGACCGGCTCGACCGCGATGCCGAGGCGGGTGACGCGCTCGACCGCCGCCTCATAGGCCTTGACCACCGAGGGCGCGGCTTCGGCGAGGAAGCCGCCGCGCGCGACGCCGACCCGGAAGCGGTTGGGCGTCAGCCCTTCGGTCAGCTTGAAGGGGCGCCCGGCCAGCACCGAGAGCAGCCGGGCGCAGCCTGCGACGTCCTTCGCCAGCGGGCCGATCACGTCGAGGCTCGGCGCCAGCGGGAAGCAGCCCTCGTCAGGAACGGAGCCATGGGTCGGCTTCATGCCGGTGATGCCGTTGAGCGCCGCAGGGATGCGGCAGGAGCCGCCGGTATCGGTGCCGACGGTCAGCTCCGACGAACCCTGCGCCACCGAAACGGCACCGCCCGAGGACGAGCCGCCGGGGACGCGCGAAGGGTCGAGCGCGTTGCCGGGCGTGCCGAAGGTGCCGTTGAGCCCGACCCCGGAGAAGGCGAATTCGCTCATATTGGTCTTGCCGATGATCACCGCGCCGGCCTGGCGCAGCCGGGCGACGACCGGTGCGTCCTGCGTCGCTGCAGCGGCGCCCTTGAGCAGGCTGGAGCCGGCCCATGTCGTCTCGCCGCGAACGTCGAACAGGTCCTTGATCGAGACGATCGTCCCGTCGAGCGGGCTCAGCTTGAGCCCGGCCTCGCGCCGGCGGTCGGCCGCGTCGGCCTCGGCCCGCGCGGTCTCGGAGAGGAGGCGGGTGAAGACGGGACTGCCGTCGCCGATCCGGCCGAGAATGGCTTCGAGCTGGTCGCGAGCGCTGCGTGACATGGGAATCGAGCTCCGTTCAGGCACCGCATGCGGCGGCAACACTGGTTAGAGCATCGGACCGAAAAGTGGAATCCGCTTTTCGGAGGAATCCGATGCTTTAATAAGGAGATAGATCGCCACTTCGGGCCCGGTGAGAGCCCGGCGATCTGGCGGATTCGTGGCCGGAGAAGCCCCGCCTCGGGCTCAGGCCGCCTGGCCGCAAGGTGCCGGCAGGCTGGAGCGGCGCTGGATCAGATCGTCCTTGGCGAAGAGCTCCGCCAGCCAGTCGACGAAGACCCGGACCTTGTTGGAAAGGTGCCGGTTTGGCGGGTAGACGATGTGGAGGGGCTTCGGCGCCGTGCACCAGCTTGTGAGCAGCGGCACCAGCCGCCCGGCCGAGATATGCTCCTGCGCCATGAAGGTCGGCACCTGCATCACGCCGAGGCCGGCGAGCCCGGCGGCGAGATAGCCCGTGCCCTCGTTCAGCGAGACGGCATAGTCGCAGCGTACCTCGATCGTCTCCTTCGGCGTCGCGAAGGTGAAGGGCAGGATCCGGCTCGTGCCGGCGGCGCGGTAGCCGACCATCGCGTGGCCGTTCTCCAGTTCGCGCGGATGCTGCGGCGTCCCGTGCCGGGCGAGATAGTCCGGAGCGGCGCAGGTGATCATCACCATCTCGCCGACGCGCCGTGCGATCAGGCTCTGGTCCAGGATCTCGCCGGCGCGCACGGCGAGGTCGAGATTCTCGCCGATCAGGTCGGCAGGCCGGTCGGAGAGGCCGATATCGATCTGGATCTCGGGATAGCGCGCATGAAAGCCGGGCAGGGCGGGCAGGATCACCTCGATCGCCAGTGGCGCACTGACGTCGAGGCGCAGGCGTCCGCTCGGCCTCGCCTGCGACGATGCCATGCTGGAGTCGAGCTCGTCGATCTCGCTGAGAACCCGCAGCGCCCGCTCGTAATAGGCGGCGCCGTCCATGGTCACGGTGACGCGCCGCGTCGTGCGGTTGAGCAGCTGGGCCCGCAAATGCGCCTCGAGCTGCTGGATCAGCTTGGTCACGGTCGGCTTGGGCAGGTCGAGCAGCTCCGCCGCGCGGGTGAAGGTGCCGACCTCGACGACGCGCACGAAGGCGCGCATGGCGTTGAGCTGATCCATCGAAGCCTCCTGGTGCTCCGGTTATTGTTTCCCTACAGAAACAATGTGGGAGCGGATCGGCGGTTTATTGCGTCGGCACTATCTCCTAAATGCTGACGTATCGCAATATTCGTCAGTCGTCAGGCCATGCTCGCTCCTTCGCTCCCCCAAAGCCGCTATCGCCGCGCCGTGTTCTGGCGCGAGCAAGCCATCGAAGCCGGGCGTGAGACGCTGACCGGGCGCCTTTACGCCCCGGCTTCTGTGCCCGACGATGCCGGCCTCGTCCTGCATCTGCATGGCGGCACCTTCGACAGCGGTTCGCTCGCTGCCGGCGAGGCGGTGGCGACGACGCTGGCGGAGGCCGGCGCGATCGTCATCTCGCTGCCTTACCCGCTGGCGCCGGAAGCCCGCTTTCCGCAGGCGCTCGAGACCGCCTATGCGGCGCTCGAGAAGATCGCCCATGACAAGGCGCGCTGGGTCGGCAAGCGGGCGCCGCTCTATGTCGCCGGCGAGGAGGCTGGCGGCAACCTTGCCGCTGCGCTCGCCATGATGGCGCGCGACCGGCACGGGCCGCTGCTCGCCGGGCAGATCCTGTTCTCGCCCATGCTCGACGCCTGCCTCGGCACCTATTCCTTTCGCAACGCCGAAGCTGGTCCGGTCGGCTGCCGCTGGGCCGATGGCTGGCACGCCTATCTCGGCTCGCCCGAGAAGGCCGCGCATCCCTATGCGACGCCGGTCAACGCCTCGCGCCTGTCCGGGCTGCCGCCGGCGCTGATCGTCAGCGCCGAGGATGACCTGCTGCGCGACGAGAGCATCAATTACGGGCGTCGGCTGCGGGCTGCCGGGGGCGACGCCACGGTCCACGTCCTCGGCGGGCCGAGCCATTGGCCGGAGGCTTTCGCGGAGGCGCCGCGGGACGGCTCCTGCCTCTGTTCGGCCTGCCAGCACGTAAGCGAGTTCTTCTCGACGACCGCGCCTCCCTGAGAGGCCCTCACCTCCGATTCCGTATTTCAACTTCCAGGAAGGAATGACCCATGATTCTGGGAACGATCCGTCATGCCCTGTTGGGCACCGTACTGGCCGCTGGCGTTTCGCTGGCCGCACTCGCCGTCGCCGTCAACGGTTCCGGCAAGGCGCAGGGCGACACCGCACCCGTCGCACCGCCGCCGACTCCGGTTTCGGTCGCCGTCGTCGAGCAGCGCGACCTCGTCAGCTGGGCCGAGTTCTCCGGCCGCCTCGAGGCGATCGAGCGCGTCGAGATCCGCTCGCGCGTCTCCGGCGTGGTCGAGCAGGTGCATTTTTCGCAAGGAGCCTTGGTCAAGCAGGGCGACCTGCTCGTCAGCCTCGACCAGGCGCCTTACCAGGCCGAGTTCGAGCGTGCCCAGGCGCAACTGCTCGCGGCCGAGGCGCGCGTCGCGCTTGCCGCCGGCGAGCACGAGCGCGGCCAGAAGCTGATGTCTACGCAGAACGTCTCGCAGCGCGATCTCGACACGCGGCTGAACGCTTTGCGCGAGGCGCAGGCCAATGAGCGCGCCGCCCGCGCTGCCCTGCAATCGGCCAGGCTCAATCTCGACTACACCCAGATCCGCGCTCCGATCTCCGGCCGCATCGGCCGGCTCGAGGTGACGGTCGGCAATCTCGTCGCCGCCGGCGCCGCCGCGCCGCTGCTGACGACGCTGGTCTCGGTCGATCCGGTCTATGCCGGCTTCAACGCCGACGAAGGCACGGTGCTGCGCGCACTCGCGACGCTGTCGAACGAGCCGGGCTGGCCGCGCGAGCTGAAGCGCATCCCGGTCGAGATGACGACCGCGACCGGCGATGGCGTGTCGGTCTCCGGCCATCTCAACTTCGTCGACAACGGCGTCGATGCCGCGACCGGCACGGTCCGCGTCCGGGCGATCTTCGACAATGCCGATGGCGCCCTGCTACCGGGCCAGTTCGTGCGCCTGCGCATGGGCCAGGCCAGATCCGAGCCGGCACTGGTCATCAATGAGCGCGCCGTCGGCACCGACCAGAACAAGAAGTTCGTCTTCGTCGTCGGCGAGGATCGCAAGGCGCAATGGCGCGAGGTCACGCTCGGAGCGTCGGCCGAGGGCCTGCGCATCGTCACCGGCGGCCTCAAGGCCGGCGAGCAGATCGTCGTCAACGGCCTGCAGCGCATCCGGCCCGGCGCAAGCGTCGCGGCCGAGCAGGTGCCGATGGCCGAACGCTCCGAACTGAAGAAGCCGGCGACCGAACTCGCCCGTCGCTGAGACGCAAAGCATCCCCGTCTTTCCATTACGTTCCGCCGGTCGCTTCGGGGCCGGCGGAACAGCCGCCCGAAGGGGGCAATCATGAATCTCTCGAAGTTCTTCATCGACCGGCCGATCTTCGCCGGCGTCCTTTCCGTACTTATTGTGATCGCCGGCCTGCTCTCGCTGCGCGTGCTGCCGATCTCGGAATATCCCGAGGTCGTGCCGCCGACCGTGGTGGTGCGGGCCCAGTATCCGGGCGCCAATCCGCGCGTCATCGCCGAGACCGTCGCGACGCCGATCGAGGAGCAGATCAACGGCGTCGAGGGCATGCTCTACATGTCGAGCCAGGCGACGACCGACGGCGTGATGACGCTGAACGTCACCTTCAGGCTCGGCACCGACCCGGACAAGGCCCAGCAGCTGGTCCAGAACCGCGTCAGCCAGGCGGAACCCCGCTTGCCTGAGGAGGTGCGCCGCCTCGGCGTAACCACGATCAAGAGCTCGCCGGACCTGACGATGGTGGTCCACATCACCTCGCCGAACGGCCGCTACGACATGACCTATCTGCGCAATTACGCCGTGCTCAACGTCAAGGACCGGCTGGCTCGCATCGACGGTGTCGGCCAGGTCCAGCTCTTCGGCTCCGGCGACTATTCGATGCGCGTCTGGCTCGACCCGCAGAAGGTCGCCGAGCATGGCCTCTCGCCCTCCGACATCGTCCGCGAGATCCGCGCCCAGAACGTACAGGCCGCGGCCGGCGTCATCGGCGCCTCGCCGAGCGGCCCCGGCCTCGACCTGCAGCTCTCGGTCAACGCGCAAGGGCGCCTCCAGAGCGAGGAGGAGTTCGGCGAGATCATCGTCAAGACCGCGCCGAGCGGTGCGGTGGTGCGCCTCGGCGATGTCGCGCGCATCGAGTTGGGGGCCGCCGATTACGCGCTGCGCTCGCTGCTCAACGGCAAGTCGGCGGTCGCCGTGCCGGTCTTCCAGGCGCCGAACTCGAACGCCATCGCCATCGCCGACCAGGTCCAGGCGGTGATGAAGGAGATCAAGCAGAACATGCCTGAGGGCGTGGACTACTCGATCGTCTACGACACCACCCAGTTCGTGCGCGCCTCGATCAGGGCGGTGATCACGACGCTGCTCGAGGCGGTGGCGCTCGTCGTGCTCGTCGTCATCGTCTTCCTGCAGACCTGGCGTGCCTCGATCATTCCGCTCGCCGCCGTGCCGGTTTCGGTCGTCGGCACCTTCGCGGTGATGTATCTCCTCGGCTTCTCGATCAACGCGCTCTCGCTGTTCGGCCTCGTGCTGGCGATCGGCATCGTCGTCGACGACGCCATCGTCGTGGTCGAGAACGTCGAGCGCAACATCGAGAACGGGCTTTCGCCCCGCGAAGCCACCTACAAGGCGATGCGCGAGGTTTCCGGCCCGATCATCGCGATTGCCCTGGTGCTCGTTGCCGTCTTCGTGCCGCTCGCCTTCATCTCGGGCCTGACCGGCCAGTTCTACCGCCAGTTCGCGCTCACCATCGCGATCTCGACGGTGATCTCGGCGATCAACTCGCTGACGCTGTCGCCGGCGCTGGCGGCGCTGCTGCTGCGCGGGCACGATGCCCCCAAGGACGCGCTGACCCGCTTCATGGACAAGCTGTTCGGCTGGTTCTTCCGCGGCTTCAACCGCTTCTTCAACCGCTCTTCGCAAGCCTATGGCGTCGGCGTGCGCCACATCCTGACCCGCAAGACGGCGATGATGGCGGTCTATCTCGTGCTCGTCGGCCTGACCGTCGTGCTCTTCCGCACGGTGCCGGGCGGCTTCGTGCCGGGCCAGGACAAGCAGTACCTCGTCGGCTTCGCGCAATTGCCCGATGCCGCGACGCTCGACCGGACCGAGGACGTCATCCGCAAGATGGACGAAATCGCCCTGAAGCATCCCGGCGTCGAGAATGCGATCTCGTTCCCGGGGCTGTCGATCAACGGCTTCACCAACTCCTCCAATGCCGGCATCGTCTTCGTCAGCCTGAAGCCGTTCGATCAGCGCAAGACGCCGGAGCTCTCCGGCAACGCCATCGCCATGCAGCTCAACAAGGAGTTCGCCGGCATCAAGGAGGCGTTCATCGCGATGTTCCCGCCGCCGCCCGTCCAGGGCCTCGGCACCATCGGCGGCTTCAAGCTGCAGATCGAGGATCGCGCCGGCCTCGGCTACAAGGCGCTCGACGAGGCGACCAAGGCTTTCATGGCCAAGGCCGCGACCGCGCCCGAGCTCGCCGGCATGTTCTCGAGCTTCCAGGTCAACGTCCCGCAGCTCTATGCCGACATCGACCGCACCAAGGCGCGCCAGCTCGGCGTTCCCGTGACCGATGTCTTCGAGACGCTGCAGATCTATCTGGGCTCGTCCTATGTGAACGACTTCAACAAGTTCGGCCGCACCTACACGGTGCGCGTCCAGGCCGACGCGCCCTATCGCGCCTATCAGGAGGATATCGGCAAGCTCCGGGTGCGTTCGACTTCGGGCGAGATGGTGCCGCTCTCGGCAGTGCTCAATGTCCGCGCCGATGCCGGGCCGGAACGCGCGATGCGCTATAACGGCTTCCTCGCCTCCGACATCAATGCCGGCCCGGCCCCGGGCTATTCCTCGGGCCAGGCGCAGGCGGCGGCGGAGCGCATTGCGGGCGAGACCCTGCCCAAGGGCTTCGCCTATGAATGGACCGAGCTGACCTATCAGGAGATTTTGGCCGGCAACTCCTCGCTGATCGTCTTCCCGATCGCGATCCTGCTCGTCTTCCTGGTGCTGGCCGCCCAGTATGAGAGCCTGACCTTGCCGATCGCGATCATCCTGATCATCCCGATGGGCCTGCTCGCGGCGATGACCGGCGTCTGGTGGAGCGGTGGCGACAACAACGTCTTCACCCAGATCGGCCTCGTCGTGCTGGTCGGACTATCCGCCAAGAACGCCATCCTGATCGTCGAATTCGCGCGCGAGCTCGAATTCGAGGGCAGGACGCCGGTCGAGGCCGCGATCGAGGCCAGCCGCCTGCGCCTGCGGCCGATCCTGATGACCTCGCTCGCCTTCGTCATGGGCGTGGTGCCGCTGGTGATCTCGACCGGGGCGGGCGCCGAGATGCGCCAGGCCATGGGCATCGCGGTCTTCGCCGGCATGATCGGCGTCACCGCCTTCGGCATCTTCCTGACGCCGGTCTTCTACGTGCTGATGCGCAAGCTCTCGGGCAACAAGCCGCTCAGGCAGCATGGGGAGGAGGGGAAGGAACATTTCGCCGAAGCGGCTTAGTGTGTGGCCGGCAGGGTTGCGGTTGTCCGCGACCTTGCCAGCTTCGGTCTTACTTTACAGCCCCGTCATGCCTCAGTGCATGACGGGGCGGCCTCGTTCAATCAGCCGCGATGCGCTCCGCCTACCAGCGGTCGTGGCGCCGGCCGTAGCCATAGGGCGGAGGGGTGCGATGAGGGCGGCCATAGGCGCGATGTCCGTAGCCGTACTCGTATGCGCGCCTGCGCTCGTGATAGCGCTGCTGGCGCGTCGTCTCATGCATCATCATCAGGCGGCGGCGCTTGGCCTCGGTCATCGTGAATTCGGCGGGCTGCCCGTCGAGTTGTCTGGCGAGGCTCGCCGGGACCGCTTCGCTGGCCTGAGCACCGGGCGCGAGCCCCGGGGATAACAAGGCTGCGCCGAACATCATGGCGGCCGCGATCGAAAATCGGTTCATCTGGGATCTCCATTCCATGGTTTGGGTGGTTCTGAGCGGCGCCCGTCGTCAGGGGCGCCCGGTCTCGAGCCCGGTCCAGCGGGCAGCGAAGGCCCACATGTCGGCGGCCTCGGCGATGACCTTGTCCAGGGGCTTGCCGGCGCCGTGGCCGGCGCGGGTCTCGACACGCAGCAGGCGGGGCTTCGTCCCGATCTCGGCGGCCTGGATGGCAGCGGCGTATTTGAAGCTGTGCCCCGGCACGACGCGGTCGTCGGCATCGGCGGTGGTGACGAGGATCGCGGGGTAGGGCTTGCCCGAAGCGATGTTGTGACAGGGCGAAAGCGCCAGCAGGTTGTTGAACGCCGCCTCGTCCTGCGGGTCACCGTAGTCGAAGGTCCAGAAGCTTCCGCCGGTGAAATGGTGGAAGCGCAGCAGGTCCATCACCCCGACGCCGGGCAGGGCCGCGGCGAACAGGTCCGGGCGCTGGTTCGTCACCGCTCCGACGAGCAAACCGCCATTCGATTCGCCCTGGATCGCGATCCCGTCCGGGCGCGCGATGCCGGCATCGCGCAGGAACTCGGCCGCGGCGATGAAGTCGTCATAGGAGTTCTGCTTGTTGGCGAGGCGGCCGGCATCGTGCCAGGCCCGGCCATATTCGCCGCCGCCGCGGATATTGGCGATCGCCAGCGTGCCGCCCTGCGCGACCCAGGCCAATTGCGTCGGCGCGTAATACGGCGTCAGGCTGATGGCATAGCCGCCATAGCCGTAGAGCAGCGTCGGCGCCGGCGCCTGCACGCCCTTGCGCCGGATGACGAAGATCGGGATCGTGGTGCCGTCCTTCGAGGCATAGAAGTGCTGCTCGACCGCGATTTCGGTGAGGTCGAAGCCGAGCTTGGGCTGCGCCCACACGGCCCGCGTCCTCGTCGCCACCGCGTAGCGATAGATCGTCAGCGGCGCGTTGAAGCTGGTGAAGGCGAGGAACGCCTCGTCGTCCTCCAGCCTGCCGCGGAAGCCGGCGCTGCCGATGCCCGGCAGCTCGACCGTGCCATCCGGCGTCCCGTCGAGGCCGTGGCGCCGGATCTCGGTCCTGGCATCGACCAGATAGGCGGCCATGAGGCGGTGGCCGATGAGCGAGGCGTGTTCGAGGACGGCCTCGTCCTCTCCGATCAGGTCGCGCGGCGTCGGGGTGGCCTCCGCCAGATCGATCGTCACGATCCTGCGGCGCGGCGCGTCCTGGCTGGTGATGACGAACAGGGTGGTGCCGTCATTGCCGAAGGCCGACCATTCGGCTGAAAAATCCTCGCCGATCACGGTTCGGACCGTCCAGTCGCCCGTCGCGAGGTTGACCACGCTCAGCATCGTCATCGACGATCCGGGCGTCGAGTGGATGATGAGGTAGCGCCCGTCCTCGGTAACACCAGCCAGATGCAGCAGATTGGGGCGATCTGGCGTGGCATGGACGAGCCCGTCCTGCACCTGCGATGTTCCCAGCCGGTGGAAGTAGACGGCGTGATTGGCGACGCTCGCCTGCGATTCCGTGCCCGGTTCGGGCTCCGGGTAGCGCGAGTAGAAAAAGCCGGAGCCGTCCTTCGCCCAGGCGATGTTGCCGAAGCGCGCCCATTTGACGGCGTCGTCCAGGGTCTCGCCCGTGGCGACGTCGAGCACCTTGATCTCGCGCCAGTCGGTGCCGCCGCGCTGCACGGCGTAGACGACATAGGCGCCGTCATGCGAGGCACTCCATTCCGCGATCGCGTAGGCGCCGTCCTCTGACCACCCGTTCGGGTCGAGCAGCAGCCTGTCCGGCCCGTCCACGCCCTGCCTGACATGGAGCGAAGCCTGGTTCTTCAGGCCTTGCTGCATGGTGTGGAAGTAGCTGTCGCCGCGCTTGAGGGGCACGCCGGACTGCTCATAGTCGAACAGCTCCGATATCTGCCTGCGGAACACGCCTTGGGCGGGCAGGCGGTCGAGATAGCTGCGCGCCAGAGCATTCTGCTCCTGCGCCCATCCGGCCACTTCGCCGTCGCGGCGGGCATCGTTTTCCAGCCAGCGATAGGGGTCGGCGATCCGATGCCCGAAATGGCTCTCGGTCACGTCGACGCGGCGCGTCTGCGGATAGTCGATGGAGGTCATGTTCAACCCGGTCCTCATCTGCGAGCGCCTCTCATGGCGCTGCCTTGCCTTGGGAGTGATACCAGGTAATGTCACTTAGTGACATTTAATATGTCTACAAGTGGCGTAAATATGGCGCCTTGAATGACGCATTTTTTGGGAGCACATGAAGAGGCATGAGCAGGAGCCTCGCCCGAGAGAACACGCGCCTGGATCTTTCCCGGCATGCAGCCCGGCTGTTCCTGGAACGGGGGGTCGCCGATACCAGCGGCGATGACATCGCCGCCGCTGCCGGCGTCGCAACGCGCACGCTCTGGCGGCACTTTCGCTCGAAGGAGAGCGCCGTCGAGCCCTTGTTCGCGCAGTCCTCGCTCCGGTTTGCCGAGGTTCTGCGGCAATGGCCCCGGGACGTCGCGATCGAGGACCTGTTCCACACGAGCCTCGGCCCCGACAGGATGGCGCCGCAGGACGTCGCAGACGGCATTCTCGTGGTGAGGCTTCTCGCCCGGCTGCCGGAGGAGCCGGCATTGCGAAGCGCGTGGCTGATGTCCTGTCACATCGGCGAAGAGCACCTGATCGAGATCATCGCGGAGCGCCTCGATCGTCCGCAGGGCGATTTCGACGTGCGCCTCTGCGCCGCGACCGTGACGGCGGCAATCCGGATCGTCGACGAGACGGTCAGTCTGGCCGCCGTGAAATACGGGTTGAAGACGACCACAGCGGAAGTGAACGAGCATCTCGCGCAGGCCATCCGCAAGGCCAGCACCTTGCCGTTCTGCGATCCGGTCACCCCACGGATATGGCCGGACGGCAAGCGCGCGCCCGCGTCAGCCTAAGGCGACGAAGAGAGAAGGAGGCCCGTTGGCCGTCGATGAAGCCAAGGCCCGCCCCCAGCTGCCCGCCCCGGCTTTAGACGATGGCGAGGAGCGAGCCAGCCGGCGCCGAAGGTTTCGCGGTAGGCGATGCCGCCCCCCGCGTCTCGGTGCGCGCGGCGCTGGGCGCGTGTCGAGCGACCCCGGAAGGCGCAGGGCTGCCCCGAGAAAACCGGGGGCAGTCATGGCTTTCGTTTTCGGTCTAGGCTGACGCGGGGGCGGCCTTGCGAGGGGCCGGGCGGCCGGCCGAGAGCCTGACGGGGAGTGCTTGCGATGGAACTGCGCTGCGTCGATTGCGCAAAAACCTATCCGCCGGTGCTGCTCTATCGCTGCAAGGCCTGCGACGGCATCCTGGAGACGGTCGGCGACGACGATACGCCGCGTGTCTCACTGGGCGAGAGCGTCACGCCGCTGCTGCGTGCATCGCGGATCGAGGCGGCGCTGCCGGGTTTTTCGGGCGAGATCTGGCTGAAGGACGAGACCCGCAACCCTTCGGGGTCGTTCAAGGACCGTCTGGTCGCCAGCGCCATGGGGCGGGCGCTCTCGCTCGGCGTCCGCAAGGTGGTCTGCGCCTCCTCGGGCAATGCCGGCGCCGCGACGGCCGCCTATGCGGCGCGTGCCGGTATTCCGGCCGTGATCATCGTGCCGGCCCATACGCCGCTCGGCAAGGTGACGCAGATCGCCGCCTATGGCGCGATCCTGCTGCTGGTCGATGGGCACTACAGCAAATCCTACGATCTCGCGCTGGCCTTGGCCGAGCGGCACGGCTTTGCCAACCTGACCACCACCTTCATCAACCCCTATGCCGTTGCCGGGCTGACCGCCGTCGGGACCGAGCTGATCGCGCAGCTCGGCGGCGCGCCGAGCCATGTGCTGGTGCCGACCGGCAGCGGCCCGTTGGTCAAGGGCGTCTGGCAGGGGATGGTCGACGCCGGCGCCACGACCCGGCTGATCGCCGTGCAGGCAGAAGGCTGCGCGCCGATCGTGCAGGCCTTCGATTCCGGCTCCCAGGAGGTCAGCGCCTGGGGCACGCCGCAGACCATCGCCTCGGGGATCAGCGACCCGCTGATCGGCTATGAGCGCGACGGGACCTACACGCTGAAGCTGGTTCGCCAGAGCGGCGGCCGCGCCATCGCCGTCAGCGACGACGAATTGCGCGAGGCGATGCAGCTGCTCGCACGCAGCGAAGGCCTCTATGCCGAGCCGACCGGCGCGAGCCCGATCGCGGCGCTGCCGCGCCTGCTGGCGGATGGCGATCTGCCGCCCGGCTCGCGCGTCGTCTGCATGGTGACCGGCCACGGCTTCAAGGACGGCAAGGCCTATCAGGAGATGCCGGTGCGGACGCACCGCGTCGAGGATCCCGCCGATATCGCTGCCGTCGCCGGGCTCTGCGAGCTTGCCCTAGAGGCCGCCTGAAAGGCCGCCGCGATTTCCCTAGGGGCAAGTTGCATTATCCGGCTTTGCATCTGGCTCGTTTCTTGCCACGTTCAGGAAGCTGTGGGCCGAAGTCTGCAGGGAACGTGGATCAAAGAGGGGAGTTCGTGATGGGCATTCATGACGACGGAACTTTGCACGGCGCCACAACCCCGAAAGAAGATACGGCCCTGACATTGGAGCGACGCAGCCTGTTCGGCCTCGGCCTCGCCGGCGCAGCGATCGGCGCGGCGGCGAGTGGCCTGCTGACGCCGGCTGCGGCCCAGGCCCAGACGGCGGCCAGGAGCAAGCTCCATGCGGTCAAGGAGCGCGGCAAGCTGATCGTCGGCACGGGCAGCACCAATCCGCCCTGGCACTTCCAGGACGCCAGCGGCAAGCTCGTCGGCATGGACATCGATCTCGCCCGGCTCTTGGCCAAGGGCCTGTTCGACGATTACGAGAAGGTCGAGTTCGTGCTGCAGGGCTCCGACGCCCGCATCCCGAGCCTGATCACCGACAAGGTCGACATCGTCGTGCAATGGATGACGGTGACGCCCGGCCGGGCCCAGCAGGTCGATTTCACCTTTCCCTATTACCGCGAGGGCGTCGGCCTGCTGATGCTGGCCCGCGGCGGCAAGTTCAAGAACTATGAGGAGCTGAAGGCTGCCGGCAAGGAAGTCGCCGTCGGCGGCATGCAGAACGTCTTCCTCGAGGAGTGGATCCGCAAGGCCCTGCCGCAAGCCAAGGTCGATGCCTTCGACAGCCCGGACGCGGCGATGCAGGCGCTGAACGCCCGCCGCATCGACGCCTCGATGCAGGATCAGTCGGCGATGCGCTGGCTGATGCAGCAGGCGCCCGGCCGCTTCGTCGATTCCGGCTTCGGCTGGATGCCGAATTCCTATGCCTCGGCGGTCAAGCCGGGCGACCCGATCTGGCTGAACTGGGTCAACACCGTCTACAAGGAGGCGATGATGGGCGTCGATTTCGACTATTTCGCCGCCTCCTACAAGAAATGGTTCGGCATCGAGCTGCCGATCCCGAAGGTCGGCTTCCCGCAGGAATTCGCCTGATCCCGCATTCGCCTGATCGTAGCGTGGCGATGGCGGGCCGGACCTCCGGCCCGCCGCTTTCGGGAACCTTGCGACAGACATGATCGACTATCATTTCGACTGGTCCGTGATCGCGCGGAACTGGGACAAGCTGACCGACTCGCTGCTTCTGGGACTCTGGCTGGCGGTGATTTCGCTGGCGATCGGCTGCATCATCGGCATCCTGACCGCCTATGCCCGGCTTTCCGGCAAGAAATGGCTCTCGATCCCGGTCTGGGCCTATGTCGAGTTCATCCGCTGCACGCCGCTGCTGCTGCTGATCTTCTTCCTCTATTTCGGCCTGCCCGAATTCGACATCTCCTTCCTGGACAAGACCGAGAGCTTCGTGCTCTCGCTCTCGCTCTATGCCGGCGCCTACATGTCCGAGGTCTTCCGCGCCGGCCTCTCCTCGATCCCCAAGCAATATGTCGAGGCGGCCAAGGCGATCGGCCTGCGGCCCTGGCAGCGCCAGGTCTATGTCGTGCTGCCGGTGATGTTCCGGATCACCTTGCCGGCGGTCAGCAACAACCTGATCTCGCTGTTCAAGGACACCTCGCTCGCGGCCGCGATCGCCGTGCCGGAGCTCACCTTCACCGCCCGGCAGATCAACGCCAACACCTTCCGGGTCATGGAGGTCTGGCTCACTGCGAGCGCGCTTTATCTCGTCACCGCCTATCTCATCGCCATCGTGCTGCGCCTGGTCGAGCGCCGCTACGCCTCGATCCGCTAGGAGCTGGCGATGGATTTTTCGATGGCTCCCGGCACCTTCCTGTTCGAGGCCTGGCAGGCCCGCGCCTCGCTGCTCTCCGGGCTCGGCGTCACCCTGCTGAGCTCAGTCCTCAGCATCATCATGGCCTCGATCTGCGGCATCCTGATGGGGGTCGCGCTGTCCTATGGCTGGTGGTGGCTGAAACTGCTGTCCCGGCTCTATGTCGACCTGATGCGCGGCATCCCGGTGCTCGTGCTGATCCTGTTCACCTATTACGGGCTTGCCCTGTTCGGGGTGAACGTCGCCGCCTTCTGGGCCGGCGTGATCGCGCTCGGCGCCTTCGCCACCGCCCATGTCGCCGAGAATTTCCGCGGCGCGGTCGAATCCGTGCCCGCCGGGCAGATGGAGGCGGCCAAAGCGATCGGCCTGAGCTTCGGCAAGCGCCTGTACTATGTGATCCTGCCGCAGGCCTTCCGCCGCATGCTGCCGCCCTGGGTCAATACCGGGCTCGAGATCGTCAAGGGCACGACGCTGCTCTCGATCATCGGCGTCGTCGAATTGCTGCTGTCGGCCCAGCAGCAGATGGCGCGCAACTACATGATCGTCGAGTTCTACCTGCTGACGATGGTGCTCTACCTGATCATCAATTTCGCGCTGGCGCAGCTTGGCGCACTGCTCGAACGCAAGACTTCCTATCTGCGCTACTGAGCATGCTGCGAAAAAGCGGGAACCGGTTTTTCGCGTGAAGCATGCTCTAGAACTCTTGGATTGATCTGAACGGGATGCTTCTGCCGATGACCGAGCCAGTGCTGCTCCAGGCCACCAATGTCCGCAAGCATTTCGGCGAGATCGAAGTGCTCAAGGGGATCGACCTCACCGTCCGGCAGGGGCAGGTCGTCTCGCTGATCGGCGCGTCGGGCTCGGGCAAGACCACCTTCCTGCGCTGCGTCAACCTGCTCGAGGAGCATGATGGCGGCGAGATCCTGCTCGACGGTGATCCGATCGGCTACCGCATGGCGGGCGAGACCCGCAAGCGCCTGAGCGAAGCGAAGATCTCGGCCCAGCGCGCCCGCATCGGCATGGTCTTCCAGCAGTTCAACCTGTTCCCGCATCTGACCGCCGGCCAGAACGTCATGCTCGGCCTGACCAAGGTGCAGGGCAAGAGCGCCGCCGAGGCCAGGGAGATCGCCGACCATTGGCTCGGGCGCGTCGGCCTCGCCGAGCGTCGCGACCACTATCCCTACCAGCTCTCGGGCGGCCAGCAGCAGCGTGTCGCGATCGCGCGCGCCGTCGCCATGCAGCCGCGCCTGCTGCTCTTCGACGAGGTCACCTCGGCGCTTGATCCCGAGCTGGTGGCCGAGGTGCTAGGCGTGATGCAGGCGCTCGCCGAATCCGGCATGACCATGCTGCTGGTCAGCCACGAGATGCTCTTCGTTCGCGAGGTCTCGGACCACGTCCTGTTCCTCGACCAGGGCCGGGTCGCGCAGGAAGGCAAGCCCTCCGCGGTCTTCGACAATCCGAAGAATGAGCGGCTGCGCAGCTTCCTCGGCCGCTTCCACGGCATCTTCAACCGCTGAGAGGTGCTGGGGGGCAGGCGCTTTCCCGCAGGCGCTCAGTCATTCCGGGGCGACGCGGAGCGTCGAGCCCGGAACCCATGAACACGACGCCTGAGCAGGAATGCCCGCGCTGCCGTGGCCAAAGCCCGGTATCTCGTGTTCATGGGTTCCGGGCTCAGGCCTTTCGGCCTGCCCCGGAAAGACGCTTCTGCTCCGTCTAAACCAGCAGGCTCTAACGCGTCGCCGGCTTCACGTAAGGCCGCAGCACGCCCTGCTCGGCGAAGGTGCTGCGGTTGCTCTCCCTGCGCTTCTTGACCTCGGCCCGCGCCACGGTGCGCAGATGGACCTCGTCCGGCCCGTCGATGAAGCGCAGGGCCCGGCCCCAGCTGTAGATGAAGGCGAGGGGGGTGTCGTTGGAGAGCCCAGCGGCGCCGAAGACCTGCATTGCCCGGTCGGCCAGCTTGGTCTGCAGCCGGGTCGCAACGACCTTGATCGCCGAAACCTCGGTACGGGCGGCCTTGTTGCCGTGCTTGTCCATCATCCAGGCGGCGCGCAGGCAGAGCAGCCGGGCCTGATCGATCTCCATGCGCCCTTCTGCGATCCAGTCCTGGACATTGGCGTACTCGGCAAGGTTGCGGCCGAAGGCCTTTCGGTCAATGGCGCGCTCGATCATCAGTTCGAGCGCGACCTCGCATTGCCCGATGGTGCGCATGCAATGGTGGATGCGCCCCGGCCCGAGCCGGGCCTGCGCCAGCGCAAAGCCGGCGCCCTCCTCGCCGAGCAGGTTCGACGCCGGCACCCGGACATCCGCGAATTCCGTCTCGGTGTGGCCCTCGATCGAATAGTGGTTGAGCAGCGGCAGATTGCGCATCACCGTGACGCCGGGCGTGTCCATCGGCACGATGATCATGCTGTGGCGCTTGTGCGGATCGGCGTCGGGGCGCGTATCGGAGAGGCCCATGACGATGCAGAGCTTGACCTTCGGGTGTAGCGCCCCGGTCGTCCACCATTTGCGGCCGCTGACGATGTAATGATCGCCGTCGCGGGTGATCGTGGTCTGCAGGTTGGTCGGGTCGGAGGAGGCGACGCCGGGCTCGGTGATCCCGACGCAGGAGCGGATCTCGCCGTTCATCAGCGGCACCAGCCAGCGCTGCCGTTGCTCCGGCGTCGCGAACATGTGCAGGATTTCCATGTTCCCGGTGTCGGG
>JAKFDB010000161.1:0-5747 GCA_036676315.1 Bradyrhizobiaceae bacterium
CGTCAAACGCGCCGCCTGAGCCAAAAATCCTCCCCGGCCAGACCTGAGCAGCACCAAAGCCCGCGAAAACCTGCGCCCCCTGTCATCGGTCGCAATCCACAACAGGGGTTACGCAAAAGTCTCTGTAAGGAGAGGGGCAGGGGTGAGGTGTTCGGAGCTGAAACGTTGGCCTAGCTCCGACTACGCTGTGGGCGCTCGCGGAACTGGTCCAAGGGCCTACACCTCACCCTGCCCTCTCCTTACAGGAGAGGGTTCCCCGCGCCTCCATCGTCATGGCCAACCAGGCGAGGATGAATCTGCGCCCGAGCATGACACACTCGGTCAGCCGCTCTTGCCTCCCGCTTCGTTCCCGCGCCATCTTGCGCCGCCAAATCAGGGAGGCGGACGATGACGACGCGGCGCGATCTTCTGGCGGGAGCGGGTGTGGCCGCGCTCGCCACCCAGCTTCCGCTGTCCGCCTTCGCACAGGCGAAGGACAGCGTCACGATCGGCATGACCCTGGAGCCGCCGACGCTGGACCCGACCTCCGGCGCCGCGCAGGCGATCCGCGAGGTGGTGCTGCAGAACATCTTCGAGGGGCTGGTGGCGATGGACCGCACCGGCAAGATCGTGCCGGCGCTGGCCGAAAGCTGGACGATCACGACCGACGGCCTGACCTACGCCTTCAAGCTGCGGCCCAATGCCCGCTTCCATGACGGCACGCCGCTCTCCTCGCGCGATGTGAAATTCTCCTTCGAGCGCGCGGTCGCGCCCGATTCGACCAATGCCCAGCGCTGGATCTTCACGCCGATCGCCGCGATCGAGACGCCCGATCCGGTCAGCGTGGTGATCAAGCTGAAGCAGCCCACGGCCAATTTCGTCTACGGCCTCGCCTGGGGCGACGCGATCATCGTCTCGCCGGCGAGCGCGGCCAACAACAAGACCAGCCCGGTCGGCACCGGCCCGTTCAAATTCGCGCGCTGGAATCGCGGCGACCGGCTCGAATTCGAGCGCAACGCCGAGTACTGGGGGCAAAAGCCGGCGCTGGCCAGGGCCGTGTTCCGCTTCATCGGCGATCCGCAGGCGCAGGTCGCGGCGCTCAGGGCCGGCGACATCGACGCCTTCACCAACCTCTCGGCGCCGGAGGCGATCCCGCAGCTCAAGGCCGATCCGAAGCTCAAGGTCACGCTCGGCAAGACCGAGGGCGAGACCATCCTGGCGATGAACAACGGCAAGGCGCCGTTCAGCGACATCCGGGTGCGGCAGGCGATCGCGCATGTGCTCGACCGCAAGACCATCGCGCTCGGCGTCTACGGCTTCGATCTCGACTATATCGGCAGCCATTTCTCGCCGCTGCACCCGGCCTATGTCGATCTCACCGGCACCTACCCGGTCGACATCGCCAAGGCCAAGAGCCTGCTGGCGGCGGCCGGCTTCCCGAACGGCTTCTCCTGCACCTTGCGGCTGCCGCCGCCGGCCTATGCGCGGCGCGGCGGCGAGATCATCGCGGCGCTGCTGGCGCAGATCGGCATCAATGCTTCGATCGAGCCGCTGGAATTCCCGCAATGGCTGGAGCGGGTGTTCCGGGGCAAGGATTTCGACCTCACGGTGATCGCCCATACCGAGCCGCTCGACATCGGCAACTACGCCCGCGACGACTACTACTTCCAGTACAAGAATCCCGAGTTCAAGGCGCTGATCGGCAAGATCGACGTGACGCTCGACGAGGCCGAGCGCAACAAGCTCTATGGCGAGGCGCAGCGCATGCTGGCCAGCGATGCGGTCAACGGCTTCCTCTTCATCCTGCCGAAGCTGACCGTGACCCGGGCTGATCTCGAGGGCATGTGGACCGACTGGCCGCTGCCGCTGACGCCGCTTGCCGAGGTGAGGTGGCGGTAGGTGTTTTGCGATGACGATCGGGACATCCGCGGGGAACCCCTCTCCCGGATGGGAGAGGGGCAGGGGTGAGGGACCGCCGCTGATCGATAAGCGGAGCGTTGCCGTTGCGCCCTCTGTGGTTAGGGCAGGCCCTCATCCCTGCCCTTCTCCCACACGGGAGAAGGGTTCCCCGCGCCTCTCAGGTCCGTTTCGCGTCGCCTCGTCCGGCCAGAGCCAGCGGAGTGGCGAATGATCGCCTATCTCCTGCGCCGGCTCTTCGCGCTCGCCGCGACGCTGCTCGGCGCCGCACTGGTGATCTTCCTGGTGCTCGAAATCCTGCCGGGCGATCCGGCGGCGGTGACGCTCGGCCTCAATGCGGCGCCCGAGGCGCTGGCGGCGCTGCGCACGGAAATGGGGCTCGACCGGCCGGCGCCGATCCGCTTCCTTGCCTGGATCGGCGGCCTCGTCACCGGCGATCTCGGCCTGTCCTACACCTATCGCGTACCGGTGGCGCAATTGATCGGCGAGCGCATGGTGGTGACGCTGCCGCTGGCGTCGATGGCGATCCTGCTCGCGGTGGCAATCGGCATTCCGCTCGGCGCGGTCGCGGCCGCCCATCACAACCGGCCGGGCGATGCCGCCGTGATGGTGTTCGCCCAGGCCGGGCTCGCCATCCCGAATTTCTGGTTCGGCCTGCTGCTCGTGCTGGTCTTCGCGGTCGGCGCGGGCTGGCTGCCGGCCGGCGGCTTCCCGGGCTGGAGCGCCGGGCTCGTGCCGGCCTTCAAGGCGCTGCTGCTCCCGGCGATTGCGCTCGCCTTGCCGCAGGCGGCGATCCTGGCGCGCGTCACCCGCGCGGCGATGCTGGAGACGATGCAGGAGGATTACGTCCGCACCGCCCGCGCCAAGGGGGTGAGCCGGCGGCGGACGATGCGGCGGCATGTGCTGCGCAATGCGCTGATCCCGGTCGTCACCATCCTCGGCCTGCAGTTCTCGGTGCTGATCGCCGGCGCGATCATCATCGAGAACGTCTTTTCCCTGCCGGGACTTGGCCGCCTGGTCTTCCAGTCGATCGCCCAGCATGACCTGATCGTCGTCAAGGATCTGGTGATGCTGTTCTGCGCCCTGGTGGTGCTGGTAAATTTCCTGGTCGAGCTGCTCTACGGCGTGATCGACCCGCGCCTGCGGCAGGCGGACTGAAGCGATGCCATATGTTTCAATGCCAGCCGAGCCCGATGCGGGCGGCTCCAGCCGGGACGAAGGGGCGCGGCTCGATGCCCGGCAGCTCGACCGGCGCGATGTGGACCGCATCCGCGAAGTCCTCGGCGAACTCCGGATCGGCGCGCAACGCTGCCAGCGAGCGCGGCGAGGGGATGGCGAGGCCCTCCTCGATCATCGCCTTTACATGAATGCCGAGCGCGCGGGTGCCGCGACGCACGGCGTCGTCGAGGGAATCGGCGGAGCAGATGCAGCCCGGAAAATCGGGGAAGCTGATGCAGAAGACGCCGGCCGATTGATGAACGAGCGCGATCACACGCGGCATAGCCTGAACCTCCTCTCGAAGGGACGAATGCCCAGCCCACTGGCTGCCGCGACTATAGCCCACTCCGCCGTGCCAGGGGCAAGCAGGCGCGGCCGGAGCCGTGCGACATGAGGCCGCCGTCTCTGATGGTGGCCGGGCGTCCGCGGCGCTGGTGGGCCGGGCCGTCCTTCCTCGCCGGCCTGGCGCTGGCAGGGCTCGTGGTCGCGGCGGCGCTGCTTTCCTATGTCTGGACACCCTACGAGCCGACGCAGATGGCGATCCTGAAGCGGCTGCGGCCGCCTTCGGCCGAGCACTGGTTCGGCACCGACCAGTTCGGCCGCGACGTCTTCTCGATGATCATGGTCGGGGCCCGCAATTCGCTCGCGGTCGGGCTCGGCGCGGTCGGGCTCGGCCTCACCCTCGGCAGCGCGCTCGGCCTGCTGGCGGCGATGCGGCGCGACGGCCTTGTCGATAACCTGATCATGCGCATGGCCGATTTCAGCCATGCCTTCCCGGCGGTGCTGTCGGCGATCATGATCAGCGCCGTGTTCGGCCCCGGCAGGGCCAATGCGATCATCGCCATCGCGATCTACAGTCTGCCCTATTTCGCTCGTTTGGCACGAGGCGCGGCGCTGCAATGCTGGGCGCTCGACTATGTGCTGGCGGCGCGTGCCGCGGGCCTGAAGGAGATCACCATCACCCGGGTGCACATCCTGCCGAACATCGCCGGTGTGCTCGTGGTGCAGGCGACGATCCAGTTCGCGCTCGCTATCCTCGCCGAGGCCGGCCTGTCCTATCTCGGGCTCGGCACGCAGCCGCCGAACCCGTCCTGGGGCCGGATGCTCAACGAGGCGCAGACCTTCATGGCGGTGCAGCCCTGGCTCGCCGTCTTCCCTGGGGCGGCGATCGCGCTTTCGGTGCTGGCCTTCAATTTGCTGGGCGATGGCTTGCGCGACGCGGTCGACCCGCGCACGCGGCGGACGAGGGATTGAGGCTGATGATCTGGCGTGGAACCTTGCCGTCATTCCGGGGCAGGCCAAGAGGCCTGAGCCTGAAACCATGAACATGATTTCTCCCCATCATGGTCGGGCTTGTCCCGACCATCCACGTCTTCCTGCGACGAGGGCGGAGCTCAAGACGTGGATGCTCGCCACAAGGGCGAGCATGACGAGTTGGCAATGGATCGTGGTCATGGATTCCGGGCTCCTCGCTGGCGCGAAGCCCCGGAATGACGGTCGCGGCTGGCCTGCTTCAACACTGACTATGGAATGTGCCCCATGATCGAGTTCGCCGATCTCAGCGCCGTCGACATGCTCAAGGCCTTTCGCTCGCGCGAGCTCTCGCCGGTCGAGGTCACCGAGGCGGTGATCGCGCGGATCGAGGCCTGGGAGCCGTCGCTCAACGCGCTTTATGCCTATGATCCGGGGCAGGCGCGCCGGGCCGCGGAGGCGAGCGAGGCGCGCTGGCGCAAGGGCGAGGCGCTGGCGCTCGACGGCGTGCCCTGCACGATCAAGGAGAACATCGCGACCAGGGGGACGCCGGTGCCGCTCGGCACCGCGGCGATGCCGCTCGCTCCGGCACCGGCCGATGCGCCGCCGGCCCAGCGCCTGCGCGAGGCCGGCTGCGTCATCCTCGCCAAGACGACGATGCCGGATTACGGCATGCTCTCCTCCGGCCTGTCGAGCTTTCACAAGCTCGCCCGCAACCCGTTCGACCTGTCGAAGAACCCCGGTGGCTCCTCGGCCGGCGCGGCGGCGGCGGCGGCTGCCGGCTACGGCCCCTTGCATCTCGGCACCGATATCGGCGGCTCGATCCGCCTGCCCGCCGGCTGGTGCGGCCTCGTCGGCCTGAAGCCCAGCTTCGGCCGGGTGCCGATCGACCCGACCTATTATGGCCGCGTCGCCGGCCCGATGACGCGCAATGTCGCTGATGCGGCGCTGATGATGCGCGAACTGGCGAAGCCCGACGGGCGGGACATGATGAGCCTGCCGCCGCAGGACATCGACTGGATGGATCTCGACAGCGAGCCGCGCGGCTTGCGCATCGGCCTTCAGCTCGAGGCGGGGATCGGCCTGCCGGTCGATCCGGAAGTCCGCGCCGCCATTCTCGGCGCGGCGCAGCTCCTGAGGCGGGCCGGCGCCGAGGTCGAGACGATGCCGCCCTTCCTGACGCGCGACATGCTCGATGGGCTCGACGATTTCTGGCGCCAGCGCGCCTGGGCCGAGATCGGCGCGCTCCCCAGGGAGAGGCAGGACAAGGTGCTGCCCTACATCGTCGCCTGGGCGCAGCGCGGCAAGGCGCTGACGGGCGCGCAGGTCTATCGCGGCATGAGCCAGATGCTGGCGATCCGCGAGGCGGCGCTGAAGGCGAG
>JAKFDB010000162.1:0-31909 GCA_036676315.1 Bradyrhizobiaceae bacterium
AGCGATCCATGCCCAGCCCTGATCTTCAGGTGGTGAGTTTGGCCCGCGCCTCATTTTGCGCGAGCGCGGCTTGGAATAGCTGCGCCCCGTAGCGTCGTGTTCTCTCACGCGGCACCTCCCGGCGTGAGAACCACACGCCAGAGCTCAGCCCGGATGGCAGCTTCGACGGCGCGGGCCTCATCCGCAATCACCGGCTCGGCGATGCCACGCTTGCGCATGACTTCCGTCTGTTGCTCGAGCAGGCGCCGCAGGTGCGCCTCCCCTTTGTCGGGTGCCATCTCCGTCATGCGGATGGCGTGGCGGGTGATGAACGCCCGGTTCTTCACCCTCGGGAACGGGATGACAGACGCGCTCATCATCGCACCATGATCATGTTGCTGAAGAGGTCTTCGACAAGAGCGACGGCAGCCGAGAGCGATTCCATCGCCTGCTCGGTCAGCTCCGCGACCGCCCCGCAATCAGCCTCGTCATTGATCGAGTATGAGAAGCCCTGCAGGGCGTGCAGAAAGCTCTTCGCCCTGTTGAGCTCGTGCAGCGCGGACGCCTGATCGGATAGCGCCTTAGCCGGTTCCTCGGGGTCGAGATCGGCGCCGGCCATCACGCTGCTTCCTGAGCGGCGATCCAGCGCAGGATCGTCGAGCGACGGGCGCAGATCGTAGAGCCCATATTGAAGGTCGGCATGCCGAGTTTGTCGGCGGCGTGATAAATCCGGCGGACGTTCTTGTCGTCGGCCTCGCCATAGATGAATGCGGCGATAGCCTTGGCCCCATGCAGGAGGTCTTCGGAGAGCGAAGGCAAGGCTTCGCCGTTCGCGCCAGCGGGGCGCGTCGTCATATCGGTCATGATGTGGTCTCCGTTTAGGTTCGGAGCGCCTCACCAATTGCGAGGAATGTGCGCTCCGAAATTGTGATCGTGTCTAAGCGGTCGCCTTCCGGTACAAATTCCCCGTCTCTCGGGAGAAAGTGGCCGTAGGCGTACGTTATAGTAGTGGGTTGCTTGTCGCCATAAACCCACGCATAGAAACCAAAAGTCACTTTTCTGGCAGTTCGATGGAACTCAACTTTAAGTTCTGGCGAATCCCGCTCGATCATTTGAGCAAGATTTAGTTTGCCGTCAGCCTCCTCCAAATCCAGCAGCAGCTCGAACGAGTTCTCCAACCCGATCCCGGGCTGAAAAGCACGATCGGTCACAAACTGCCCATCCGTGGATCGCTCGATTTGCGAGTGGGTTGCATCGGACCACTCGAACTTCGAGAAATCAGCCCAGGCCGTGGGCCCGTCCTTGGCTAGTACGGTAGAGTTCACTGCGATCAGCAGTCGTGCCGCGTCTTGCACTTGCATCTTGGCCGCGCCCCTCCCCCGCCCTGCCTGACTGATCAGCCCGGCTTCGCGGAGATAGCGCGCAACTCCGACAACAAATGACTCTTCGAGGCCTTCGACCTCCGCAATGACGCCAACCAACTCACTCAAAAGCGCCATGCGTTAACCCTTTCATATGGGATGCTTCCAGATGCGTCAACTGTAATTGCTACCGTTCCAGATAAAAACATGTTAATGCGGATCGGCAAAGCCCCTGTGTCGCTATTCGGGACGAGTTACAATGGCATCGATCCGCAAGCGCACCCTCCCGAGCGGCAAGACGGCATGGCTCGTCGATTACGTCGACCAGGCCGGGAAGCGCCGGGCGAAGCAGTTCGCGACGAAGCGCGAGGCCGACTCGTGGATGGTGACGGCACGCGCTGAAGTGCGGGACGGCATTCACAGCGTCGATCGAGAATCGATCACGGTGGAGAAGGCCGGCGATCTATGGATCGAACGCTGTGAAGCCGATGGGCTAGAGCGGACCACCCTCAACGCCTACCGGGAGCATTTGAAGCTGCACATCGTGCCCCGCATCGGCGCGACAAAGTTGTCCCGGCTGACGGCGCCGGCAGTCGCAGCGTTCCGCGACCAGCTCGTCGAGGACGGCCGCAGCACCTCGATGGTCCGGCGGGTGATGGTCAACCTCGGGGCGATCGTCGCGAATGCTCAGCGCTCCGGCCTTGTGGCGATCAACAATGTCCGCGCCGGCGGGCGGGCCAAGCGGGGCAAGCGGGAGAAGACCAAGGTCGAGATGCCGACAAAGGCCGAGCTGAAGGCGATGCTGACCGCCGCCAAGTCTGGACGGGAAAACGCCCTGGTGATGACGGCGTTGCTCTGCGGCCTGCGGGGATCGGAGCTGCGCGGGCTCCAGTGGGACGATGTCGATTTCAAGCAGATGCAACTCAGCATCAGGCGCCGGGTCGACCGCTACGGCGTGTTCGGGCTTCCCAAGAGCGAGGCAGGCATTCGCGACATCCCCCTGTCGGGAGCCTTGGCCTTGGTGCTGAAGGAGTGGAAGCTGGCATGCCCGAAAGGTGAGCTCGGGCTTGTATTCCCGAATGGCGCCGGCAACGTCGAGTCGCACAACAACCTGCTGAATCGGCTGTTCGGCCCGCTCCAGATCCGCGCCAAGGTGGTGACCATGCGGGACGGGGAGGATGCGAAGGGCAACCCGATCAAGATTGCCGAGCCGAAGTTCGGGCTGCATGCGCTGCGCCACGCCGCCGCTGCTCTCTGGATCGAACAGGGCCTCAACGCGAAGCGCGTCATGACCCTCATGGGGCACGCCTCGATAGAGCAGACGTTCGACGTTTACGGCTATCTTTTTGAGGCGCGCGGGGAAGACGCTACCGCGATGGACTCGATCGCTTCGTCGCTGCTTTCCTGATCGCACACGCAACACGGATGCAACACGGGGACAAATTCCCCTTATTCGTCAACATCGGCAAGCTGCTTCCTAAACCGTAGGTCAGGGGTTCGAATCCCTTCCGGGACGCCAGCTCTCCCACAAGCAACTCCGATCAAGCGGCTTGCACTGACGGCGAGCCAGCCCGCGTCGGCCTCTGTGGGGGCTGGTTTCCAGAGCGCAGTGGCGCCTCTGTGCCGAGCCCGGCGGAACTCATTGATCTCGCCCTCGATGGCGCCGTCTGCGGACTAAGGGCAAGCCCGAGCGCAGAAACGCTCTTGCCTTTTTGCGAGAACAAAATAAGAACATATGGCAGATTGGAGCTGAGCGATGGCGGCGCAAATTCGGATCCGGCGGACCTGGCCGGAGATCGATCACTTGTTTCATGTCGAGGCGGAGAGCGGCGAGAGGATCGCGGTCATCACGCACGACAAATACGCACCGAGCGGCTCGCCGCGGTGGCATTGGGCGCTGTCGGGACGTCGACGCCCTTCCGCGGCCGATTTCGGCCGCTGCCACGATATCGAGGAGGTGAAGCGGAAGATCCGCGAAAGCTGCCCGGACGGTCGTGCCGCGGCGGCTTGCCAAGGGTAGATCGAACGGCGCGGGACAGGTCGCGCGGCTGGGGCCAAAGCGCGCAGGCTGCGATCCGCACGGTAGATCTCGACTAAGGTTGAGCCGCTGCTTCCGGAGCGCGGTCCACTCGCGACTCCGGAGAGGGGAGAGATCTGATCAGGCGTCAGCCGGCACGACAGCGAACCGGCTACCTGACGGTCGCTTCAAAATTGAGCCTTGCGCAGCCTGAGCCCCAAGTATCCTTGCCGCATATGTAGATCACATAACTGTCGCTACCGACGAAACCGGCTCTCGGTATGTAGTAGAATGTCACCTCTCCGATTTGGCGCAGCGAGCCGCTGGCCGGAGGTTTCAACGCTACGAGCTTCTCCATTTTCCAGGTTCCCGCGACACCGAAACTGTGTCCGCACCCTTGCGAGTCCATCTCGGCCTTCAGCGTGACCTTGTCGTTCGTGTGAAGATACCATTTGGGGCCAGTGACGCGGCATTCCGCCAAGGCCGGCGCGCCGCAAAGCAGCAATCCCGCCAGGGCGGCGCAGCCTGTCATTCTGCCATGCATGGCGCCTCCAGTTCGGAGCTGGGGTTTGCCTGATCATCGCCGCGAGCTGCGGCTGGCGTCTACCGGAAACCGAGCTCGTCAAGCCGGTCAGGCGCCGCCGGGCAGCTACAGGGCGCGATTTCAGGACTCGTCCTGCCGGGGGCGGGGGCCGAGATCTGGCAGGGAGGTCGTGGCGGGCGTCCGCGCGGCGGAAGCTTCGGCCGCGATCGGGTTGGTGAGGATGCGCATCGCGAAATAGGCTGCGACTGCCAGCGAGAGCGTGCCGATATAGAGCAGCAGCCCCTGCGGCCCGGCGATCTGCATCACCGCGGTCGCGACCAGCGGGCCGATCGTGGCGCCGACGCTCCACAGGAAGAGCAGACCGGCCGACAGGCCGACCGCCTGTTCGCGGCCGAGCCGGAAATAGGCATGCGTCACCGCCACCGTATAGAGCGGCACGCTGCAGCCGCCGGTGAGCGCGAACAGGCCGTAGAGCCACCAGTCGCGCTGCGCCGTGCCCGACAGGAAGAGGGCGCCCAGCAGGGCAGTGCTGACGACGGTTCCTACCGCGGCGCCGAGCAGGACGCGGCGGCTGTCGACGCGGTCGGCAAGCCAGCCGATCGGCCATTGCAGCAGCAGGGCGCCGACCTGGATCGCCGCGGTCAGGAGGATCGCGCGCTGCTGGCCGAGCCCGATCAGGATGCCATAGGCCGGGGCGACATTGGTCAGCGGCCCGCTCACCAGGCCGACATAGAGGCAGCCGACCACGGCCGCCGGCGCCTGCAGCCAGAGCGTCTTCAGCTTGACCGAGACCAGTTCCGCCGATTCCGGGCCCGAAGCCCGGGTCAGGCTGACCGGAATGAGGGCGATCGAGAAGGCGGTACTGGCGATCAGGAAGACGTCATGGGTCTGGATCGCGATATAGCCGATGCCGACCTGCGAACCGATCAGCGCCAGCCGGTTCAGGATCTGGTAGATGCCGAAGATGCGGCCACGATGGCTCGCGCGGGCCTGCCCGCTGATCCAGCTCTCGATGCAGATGCTGTGGCCGGCCGCGGCCACGCCCATCACGAAGCGCGTCAGGCTCCACCACTCCACCGGCACGATCGGAAAGCTGAGGGTCAGCGCCGCCTGGAGCGAAGCGAAGACGGCAAAGCCGCGAATATGGCCGACACGCCGGATCAGCGCCGGAATCGAGAAGCAGCCGAGCAGGAAGCCGACCGAATAGGCCGAGCCGACCAGACCGATCAGCAGCAGAGGCTGCTTTTCCAGGGCCATGCGCAGCGGCACGACCGTGTTCATGATCGTGCTCGCGATCTGCAGGATCAGCGCCCCGGTGACGATGGCGCCGAGCGCCGCGACCGATCCGGATCGGGCTTTGGCTGTGCCGGTCACGAGGGCAGGCGCCAGGGTTGCACTGCCTGCCCTGTGGCGAGGCCTGGCGTGGCGGACGCTGCTCGCTTCTGCGGCATCAAAGCCCGCTCCCGTGGTCGTGACGCTGGGAGGCGGTTGCGGTTTTGGCCGATGCGACGCCTGTGCAGGCAGATTTGCAGGCGCGGAGGCGAAGCCCTGACATCCGAGAACGAAATCCTCATCAACTGCGTTTCCGCGAGGATGATGGCTGATTACTGCCAGTGTTCGAGGACGAATAACATGTTCGTCTACGGATGCAGCGCGAAATTTGCACGGAACCGACGGGTGCTGCTTGCATGAGAGGCAGTGATCGGGAGCCGCGTCTCAGCCGAAGCTTTGAAGGCCATACCGTGACGGAAGGCCGGCCTTGCAGGGGGCGCTCATCCCGCCGAAATCGCCGGCATCCGTGGGGATGCCGGCAACTTTGGTGTCGTCAGATGCGATGGGCTGGACCGGTCAGCGTCCGAAGATGCTGCTGAGATCCATTTCCTCGTCGCGATGGCTGCCTCCGAGCTGCGCCGCAAACCATGCGGCCGCAGCGCCGACCAGCAGGACCGCGGCGGCGAGGAATGCGGCGATCACCGAGGCCTTGCGCGCCCGCTCAGCCGCCTGCTTCGCGGTTTCCTTGGCCCGGTTGAGCTTGGCGAAAGCATCGTCGATGCGCTTTTCCGCCTCGGGCTGCGCGATGCCGAGGCGTGCCGCCATGCGCGAGGCGATGTAGGTACGATCCGCGGCGTCGAGCGTGCCGGTGCTGAGGCCGTTGATCAGGATGCGCGAGGCTTCCTCGCGTTCGCCGGGAGTCGCCGGCGTGCTGCCGGCCGAGCGCATCAGGACATCGAGCGACGAGCCCAGCGGATCAGCCTGCTGGCTGATCAGAGCGCCGGCTCCTGCCGTGGCGGCTGCGGCGCCTGCTGCGACCGTCCGTGCCGCGCCGGTGACCGTCGAGGTCGCCAGGACGGCGACGAGGATCGCCCCCGCTGCCCAGACCACGAGGCCATGAGCACCGTCCCGCACGCCGCGTTCGTGAGCGCTGGCGTCGAGAGCGGGGCGGCGCATCCGCCCGGCGAGATAGCCGCCGGCCGCGCAGGCCGAGACGGTGACCCACAGCGCCCAGAGGCCGGCCGCGATTGCGAGCGCGGTCAGGCCGGAGGAGCGGGCGGTGTCGGCCGATACCATCGACAGCCCGACGGCCGAGCCGAAGGCAGTTAGCAGTGTCGAGATTGCAACCGCCAGCACGGCGCCGCCCAGAATGGCGCTCCACTCGAGATAAGAGCCGGAATCGCGTTCAGCTTCCGGCGCGACGGCCAGGATTTCGGTGGTTTCCATGGACATGGTCTTGGTTCCTTACCGCAGGCCGAGAAAGGAAAGGATCGCCAGTACGACGACCACGAGACCGATGAGATAGATGATGCCGTTCATGCCGCCCTCCCATGGCGCAGCCGGATAATCCGGCAGTCGCGGAGGGGAACGCAGGCTCGATCCGGAAAGTTCCGTTCGGCACCGGCTCTTGCCGCCATTGCATTGCCGTCCGGTCCGCGACGCCTCTTGTCGAATCCCGGAAAGAGCTGCTTGATCGAGCTGCCAGCAAAGCGGCGCGCAAGGCACGGGAGCGGCGGGGTGTCCGAGGCGACGAGAATGTCCGATCCCGGTATCGCTTTCCCGATGCAGCGCACCGCCTGATGGCCGCCCGCCGCTCGACCACCGCGATCGTGCTCGCGCTCGGCACGGCGCAGACCGTGGCCTGGGCCGCGAGCTATTATCTGCCGGCGGTGCTGGCGACGCCGATGGCGCGCGATCTCGCCACCAGCCCGGTCGAGATCTTCGCCGCCTTCTCGGCAGCGCTGGTGGTTTCGGCACTTGTGGGTCCCTGGGCCGGCGCGGTGATCGACCGGCAGGGCGGCCGCGGCGTTCTCATCGGCTCCAACCTGATCTTTGCCGCCGGGCTGGTTTGCCTCGCCATGGCGCAAGGCAAGATCCTGCTCTGGACGGGCTGGCTCGCCATGGGGCTCGGCATGGGCATCGGGCTCTATGAGGCGGCCTTTGCGGCGCTTGCCGGCATTTATGGCCGGGAGGCACGCTCGCCGATCACCGGCATCACCCTGCTCGCCGGCTTCGCCAGCACGGTCGGCTGGCCGCTTTCGGCGCTGATGGAGGCTGAGATCGGCTGGCGCGGCGCCTGCCTCGGCTGGGCCGGGCTGCACCTCATGCTGGCGCTGCCGCTCAATTGGTCGCTGCCCTCGGGAACCCTTGCTGTGCCAGGACCCGCGATTGCGGCGAAGGCCTTGGACAGTGGCGCCAAGCCGGAGCCTCGCAAGGCGCGGCTGACCATGGTGCTGCTCGCGCTGGTGTTCGCCATCACCTGGTTCAACAGCACGGCGATGGCGGCGCATCTGCCAAGGCTGCTGGAGGCCGCGGGCGCGACGACGGCGGTCGCGGTGGCCGCAGGGGCGCTGATCGGGCCGGCGCAGGTCGCGGCCCGCATCGTCGAGTTCACGCTGATGCGGCGGATGCACCCGTTGATCTCGGCAAGGCTCGCGACGCTGACGCATCCGCTCGGGGCCGGCGTGCTGCTGGCGCTCGGTGCGCCCGGCGCCTATGCCTTCGCCTTCCTGCACGGGGCCGGCAATGGGGTCCTGACCATCGCCAAGGGCACCTTGCCGCTCGCCCTGTTCGGGCCGGTCGGCTACGGCCTGACGCAAGGGTTGATCGGCGGCCCGGGGCGGGCTCTGCAAGCGGCTTCGCCGCTGCTCTTCGGGCTGGCGCTCGATCGCTGGGGCGTCCAGGCGATCTGGCTGACGAGCGCGCTCGCGCTGATCGCCTTCCTGCTGCTGCTCGTGGTGCGGGCAGCGCCGAGCGAGGAACGCGGCTGAGCGGGCGGCTCAGTGCTTGCCGACATGCTCGGGCTTGCCCTTGCGCCTGGTCGCGGCGAGGTCGTGCAGTTCCTTCTCGGTCATCGACTTCGCCATCGATTTCGAGGCGCCCTTGAGTTCGCTCTTCGGGATGTCGCCGCGCTTGGCGGCCAGTGCGGCACCGGCGGCCTTCTGCTGCGCCTTGGATTTTGCCGGCATGGCGAACCTCCTTGTCTCGAAAGGCCGGGGATGGCCGATCAACCATGGCGGGACGCGATGGTTCCGGCCCTGCGCGTACCATCGGACTGGCGGAACCTGCGTGGCCTCCGGCATAGTCCGGAGCGATCGTTCTCCCGTCCGATAGCCTGCGAGGCCCCCTTGCGCATTCTCGTGCTCAACCCGAACACCAGCCCGGAGATGACGGCGCTGGTGCTGCGCGTGCTGGCGCCGTCGACGCCGCCGGGCGTGACGCTGGTTCCGGCAACGGGGCGCTTCGGTGCGCGCTATATTTCGAGCCGCAGCGCCGGCGCCATCGCCGCCCATGCGGCGCTCGACGCCTATGCCGAGCATGGCCGCGATTGCGATGCGGTCTACCTTGCCTGTTTCGGCGATCCCGGGCTGCTGGCGCTGAAGGAGATCGCCAGTGTTCCGGTGATCGGCATGGCGGAAGCGGCCTGCCTGCGGGCCTCCCGGCACGGCCGCTTCGCGATCGTCACCGGCGGCGAGCGCTGGGGGCCGATCCTGAGCGAGTTCGTGGCGCTGCTCGGGCTCGCGCCGGCGCTTGCCGCAATCGAGACCGTGACGCCGACCGGTGGCGACATCGCCCGCGATCCGGATGGCTCGATCGCGCTGTTGACCGAGGCCTGCCGGCGCAGCGTCGAGCGCGATGGTGCGCGCGCGGTCATCCTCGGCGGGGCCGGGCTCGCAGGATTGGCGGCGCGGGTGCAGCCTTATATCGGGGTGCCGGTCCTGTGCTCGACGCAGGCCGGCTTTGCCGCCGTGCTCGAAGCGGCGGGCGCCCCGTCGCCCAAGCCGGCGAGCGGCGACCTCGTCTTGCCGGCGGCCGTCGAGAGCCTCGGGCTATCCGAGCCGCTCGCCGCTCTGCTGGGCCGGCGCTAGATCGCCGCGCGTCCTACCGGACGCAAAATGGCGATCTACCTCGTTATCGTATGCTTTAGCGGCAGGTCACGGCTTCCTGGCACTGCGCCTTGTCGTTCCGGCAGTGGCCGCATGCCTCGCGCGCGGATCGCTGTCCGCCGCTGCATGCGTCGCCAGCCAGATCACATGCCGCGCCCCGCCTCCGGAGGCGTTGGCGCGGACCTTCTTCTCCTCGACATCGAAGCCGCTCATGCGCAGGCGCTGGGTGAAGGACCGGTCCGGCCCCGCCGACCAGATCGCCAGCACGCCCCCCTTGCGCAGGGCGGCCTTGGCGGCGCTCAGCCCGGCGAAGTCGTAGAGGCGGTCATTGGCCTCGACCATCAGCCCGTCGGGGCCGTTGTCGACATCGAGCAGGATCGCGTCATAGCTCGCGCGGCCTGCACGGATCAGGCCGGTGACGTCGGCCTCGCGGATGGTGACGCGGGAATCGTCGAGGCAGCCGGCGAAGATCGGAGCCAGCGGGCCGCGCGCCCAGGCGATCACGGCCGGGATGAGTTCGGCGACGGTGATCTCGGCATCGGCCGGCAGGGCGGCGAGGGCGGCCCGCAAGGTGAAGCCCATGCCGAGCCCACCGATCAGGAAGCGCGGCCTGGCGCGCTGGCCGAGGCGGCCGGCGGCCAGCGTCGCCAGCGCTTCCTCCGAGCCCCGCAGGCGCGAATTCATCAGCTCGTTATGGCCGAGCGTGATCGAGAACTCGCTGTCGCCGCGTTGCAGCAGCTTCAGCGTGCCGCCGCCGGGGATCGGCGCGGCGTCGAGCTGCGTCCAATGTGCCATGGCCTTTAGGGCTCCGAACAGAACCTGGAGGGGTCTCGACGTCGGCAATTCGTCCGCCCGCCAGGAGCGGCGCGTAGCCGATACCTTTGGTATCGGCAAGCGGCGCGACGCCGCGGGCGGGCGAATTCCCGGCGCCGAAGGTGGGCTTTGGAGGGCCGACTGCGGCGTCGGAACGTCTTGCCGATATCGAAGGATATCGGCTGCGCGCTCCTCCTGGCATTCAGCTCCTCCAAAGCCTATCGAGACCCCTCCAGGTTCTGTTCGGAGCCCTTAGTCCAACCGCGCCCGCTTGACGAAGGCGCCGGCCTTCATGATCAGCGGCATATGCCGGCCCTGACGGGTCAGCAATGCGAGATCCTTCAGCGGATCGCCGTCGACGACGATCAGGTCGGCATAAGCGCCGGGCGCGACCGTTCCGATCTTGCCCTCGAGCTTCAGCAGCCTGGCGGCGACATGGGTCGCGGCGGCGATGACCTCATGCGCCGGCAAAGCGCGGCCGCGGATGACGAACTCCTCGGACTGATGGCGATGCATCTCGCCGAGCAGGTCGCTGCCATAGGCCATGGCGAGACCGGCCTTTTTCATGATCGTCAGCGATTCCATGCCGGCGACGCGGACCTTCTCGACCTTGGCGATGGAGTCCGGCGGGAAGCCGAGCCGGCCGCCCTCGCTGGCGAGCTTGTCATAGGTGACGAGGGTCGGCACCGCGACGGCGCCGTTGCTGGCGGCGAGCTTCGCCGTCTCGATCTGGATCAGATTGCAATGCTCGAGCGAATGGACCCCGGCCTCGACGCAGCGGCGGATCGCTTCGTCGGTATAGACATGGGCGGAGACGTACGTTCCGGCCATGCGCGCCTCTTCGACGACGGCTGCCAGCTCGCCCTTCGAGAAGCCGAGGAAATGGATCGGGTCGGTCGGCGAGGCACAGCCGCCATTGGCCATGATCTTGATGAAGTCGGCGCCGCCCTTGAGCTCCTCGCGCGCGGCGCGGCGGACTTCCGCCTCGCCGTCGCAGATGCGGCCGAGGGCGCCGAGGCGGTGGCGGGTGCCGGGCGCCAGCCGATCGTCATAGCGGCCGCGGAAATCGGCGTGGCCACCGGTCTGGCTCAGTGCCTTGCCGGAGATGACGAGGCGCGGCGTCGGAAAATCGTTCTCTTCGGTGGCGGTTCTCAGGCCGAAATCGGCGCCGCCGACATCGCGCACCGTGGTGAAGCCGCGCAGCAGCATCTCGCGCATGATGACCAGCGAGCGCACCGTGACCAGCGAGTCGGGCAAGGCGGCGTTGCGGCCGAGATCGGCGAGGCCGGCGATGACATGGACATGGGCGTCGATCAGCCCGGGCATCAGGGTGCGGCCCTTGAGGTCGATGGGCTTGGCCTTGTCGGCACGCAGATTCCTGCCGACCTCGCGGATCAGCCCGCCTTCGACCAGTACCGAGACCGGATCGCCGCGCTCGGGCGCGGTTCCGTCGACGATGCGGGCGTTCTGGAACAGGGTCGCGGCCATGGGATTGGTCCTCGGTGGGGCGCCAAAGCGGGGAGAAGCCGGCGATCGGCTCGCAAAGATCAGCGCGTCAGCAGCGCCGTGAGATAGAGGCCAAGGCCGAAGACGACGTGATTGACGAGACCGATCAGCCGGATCTGGCCCGGATTGGGCCGCTTGCTGGCGGCGAGGCCGAAGCCCATGCCGGGCTGCAGCACGAACCAGCCGCAGCCGACGGTGACGATGCCGACGATCAGGGCCGGCATTAGCGTCGGCATCCGCGCCCAGCCCACGCCCCAGATCAGCAGCAGGACGGCGGCGAAGAGGATGCCGACGAGATAATGCATGACCCAGCCGATGGCGAGCTCGCCGGATACCGGCTCGGAGGCCGAGATCGGGTCATGCGCGAAGCGCCCGCGCGGCAGATGGGCGAACCAGCGCCCGACCATCGCCCAGTTGCTCAGCGGAAGGCCGAGGACACGGTTGAGCAGCAGGGCCCAGAGGTCGAGCATGGCCGTGGCGCCGACGCCGATCACGATCGAGCGGCCGAGAAATTCGAGCATGTTGTTTCCTCCGGCGCAGTCCCGCCGACCGCTTCGCCTCTGTGGGCATTATGGAGGGTAAAGCCGGGGGCGCGGTCAACGGCAACGGCAACTCTTGCACCCATTGCCGACGCAGGGGCGGCATGCGCCAGGCAGGGCCATCTGTCGCAGTCGGAACCTGAGGCGGTACCGATCGTTTCCCCATGACGGCAGGGGGAGCGAGCGAATGGCGGTTGCGACAGCGGCGAAGACGGGAACCAATGGCGGACACGGCGCGGAGGAGCTGCCTTCGGTCACGGTCTCCAGCTATAATCTTGAAATTCGCGATGGCGACGGCTTCATCGGCGACAAGGCGAGCCGAGGCGCCTTCATGGACCATCTCGCCGAATTGCGCGGCTATCTCGCCGATGCCGGCGAAGACCCGCTCGCCGGACGGGACGCAACGCCGAGCAAGTCCGAGCTCGACGAACTGATCACCAAGGGCGAGGCGCGCGAGGCTGCGCTGGTGCTGAGCGCGGTCGAGCGCTTCGCCCAGTCACTGTCCTTCGTCATCCGTCGCTTCCTACGTCAGAAGGCGTGGAGCGCGGTCGAGCGCATCGTCGTCGGTGGCGGCTTTCGCGAGAGCCGGGTCGGCGAACTCGCCATCGCCCGGGCCGGCATCATCCTGCAGTCCGAAGGTTACGCCATCGAGCTGGTGCCGGTGCGCCATCACCCCGACGAGGCGGGGTTGGTCGGCAGTGCGCATCTGGCACCGAAATGGATCTTCGAGGCCTATGACAGCCTGGTGGCGATCGACATCGGCGGCTCCAACATCAGGGTCGGCATCGTCGAGCTGCGGCAAGACAAGGCGCCTGATCTCAGCAAGGCGCGCGTCTGGGAAACCGAGCTCTGGCGCCATGCCGACGAGGAGCCGAGCCGCGAGGAGGCGGTGAAGCGGCTCGGCAAGATGCTGGCTCAACAGATCAAGCACGCCGAGAAGGAGGGCCTGCGGGTCGCGCCCTTTATCGGCGTCGGCTGCCCGGGGCTGATCGAGGCTGATGGCGCGATCGACCGCGGCGCGCAGAACCTGCCGGGCAACTGGTCGAGCAGCCGTTTCAACCTGGTCGAGAGCATTCGCGAGATGGCGCCGGAGATCGGCGAACACCAGACCATGGTCGTGATGCACAACGACGCCGTGGTCCAGGGCCTGAGCGAGCTGCCGTTCATGCAGGATGTCGAGAACTGGGCCGTGCTGACCATCGGCACCGGACTCGGCAATGCAAGCTATCGCAACAGGGTGAAACCGAAGAACGGCGGCAAGGGCAAGGATGACAAAGGCAAGGACGACAAGAGCGAGAAGGATTGATCGCCATTCTAACCCCGTTACGGTCATCCCGGACAAGCGGCGAAGCCGCGCCGATCCGGGATCCATTCCGGAGCCTTTCCGAAAGAGGTTCCGGAATGGATCCCGGGTCTCCCTTCGGTCGCCCGGGATGACCTTGTCGTGTCGTTCCTTACCTAGTCACGCTTTGCCGGCAAGGCCCACATCAACCCGCGCGTGATCACGGCGGGAAAGACGGTGAGATGGTCCTCGCCGGGGATGATCTCGCTGGTCAGCGACAATCCCGGGTAATCGCGCGAGCGCAGCGCCTTCTCGAACTCCGAGAGGTCGGCGATCATATCGACATTGCGGCTGTAGCGCGGGTCGTTGGAGGCCTTGTTGACCGTCTCATAGGAGGCGATCGCCATCAGCACATTCGCCTTCAGCTCCTTGTTCGCCTCGGCATAGGCCTTCTCGCGCGTGAACATCACCTTCTGGTCGAACCAGAGGGAAGGGCTGCCGAGGATGTAGTGCGAGAACATCTTCGGCTCGGTCAGCAGGATGTGGACGCCGAACAGGCCGCCATAGGAGTGGCCGGCATAGATGCTGCGATTGGTGTCGGTGCGGTAGGTCGCGGCGACGAAGGGCATCAGCTCCTCGGCGAGGAAGCGGCGATACTCCTCCGCCTCGCCGAAGACCGGCGGCCTGCCCGACTCATCCCTGGTCTTCTCGCCGTTCGGCGTCGGGGTGTAGTCGCGCCGCCGGCTGAATTGCGGACTGTCGCCGACGGCATAGGAGAGCCCGACGAGGATGAACTCCTCCAGCCCCTGGGCCCGGTTGCCGACTCGCCGGGCGATGCTGCGCACCAGCGGAAAGGCGTAGTCGGCATCGGTGACGAACAGCACCGGAAAGCGACGCCGCGGCGAGGAATGATAGGAGGCCGGCAGGGCGACATAGATCTCGTAGTCGCGCTGCAGCGCCTTGGCGCGGATCGTCCTGACCTCGGTATCCTTGAGGACGAAGGGCGCCGGATTGGTCACCGCGGCGGCCGAGGCAGGCGGCTCCACGGCAGGCTCGGCGAAGGCCGCGCCGGCGAGGCACAGGGCGACGAGCAAGGCTGGCAGGCGTAGCATCCGCCGCATCTCCGACAGGATTGTGCCGTGATCGTGACGGCTTGTGCCCGCGCCGCCAAGAGCGCTTGGCTCGACCCTTGCCGGTCGTCCCGGATCGGCGCCGCTGGCGCGGCCTGTCCGGGACGACTTGAATGTGAGGAACTCTACCGTCTGAGGCCCGGCGCCTCGATCGGCAGGCCGTTCGCGCGGGCGGCGAGAAAAAGTTCCAGCGCCAGATATTCCGGCGCGCCATAGTCGAACTGCGTCGCCCGGACGCCGAGGGAGCAGGCGCGCAGGCGCCGGTGCAGGGAACCGACGCCATTCCATTCGAGCCGGTAGGCCGGATAGCCGGTGCCGGTGCCATGGCTGACGGTGTCGCCGCGCAGCTTGGCGCCGACGAGATCGTCATGGCATTGCCGGCAGGAGAGGTTGAGCTGCCCTTGCCGGCGCTCATAGAACGCCTTGCCGGCTTCGAGATGGGGCTTCGCCGCGCCCTCGGTCGCGACCGCCATCGGCAGGCCGCGCGACAGCGAGGCGACATAGGCGGTGAGGCCGAGAAGCTCGGGGCTCTCATAGCCGAAGACCGGCTGCTTTTGATGCTGCACCCGGCACTGCTCGATGCGGCCTTCGAGGTTGAGCAGCTTGCCGCTGGCGCCGTCGATCTGAGGATAACGCGTCGCTGCGCCGCGCAGGCTCTGGATCGGGTCGGCATGGCAGGACTGGCAGGCGGGCGCCTCGCCGCTGCGACGGCTGAACAATTCCTCGCCCTGCTCGACCCAAAGGAAGCCTGGATTGCGGGTCTCGTCATCCTGCTGGCGGCGCATTTCCGGCGAGAGGAAATCGCTGCCGGATTTGATCTCGGCGGACGAGGCGGAGCCTGCGATCAGCAAGGCGGCCAGGGAGGCGACGAACCGGAGAGCCGGCGCGGAACCATCGCCCTCATCCTGAGGAGCGAGGCGGATGCCTCGCGTCTCGAAGGATGCTCCAGCGCGCTCTGGAGCATCCTTCGAGACGCCGCTTCTGGCGAAACGGCTCCTCAGGATGAGGGCTATGGGTTTCATTGTGGCGGTATGATCATGTCACGACGAGGCGGGCGGTGCGGGTGTAGGTCGCGCCGCCATCCTCGCGCCATTCGAAGACGAGGTCGCCGGTCTCGACCGCGCGCGTGGTGAAGCTGACGAAGGGGTTGGCGGCGACGCCGGTATGCATGTCGAAGCGGAAGATCTGATCGCCGGCATAGGTCACGGTCAGCCGGTTGAGGATCTTGCGCGGCACGATGCGCCCTTCGGCGTCGACCTGGCCGCCGCGATCCATCGGATGGCGGGCAAGCACCCGGATCTCGATGATCTCGCCGGCCCTGGCCTCGGCCGGCATGGTGATGCGGGCGTTGAACGTTGCCATGGCGATCAGCCTCCGTCGATGCAGGCGCTGAGCGTCACCACGATGTCGGTATCGCTCATGACGTAGCCGCCGCGGCTCAGCGCGGCGACGACCGCGACCTTCTGCGAGGTGGCGAAGCGCAAGGTGGCGGAAACCTGGGCGCGGCCATTGCGCGGCGAAAGGTGAAAGCGCGCCACGTCGGGAAACGGGTTCTTCTCGGCGATGACATGGATCCAGCGGACATGGTCGTCGGCCGTCATCGGGCTCTCGACCCGGATCGCGACATCGACCGAATTGCCGTTCTCGACGAGGCGGGGGATGTCGAATTCGATGCCGCCGCGGGCCGGGGCGGCGCCCTCGGTTAGCCTGGCGATCAGCTCGGCCATCGGCGTCGCCGTAGCGGCGCGCAACGGGCCGGGCAGGGCCGCGAGCGCCAGGCCGGCGGTTCCGGCCGCGATCAGCTCGCGGCGCGAAGGGCCGGGATTATGGCGTGCGGAGACTGGCGAGATAGGCGACGACATCCTCGATCTCCTGGACGGTCAGCGCCGGCCGATCGCGATATTGCAGGGCAACGTCTCGCAATCCTTCGGTGCGAAAATAGGGCGGCATCACCGTCGCGGGGTTGAGCCGGCTGGCGTCGACCAGGCGCAGGCGCAACTGCCCGGGCTCGAGCCTGGCGCCGACGCCGGCCAGCGGCGGGCCGATCGTGCCCTGGAAGGGCTCGTCCGGTTCCGGCACCTGGTGGCAGATCAGGCAATTGCCGCGCGTCCGGTCGAGCACCAGCGCCTGACCGCGAACTGCGTTCCCGACCAGCCCGCCGAGCGGCGCCGGGATAGCGTCGCCGACGACCGCATAGGGCTCGAGTGCTTGGGCCGGCGATCCGACGAGAGCGAAGCTGGCCAAGGCGCCCACCACCGTCATTCCGGCCGCAGCGAAGCGGAGCGCCGGAATCCATCGTAGGGCTTCGAACTCTACGATGGATTCCGGATCTGCGCCGCTTCGCGGCTTGTCCGGAATGACCGCGCGGTTCCGCAAGACGGCAACTCGGTCCGGCTCGCGCTCAGCTACCAAGCTCTACGCCTTGCGCAAATCGGCGTTCTTGACCGGCAAGGTGCGGACGCGCTTGCCGGTGGCGGCGAAGACCGCGTTCAGCACCGCCGGCGCCGCGACCGCGATGGTCGGCTCGCCGACGCCGCCCCAGAAGCCGCCGGAGGGCACGATCACGGTCTCGACCGCCGGCATGTCCTCCAGGCGCATCACCGGATAGGTATCGAAATTCTCCTCGACGATGCGGCCATCCTTGACGGTGCACTCGCCGAACAGCGCCGCCGAGAGCCCGTAGACGAAGGAGCCTTCGACCTGGCGCTCGATCTGCGCCGGATTGACGGCGTGGCCGGGGTCGGTCGCGGCGACGATGCGGTGGATCTTGAGCTTGCCCTCGGGGCTCACCGAGACCTCGGCGACGGCCGCGACATAGGAGCCGAAGCCCATGGTCTGGCAGATGCCGCGATGGATGCCGTCCGGTGCCTTGCTGCCCCAGCCGGCCTTCTCGGCGACGGCGTTGAGCACGGCGAGATGCTTGGGATGGTTCTTCATCAGCGCCCGGCGGAATTCGAGCGGGTCCTTGCCGGCGGCATGCGCCAGCTCGTCGATGAAGCATTCGAGATAGATCGTGTTCTGGTTCAGGTTGACGCCGCGCCAGAAGCCCGGCGGCACATGCGGGTTGCGCATGGCGTGGTCGATCAGCAGGTTCGGGATGGTGTAGCCGATCGAGGCCTCGGGGCCGGGCGGGTTGAGGCCCTGGAAGACCGCGGGATCGCGGCCGTTCTGGATGTTCTGCGGGAAGATGCCGGCGACGATCGACTGGCCGGAGATGCGCATGTGCAGGCCGGTCAGGTTGCCGTCCTTGTCGAGCGCGCCGGTAAGCTTGCATTGCGTCACCGGGTGGAAGCGGCCATGCAGCATGTCCTCCTCGCGCGACCAGATCAGCTTGATCGGCGTGCCGGGGACCTGCTTGGCGATGGCGACGACCTGGCGCACCCAGTCATGGACGGCGCCGCGCCGGCCGAAGCCACCGCCGAGATCGATCTTGTAGGCCTCGCATTTGGCGAGCGGCAGGCCGGAAGCCTCCGCCGTCGCGGCCAGCGCCGCCTCGCCGTTCTGCGTCGGCGTCCAGACCTCGCAGCGCTCCGGCGTATAGAGCGCCGTCGCGTTCATCACCTCCATGCAGGCATGGTTCTGGAAGGGATAGGCATAGACCTGCTCGACGACGCGGGCGGCATTGGCGATCGCCGCCTTGACGTCGCCGTTCTGGTTTCCGACGGCGGCCTGGGGTGCGTCGAGGCCTTCCTTCAGCCAGGCGGCGATGCTCTCGCTCGAGACCTTGGCGTGCTCGCCCTCGTCCCAGACGATCGGCAGCGCATCGAGCGCGGTCTTGGCCTGCCACCAGGTGTCGGCGACGACCGAGACGGCGCTGTCGCCGACCGGCAGGACATGCTTCACGCCCGGCATCGCCTTGATCTTGGCGGCGTCGAAGCTCTTCACCTTGCCGCCGAAGACCGGACAGTCCTTGATCGCGGCGTTGAGCATTCCCGGCAGCTTGAAATCCATGCCGTAGATCTTCTTGCCGGTGGTCTTGTCGGCGGTGTCGAGCCGCTTCAGCGGCTTGCCGGCGATGATCCAGTCCTTCGGGTCCTTCAGCGGCACCTCGGCCGGCGGCGACAGCCTGGCGGCAGCGGCCGCGACCTCGCCATAGCGCAGCGAGCGGCCCGACGCCTTGTGGGTGATCACGCCTTTGGCGGCGCTGCATTCGGCGGCGGGCACCTTCCACTCGCCGGCCGCGGCCTGGACCAGCATCATGCGGGCGGCGGCGCCGCCCTTGCGGACATATTCATGCGACTCGCGGATGCCGCGGCTGCCACCGGTCGAGAAATTGCCCCAGATCCGGTTGCGCGCCAGATTCTGGCCCGGCGTCGGATATTCGGTCGTGACCCTGGCCCAGTCGCAATCGAGCTCCTCGGCGACGAGCTGAGCGAGGCCGGTCAGCGTGCCCTGGCCCATTTCCGAGCGGGCGATGCGGATCACCACCTTGTCGTCAGGCTGGACGACGACCCAGGCATTGATCTCGGGCGTCGCGCCCTGGGCCCGCGCCTCGTCGGCGAAGGGTACGGCGAAGCCGAAGGAAAAGGCGCCGGCGGCGGCTGCCGAGCCGGCGAGCACGCTGCGGCGGGAGAGCTTGGTTTCGATGGCAGAGGCGGATGTCATGGCGTCCTCCAGAGTTTGGGTGGCGCGCGGGCGAAGCGAGGTTCCGTTTGATGGATCGCGGTCGAGCCCGGCGCTGCGGAAAGAAAAAGGGGTCAGCCGCGGCCGAGCTCGCCGCCGGCGGCGACTTCGAGGATTGCGGCCTTGACGCGGTTATAGGTGCCGCAACGGCAGATATTGGTCATTTCCGCTGCGATATCGGCCTCCGTCGGCTTCGGATTGGCCTGGAGCATGGCGGCGGCGGCCATGATCATGCCGCTCTGGCAGAAACCGCATTGCGGCACGTCATGCGCGATCCAGGCCTTCTGGAGCGGGTGGTTGCCGTCCGGCGAGAGTCCTTCGATGGTGACGATCTTCTGCTCGGCCGTGACGCCGCTGACCGGAAGTGCGCAGGAGCGGGTGGCGACACCGTCGATATGCACCGTGCAGGCGCCGCATTGGGCGATGCCGCAGCCATATTTGGTGCCGGTCAGGCCGATCTGCTCGCGGATCACCCAGAGCAGCGGCGTGTCGCCGTCGACCTCCGCCTCGATCGTCTTGCCGTTGATGTTGAGCTTAGCCATCGCGAACCTCCCGGTCTCGATTCCAGAGCAGGCGAGAGAGCCAGCGCGCCTCGCCGTTCGTCATGCCGACCGGTCCCCGGCCAGAGTTGTTCATTGGTCGAAATTGAAACTCAGATGGCGGGAGAGCACCAGAGCTCGCCGGCTCGGCGTCGATCACGGTCGCGCAGGGACAGGTAATCTGCCTGTGGAGGGGCGGAACGGCCCCCAAACCCGCGCATCCGCGCGCTTCCGCCATCATGCTGTCCGGTTTCTTGTTGAAGAAGCCGGCAATGACCGCCGCCACCCGGCGTGCTTTCACGGGAATGTGATGCCCTTGTCCGATCTTCGCCATCCGGCGCGGCGCTGCCGCGAAGCCGGCCCGCTGGCTCTTTTCGCCAACCCGCTTGATTTCGCCGCGCGGCAGTGGCGAGGCTGCGCAAGGATGCGAATCAGCCCGGCAGGATCGCGATGCCAGTGACCTCCAGCGCCCGGCGCAGCTTCGTCCCGCTGGCGGGCCGGCTCGGCGCCCTCCTTTTCGCACTGTTCCTGCTGCTGCCTTTGTCGGCGCTGGCACAGCCGGCCGATCCCGGCGCTGCCCGTGCGCGCGTCGATTCGATCCGTGGCGAGCTGACCCAGATCGAGACCGTGCTCACCAATCCCGCGGCTTCCGACGCCGAGCTGGCACGGCAGAGGGGGCGCCTGCAGCCACTGCTGGACCAGCTCCGCGCCCTGACGGACGAGCAGGCGCCGCGGTTCGAGCAGGCCAAGCTGCGTCTCGAACAGCTCGGACCCAAGCCCGATGCCAAGGCGCCGGCGGAGACGGCCGAAGTCGCCCGCGAGCGCGAGGCGCGCGAGAAAGGCTTCTCGGAAGCAGACGAAATTCTGAAGCTCGCGCGGGCGACCCTGCTGCAGGCGGAGCAGTTGCAGGCCTCGATCGGCGATTTGCGGCGCGATCGCTTCGCCAAGGCCTTGTTCGCGCCGGGGCCCTCAATGCTGAGCCCCGATGTCTGGAGCTCGACGCTTTCGGCCCTGCCATCCGATCTGCGCGCCTCGCAACTGATCTTCGGCGACTGGCTTTCGGTCTTCAGCGCGGCGCTGCTGACCGGACGCGGGCTGCTGGTCGCGCTCGGCTTCATCGGCGCGATCGGCCTCTATGTCGCTCGCGCCCGCTACCTGCCGCGCCTGATCGCGCGCATCGCGGCCAAGGACACCTCGAGCGGCGCTTACTGCCTGCACAGCGCGCTGGTGCGGATTCTGGCGCGTGCGGCGCCGCCGGCGCTGGCGAGCTGGCTGATCTATGCCGCGCTGAACGCCGCCGGGCTGCTGCCGCCGCGCATCCAGCCGGTGATCCTCGCCATCGTCTTCGGGCTCGCCCTCTTCGCCTTCGTTCAGGCCCTGGCAGACGGTCTGTTTGCGCCGGGCGAGCCGCAACGCCGGCTCGTCAGCGTGATGGAATCGACGGCGCGCACCGTTGTCTGGATGGCCGCTTCTCTGGCGATCGTCATGGGCATCGGCAAGGTGCTGGAAGCCTGGCTGCAGGCGATCGCCGCCGGGCTGACCCTGTCGATCATCGTGCGCGGCGTCGTCGCCATCGTCTTCGCGCTGACCCTCATCGCCGGGCTCTATCGGCTGCGCGACAATGACGAGATCGAGCAGGAGGCCTGTCTCGGTCCCTATGTCCCGGTCGACGGCGCGAGCCTCGGCCCGGTGCGCATCCTCGCCTGGCTGGTCGGCATCGCCATCATCCTGGCGGTACTGCTCGGCTATGCCGTGCTGGCGAGCTTCCTGACCGAGCAGGTGATGTGGTTCGGCATCCTGGCCGGCGTCTTCGTCCTGATGATGCAGCTCATCGAGCTCGATATCGGCAATTCGCTCAATGGCGACGGCCGTTTCGCGCTGACGCTGCGGGCCGGCATCGGCTTGCGGGCCGCGACCTTGCAGAAGATCGCGGTCGTCCTGACCGGCCTGCTCAAGATCGTGCTGATCGTCGTCACGCTCATGCTGGTCCTGGCGCCCTGGGGGCTGGAATCGGCTGATTTCCTATCCTCGCTGCGTGCCGCCTTCTTCGGCTTCCAGGTCGGCGGCGTCACCATCTCGCTGTCCTCGCTCATCGTCGCCACCTTCCTGTTCGGGCTCGGGCTCGCCGCGACGCGCTCGCTGCAGGGCTGGCTCGACGGCAAGTTCCTGCCGACGACCAAGCTCGACCCGGGCCTGCGCAATTCGATCACCACAGCAGCGGGCTATCTCGGCTATGTGGCGGCGGTCGCGCTCTCGGTCTCCTCGCTCGGCTTCAGCCTCGAGCGGCTGACGCTGGTCGCTTCCGCGCTTTCGGTCGGTATCGGTTTCGGCCTGCAATCGGTGGTGTCGAACTTCGTCTCCGGGCTGATCCTGCTCTGGGAGCGGCCGATCCGGGTCGGCGACCAGGTCGTGGTCGGCGACGCCGAGGGCATCGTCAAGCGCATCAATGTGCGCTCGACCGAGATCGAGACCTTCGACCGCTCCTCGGTGATCGTGCCGAACTCCAACCTTGTCTCCGGCGTGGTGCGCAACCGCGTCCGCTCCGATCGCACCGGGCGCGTCATGATCTCGATCAGCGTGGCGCGCACGCTCGATCCGACCGCGGTCCGCGCCCTTCTGGCCGAGGCGGGCGAGGCGCATGGCGACGTGCTGAAGAAGCCGCCGCCGAACGTGCTGTTCAGGAAGATCGGCACCGCGACCCTGGATTTCGACCTGGTCTGTGTCGTCGGCGATGTCGAGCAGGTCGGGCGTGTCACCAGCGACCTCAACTATGTCATCCACAAGCGCCTGGCCGAGCTGGAGGCGCCGGCCGCGGCTGCCCAACTCACCGTCAAGGGCCTGGAAGGCATCGAGCAGTCGCTCGGCGACATTGCCACCGCGGTCGCCGGCGAACGCAAGCCGCGCCCGCGCAAGGCTGCAAGCAAGATCACGGCGAGGCGCTCGCGGGCGGCAGGTGACGGTGCCGAGCCGGAGCCCGACGAGCCCGCGCCGGCCAAGACGGAAACTTCACGGGATACCGGCAAGGACGAGCCTGCCGGCAAGGACGACAACAAGGAATGATGCGATGCCTGACTTTCCCGCTCGTCTTGTTGCCGCTCGTCCTGCCCGCGGGCGTTCGATGAGCTGTCCTGCTGCCTTGGCCGGCGCCCTGGCGCTCTTCAACATTGCCGGCTGCACCGAGCCGGCGCGGACCCAGCCGGCCTTCTATCGCGATCTCGGCTCGCCCTCGGCGCGGGTCGACGCGGAAGCCGCGCGCGCGACGATCTCGGCCTACCGCCTCAATGCGGGCCTCGGCACGCTGCAGCTCGATCCGGCGCTGATGCAGGCGGCGGAGCAGGAGGCTGCGGCCATGGCGGCGGCCGACAAGCCGGCGCAGGCCGACGCGGTCAAGGCCAGGCTGGTGCGCGGCGGCCAGCCCGGCGCCGAGGCCAATCTCTCGGCGGGCTACCGGCGGCTGGCGGAGGCCTTTTCCGGCTGGCGCGATTCGCCCCAGCATGATCGTGTCATGAAGGCGCCGAACGCGACCCGCATGGGCATCGCCTCGGCCTATGCGCCGGGCTCGAAATACCAGGTCTACTGGGCGCTGATCGTGGCGCCCTGAGGCGTCTGTCGTCGAGGCACCAGGCCCTAGCAGCCGGCACCCCTGTGGCACCGGCCGCTAGGGCCTGGCGCCGTTGGGCAGCGGCGGCGCGTCCGCTTTCAGCACGATGCCGACGCGGCGATTGAAGGGCAGGTAGGGATTGTCCTTGATCAGCGGGTCGGTGTCGGCCTTGCCGGTGACGGAGGCGAAGCGCTCGTCGGGCACGCCGGCATTGCCGAGGATCTCACGCACCGCCGAGGCCCGGCCGACCGAGAGCGCCCAGGGATTGCCCGGCGCCAGCGTGCCCGGCCGCAGCGCGGCGGTGTGGCCGGTGATGGCGATCTTGTTGGGCATGCGGCGCAGCGTCGGCGCGATCGCGGCGAGCAGCTTGCGCATGCGGGCATTGGGCTGGACCGAGCCTTCGTCGAACATGGCGCGGCCATCCTGGTCGACCAATTGGATGTCGATGCCGGTCTCCGAAACCTCGACGAGGATGTTGCGCGAGAGCTCGCCGATCTCCGGCATCTCGCGCAGGGCCTGGCGCAGCGAGGCGGCCGCGAGCGCAAAGCCGCGGTCATGCGTCGCCGAGATCAGCCCGTCTTCCTTCTGCTGGTTGTGGTTCGGCGCGGTGTTGTCGGAGGCGTCCTCGATTGGCCGGACATAGGCGTTCTTGATGTGCGTCTTGGTCGGGATGCCGTCGACCTCGACGATGCCGGCGAGGCGCACGTCCTTCTGCGTGCCGAAGGCGTCGCGCATCGAGCCGGCTACGATCTGCAGCTTCTGCTTGTCCTGGCTCGAATAGGCGGCGACCATGACGAAGAACGCCATCAACAGCGCCATCAGGTCGGCGAAGGTCACGAACCAGCCGTGACCGCCATGGCCGCCCCGCTTCTTCTTGGCCATCGTTCAGCCGCCCTTCAGCTGGCTTCGGCCATCTCGGCCCGATGATGATCGGGCAGATAGGCCAGCAGCATTTCGCGCACCAGGGTCGGGCTCTTGGCGTCGCGCATCTGCAGCACGCCGTCGATGATCAGCGTGCGCGAGATCTCCTCCTCCTCGAGCTTGATGTGCAGCTTGTCGGCGATCGGCAGGGTGAACATGTTGGCGACCATGGCGCCGTAGAGCGTCGCCAGCAGCGCCGTCGCCATGGCCGGGCCGAGCTTGGAGGGGTCGGACATGTTGGCGAACATGGTGACCATGCCCAGGATGGTGCCGATCATGCCCCAGGCCGGGGCGCAGTCGCCGATGGCGCGGTAGACCTTCGAGCCTTCGTCGAGCCGCTGCAGGAAGTTGTCGCGGTCGCGCTCCATCGTGTCGCGGATGAAGTCCTTGTCGTAGCCGTCGGCGATGTAGCGCAGGCCCTGGGCCAGGAACGGGTCGGAGACCTCGACGTTTTCCAGCGCCACCGGGCCGCTCTTGCGGTTGATCTCGGCGACGCGGGTGATCTCGTCGATCAGCTCGCGCGGGTGGATCGAACGCATGGTGAAGGCGAAGCGGATGCCCATCGGCAGGCCGTGCGCGATCACCGAGAAGGGAAAGCGCAGCATGGTCGCGGCCGAGGCGCCGCCGAAGATGATGATCACGGCGTGCTTGTCATAGTAGGCGGCGAAATTGCCACCATCGATCATGATCAGCGCGACGATCGTTGCGATGCCACCGATAATGCCTGCGCCGGTCGCGATATCCATGAAACGAGCATCCTGATGCGCGCCGCCGCCGACGCTGCTCGCCCGGCCTCTCGCATGGTCGAAACGATAGGGCGTGCCAGTTGAAGGAAGCGTTAAGGTTGAGAAATTCCTCACATCGGCAGCCGAGGCGTCGGTCCCCGGAAACCCGGTTGCAGTTGTTTGATTTCGCGCCGGCTTTTCACCAAAACCAGTGTCGCTTCCTCGCGCCCATGCTCTAAGGTCATGTGATGTCCCTGTTTGCGCTTTATGCCCGCGTGCTTGGCGAGCTCGGCCCGGAAAGGCGTCTGGGGCTGATCCTGGCGCTCGCCAACATCGCCTTGGCGGCAGCTGCCTTCGCCGAGCCGATGCTGTTCGGCGCGCTGATCGACAAGCTCAGCAGCGTCCAGAACACCGGCAACCGGCCGAGCTGGAGCGACATCAACGTGCTGATCGCCGCCTGGGTCGGCTTCGGCCTGTTCAACATTGCCGCCGGCGTCTTCGTCGCGCTGTTCGCCGACCGGTTGGCACATCGCCGGCGCCTCGCGGTGATGGCGAACTATTTCGAGCATGCGCTGACGCTGCCGCTCGCCTATCACACGCAGACCCATTCCGGCCGCGTCCTCAAGGTGATGCTGGAAGGCACCAGCGGCATGTGGGCGCTGTGGCTCTCCTTCTTCCGCGAGCACTGCGCCAGCTTCGTCGCGCTCTTCATCCTGCTGCCGTTCACGCTGTGGAAGAACTGGCAGCTCGGGCTGCTGCTGATCTCCCTGGTGGTGCTGTTCGGCACGCTGACCGCGCTGGTGCTGCGCAAGACCGACAAACTGCAGAGCAATGTCGAGAGCTACCACTCGAACCTCGCCGAGCGGGCGTCGGACGCGCTTGGCAACGTGCCGGTGATCCAGAGCTTCACCCGCATCGAGGCCGAGGTCCGCGGCCTGCGCTCGACCATCACCAGCCTGCTCGAGGCGCAGCTGCCGGTGCTGACTTGGTGGGCGGTGGCGACGGTGGCGACGCGCGCCTCGGCGACGCTGACCGTGCTCTCGATCTTCGTCGTCGGCGCCTGGCTGCTGATGCAGGGGTTGACCACGGTCGGCGAGATCGTCACCTTCATGGGCTTCGCGACCATGCTGGTCGGCCGGCTCGAGCAGATCGTCTCCTTCGTCAACTTCATCTTCATGCAAGCGCCGAAGATGCGCGAGTTCTTCGACGTGCTCGACACCATGCCGGCGGTGCGTGACCTGCCCGGTGCTGCCGATGCGGGCCGCCTGCAGGGCGCCATCGCCTTCGACAACGTCTCGTTCTCCTATGACGGCAAGCGCGCCGCCGTTGCCGACGTCTCCTTCGAGGTCCAGCCGGGCGAGACCATCGCCATCGTCGGCTCGACCGGCTCGGGCAAGTCGACGACGCTCGGCCTGCTGCACCGGGCCTTCGACCCGCAATCGGGCCGCATCCTCGCCGACGGGCGCGACATCCGCGAGATCTCGCTGCTCTCGCTGCGCCGGAACATCGGCGTCGTTTTCCAGGAGCCGATGCTGTTCGCGCGCTCGATCCGCGAGAACCTGACCGTCGGCAAGCCGGACGCCACCGACGCCGAGATGATGGAGGCGCTCGACCGGGCCCAGGCCACCGAGGTGATGGCGCGCCAGAGCGACGGGCTCGACACCCTCGTCGGCGAGCGCGGCCGCACGCTTTCCGGCGGCGAGCGCCAGCGCCTCTCGATCGCCCGTGCGCTCCTGAAGAATCCGCCGATCCTGATCCTCGACGAGGCGACCTCGGCCCTCGATGCCGCCACCGAGGTCAAGCTGCAGAAGGCGCTCGACGAGGTGATGAAGGGCCGTACCACCTTCGTCATCGCCCACCGCCTCGCGACCATCCGCAACGCCGACCGCATCCTCGTCTTCGAGCAGGGCCAGGTGATCGAGATGGGCTCCTTCGAGGAGCTCGTCGCCAAGGGCGGGCGCTTCGCGGCGCTGGCCAGGGCGCAGTATCTCGTCACCGACAAGCCGGCGGCGGTTCTCCCCGAAGGCGAGGCGAGCCCGCTGGCGCAGAAGCTCGCGATCGATTGAGCCCGTCCCGCGCTATTCCGGCGGGTGATGCAGACAGGGGTCGAGTTTCACATGGTCGGGGCCGACCTGTTCCCAGGCGCCGGCGACGATGACGGTTTCGCCAGGCTTGCGGCCATTGGTGTCATAGGTGACGCAGAGCACTTGCGGGTCGGGCGCCCGGCACAGACCGAGATAAGTGAGCCCTTCGCCGACCCGCGCCATGGTCAGCGGCCCCTCGACCTCGATGGTGATCAGCTCGCCTTCCTTGCCCTGCAAGGACTTCAGGGCCGAGCGCAGCTCGGCGCAGGTGGCGCGGAAGGTCGGGGCGGGCTGGGCCTGCAGGCCGCCGGCGAGGGAGAGAAGCCCGATGACGAGACCGGCGGCGGGCAAGGCGAGGCGGCGGATGTGCTGGATCATCCTGCCGGTCTCCACCGCCAATATGGCGGCTTTGCGGAGCATGGACGAAGGCGCGCAGTCATTACCCATGGGGTAATCGACCAGCTCCCTGCTTGGTCGCATGGTTCCCGGCATCGCGGGCCTGGACCCGCTCGAAGGGGATCCGGCCATGACCGCCTATGCCATCGCCCATCTGCGCGACGTCGATCTCAATGAGGAGATCGTCGACTATATTCGCCGCATCGACGAAACCCTTACGCCTTTCGGCGGCCGCTTCCTGGTCCATGGCGTGACGCCGGAGGTCTTGGAGAGCCCCTGGGAGGGCGATCTCGTCATCATCGCCTTCCCGGATCGCGCCGCCGCGCGCGCCTGGTACGATTCGCCGGCTTATCAGGCGATCCTGCCGCTCAGGACGCGCAATTCGCGCAGCGCCGCCTTCATCGTCGAGGCCGTGCCGGAGGGCTATCGGGCCATGGATTTCCTGGCGAAGCTCGGCTGATCGACGTCAGGCGGCGGGCGGCTGGGCAGCATCGACCTTGCCGACGGGCGCGATCTTCAGGGCGGTAACCCGGTTGCGGCTCTTGCGCATCACCTCGAAACGGAAGCCGTGGAAGGTGAAGGCCTGGCCGGCATCGGGGATGGCGCGGGCCTCATGGATGACGAGGCCCGCGACAGTGGTCGCCTCCTCGTCCGGCAGGTTCCAGTCCATGGCGCGGTTGAGATCGCGGATCGGGGCCCCGCCATCGACGATGACCGAGCCGTCGGCCTGCTGGCGCAGGCCGGGCAGGGCAATGTCATGCTCGTCGCGGATGTCGCCGACGATCTCCTCGAGGATGTCCTCCAGCGTGACCAGGCCCATGACCTCGCCATATTCGTCGACGGCGAGGGCAAAATGCGTCTTGCGCGAGAGGAAGGCCTTCAGCTGCTCCGGCAGCGAGGTCGTCACCGGCACGAACCAGGGCGAAAGCGCGATCTCGCCGACATCGAGCTTGCCGGCCTCGCCGCCGGCGGCGTCGAGGGCGCGCAGCAGGTCCTTGGCGTGCAGGATGCCGACGATGTTCTCGGGCTTTTCGAGCCAGAGCGGCAGGCGCGTATAGGGCGAGGCGAGCACCTCGCGCACGATCGCCTCCGGGCCGAGGTCGAGATTGATCGTGCGCATCTTGGTGCGGTGGATCATGACATCGGCGACTTCGAGATCCTTGAGGTCGAGCAGGCCGCTGACCATGTCGCCATCGGCCTTCTCGACCGTGCCCTGCTGGCGCATCAGCTCGACCTGGTCGCGCAGGACCTCGTCGGTGGCGAGCACCGGACGCTGCGAGTCGATCCGCAGCCCGAACAGACCGATGCAGCGTCGCGCCAGCCATTGCAGCAGGCGCAGCGGCGGCCCGAGAGCGGCGAGCAGGCGCGCCACCGGCCGGACCAGGAAGAGCGCCGTACGGTCCGGCTTCGCGACGGCCACCATGCGCGGCGCCAATTCGCCGAAGATGACGACGAGCAGCGCCACGGTCGCCGCCGCAATGAGCGCGCCCGACGCTCCGAAGGATGCAGCCGCCGCATAGGTCGCGAATGCCGCCGTGGCCGTCTTGACCAGGGTCCGCCCGAGCAGCAGCACGCCGCTCAGGCGCTCGCGGTTCGAAAGCGCGCGCAGCGCGATCGCGGCGCGCCGGCTCCCTGCCTTCTCCTGGGCGGTCAGCCGCGCGCGCGAGGTCGCGTTGAGCGCCGCCTCGCTGGCGGAAAGGAAGCCGGTCAGCAGCAGGCCGAGAATGACGACCGCAACGGCCAGCCAGGGATCGATGGGGACCAACGGGGCCATTGGGGTGCGATCAGGTTCCCGCGAGTTCGCTTTCGATGAAGCTGCGCACCTCGTCGGCGGGAACGCCGGGTGCGATGAAGCTCTTGCCGATGCCATGGGCAAGGATGAAGGTCAGCGCGCCGCGCTTCACCTTCTTGTCCTGGGTCATCGCCTCGACGATCTCGGCGGCACTGCCGGCGCCGCCCGGCACGTCCTGCAGCCGCGACGGCAAGCCGATCGAGGCGAGGTGCGCCGCGACGCGGCCGGCATCCTGGCCGGGGCAGAGCCCGAGCCGCTGCGAGAAGCGGAAGGCCAGCGCCAGGCCGATGGCGACCGCCTCGCCATGGACGAGCCGCTTCGAATCATAGGCGGTCAGCCGCTCCAGCGCGTGGGCGAAGGTGTGGCCGAGATTGAGCAAGGCGCGGTCGCCATCCTCGCGCTCGTCGCGGGCGACGATCGCCGCCTTGGCCCGGCAGGCGGTGGCGACGGCATGGTCGCGCTCCGGCCCGCCGGCGATGACGCGCCGCCAGTTCGCCTCGCACCAGTCGAAGAAGGCGGCGTCGTCGATCAGCCCGTATTTCACCACCTCGGCATAGCCGGCCTTGAACTCGCGCTCGCTCAGCGTGTCGAGCAGGGCGGTGTCGCAGATCACCAGCGCGGGCTGATGGAAGGCGCCGATCAGGTTCTTGCCGTGGCTGGAGTTGATGCCGGTCTTGCCGCCGACCGAGGAATCGACCTGGGCGAGCAGGCTGGTCGGAATCTGGATGAGACGGACACCGCGCCGCAGGACCGAGGCGGCAAAGCCGGAGAGATCGCCGACGACGCCGCCGCCCAGCGCGATGATGAGATCGTTGCGCTCGATCTTCGCCGCCAGCAGCCCGTCGCAGAGCTCGACGAAGCAGGCATAGGATTTCGAGGCCTCGCCGGGCCGGATCGTCAGGCGCGTCGTGGTGACGCCGGCCTGGTGCAGGCAGCTCTCGAGCGCCGGCGCATGCAGGGCCGCGAGGTTGTCGTCGGTGACGATGGCGGCGCGCGCGCCAGGGGCGAGGCCAGCGATGACGCCCGCCGCCTCGCAGAGCTGATGGCGCCCGATCAGGATGTCATAGGAGCGTTCGCCAAGGGCGACGGGGACGAGGATGCGCTCGGCGCGCACGGTATCGGCTGCTTTGTCGGTCATCGGGCGCTCGTTACACGCTCAAGCTCGGCCAGCGCGGCGTCGACGACGACCTCCTGGGGATCGTCGCTCGAAATCAGGGTGATGTCGGCCTGGGCGTAGACCGGTTCGCGTTCGGTGAGGAGCCGGCGCATCGTGCCTTCCGGATCGGCGGTGCGCAGCAGCGGCCGGTTGCTGCGCTTGCGCACGCGGCGCATCAGCACGTCGAAATCCGCCTTGAGCCAGATTGAAATGCCGAGCTCGGCGATGCGAGCGCGGGTCTCGGCGTTCATATAGGCACCGCCGCCCGTCGCCAGCACCAGGGGGGAGCGCGTCGTCAGGATGCGGGCGATGACGCGGCGCTCGCCGTCGCGGAACTCGGTCTCGCCGCGCTGGGCGAAAATGTCCGGAATCGACATGCCGGCGGCAGTCTCGATCTCGGTGTCGGCATCGACGAAGGGCAGCCCGAGGCGCGCGCCGAGCCGTTTACCGACCGAGCTCTTGCCCGATCCCATCATTCCGACCAGCACCACGGAGCGCTCGCCGAGCGCGGCGCGCAAAGTAGCGACGTCAAGCGTTTCGACAGTATCGGCCATCATCATCGCAACGTTTCCTCGTTGCCGCTCTAGCATGTGCGATGCTTTGCCGCCACGTCCTCCTGATACGCCGGAACGGCCCGGCGCCGCCTTGACCGGCCGAAGCGAGTCAGGCTGCTACGGGCCGATGTAGCGGCGAGGAGAGGGCGTGATGCCGAGCCCCGGACAGGACGGCGAGATCGCCGCATTGCGTGCGCCCTTCGTGCTGCTCGAGGACCGCAGCGCCGGCGCGGGATCGGCGCTGCTTTTTGCCGGGCCGGTCGAGCTGGTGCAGGCGCAGAACCTCGCCGAAGTTCCCGAGGCGCTTGGCCGGATCGAGGCCGGGCTCGCAGCGGGGCTGCACGCGGCCGGCTTCCTGTCCTATGAGTTGGGCTATGCCTTCGAGCCGCGCCTGCGGGGGCTGATGCCGGAAGGCCGGACGCTGCCGCTGCTCTGGATCGGGCTGTTCCGCGAGCCGCAAGCGCTCGACCCGGCGGCGCTCGACCGGCAGTTCGCCAGCCTCGCCGCCCCGCCGCCGCTCGAAACCCTGGAGCTCGGACTGGACGAAGAGCAGCACCGCGCCGCGGTCGAGCGCGTGCTCGACTATCTGCGGGCCGGCGATGCCTATCAGGTCAACCTGACCTTTCCGATCCGCTTCCGCTATGGCGGCGATCCGCTGGCGCTCTATGGCGCGTTGCGGGCAAGCCAACCGGTCGCTCATGGCGGCCTCGTTGCGACCGGCGCCGCGACGATCCTTTCGGTCTCGCCCGAGCTCTTCGTCGAGACCGTGGGCGGCCATGCGACGACGCGGCCGATGAAGGGCACGGTCGCGCGCGGCGCGGATGCGGCGGGCGATGCCGCGGCGATGGTGGCTCTGCGCGCCGATCCGAAGCAGCGCGCCGAGAATCTGATGATCGTCGATCTCCTGCGCAACGATCTCGGGCGGGTCAGCGAGATCGGCTCCATTGCGGTGCCCAGGCTGTTCAGCGT
>JAKFDB010000163.1:0-24473 GCA_036676315.1 Bradyrhizobiaceae bacterium
CACAGAATGGAACGAGGCCGAAAAGCCTATTCCGGCAATGCCTCCGTCAGCCCCCGCCCCGTCGCGCCCGCCTGGCGCATCGCCTCCTCGGCGCGCAGGAAAGCCTCGACCTCGGGGCTCGGCGGCGGGCTTTCGGTCTCGACGCCAAGTTCCGCGAGCAGGCGGGCCGCCGGCACGAAGGCCTTGCCCTTCCGGTCGTAGAGGGCCGCGCGCACCAGCGCGACGGCGGCGACGATCTCGGCACCGTCGCGGCCACGGCTGAGCACGCGATGCTGCATCACGACCCAGCCCTCGCCCCAGCACAGTATGCGGGTCTCCAGGCGGATCGCGCGGAATAGTCGTAGTTCGCGGCGAAAGCGGATCGTGCCGCAATTGACCACCGGCACCCAGCCATGGCGCAGGATGGCGCGCCAGAGGCCGCTGCGCAGCATCAGGTCGGTCCGGCCGAGATCCATCAGCCCCCAATAGCGCGCATTGTTCATGTGCAGGCTGGTGTCGAGATCGTGGAACCAGACCCGGAAAGGCAGGATCGAGGCTTCGAAGGGCGGCTTCAATCTCGGCTGGAACGGCCGGGAGAGCAGCAACCAGAGCAGGCGCAACCAGAGATTCATGCCGGCAACCTTCGGCGTGGATGAAGACCACGCGCTTGTAGCCGGAAACCGGCGCCGCACCATAAGTTCGTCATCGACGAGGCCCAGAGATTCGCGGCCCTCAGTTGCCGGACACAAGGTCATGCCGACACTCCACGTCTCCTCCCTGTCGAAACTGAACGAGACGGTGGCGGCCGTCGGCGCCAGCCATGTCGTCACCCTGATCAACGCCGCGACGCTGGTCGAGACCCCGCCCGGGATTGCCGTGGAACGGCATCTGATGCTCGCCATGTCGGACATCACGGCCGAAATGGACGGTCACGTCATTCCGGCCAGCGAGCATGTCGAACGCCTGCTCGGCTTCGTCCGGGACTGGGACCGGCAACATCCCATCGTCGTGCATTGCTGGGCCGGGATCAGCCGCTCGACGGCGGGCGCCTACATCGCGGTCTGCGCCCTCCGGCCGAACCGGGACGAAGGCGAGATCGCCGAACGCCTGCGCGCCCTCTCGCCATCGGCGACGCCGAATGCGCGGCTGGTGGCGCTCGCCGACGACCTGCTCGGACGCGAGGGCCGCATGCGGGCGGCGATCGAACGGATCGGCCGCGGCGCCGATGCCTTCGAGGGCAAGCCGTTCCGTTTCGACCTCGACTGATCGCGCCGGCGACGCAGGATCATGCGGCAAGCCGGCGCCGTTTCGCTGCGCCGCGCAGTAGATTGCGCAGTGCACGCAAGGAACTGCTTGCCAGAGGCCTTTCTTTCGCAGAAACATCCCGCCTTCGAAGCCAGCGCGCAAGCAAGCGCCGCCGCTCAAGGATGCTGCGCAGCCAATGTCGATCGAACTCGATTCCCGCGACAAGACGATCCTGCGCATCCTGCAGAACGACGGCCGAATCACGAACTCGGACCTCGCCGAGAAGGTGCATCTTTCGCCCTCGGCCTGCCTGCGCCGGGTGCGGCAGCTCGAGGAGAGCGGGCTGATCCGCAGCTACGCCATGCTGCTCGACGAGAAGATCGCGGGCTTCCCCGGTACCGCCTTCGTCTTCGTCACCCTCGACCAGCAGGGCCGTGCCTCATTGGAAGGCTTCGAGCAGGCGGTGCAGGGCCTGCCGGAGATTCTCGAATGCCATCTGCTCGCCGGCGCGCATGACTATCTGATGCGGGTGATCTATCGCGATTCCGCCGATTTCGAGCGCATCCATACCGACATCATCACGCAGCTTCCGGGCGTGACGCGGGTGCAGTCGACGCTGACGCTGCGCACCATCAAGAAGAGCTCGGCGCTGCCGGTCTGAGCCCGCGGGGTTGCGAGGGGCGGCTCCAGAGCCGATAACGGCTGCCCAACAGGATTCGCCCCGTGACCGACGCCAAGACCAATGCCGACATCGCCGGCCTGCCGTTCGAGGCGGCGCTGAAGGAGCTCGAGGCGATCGTCGCCCGGCTGGAGCGCGGCGACGTAGCGCTCGAGGAATCGATCGACATCTACACCCGCGGCGAGGCACTGAAGGCGCGCTGCGATGCGCTGCTGAAGCAGGCCGAAGCGCGCATCGAGAAGATCACGCTCGGCGCCGACGGCAAGCCCACCGGAACGGCGCCGCTCGACGTCGAGAAGTAGGCGCGGCATCACTCTGCCGCCGGCGCGTCCGCCAGCAACTCCTCGATCAACCCTGCGACATGCTGCACGCCGGGATCGCGCTCGCTGCGCCGGTGCCAGGCGAGATGCAGCGGAAAGCCGGCGACCGGGACCGGCGGCTCGAAGGTAACGAAGCGCTCCCTTCCTTCCTGCGGCAAGGTCCGGCTCGGCAGGAGCGCGATCAGCTCGGAGCCGAGCAGCAGCGGCGGCACGCCGAGAAAGCTCGGCACCACCATCCCGACATGCCGGCGGCGGCCAAGAAGCGACAGCGCCTCGTCGAGCGCGCCATGGGTTTCCCCGCGCCCCGAGACCAGGACATGTGGGTAGGCGAGCCAGCGCTCGAGATCGAACTCCCCGGCAGCGGGATGATCCCGGCGCATCGCCACGACATAGCGTTCGCGCAGCAACGCGCGGCGCGTGAAGTCCGCTTCGACGGTGGGAAAAACCGAAACCGCGAGATCGGCGCTGCCGCGCGCCAACCCTTCGAGCGCCGCGCCCGCTCCGTGCCAGGGCATCAGAGCCAGGGTGATGCCGGGGGCAGTCGCGGCCAGTCGCCGATAGAGCCCACCCGCCAGCAGCTCCGGCGGCAATTCGGCGGTCACGACCCGAACAGTCTGACGGAGCGTTGACAGATCAGGCGCCGGCGGGTCGAGCAGCGCCTGCATCTGCGCCAGCAGGTCCTTGACCGGCTGCTGCAGGGTCTGCGCCTTCGCCGTGAGCTGCATGCGCCCCTTGCCACGCAGCAGCAGCGGATCGCCGAAGAGATGGCGGCAGCGCTCGAGCGCGCTGGAGGCAGCCGGCTGCGACAGGCCGATACGGTCAGCCGCCCGCGTCACATGAGCCTCGTCGAGCAGCGCGTCGAGGACGACGAGGAGGTTGAGGTCGACAGCCCTTAAATTCATGAGATGGATGATACGATATATCGATCATCCATTGGAGTAATTTCTTGAAGTTCGACACCCTTTGTCCATCGCAAAGGAGGCCATCATGGCGGACACGCTGATCCTGCTCTTCCACCCAAGCTATGAGAGCTCGCGCGCCAACCGCGCTTTGGCCGAGGCGGCAGCCGCGCTGCCCGGCACTTGCATCGCCGACATGCAGGCGCTCTACCCGGACGGGAACATCGACACCGGCGTCGAGGCGGCCCGCCTGCTGGCGGCGAAGCGCATCATCCTGCAGTTCCCAGTGCAGTGGTATTCGACGCCGCCTTTGCTGAAGGCCTGGCAGGACGCCGTGCTGACCCGGATGTTCTACATCGCCTATGAGAGCGAAGGACGGCGGCTCGCGGGCAAGCCGCTTCTGGTCGCAGCGACGGCCGGCAATATGCCGGAGGCCTATGCTCCCGGCGGCGCCAACCGGTTTCCGCTGAGCGATCTGCTGCGACCGCTGGAGGCCACGGCCCATCGCTGCGGCCTTGCCTGGCAGGAGCCCTTCCTGGTCTACGGCTCCCGCAAGGCGGACGAGGAGGCGCTCGCAGCGGTCGGCACTCACTACACCGCGCGGCTCGCGCGGCTGGCGAAGATCGCGCCAGCGGAAGCCGCCGCCTGAGGCGGCGGCCTCCCTATCAGGGGTTACTGCGTGCGCTGACGCAGCCGGCCGAAGGCCATGAGGATCGCCGCGCCGAGAGCCGACTTCAGCACGCCGCCGAGCAGGAAGGGCACGACGCCGGCGAGGAACGCCTTCTCCGGGCCGATCAGGATCGACAGCCAGAGCGCGCCGACCACGAGGCAAAGCGCGTTTCCGGCGAGCATCGCGGCGAAGGCGAGGACCGGGCGGCTGCCGCTCCAGCCGCGCTCGACCAGCCAGCCGACCATCGCGCCGACGATCGGGAAGGCGAAGAGATAGCCGGCCGTCGGGCCGACGAAGGAAAGCAGGCTGCCATTGCCATTGGCCAGGACCGGCAGGCCGAGCGCTGCCTCGAACAGCCAGGCGGTGATGGTGATCGCGCCGAGGCGCCAGCCATAGAGCGCTCCGATCAGCGTCACCGCCAGGGTCTGCATGGTGACCGGCACCGGCACCATCGGCACGCTGATCTGCGAGGAGATTGCCAGCACGAGCGTGCCGAGCAGGACGGCGGCGAACTGGACCGTCAGCGGCCGGGCGCCGAGATCGAGCGGAGCGAAACCGGGCCGCGGGGCGGTCTGGGTCAGGTCATTCATCAGTCTCTCCGTGCGAAATTGAATTATAGATAATTTCGAAGACCGATCTATGATTGATGCTGCAGCTGCGAATTGCAAGCCCCCCCGGTTAGCCGACGATGGCGAAGGCATCGCGCGTCGCGCCCGAGGCTGTGCGCACCGGCTTGCGGCCGATCCACTGGACATGACGGGCGAGCACAGCCTCCGCCTCCTCGAGCCGCCCTGCCCGCAATGCGGCAAGGATCGCGCGGTGATCATGGTCGGTGCGGCTTTCCCATTCCGAGCGCCAGGCCGAGAACAGGAAGCGGGCGCTGGCGGCGTGCAGATCGTCGATCGACGCCAGCAGCCGCGGCATGGCGCAAGGCGTCAGGATCAGGCGGTGGAACTGGCGATTCGCCGCTTCCCAGGAGGCCACATCGGGCGAATGGTCGCCGGCGCGGGTGGCTTCCTCGGCTTCTTCGAGGATCGCCCGCGTCAGATGCGGCGCCGCATGGCGCAGCGCCAGGACCTCAAGCGCCGCCCGCATTTCGGCAACTTCGCGGACCTCGCGCAGATCGAAAGCCGCGACGCGCACGCCCCGGCGCGGCTCGCTGACGGCAAGCCCCTGCGCTTCCAGCCGCTGGAAGGCCTCGCGCACCGGCACGTGGCTGGCGCCGAACTCGGCCGCGACATGGTCCTGCCGCAGGCGGGAGCCCGGCTCGAGCTGACCGGCAATGATCCGCTCGGCCAAAGTGCGGCTGATCCGAATCGCGAGCGTCTCTGATTTTTCCTTGGCCATTTTTTATAGATAATTTTTCCAAACCGCCCCGTCGAGCCGAATTGCTGCCATGCGCCCGGCGTCTTGCCCAACCGGGCCTGCACGCGCAGACTCGCAGCCCAGCGCCGCATGCGAGGAGCCAGCAATGTCCCAGCTTCCAGACCTTGATCCGGTCCCCGGCGATGTCCGCTCCTGCGCCGCGCTCGAACAGGTGATCGTGCCGCGCGCCCATGATCTCGGCGGCTTCTCGGTCCGGCGCGCTTTGCCCTCGATCGGGCGCAAGATGGTCGGCCCGTTCATCTTCTTCGATCAGATGGGGCCGGCCGAGTTCCTGCTCGGCGAGGGCATCGACGTCCGCCCGCATCCGCATATCGGCCTGTCGACCGTGACCTATCTGTTCGACGGCGAGATCATGCATCGCGATTCGCTCGGCACGGCGCTGCCGATCCGGCCGGGCGCGGTCAACCTGATGACGGCGGGGCGCGGCATCGTCCATTCCGAACGCACCGCGCCGGAAGAGCGGAAGAAGGCGCCGAAGCTCTACGGCATCCAGACCTGGCTCGCCTTGCCGAAGACGCATGAAGAGGTCGCGCCGGAGTTCATTCACCATGCCGCCCCGGAACTGCCGCGCATCGTCGGGGAAGGAAAGCGCATCAGCCTAATCATGGGCTCCGCCTATGGCCGGACCTCGCCGGTGAAGTTCCCCTGGGAGACGCTCTATGCCGAGGCGGTGATGGCACCGGGCGCGATCTTGCCGCTCGACCCCGATTATGACGAGCGCGCGGTCTATATCGTCTCCGGCAAGATCGACATCGCCGGCGACGAGTTCGGCGCCGGGCAGCTGCTGGTGTTCAAGCCGGGCGACCGGATCTCGATCATGGCCATCGACCAGAGCCGGCTGATGCTGATCGGCGGCGAGCCGATGGACGGCCCGCGCCATATCTGGTGGAACTTCGTCTCCTCCTCGAAGGAGCGTATCGACCAGGCCAAGGCCGAATGGAAATCCGGCCGCTTCGACACGGTGCCCGGCGATGCCGAGGAGTTCATCCCGCTGCCCGAGGGATAGGCAGGCGACGCCTGCGACCCATAAAGCTCCTCTCGAAAGCCGCCATGCCAACGCCACGGGAATTGCCTACGCCGGAACCCGGCTCGACGCGGCTGCGCGGATTTCTCTGGGCCGGACTCGCCGTCTCGATCTTCGCCGGCTGGTTCGTGGTCACGCGCTTCAGCGTCACCCGCACCCTCAATGTCTGGGACCTGACCGCGCTGCGCTACGGCATTGGCGCGATCCTGCTCGCGCCGGTGCTGCTGCGCCGGCTGCCGCCCGGGGCCTGGCGCCATGGCTTTCTCTTCGCAGCGTTGTGGGGAGCGCCCTTCGCGATCCTGGTCGCATTTGGGGTGCAGATGACCTCGGCCGGCCGTGCCGCCTCGGTGACGCCGACGCTGATGCCGGTCTTTGCGGGATTGCTGGGCTGGCTTCTGTTGCACGAGCGTCCGGGCAAGGTCAGGCTCGCCGGCTATGGCGGCATCGCCGCCGGGCTTTGCGGCCTCGTCCTGACCACAGGCGGCGAACAGGGCGCGCCGAGCCTGTTCGGGCTTGGGCTGCTCGTCGTCGCAGCGGTGATGTGGGCGAGCTATACGCTGACCCTGCGCCGCAGCGGCCTGACGCCGATCCAGTCGGCCGCGCTGATCTGCTTCTGGTCGGCGGTGATCTTCGTGCCCCTCTACGCCGCCCTCGGCCTCAGCCATCTCGGGCAGGCCCCGATCGCCGAAATCGCGATCCAGGGCATCTATCAGGGCGTGCTGATGAGCAGCGTTGCGCTGATCGCCTTCAATCGCGGCGTCGCGTTGCTCGGTTCCTCGGCCGCCGCAGCGATGATCGCGCTCGTGCCGGTCGCAGCTTCACTCCTCGCGATCGTGTTTCTCGGCGAGATTCCGGCGGTGGCGGAAGGCATTTCGATTGCGCTGATCGTCAGCGGCGTCCTTTTGGCGGCATGGCCGCCGGCTCGCTGACCCGGGGTCGCGCGCCTCTCAGCCCGGGCTCAGTTCTGCCGCCGGCATCACCTTCAGCCGTGGCATCTCCGAGGCCAGGATCGCCAGCGTCGAGAGCCCGAACAGGCCGACCGGCAGCCAGATCGCGGTCTCCAGCCCGAAGCGCTCGCCTGCCAGCCCGCCGGCGAGCGCGCCGAGCGGGCGCATGCCGTACATCGCGGTGGTGATGGTGGCGCTGACGCGGCCGAGCAAGGCCTGCGGCGTCACCGCCTGGCGCAAAGTCGTCTGGGTGATGAACCAGAGGATCGGCCCGAATCCGAACAGGAAGAAAGCCAGCGCCAGCGCCGGCCAACCAAGCGCCGGCGGCGCAAGCGCCAGCAGGGCCGCGCCCAGCAGCGAGACGGCAGGGCCGAAGACGAGCAGCGCCCCGGTCGGCAGGCGGGCGATCAGCCAGGCACCTGAAAGCGCGGCCGCAACCGCACCGGCGCCATAGACCGACGAGGCCAGACCCACCGCCTTCGGGTCGAGTGCCAGCACCCGCAGCGCATAAGGCGCGACCAGTGCCATGAAGGCGAAGAAGGCGAGATTCCAGCCGATGGCGCAAAGCGCGATCGGCCTGAGATAGGGATGTCGGGCGACGAAGGCACCGCCCTCGGCGATGGCGCGGTGCAGCTTCTGCCGCGGCTGGACCGGCACCGGCTCGGCCGGCAGGCGCATGGCGGTCGCGATGACGACAAGGCCCGCCACCGAGCAGGCGGCCAGCCCGAACCAGCCGGTGCCGCGCGCCACGGCCCAGCCGGCGATCAGTGGCGCGACCAGGCTGAAGCTGGCCCGGCCAAGCTCGAGGCGGCTGTTCGCTCGCGGCAGCAGCGCCAAGGTGACCGCGCGCGGCATCAGCACGAAGACCGAGAGCGCGATCACGACCGGCCCGGCCGCGGCGACGAAGGTCGAAAGCGCCAGCACAGGGCCGATCACTCCGGCAGCGAGCAGGCTCGCGCCGACAGCCGAGCCGGCGGCCATCAGCCCACCGCCGAGCAGGATCAGGCTACGCGGAGCGATCCGGTCGGCCAGCACGCCGGCCGGCAACGAGACCAGGAGCCAGGCGGCCGACTGGGCGGCGACGAGCAGGCCAACGAAGCGCGCGCTCGCCCCGGCCTCGGTCGCCGCGAGGGTGATCGTGTCGAGCGCCAGCTTGTCGGCGAACTGCGCCGCGACCCCGGTCATGAGCAGGACGAGAAAGAGCGGCGAGCTCATGGGCGAGTTTGTAGCCGAGATCATGGCGAGCGCTCCGCATTCGCAGGGTTCGAGCGAGGATTCCCACGCGCCGATGCCCGCTCCCACCCGTTTCCTGCCCGGGCTGCGACCATGCGCGGTTTGCCAGCGCCGTCCCGAGCGACTATTCGGTAGCGACGATCAAGCCAGCGACGGCCCGCCCTTGTCCCGCCCCCAGACGCCCCTTCTCGACCAGATTCCCGATCCCGAGGCGCTGCGCCGGCTCGACGATGCGCAACTGCGCCAGCTCGCCGACGAGCTCCGGGCGGAGACGATCGACGCGGTCTCGGTCACCGGCGGGCATCTCGGCGCCGGCCTCGGCGTGGTCGAGCTGACGGTCGCCCTGCACCATGTCTTCGACACGCCGCGCGACCGGCTGATCTGGGATGTCGGCCACCAGGCCTATCCGCACAAGATCCTGACCGGGCGCCGCGACGGCATCCGCACCTTGCGCCAGCCCGGCGGCCTCTCCGGCTTCACCCGGCGGGCCGAGAGCGAATACGACCCGTTCGGCGCCGCCCATTCCTCGACCTCGATCTCGGCCGGGCTCGGCATGGCGGTCGGCCGCGACCTCGCGGGCGGGGCCAACAACGTCATCGCCGTGATCGGCGACGGCGCGATGTCGGCCGGCATGGCCTATGAGGCGATGAACAATGCCGGTGCGCTGGGCTCGCGGCTGATCGTCATCCTCAACGACAACGACATGTCGATCGCGCCGCCGGTCGGAGCGATGTCCGCCTATCTGGCGCGGCTGGTCTCGGGGCGGACCTATCGTTCGCTGCGCGAGGTCGCGAAATACCTGGCGGAGCGGCTGCCGCGCTTCTTCCACGAGAAGGCCAAGCGCACCGAGGAATATGCCCGCGGCTTCTGGACCGGCGGCACGCTGTTCGAAGAGCTCGGCTTCTACTATGTCGGCCCGATCGACGGCCACAATCTCGACCATCTGCTGCCGGTGCTGCGCAATGTCCGGGACGCAGAGACCGGGCCGATCCTGGTTCATGTCGTGACTCAGAAGGGCAAGGGCTATGCCCCTGCCGAGGCCAGCGCCGACAAGTACCACGGCGTCGTCAAATTCGACCCCGTCACCGGCCAGCAGGCCAAGGCGCCGGCCAATGCGCCGAGCTACACCAACGTTTTCGCCCATGCACTGATCAAGGCGGCGCGCGAGGACGAGAAGATCGTCGCCGTCACTGCCGCCATGCCTTCGGGCACAGGGCTCGACGCCTTCGGCAAGGAGTTCCCGGGCCGGACCTTCGATGTCGGCATCGCCGAGCAGCATGCCGTGACCTTCGCGGCCGGCCTCGCCAGCGAGGGCTTCAAGCCGTTCTGCGCGATCTACTCGACCTTCCTGCAGCGCGCCTACGACCAGATCGTCCACGACGTCGCCATCCAGAAGCTGCCGGTGCGCTTCGCGCTCGACCGGGCCGGGCTCGTCGGCGCCGATGGGGCGACCCATGCCGGCGCCTTCGACATCGCCTATCTCGCCTGCCTGCCCGGCATGGTGGTGATGGCCGCGGCCGACGAGGCGGAGCTGACCCATATGGTCGCGACCGCCGCGAGCTATGATGCCGGGCCGATCGCCTTTCGCTATCCGCGCGGCGAAGGTGTCGGCGTCGAGCTGCCGCAGACCGGCGTGCCGCTCGAAATCGGCAAGGGCCGGATCGTCAGGGAAGGCACGCGCATCGCCCTGCTCTCGCTCGGCACGCGCCTCGCCGAATGCCTTTCCGCCGCCGAACTGCTCGGCCAGCGCGGCCTCTCGACGACAGTCGCCGATGCCCGCTTCGCCAAGCCGCTCGACGAGGCGCTGATCGCGCGCCTCGCCCGCGAGCACGAGGTGCTGATCACGGTCGAAGAGGGCTCGGTCGGCGGCTTCGGCAGCCATGTCCTGCAATTGCTGGCGCAGAAGGGCCTGCTCGACGGCGGCCTGAAGATCCGCAGCCTGACGCTGCCGGACAGTTTCCAGGACCATGACAAGCCCGAGAAGATGTATGCCGATGCCGGGCTCGATGCCGCCGGCATCGTGCGCGCGGTCGAGGCGGCGCTCGGCCCGGCCAGCGCCATCAGGCGCGCCTGATCCCATGGCGTGTCCTAGCGGAGCCGCGCCGTCTTTCCGGGGCGCCGCGCAGCGGCGAGCCCGGAACCCATGAACACCGAACCTGCAGAAGATGCGCTGCCAGCTGAGCGCCTCATCGACGTTTCGTCATGTTCATGGGTTCCGGGCTCAGGCCTGTCGGCCTGCCCCGGAATGACGGCGTGGTTCTCTGCCCGGCCGACAAGCGTCCCCGTACCATGACCGCCGGCCTGCCCCGCCGGGCCCGCGCCGATCTGCTGCTGGTCGAGCGCGGCCTGTTCGAAAGCCGGGCCCGGGCCCAGGCGGCGATCGTCGCCGGCCTCGTCAGTGCCGATGGCGTCGTCCTGCGCAAGGCGTCGGAGACGGTTCCCGTCACCGCGAAGATCGAAGCGCAGGCGCCGCATCCTTACGTTTCGCGCGGCGGGGTGAAGCTCGCCGCGGCGCTCGATGCGTTCGGCTTCGATCCGGCTGGCCTCGCCTGCCTCGATGTCGGTGCCTCGACCGGCGGCTTCAGCGACGTTCTGCTCCGGCGCGGCGCGGCCCATGTCCATGCCATCGATGTCGGCCGGGCCCAGTTGCATGAGAGCCTGCACGGACATCCCAGGCTGACCAGCCTCGAGGTCCAGGACATCCGCACGCTCGATCCCGGCCTGTTCGCTGAAGCGCCGGCGCTGGCGGTGATCGATGTCAGCTTCATCTCGCTGAAGCTGGTGCTGCCAGCGGTGGCGCGATTGCTGGCGCCGAGGGCGCAGCTCGTCGCGCTGGTGAAGCCGCAATTCGAGACCAAGCGCTCGGCGCTGAAAAAGGGCGTGCTGCGCGACGAAGCCATGCAGGCGCAGATCTGCGACGAGATCGCCGGGGTCGTCGCCGGGCTCGGCTTTTCGGTCGTCGGCCCGGTCCCCTCCCCGATCGAGGGCGGCGACGGCAACCGCGAGTTTCTGATCGGCGGCGCGCGCTGAGCTTCAGCTGGCGATCAAGATATCGATCTCCGCCTGGACGGCGGTCGGGTCGATATTGGCGGCCTCGCCCTGGCCATTGGCGTTGATGAAGGCCGCAGCCCGCGCGATCAGGCGACGCAGCGACAGGCAGGCGACATCGACGATGAGCGCCGGGTCCTCGCTCGCGGGCATCTCGTCGAGCAGCGCCGTCGCGGTGAGGACGAGGCGGTTCATGGCAGCGCAGAGCCCCTCGAAGCCCGCCGCCTCGCGGGCGCCCAGTTGCGAATAGGCTTCGCGCGCCGCGCCGGCGCAGCGCAGCGAGGAGGCCGCGAAATGCTCGGAATAGCTGACGGCGCGCCAGGCCTTGAGATCATCGAGGATCTCGCGGTCCATCGGGACCATCTCGAGCAGCATCAGCGCTTCGCTGTGGTGATTGAGATAGTCCGTCGACAACTGCACGGGCGAAAAGGCGGCTCCGGAGCCGGCGGCCGCCATCGGCGCATCTGAGCTTGCGGGAGCGGACATCCAGGCGGCCTCGAAATCACTGGGAATATGCGTGGCCAAACCCAAATAAAGTATTGATCGGAACCGACGGAACTTCGACTGGTCAGAACATGTGTGGTCGTTACGCAGTCACCTTGCCGCCCGAGGCGATGCGACAGGCCTTCGCCTATCGCGAGCAGCCGAATTTTCCGCCGCGCTACAACATCGCGCCGACACAGCCGGTGCCGGTGGTGCGGCTCGAACAGGGCGCGCGCCAGTTCCTGCTGATGCGCTGGGGCTTTATTCCCGGCTGGGTCAAGGATCCGAAGGCCTTCCCCCTGGTCATCAACATCCGTAGCGAGAGCGCCGCCGAGAAGCCTTCCTTCCGCGCCGCCTTCACCCGTCGGCGCTGCCTGATGCCGGCCGACGGCTTCTACGAATGGCACCGTCTCGGCGAGGGCCGGCAGCAGGAGAACCGGCCCTATCTCTTCCACCGAGCGGATCGCGGCTTCTTCGCCTTTGCGGCGCTGTGGGAGACCTGGCACAGCCCGGACGGTTCCGAGATCGACACGGTCGCGATGGTCACCGGCCCGGCGAACGGGCAGATGGCGGCGATCCATCACCGCTCGCCCGTGATCGTGCCACCCGAAGCCTATGACGCCTGGCTCGATCCGGCAGCCGAGCCGGCCGCCCTGCAGCCATTGCTGCGGCCGCCGCCGGACGATCTGCTGGAGATGTTTAGGCTCGGCGCGGCCGTGAACAAGGTCGCCAATGACGGGCCGGAACTGCAGCTGCCTTTCGATGCCGCGACAGCACCGAAGCCTCCAGAGGCCAGGCCCGCCATGCGTCCTCGTCGGGGCAGCAAGGACGACACACAGGGTAGCCTGTTCTAGCGCTACCGGCAGCCGCGCGCTTACTCTCGGCCAACGACAGAGCCGACTGGAGGAACGCCCGAGATGCATGGCCGCCGCCCGACGATGAGTTCCCTGCACGGCATGGTCGCCGCCGCTCACCCCCTCGCGGCCCAGGCCGGCGCGCGCATCCTCAGCCAGGGCGGCAATGCCTTCGATGCCGCCGGCGCGGTCGCGGCGGCGCTCAACGTCGTCGAGCCGTTCATGTCGAGCCTCGGTGGCATGGGCTCGGCGACGATGTGGGTCGCGGCCGAAAGCCGCGTGCGCGTGCTCGATTTCGTGCCGCCTGTGCCAGACAGCTTCCCGCTCGAGCGCTTCAGCCAGCGTTCCGATCTCGAGCGCGGCGCACTCGCCGTCGCCCCGCCCGGCAACCTCGCCGGCTGGTGCGAGCTCAACCGGGCCTATGGCCGCGCCACGCTGGAACAGATCGTCGCGCCGGCGATCGCGCTCGCGGCCGACGGATTCCCGCTGGCGGAATTCGGCGTCGCCGAATTCAACGAGCAAGCGCCGCTGCTGCGCGAACGGCCGGAGCTTCATGCCGACTGGGCCAAGAACTACCTGCCCGGCGGCGGCGATACGGTCGAACTCGGCCAGATCCTGCGCCAGCCCGACCTTGCCCGCACGCTCACCGACATCGCGGCCAAGGGTCCGGACCATCTCTATCGCGGCGCGCTCGGCGAGACGATCATCGCCCATCTCAAGGCAAAGGGCGGCACGCTGACCATGGCCGATCTCGGCAAGGTCGCGCCGCGCTGGCGCGAACCGCTCGCCGCCGCCTATCGCGACCGCCTCGTGCATGTGCCGCCGCCGGCCTGCGAAGGCTTCCAGTTCCTTTTGACCCTGCGCATCCTCGACGGCTTCGACCTCGCCGGCCTGGAGCGCAACTCCGTCGAGCATCTCGACATCGTCTACCGCGCCATCCGCCTCGCCGCCGGCCTGCGCATCGCCCACAACAACCCGAAGCCCGAAAAACTGACCGAGCTGCTTTCCGACGCAACGGTCGAGAAACTGCGCGCCCGCGTCCGCGACGGCCAGCCGATCAGCGGCCCGACCGAGCAATGGATGGCGGAGGCTGCGGCCGGCGAGGACCCGGCGCATACCACCTCCTTCTCGATCGCCGACCGCGAGGGCAACCTGATCTGCGTGACGCAGAGCATCGGCAGCCCGTTCGGCAGCGGCGTGGTGGTGCCCGGCACCGGCCTGTGCCTCAACAACTTCCTGTACTGGTCCGACGTCCAGCCGGGCAGCCCAAACCGCTCGCAGCCCGGCTCGGAGCTGCCGATGTGCATGTCGCCGAGCCTGTCGACCCGCAATGGCGAGCCGGTGCTGGCGCTGGGCACGCCCGGCAGCTACGGCATCCTGCAGACGCAGGTCCAGGCGATAGTGCAGCATCTCGATTTCGGCTTGGCCCTGCAGGAGGCGATCGAAGCCCCCCGCGCCCGGCTCTGGGACGGCCGCGCCATCGAGATCGAGGACCGCATTCCGGGCGAGACCATCGCCGCCTTGCGGCAGCGCGGCCATGAGATCGTGCCCTTCGATGTCGGCTGGACGATGCGGGTCGGCGGCATGCAGGCGGTGGCCCGCGATCCGGCTACCGGCAGGCTTACCGGCGCCGCCGATCCGCGCCGCGACGGCTATGTCGCGACTCCCTGAACGGGCGCGGGCTGAACAATGGCTTCGCCATTTCGAAAACACTGGGCGGGCGGCGATATCGCCCGCCTGTGAACAGGCTTCGATCCCGCCTCTTGCCTCTGGCTTCGCCTGCGCCGTGATGGCAGAGCAGCGCCTGTCACCAACGCCGCCTGCAAGGCGACTTCGAGGACTGGACGCATGTCGACGCCCGCCAATGATCTTCGCTCCTGGCTGACCGGTTTCCTGCTGCCTGGCTGGATCGAGCGTGCCTTTGACCCGGCGCGGCCGGGCTTCGTCGAGTATCTCGGGCCGGATGGAAAGCCCGAGGCCAGCGAGCTGCGCACGACCCTGGTCACGGCCCGGCTGACCTATGTCTTCAGCCACGCGCATCTGCTCGGCGTGCCGGGCGCACTGGCAGCCGCGCGGCACGGCCTCGCCTTCCTGACCGGCGCCTGCCGGCAGCCCGGTGGGCGTTTCGTCCATTCCTGCACGGCGGGCGGAGAGGTTGTCGACGGCAGGTCCGATTTCTACGATCTCGCCTTCGTCCTGTTCGCGCTCGGCTGGTTCGCAAAAGCGACCGGCGAGACGGACGTGTTGGGCATGGCCGGCGAGGTGATGGACTTCCTCGACGGCGAACTGGCGCACCCCGCCGGTGGCTTTCGCGAGGACACGCTTGGCACCCTGCCCCGGCGCCAGAACCCGCACATGCATCTGCTCGAGGCCTGCCACGCTCTCGCGGCCGTCTCGCCGGACCCGCGCTGGCTGACGACCGCAGACAGGCTCGTGCGCCTGATGCGGGAGCGCATGCTGGACGGCAATGGCACGCTCGGCGAGTTCTTCGGCGAGGACTGGGCGGCATTTCCGGGCCCACGCGGGCTGATCCGCGAGCCGGGGCATCATTTCGAGTGGACCTGGCTGCTCTATCACCATGAACGCCTGACCGGTTCGGCCGAGGCCAGCGAAACAGCACGCAAGCTCCATGCCTTCGGGCAGAGTCAGGTCGACGCGGCGGCCAACACCTCGCGCCTCGTCGTGAACGAGGTCGATCCGGCGGGCCGCGTGCTAAACGGCGCGGCGCTGCTCTGGCCGCAGACCGAATATGTGAAGGCGCTGGTGGCGCGGATCGAGTTCGAGGGCGACAGCGACGCTGCGGCACGCCTCGAACAGCATCTGCAGCTGATCTTCAGGCACTTCGTCGATCGCGACAGCGGGCTATGGGTGAACCAGCTCGATGAGAGCGGCCAGCCGATCGCCGACCGTGTCCCGGTCAGAGTGCTCTATCATCTGGTGCTGGCGCTGGCCGAAATCTGCCGCGTCCGCGAGGGTGGCGCGGCATTCCAGAACTGAGTTCTCGATCCAACCAGATCGTCATTCCGGGCAAGCTGCGAAGCGGCGCAGACCCGGAATCTATCGAAGAACGCTGCGCTCTCGATGGATCCCGGCGTTACGCTTCGCTCCAGCCGGGATGACGGCGCAGGCGAGCTGGAAAAGTCCCCGCCTAGGGTTCGCACGCCTTGCGTACGTCCTACAGCACCGCGCCGGGGTTGAGCACGCCCTTGGGGTCGAGCGCCGCCTTGACCGTCCGCATCAGGTCGAGCTCGACGGGGTCCTTGACGCCCGGCAGCAGCGAGCGCTTCAGCCGGCCGATGCCGTGTTCGGCCGAGATCGAGCCCTTGAGCTCGGTGACGATGGCGTGGACGGCGGTGTTCATCGCGTCCCAACCAGCGAGGTAGGCAGCCTTGTCGGCGCCGACCGGCTGGCTGACGTTGAAATGGATGTTGCCGTCGCCGAGATGGCCGAAGGGCACGGGACGGCAGCCCGGCACCAGCTCCTCGACCCTGGCGATGGCGCGTTTGAGAAACTCCGGCGTCGCATGCAGCGGCACGGAGATGTCGTGCTTGATCGAACCGCCCTCATGGGTCTGCACTTCCGAGAGCATCTCGCGCAGCTTCCAGAGATCGGCGCGCTGCCCGAGCGAGCCGGCGAGCACCGCATCGGTGACCAGCCCCGCTTCCATCGCCTCGCCGAGAAAGCTCTCGACGGCCTCGGAGAGGCCGGTTTCGCCCTGCGCCGAGACTTCCATCAGCACATACCAGGGCGACGGTTCCGAGAGCGGATCGCGGGCGCCATCGGCGTGGCGGACGACGAAGTCGAGCCCGATACGCGGCATCAGCTCGAAGGTGGTGAGCGTGCCGCCGGCGCTGGCCTTGGCCTTGTTCAGCAGCGCCAGCGCCGCGTCCGGATCGGGCACGGCGAGGAAGGCGGTTGCCCGCGCCGCCGGCAGCGGGAAGAGCTTCAGCACGGCGGCCGTGATGATGCCGAGCGTGCCCTCGGAACCGATGAAGAGGTTCTTCAGGTCGTAGCCGGTATTATCCTTGCGCAATTGGCGCAGCCCGTTCCAGACGCGGCCGTCGGGCAACACGACCTCGAGCCCGAGGCAGAGCTCGCGGGCATTGCCATAGGCGATGACGGCGGTGCCTCCGGCATTGGCCGAGAGATTGCCGCCGACCGTGCAGGAGCCTTCGGAAGCGAGCGAGAGCGGGAAGAGCCGCCCGGCGGCCTCGGCCGCCTCCTGCGCCCTCTGCAGGATGACACCGGCCTCGACGATCATGGTGTCGCCGGAGACATCGACCGAGCGGACCTTGTCGAGCCGCTGCAGCGACAGGATGATCTCCCGGCCCTCGGCAACCGGAACCTGGCCACCGACCATGCCGGTATTGCCGCCTTGCGGCACGACCGTCGCGCCGGTCTCGCTCGCCCACTTCATCAGGGCCGAAACCTCGGCGACGGAGCCCGGCCGCACCACCGCCTGCGCCTTGCCGTGGAAGAGACCGCGCGGCTCCTTGAGATAGGGCACCATCGCATCGGCGTCGGTGATCACATTCTTCGCGCCGACAATGCCGGCCAGAGCTTCGATAACGGGCGCGCTCATCCTGCCTCCAGGGCGATCAACTATTTGCGGCTGCCGGCAGCCTTGCGGAAGACGCCGACGAGTTCGATGTGGGCGGAATAGCGGAACTGATCGACCGGCGTCACGCGCTCCAGCGCATAGCCGCCCGCCAGCAGAAGCGCCGCGTCGCGCGCGAAGCTGCCGAGATCGCAGGAGGCATAGGCGATGCTGGCGACCTTGGACTCTGCCAGCCGGCGCACCTGCGCCTCCGCTCCGGCGCGCGGCGGATCGAGCACGACGGCGTCGAAGCCGGCGAGCTCGTGCTCCAGCAGCGGCCGGCGGAAGAGGTCGCGGGCCTCGGCCGCGATCGGCTTCAGCCCCTGGGCCTTGCCGGCGCCGCGCAACAGCGCCTGAACCGCCGTCTTGTCGCTCTCGAAGGCGGTGACATGGCAGCGCTCCGCCAGGCGGAAGCTGAACGGCCCGCAGCCGGCGAAAAGATCGGCGACGCGCTTCGCCTTGGGCAGGGCCGCGAGCACGAGTTCGGACAGCACTTCCTCACCGCGCGCCGTCGCCTGCAGGAAGCCGCCAGGCCCGGGCGTGACCGCGGCCTTGCCCATGACATGGAAGGGAGAGCGTCTTTCGACGATGATGTCGCCATGCATGGAAAGCCGCGCCAGATCGAGCCGTTCGGCAGCCTCGGTCAACGTCCGGCGCAGCGCATTGCCCGCCGGGCCATGGCCGCGGATATCGACGTCGAGCCCGGCTTCGGAAGCGGTGACCTGGAGATCGAGCGGCTTGTTCGACCCGCCGAGCCGGTTGGCGAGCAATTGCGCGACAGCAGACGCCCTCTCCAGACCGGGTGCCAGCACCGGGCAGGCCTCGACCGCGATCAGGTCATGGCTGCGGGCCGCCATGAACCCGATGCGCATGCCGTCGCCCTCGCGCCGGGCATGGAAGGTGACGCGCCGGCGCCCCACGCCATGGGCATCAAGCGGCGGCTCGATCGCGACCCCGGCAGCGACCCGCCCGAGCGCAGTCACGACCTGCTGGCGCTTCCATTCGGCATACAGCCCCTCGCCCATATGCTGGGCGACGCAGCCGCCGCAGCGGGTGAAGAGCGGGCAGATCGCCGCGATGCGCGAAGCCGAAGGCGCCAGGATCTCGATAGCTTGCGCCCGATCACCGTCCCGCACCGCACGGACGCTCTCGCCCGGCAGCGCGAAGGGCACGAAGACCTGGCCGTCCGCCGTCTCGGCCACGCCGTCGCCGCGCTGGCCGAGACGCGCGATCGTCAGGGTTTCGTTCATGGCAAGAGCAGACATGCGCATCCAGGCAGGGTTGAGGAAGAGGCGTGGCCTATCAGTTCCGGCGCCGGGAGGGAAATCATCATCTTTTTTCGCAGAGATTTGGAAGAACTATCCCGTGAAGTAGCGGGCGAACCGATTATGTTGGCGACCTGCTGCGCCCGGCCGGGATCGGACCGGTGGCAGGCCAAAGAGGAAGTGGCCATGACTATCCGCAACGGCGTCGTCGAGGCGATCGGCAACACCCCATTGATCAAGCTGAAGCGCGCCTCGCAGGAGACCGGCTGCGAAATCCTCGGCAAGGCCGAATTCATGAACCCCGGCCAGTCGGTCAAGGACCGCGCCGCGCTCGCCATCATCCGCGACGCCGAGAAGCGCGGCGCGCTGCGGCCGGGCGGCGTCATCGTCGAGGGCACCGCCGGCAATACCGGCATCGGCCTGGCGCTGGTCGGCAACGCGCTCGGCTACCGCTCGGTGATCGTCATCCCCGAGACGCAGTCCCAGGAAAAGAAGGACATGCTGCGGCTCGCCGGCGCGACGCTGGTCGAGGTTCCGGCGGTGGGGTACGCCAACCCCAACAACTATGTGAAGGTCTCCGGCCGCCTCGCCGAGGCCTTGGCAACGACGGAAGCCAACGGCGCGATCTGGGCCAACCAGTTCGACAATGTCGCCAATCGGCAGGGCCATCTCGAGACGACCGGCCCGGAAATCTGGGCGCAGACCAACGGAAAAGTCGACGGCTTCATCTGCGCCGTCGGCACGGGCGGGACGCTGGCCGGCGTCGCCGTGGCGCTGAAGGGCTTCAACCCGAAGGTCCGCATCGGCCTCGCCGACCCGATGGGCGCAGCGCTCTACTCCTATTACACCACGGGCGAACTCAAGGCCGAAGGGACCTCGATCACCGAGGGCATCGGCCAGGGCCGGATCACCAGGAACATCGAAGGTGCGCCGATCGACGTCGCCTTCCAGATTCCGGACGAGGAGGCGATCCCGCTCTGCTTCCAGCTGCTGGAGGAGGAGGGCCTGTGCCTCGGTGGCTCGTCCGGCATCAACGTCGCCGGCGCGATCCGGCTGGCCAAGGAGCTCGGCCCCGGCCACACCATCGTGACGATCCTCGCCGATTACGGCACGCGCTATCAGTCCAAGCTGTTCAACCCGGAATTCCTGCGCTCGAAGGGGCTGCCTGTTCCAGGCTGGCTCGAGCGCGACGGCGCCGGGCTGAAGGATGTGATGGCGAAGGTGATGGCCTGACGGCCGTGCTGCTCGACCGGCACACGCTTCAGGGCATCGCCGGGGGCAGCATCACACAAGTGCTGCGCCGGTGGCGCCGGCCGAGCGTCAAGAGCGGCGGCACCCTGACGACAGCTGTCGGAGTGCTGGCGATCGACGCGGTCGAGCCGGTCTCCGAAGCCGAGATCGACGACGAAGAAGCTAAGGCCGCCGGCTACGCCTCGCGCGAGGTCGCCTTGGAGACCCTCACCGGCCGGGGCGGCGATCTCTACCGCATCCGCCTGCACCTCGCCGGCCCCGATCCGCGTCTGGCGCTGCGCGAGACGACGGAACTCGACGATGGCGAAGCGGACGCCCTCACCGGACAACTCGCGCGGCTCGATGCGCACAAGGTTTGGACCCGCGCCACGCTAGAACTGATCGCAACGCATCCTGGGCGACGCGCTGCCGAACTCGCTCACCTGCTCGGGCGCGAGATGCTCTCGTTCAAGCAGGATGTGCGCAAGCTCAAGGCCCTCGGTCTCACCGAAAGCCTCGATATCGGCTACCGGATGTCGCCGCGCGGCAAGGCGCTGCTGAAGAGACTTTCGCCGCGCTGACGAGTCCTGGGCCGCCTCAGGCCGTTTGAGCTCCGGCGTCGATCGCCTTGATGTCGCCGGCCCGGTCGTACTGCGCCTGATCGAGCAGCCCCTGGCGCTTGGCGACGATCGTCGGCACCAGCGCCTGACCGGCGACGTTGACGGCGGTGCGGCCCATGTCGAGGATCGGGTCGATGGCGAGCAAGAGGCCGACACCGGCCAGCGGCAGGCCGAGCGTCGACAGCGTCAGCGTCAACATCACCGTCGCGCCGGTGAGCCCGGCGGTCGCCGCCGAGCCGATGACCGAGACGAAGACGATCAGCACATATTCCTGCAGGCCGAGCGGGAGGCCGTAGAACTGCGCGACGAAAATCGCCGAGATGGCCGGGTAGATCGCGGCGCAACCGTCCATCTTGGTGGTCGCACCGAGCGGCACTGCGAAGGCGGCGTATTCGCGGGGAACACCGAGGCTTTTCTCGGTCACGGTCTCGGTCACCGGCATGGTGCCGACCGAGGAGCGCGAGACGAAACCGAGCTGGATCGCCGGCCAGGCTCCCGCGAAGAAGCGCAGCGGCGACAGCCCGTGCAGGAGGAGCAAGGCCGGGTAGACGATCAGCAGCACGATGGCGAGGCCGAGATAGATCGCGAAGGCGTACCAGGAGAGCTGCTGCAGGGTCTGCCAGCCATATTGCGCCACCGCATTGCCGAGCAGGCCGATGGTGCCGATCGGCGTCAGCCGGATCACCCACCACAGGATCTTGCGGACGATCGCCAGCAGCGACTCGTTGAAGGCGAGGAAGCTGTTGGCGCGCTCGCCGACCTTCAGCGCCGCGACACCGATGACGATCGAGATGACGAGGAGCTGCAGCACATTGAAGCCGAGCCTGGTGGTCGCCGCCCCGCCGTCTACCCGCGTCGTCGCCTGCAGGCCAAACACATTGGCAGGTACGAGTCCTTTCAGGAAATCGAGCCAGGAACCGACGGTCGCAGGCGCCTTGGCGCTGGCGGCGAGCGCACCGGAGTTGATCCCGGGCTGGATCAGCAGGCCGAGCGCGATGCCGATCAGCACGGCGATGAAGGCGGTGACGGCAAACCAGAGCAGCGTCTGCCAGACCAGCGCGGCGGCATTGGAAAGCCGGCGGAGATTGCTGATCGAGGCGACGATCGCCGTGAAGATCAGCGGCGGCACCAGGGCCTGCAGCAGTTGCACGAAGATCGAGCCGGTCGTCGCGAGCGTGGTCGTCAGCCAGTTCGGCTGCCCGGCCGCGTCCGGGCCGATATTGCGCGCGATCCAGCCGAGCAGGAGCCCGATCACCATCGCCGCCAGAACCTGGAAGCCGAAGCTGGAATAGAACGGCTTGGCGCCGGCGGGCGTCGCACCGGCGCGGGAGGTCGTTGTCGTCATGGCAGGATCTCGTCAATCGCCGCAATGCGGCTGAAGATGTATGCCCGGTTTATAGGCGCTGTCGCAGCTTGCGGGAAGCCGAATACTTCTATTTTGAGCCATTTAGACAGCGGAAGCATTCTACACTGAAACGCCCGGCGCGAATTCTTTTCTCTCGAGCACGTCAACCGCGTGCAAGCGCCCAAGTCAGCGCAGCGGCCAGACCCAGAGGATCAGCGGCACGGCGAGCAGCACGACCAGGGCCGAGAGCGGCGCGCCGAGCCGTGCATAGTCGCCGAAGCGATAGCCGCCTGGCCCCATCACCAGCGTGTTGCACTGGTGGCCGATCGGGGTGAGGAAGTCGCAGGCCGCGCCGATCGCCACCGCCATCAGGAAGGCGTCGGGATTGTAGCCGAGCGTCTTGGCGAAGCCGGCGCCGATCGGCGCCATCACCAGCACGGTCGCGGCATTGTTGAGGAAAGGCGTCACAGCCATGGCCGCGACCAGAATGAGCGCGACGGCACCCCAGCCTGGCAAGCCGGCGCCGATCTGGGCCAGCAGCCCGGCGAAGAGGTCGGTCGCGCCGGTCGCGCGCAGGCTGTCGCTGACCGGGATCAGCGCCGCCAGCATCACCAGGATCGGCGCCTCGACCGATTCGTAGGCATCGCGCAGCGTCAAGGCGCGCGTCACCAGCAGCAGCACCGCGGCGGCGAAGAAGGCGATCGCCACCGGCAGCAGGCCGAGCGCGACGACGGCGACCGTCGCAGCGACGATCGTCCCAGTGACGAGGCGGCGGCGCGTGCTGCCGAGCGCAAGGCTGCGCGCCGCCAGGGGCAGCAGGCCGAGCTCGCGCAGACGCTCGGGCAGCAGGTCCTCGTCACCCTGCAACAGGACGACATCGCCGGCGCGCAGGCGGATGTCGCGCAGGCGCTCGGTGAAGCGCTCCCCGGCACGGCTGACGCCGAGCAGGTTGATGTGGAAGCGCGCATGCAGGTCGATCTCGGCAGCGCTGACGCCTTCGAGCAGCGAGCCCTGCGTGACGATCGCCTCCCCCGTGCGGGCTGGATCGAGCGAGCCCTCGCGCTGCGTCGAGCGGTGCTGGCCCACGAGCTCGAGTTCGCCCGCGGCGATGACGCGTTCCAGCGCCTTGGGCTCGCCGCGCAGGAGCAGGATATCGCCGGCGCGCAGGCTGGCGTCGGGCAATGGCGCCCGGCGGCGCTCGCCATCGCGCAGGATCGCCACGATTTCGACCTCGCCATCGCCCGGCTTCCTGAGATCAGCGACCGTCTTGCCGGTGAGCGGCCCCTTCTCGGGCAGGCGCGCCTCGGTGACGTAGTCCTTGATGTCTACAGCCTGATCGAGCGAGCGCGAGCCCTGACGGTCCTTCGGCAACAGCCGGTAGGCGACGCTGAGGAAAGCGCAGCCGGCGAGCGCAATGCCGATGCCGACCGGCGTGAAGTCGAACATGGCGAAGGGCTCGCCGCCGAGTTCCTCGCGCACCCGCGAGACGATGACGTTGGGCGAAGTGCCGACCAGCGTAACGATGCCGCCGAGCAGCGAGGCGAAGGCCATCGGCATCAGGAAGACCGAAGGCGACTTCCCGTCCTTGCGGGCGAGCTGATAGGCGATCGGCAGCATCATCGCGAGCGCGCCGATGTTCTTGATGATCGCCGACATGGCGGCGACGACGAAGACGAGGACAGTGACCTGCGCCTGCGTCGAGCGCAGTGCCGGGGCGATGCGGGCGAGCGCGGTCTCGACGAGGCCCGAGCGCGCCACGGCAGCACTGACGATCAGGGCGCTGGCGACGATGATGACGATGTCGTCGGAGAAGCCCTTGAAGGCCTCCTTTGCCGGGACGACGCCGAGCACGACGCCGGCGAGCAGCGCCAGCAGGGCGACGACGTCATAGCGCAGCTTGCCCCAGACAAAGGCCGCCATCATCGCGGCGACCAGGGAACAGGAGAGAATCTGCGGCAGCGTCATCCGGGCAGGCTAGCGGAAGGCGGCTCGTCCCGGCAGGGTCAGAGCCATTTCTTCCAGCGAAAGAAGAGGTAGGGCAGGATCGCCGCGACCACCATGATGCCGAGCGACATCGGATAGCCGATCTGCCACTTCAACTCGGGCATCTTCTCGAAGTTCATGCCGTAGATCGAGGCGACGAGCGTCGGTGGCATGAAGACCACCGCGACGACCGAGAACAGCTTGATGATCTTGTTCTGCTCGATGCTGACCAGGCCGAGCGTCGCGTTCAGCATGAACTGCAGCTTGTTCGACAGGAAGGTGGCGTGCTCCTCGATCGCCTGGACGTCGCGGATCGCAGCCCGCCATTCCGGGGTGAAGCCGCTCGCCGCCTTCTTGGTGCGCTTGAAGTTGGCCGAGAGGTAGAGCAGCACGCGCTCGACCGAGACCATGCTCTCGCGCACATTCGAGATGATGTGCTCGTACTGGCCGATCTTGCGCACCACCGCCTGATAGACGCGGCCCTGCTCGACGCTGGCGCTGTTGCCGTCGAAGATCTGGCGCGAGCGCATGTCGATGCGGTCGCCGACACCGCGCAGGACTTCGGCGGCGCGGTCGACGATAGCCTCGATCAGTCCCTCGATTACGCCGGCGGGCTCGAGTTCGCAGCCACCGGGCTTGGTGACGCGATTGAGGAAGATGTTGAAG
>JAKFDB010000164.1:0-24452 GCA_036676315.1 Bradyrhizobiaceae bacterium
GGCGGTGGCGGCTATGGCGGTGGCGGTTACGACCGCGGTGGCGCCAGCAGCTATGACCGTGGCGCGAGCGCGCCGATGGAAGGCCCCTTTGATGGTGCCGTGAAGTTCTTCAATGCCGATCGCGGCTTCGGTTTCATCGCGCCGGACCAGGGCGGAGCTGACGTGTTCCTGCATGTCAGCTCGCTGAGCCGCAGCGGCCTGCAGCCGCCGATGGACGGGCAGCGCGTGCGCTTCTCGATCCGCGCCGGCAAGAAGGGCCCGGAAGCGGCGAATGTCAGCTACGTCTGAGCGCTTCAGCGTTTCAGGGTGAGGTTTTCGAGGCGGCGTGCCGAGAGGTGCGCCGCCTCAAACGCGTTCGAGGGCCCGGTGCGGCAGGGCAGGCAGCGTCACCGCGATCGCATCGCCCGGCCTGACCTCACCGCCTGCAAGCACGATGCCCATGATGCCGGCCTTGCGGATCAGGTTGCCGTTCGCATCGCGACCGAGAACCGCCTTGAGCAGGCCGGGCTGAAAGGCCTCGATCTGGGCACAAGGGTTGCGCAGGCCGGTGATCTCGACCAGCGCCTCTTGGCCGAGCCGAAGGCGCGTTCCGACCGGCAGGCCGAGCAGGTCGATGCCCTGCGTCGTCAGGTTCTCGCCCATGTCGCCGGGCCTCAGGGTAAAGCCTGAAGCCGACAGCTCGTCGAAAAGTTCGGCCTGGAGCAGGTGGACCTGCCGGAGATTCGGCTGGGTCGGGTCGATCGCGACGCGGGAGCGGTGCTTCACCGTCTCGCCGCAATGGGCGTCGCCCTCGACGCCGAGGCCGGCGAGCAGGCGGATCGCGGTGAGCCTCGGCTTGCTGAAGCGGTGCCGGTCGTCCCGGCTGACTGCGATGATCGTGGCCGCCACGGCAAATCCCTCCAGCACCGATGGCGCCTGTCTGGCACGACGCCACGGCAAGGGCGAGTCCCCGAGAAAGGGCATGGCGCGCGGCGCCTACAGCCAGGCGGAAGCCGGGCCCAAAAGGAAAGGCCGGGCCGATCGCTCGGGCCCGGCCTCCGGAAGATCGCGCAGTCGCGAGCTTAGTGGTCGTCGCCCTCGAGGCCGCCGACATGCTTCTGGGTGTAGAGTTCGAGGCCGATGCGGCCGATCAGGTCAAGCTGGGTCTCGAGGAAGTCGATATGGCCTTCCTCATCCTTCATCAGGTCCTTGAACAGCTCCTCGGACGGGTAGTCGCCGACCTCGCGGCAGTATTTGGCAGCTTCCTGATAAAGGGCGCGGGCCTCGATCTCGGCCTTGAGATCGCATTCGATCACTTCCTTGACGTTCTCGCCGATCCGCAGCGGATCGAGCGTCTGCATGTTCGGGAAGCCTTCGAGGAAGAGGATGCGGTCGGTGAAGCGGTCGGCATGGACCATCTCCTCGATCGATTCCTTCTTCCAGACCTTGGCCATGTCCTTCAGACCCCAATTGTCGAGGATCCGGTAGTGCAGCCAGTACTGGTTGATGGCCGTGAGCTCGGAGCGCAGGCCCTTGTTGAGGTATTCGATGACCTTCTTGTCACCCTTCATCGCCACTCTCCTCGCAAGCAATCCACATTAGAATGATCCTAATGTAGGGTGATGCTGCTGGAAAGGAAAGGGCGGATTCGCTGTGGTCGGCGAGAAAGCTCAGGCGGCCACGCGGTCGTCGTTCTCCTCGATGCCGGCCATCATCAAGCCGACCGAGACATGCACGGCGCATTCGAGCTCGCGGCTGGCGCAACTATGGCATTGGCTGGCGCAGGCGGCGCGCGCCTCGGCCAGGATGGCCCGCACCTGTCGGGCGCAGCGGCCGCAATCCGGGCTGCAGCCGAGGCAATCATAGGCCTCGCCCGCGGTCTTCGGGCCGGAGCCGTCCGAAGCGATGGTGCCCTTGATCTGCCGGCAGGAAAGAACGTTGCAGGAGCAGACGATCACGCCCGGCCGTCCCCCGCGAGCTTGGCGACGCTCTCCTGTCCGTCGGCCCGGCGCAAGCGGACGATGACCTCGACCGAGGAGACGACCATGCCCTCCGGTGCGACGGGCAGGCCGGAGACCTGGATCTCGGAGCCCGGGATGTCGACGACCGTCTCGTCGTCCTCGTTGTAGAAGTGGTGGTGCTCGGAGACGTTGGTGTCGAAGAAGGTCTTCGGACCGGAGACCGAAACCTGGCGCAGCAGGCCGGCCTCGGAGAACTGCCGCAGCGTGTTGTAGACGGTCGCCAGCGACAGCGGCTCGCGCGCCCGGAGCGCTTCCTCATAGAGCATCTCGGCGCTGACATGGCGGTCGCCCTTGGCGAAGAGCAGCCAGCCGAGCGCCATACGCTGGCGGGTCGGCCGCAGGCCGACGCTGCGCAGGCGGGACTTCACGGCGCTGATCGGGCAGGCGGCCGGGGCCTTCTGGGGCCACGGAATCTGGTCCGTCTGACTGCGCGCCGGGACGCCATCCTTCAGGGACAGAATGCTCATGAAACGCCTTCCAAACTCGCAAGCTCTGTTTCATGTAGTTTAGAATTTATCTAAACTACTGATATTGTTATCATTTTTGCCTTCTCGCGGGGCGCGTGTCAATTGCTGCCCCCCTGCGGCAAGACGCATCAGCGGATGTCCCAGGCGCAGGCGCGAGCCCCGGCCGCGTCAGTGACCGGCTCCGGCAGGCGCGGCCTGGCCGGGCTTGCGCATGAACAAAGCGAGCGCGACGAGCGCGGCGAAGACGAAGGTCAGGGCCAGGAAGATGTCGCCGAAAGCCATGACCAGCGCCTGCTTGTGGGCCCGCTGGTTCATCAGCGCGAGCGCCATCGACTGGGCGGCGTCGCCATATTCGGCGAAGCGCTGGGTCAGCATGGCGAGATTCTCCTCCGCGACCTGCCGCCCGGCGGCGACGGCCTCGTGCAGACGGGCGATGTGCAGGTCGGTGCGGCTGTTGAGGAAGGTGTTGATCAAGGCGAGGCCGACGGCGCCGCCGAGATTGCGCGTCAGGTTGTAGAGGCCCGACGCGTTCTTGAGTTGCTGCGGCGGCAGGGTGCCGAGCGCGAGATTGTTGATCGGCACCATGCACAGCATCAGCGAGCAGCCGCGCAGGATCTGAGGGATCAGCAATTCATTGAAATCCCAGTCGGCGGTGACGAAGGAGGCGAGATAGGTGCCGAGTGCGAAGCCGCCGAAACCCACCATCATCATGATGCGCGGGTCGAGCTTCTGCGACAGCCGGCCGGCGATCGGCGCGGTCAGGAACATCGCCAGTCCCGTGACGAACATGGTCTCGCCGATCATCAGCGCGTCATAGCCGCGGATGCGCCCGAGATAGACCGGGTAGAGATAGGTCAGCCCGTAGAGGCCGATGCCCATGGTGAAGGAGAACAGCGAGCCGAAGGCGAAGTTGCGGTTGCGGAAGGCGTAGAGGTCGACCAGCGGGTCGTCGCGGGTCAGCGCCCGCCAGAAGAACAGCACGCAGCCGACGAGCATCAGCCCGGTGAAGAAGACGATCTCATGGCTCTGGAACCAGTCGAGCCGCGTGCCTTCCTCCAGCACGTATTCCAGGCTGCCGAGGAAGGCGGCCATGCCGGCGAGGCCGAGCCAGTCGAAGCGCTTGAGCAGGCTGTGGTCCGGCTTGTCGAAGTCGATCAGCGTCCAGGCGGCGATCGAGACGCCGATGCCGGGCACGACATTGATCAGGAAGAGCCAGTGCCAGGAGAAGGCATGGCTGAGATAGCCGCCAATGGTCGGGCCGATGGTCGGGGCGAGCGTCGCGATCAGGCCGATCAGCGGCGAGACGATCGGGCGCTTCGAGGCCGGGAAGATGGTGAAGGCCGCCGCGAAGACGCCGGGGATCATGCCGCCGCCGATGAAGCCCTGGACGGCGCGCCACAGGATCATCTCGCTGATCGAGGACGACATCGCGCAGAGCACGCTCGCGACGGTGAAGCCGGCAGCGGCGATCGAGAAGAAGACGCGGGTCGAAAGCGCCCGGCTGAGATAGCCCGACAGCGGGATCATGATCACTTCGGCGATCAGATAGGCGGTCTGGACCCAGGCGATCTCGTCAGCCGAGGCTGAAAGCCCGGCCTGGATCTCGGCCAGCGAAGCCGAGACGATCTGGATGTCCAGGATCGCCATGAACATGCCGAAGACCATGGCGAGGAAGGCGAAGATCCGCCTTGCCGGGATGGCGTCGGAAGCCGGCGGGGCGCCGGCTGGGCTGGCAAGGGTCGCGGTGGCCATCATGGCCTCCCTGGCTTTTCGTTTTCGCAGCCCTCATCCTGAGGAGCGGCCGTCAGGCCGCGTCTCGAAGACTGGCTCCAGGGGGCGCTGGACCATCCTTCGAGACGCCGTCCCTTGCAGGACGGCTCCTCAGGATGAGGGCTCGCATACTGGTCGGCTCAGCGGGCCTGCGGCCGCGGGTCGATCGAGACCACCACCGACATGCCGGGGCGCAGCGTGTGGCGGGCGACCGCCTCGGGCGCCAGCGCGATGCGCACCGGCACGCGCTGGACGATCTTGGTGAAGTTGCCGGTGGCGTTGTCGGCCGGCAGCAGCGAGAACACCGAGCCGGTGCCGCCGGCAATGCCGCTGACCGTGCCCTCGAAGACCTGGCCGGGCAAAGCGTCGATGGTGACATGAGCCTTGTCGCCGATCTTCAGCGGGCCGACCTGCGTCTCCTTGAAGTTGGCATCGACATAGACCTTGTCGAGCGGGACGATCGACATCAGCCGCTTGCCGGCGCTGACGAGGTCGCCGAGCTGGACATTGGTGTTGGCGACGAGCCCGTCGATCGGCGCGGCGATCTTCGCGAAGGAGAGATCGCGCGCCGCCTTCTCCTCGGCGACCTTGAGCTCATCGGCCTGGCGGGCGGCCTCGACGCGCTGCGCCTGCAGCACCTCGATATTGGCCTTCGCCTGGGCGACGCCGGCCTGTGCGCTGGCGAGCGCGGCGGCGGCCTGGTCGCGCGCGGCGGTCGCCGCGTCGAGCGTCGCCTGCGAGCCATAGGATTTGGCGGCAAGGCTCTTGGCGCGGTCGAAATCCGCGAGGCTGCGGGTCACCGCCGCCTCGGCCGAGGTCGCCTGCGCCTGGGCCTGCAGCAGGCTGGCGCGGGCGGCGTCGGTCTGGGCGTCGATGCGGGACAGGGTGGCGGCGGCGGTCGCGCTCTTTGCCCGCGCGCTTTCGAGCGCGATGCGCTGGTCGCCATCGTCGAGGCCGACCAGAGGCTGTCCGGCCTTGACCTCCTGATTCTGGGTGACGGAGACGGTCGCGACATTGGCCGCGAGCTTGGCCGAGATCGTCGCCATCTCGGCGCCGACATAGGCGTCGTCGGTCGTGACGATGAAGCGGCCATTACGCCACCAGTCGACGCCGAACCAGCCGCCGGCCGCCAGCACGGTTCCGGCGACGAGGATCAGCGCCATGCGCTTGACGGGGGAGCGGCGCGCCGGCGGCCTGGTCGCGCTCTGCTCGCTGCCCGGCGCCGCTTCTTCCGGCTTGCGGGCTTCGGATTGCGGCTGCGCCGTCTCGAGCCGCGCATCGACCAGCTTCAATCGGTCGCGGCGGGCCTCGGATTGCTTTTCAAGAAGGGTTTCGGCCGTCATGCTGTTGTCCTGACGATCTCAATTCGAACCCATCGGTTCGATAGGGCTTGAGATAGCGCCGGAAAGGAAGCATATCAAGTGCAAATCGAACCGTTCGGTTCGATTATTTTGCAGATGCGAAATGCGCCGCGGATGGAACGAATGACTGCGATAGCGGAGCCGGAAGCCAGAAAGCACTCCCGCAACCGACGCGTTGCCGGCGGCGATCCCGACAAGCGCCACCAGATTTTGGAAGGTGCGCATGTGGTCTTCAGGACGCGCGGCTTCGACGCGTCGAGCATGGCTGACATTGCCGCGGCGGCGAATGTCTCCAAGGGCACGCTCTATGTCTATTTCGAGGACAAGGAGCACCTGTTCATCGCGCTGATCGAGCGCGAGCGCGAAAAGCAGAAGCAGGGCATCTACGAGGCGCTGGCCGATGATCCGGATCTGGCGCATGCGCTCGCAAGCTTCGGCGAGAGGCTGGTCAGGCTGATCACCGGCGGCTTCGCACTGAGCGCCCAGCGAATCGTGCTCGGCGTCGCCGAGCGCATGCCGGAGCTGGGCCGCGAGTTCTATGAGCGCGGCCCGATGCAGGGAACGCAGCGTCTCGCCGCCTTCCTCGCCCGGCGGGTCGAGCTCGGCGAGCTCGTGATCGACGAGCCGGCGCTGGCTGCGGCGCAATTCATCGACCTCTGCCAGTCGACGCTGACGCGCCCGCGCCTCTTCAACGCCCTGCCCATGCCGCCGGGCGACGATGAGATCGCGCGTGTGGTCGGTTCGGCTGTGCAGATGTTCCTGGCGCAATACAGCGTGAAGAGGCCGGATTAACCGCCCTTCGCGAAGCGCACGATATCGGCGAGCACCGGCGCCCGGTCGCGAAAGCCGCGGCCGAGGGCGAGCAGGATGCCGGCATGGCCGAGATCCGGATAGCTCCTGAGCTCGACCTGCGCGCCGGCGGCCGCGAGCTTGCCGGCGAGCGCCTGGCTGTTGCGCGGCCTCACCGTCTCGTCGGCCTCGCCGGTGGCGAGCAGGATGCGCGGCGCGCGGCGGCTGGCATAGCTGACCGGCTGGGTCTCGGCCGGGCGCGGATACTGGCCGAAGGCAGCGATGCTGCGGGGATCGTCGAGCGGCAGGAAGTCGTAAGGGCCGGCCAGCCCGGCGACGCTGCGCAGGAAACCGGACCGCAGGCCGACGCGGGCGAGATAGCGCGGATCGAGCGCCAGCATCATCGCGATATAGGCGCCGGCCGAATGACCGCTCAGCACCACGCCGGAGGCATCGCCGCCATGAGCGGCGATGTTGTCGCGGACCCAGCGCAGGACGAGCGCACCATCCTCGACGAAAACGGGAAAGCGCACCTCGGGCACGAGCCGGTAGTCGGGGATGACGGTGACGAAGCCCTGGGCGGCGAAGGCACTGCCGACGAAGGCATAATCGGCGCGCTCGCCGCTGTTCCAACCGCCGCCATAGAGGAAGACGATGACCGGTGCCGGGCCGTCGGTGACGACCTCCGGGACGTAGATGTCGAGCCGGTGGCGTGCTTGCGGTCCATAGGCGATGCCGCTCGCCGCGAGGCGTCCGCCGGCATCGTCCGGCGTCAGGGCGTTGAGCAGGCGAAGCGGCGAACAGGTCGAGAGCAGGCCGGCCGCGGCCGTCGCCAGCAAGGTGCGGCGGTTCGGAGCGGTGACGGTCGGCTCGGCCATGGCGGGGCGTCTCGGCAGGCGGATGTCGTCCGATGGATAGCGCTTCACGCCGCTGGCGGATGCAAGCCTAGCGCCGCGTGAGCGGGCCACGGGCGCGGATGCGCTCGCGATGGGCGATGTAGAGGCCGGAGCCGGTGATGATCACCGCGCCGAGCCAGGTGAAGCGGTCCGGCAGCGCCGCGAACAGGACGAAGCCGAACAGCGAGGCCCAGAGCAGTTGCATATAGGCGAAGGGCGCGAGCAGCGAGGCGTCGGCATGGCGGAAGGCCAGGATGACGAACCAGTGGCCGATCGTCGAGGAGACGCCGATGAAGATGCCGAGCCAGATCGCCTCGGCGGTCAGCGGCTGCCAGTCGATGGGCTGCAGCACGCTCAGCAGCAGGAAGCCGACGACCGCCGACCAGGCCAGGGTGGTGACCGGGTTCTCGGTCGCGCTCATCATCCGGGTGAAGATCAGCGCGAAGGCCCAGGCCGATGCCGAAAGGGCTGGCAGGAGGGCGGCGAGCTGGAAGCCGGCGCCGCCGGGCCTGACCACGATCAGCACCCCGACCAGGCCGATGGCCGTCGCCGTCCAGCGCCGCCAGCCGATCTTCTCGCCGAGCAGCGGGATCGAGAGCGCGGTCACGAAGAGCGGCGAGATGAAGCTCGTCGCGGTGGCGTCGGCGATCGGCAGATATTTCAGGGAGGAGACGAAGAAGATCGAGGAGACGGTGACGGCGACACCACGCAGCAACTGCAGGGACAGGCGCCGGGGCTTCAGCCTGGCGATGCCACCGGGCATGGCGACGGCGAGCATGATCAGCGAGAAGGCGGCATAGCGCAGCCAGGTGATCTGCAGCGCCGGTGTGCTGGCGGCGAGAACCTTCGAGACCGCGTCGGCGCTGGACAGGAAGATGCCGCCGATCAGGACGAGGCCGATGCCACGCAAGGCGTTCTCGCGACGCGGTGGCGGCGCGGGCTCGGCCGGTGACGGCCGCAGTTCTGGTGGGGCTGAGTGTGGCACGCCAACGATGCATCGAGGAAGGTTCGCGACCCTAGCCGATTCGGCGGCCGGCCGGTCGCGCTAAGACGGAACGGTGCCCATGTCCGGGCGATGCCCGCGGAAGCCGGTTTCTGCGCCGGCTATTGTTACATCAGGTTGCAGCGGGGATACGCGCCGAACGCGCCGGGAGCTGCGAGGATTGCGCCCGCGATTGCGAACGCGTCGGCGAGATGGCCGGATGCGTCAGCGCCTGCCGGGCCTGCGCCGCGAGCTGCCGCAAGATGGCCGCCTGATCCGGCGGCCATCTTCAATGGCGGGCGGCCTCAGGCCGCCTTCTTGCGCGGCTGGATCAGCTTGCGGTTGATCAGGACCTCGGCGATCTGGACCGCATTCAGCGCCGCGCCCTTGCGCAGATTGTCGGAGACGCACCAGAAGGCGAGGCCGTTCTCGACCGTATTGTCCTCGCGGATGCGCGAGATGTAGGTCGCGTCCTCGCCGGCCGCCTCATGCGGGGTGATGTAGCCACCGGGCTCGTGCTTGTCGATGACGAGGATGCCCGGCGCCGCGCGCAGGATCTCGCGCGCCTCGTCGGCCGTGACCGGCTTCTCGCACTCGATGTTGACGCTCTCGGAATGGCCGATGAAGACCGGGACGCGCACGCAGGTCGCGGTCAGCTTGATCTTCGGATCGAGGATCTTCTTGGTCTCCGCCATCATCTTCCACTCTTCCTTGGTGAAGCCGTCTTCCATGAAGACGTCGATGTGGGGGATGACGTTGAAGGAGATGCGCTTGGAGAACTTCTTGGCGGCGACCTCGCCGGCCGAGAACACGGCGCGGGTCTGGTTGAAGAGCTCGTCCATGCCCTCCTTGCCGGCGCCGGAGACCGACTGATAGGTCGAGACGACGACACGCTTGATGCCGAAATGCTCATGCAGCGGCTTCAGCGCCACGACGAGCTGCGCGGTTGAGCAGTTCGGGTTGGCGATGATGTTCATCTTGCGGAAGCCGGCGGCCGCAGCGGCGTTGACCTCGGGCACGACCAGCGGCACGTCGGGGTGCATGCGCCAGGTCGAGGAGTTGTCGATGACGACGCAGCCCTGCGCGCCGATCTTCGGCGACCACTCCTTCGAGACGGCGCCGCCGGCCGACATCAGGCAGATATCGGTATCGGAGAAGTCGTAATGGTCGAGCGCCTTCACCTTCAGCGTCTTGTCGCCGAAGGAGACCTCGGTGCCGATCGAACGGGTCGAGGCGAGCGCCACCACCTCGCTGACGGGGAAGGCCCGCTCGGCCAGGATGTCGAGCATCTCATGGCCCACATTGCCCGTGGCGCCGACTACCGCGACCTTGAAGCTCATGTCAGGAATTCCTTCTGGCGAAACCGGTTCAGCCTCCCCGGGGAAGACCTTCACCGCTTGTTCGATCGCGGTTCCGGCCATTGACCCCGGCCGGGGGGGAGAACCCGGAATCGAGGCGAAGCGTCAGCGCAGCGTCCGGGTTTTCCCGGTCGCCGTCTCGGTCGTGCGTTTCGTCGTCGGACGGAAGGTCACAGAGCCAACCCAGAGCTGAGCGTCATCGCGAAGCCGGAAAGACAGCATATTCCAGCAGGGCTTCCCAAACACTGCCGCCGGCGAAATGTCAATCGGCAGACCGGTCTGCCAGGCTGAAAAGCCAGCGTTAACCCTGCCTCATTACCCGCCGTTGACCCTGTTTCGCGATCGCGCGCCGGCGGTAACGGCCCACTGACGCAGCCGGCCGAAGCTGCCCCCGGGTGAGGAGCGGAAGCAGGCGGCCTATGGCCTCCGGTGACCGCAATTGGTCGGGTTCGTGCCGTGTCCGGGGATATCATAAGCGCCATTCGGGAACGGCTGCGGGCCGCCATGCCGCGCCTGAGCAAGCCGGCGCCGGCTGGCGAGGCCAGGACAGGGGCGGCAAAGCGCATCGATCCCGTCGCCATGCTGATCGATCTTGCCGATGCGCTCGAGGCAGGCGTTTCCGCATTGGCGCGGGCCATCGGGCGCCGTGCGCGCTCGGGTGGTTTCGGGCTGACCCGTGGCTTGGTCTGGCGCGGTGCCGCCGCTGCCACCGGCATCGGGCTGACCGCGACCCTGGTCGCCGGGCTCTCCTCCGGTCCGCCGGAGGCATCCCTGCCGAGCCTGTCGACGATGACGCCGGTCGAGGCGCCGGCCGCACCGGCGATCCGGGACGTACGCGTCCAGGCGGTTCCGGCCGCCTTCGGCCAGGATGGCTGGATCAATGTCGCGCGGCCGATCGCGCTGTTCGGCCTAGAAACGCCTGAGCTCGGCCGGCGCACCGGCTATGAGGCGCGGCGCAGCCAGGACGGCTCGCGGCGCGAGGACATGCTGAGCTTCGGCGAATTCGGTGACGACAAGCCGCTTCTGGCACTGAAGCTGCAGGTCAACCGCGAAGGAGCCGTGGAGGCTGCTCCGGCGGGGTTGTCGCAGCCCTTCGTGATCGCGCTGGTGCGGGAAAGCGCGGCGCGCGGCCTCTCCGTCGGGCGCAGCGGCGCGACGACCCCGGTCGAGACCAAGTTCGGCACGGTCGAGACCGCCGACATCAGCCTGAGCGACGGCAGCGTCGGCCGCGCCTGCATCGGTTTTCGCCATCTCGACGGGGCGGCGCATCTGTCCTTCTCCGGCTGGTGGTGCGGCGGCGACGCCAAGCCTGCCGAGCGGGCCCAGCTCGTCTGCATGCTCGACCGGATCGACCTGCTCAGCGCCGGTGACGATCACGAGCTGCGCGGCGCCTTCGCCAAGGCCGAGCTCAACCGCCGGCCGGGCTGCTCGGTCCCGCGACAGGCGGCGACCGGGCGCAAGGGCTCCTGGCTCGATGCGGACGGCAAGGCCCCGGCCCTGAAGACTGCTGCCGGCAAGCCGGCGCAGGCGCGGTAACGGCCTCGTTATCGCAGCTCACCCCTGGCAACGCGCAACAAAAGCATTAACTCTAGCGTTGTACCGTTGCGTCACCGATTGGACATCAGCCCCGGCGGGGCAGCCGCCTCAGGAGACCTTCCATGCGTTCGCTTTCGCACCTTGCCGCCGGCCTTGCCATATCGCTTGCGGCTGTAACGTTCGCAGCCTCGCTGGCCGAGGCGCAGGAGCGGCGGCCGCTGCGCATCACCGTGCAGAAGCGCAGCTATTTCGATGCCGGCAATGTCGTCGCCGTCGGCAGCATGAACCGCTATGCGACGCAGAACATCACGGCCAGCCCGGTCTATGCGGCGTCCGGCGAACTTTATGGCGAGGGCACCCTGCCGCCGCGCATCGGTGGCGGTCGCAACCCCTTCGCCAACAGCTTCGCGACGCCGGGCTTCTGACCGCGCCAGTCTCTCGAACGCGAAAGGCCCGCCGGAAGGCGGGCCTTTTTTGTTGGCGTCATCGCCGGGCTTATCCCAGCCTGGGATTCTCGGGTCTCCCTGCGGTCGCCTGAGAATGACGCGCTGTCTGCTCAGCGCACCAGGATGTTGCGGAACTGCCAGGGGTCGGAAGTGTCGATGTCCTCCGGGAACAGGCCCGGGCGGCCGTCGAGCGGGGTCCAGTCGGTGTAGTAGCCGGCGACCGGGCCGAGATAGGGCTGCTGGATCTCGAGGCAGCGATTGACGTCCATCTCCTCGACCTCGACGATGCCCGAGCGCGGGTTCTCCAGGGCCCAGACCATGCCGGCGAGCACCGCAGAGGTCACCTGCAAGCCGGTCGCGGTCTGGTAGGGTGCCAGGGTGCGCGCCTCGTCGGTCGAGAGCTGCGAGCCGAACCAGTAGGCGCCCTTCGCGTGGCCGTAGAGCAGCACGCCGAGCTCGTCGATGCCGTCGACAACCTCGTTTTCCTCGAGGATGTGGTGCTCGGTCTGCGGGCGGCCGGCATTGCCGAACATCTCGTGCAGCGAGAGCACGGCGTCGTTGGCCGGATGATAGGCGTAGTGGCAGGTCGGCCGGTAAACCGCCTTGCCGCTGTCGTCGCGCACGGTGAAGTAGTCAGACAGCGAGATCGACTCGTTATGCGTGACGAGGAAGCCGTATTGCGGGCCGGGGGTCGGGCACCAGCTCCTGACCTTGGTCTCGGCACCGGCCTGCATCAGATAGATCGCGGACTGCGATCCGGTCTCATGCGTGTAGGCGTTCTCCGGCATCCAGCGTTCATGGGTGCCCCAGCCCAGCTCGGAGGGCTGCACGGCTTCCGAGATGAAGCCTTCGACCGACCAGGTGTTGACGAAGACGCCCGGCGGCTTGGGATTGCGCGAGCGTTGCGTGTCGCGCTCGGCGATATGGATGCCCTTGACGCCGGCATGCTGCATCAGCGCGGCCCACTCCTCGCGGGTCTTCGGCTCGGGCAGGTTCAGGCGCAGATCGGAGGCGAGGTTGAGCAGGGCCTTCTTGGCCAGCCAGGAAGCCATGCCGGGATTGGCGCCGCAGCACGAGACGGCCGTCGTCGAGCCGGGCGCGCGGGCGCGCTTGGCGGCGAGCGTCATCTCGCGCAGCGCGTAGTTCGAGCGCTCGGCCGGGCCCTTGCTCTGGTCGAAATAGAAGCCGAGCCAGGGCTCGTTGACCGTATCGATATAGAGGGCTCCGAGGCTGGAGCAGAATTCCATCAGGTCGCGCGAGCCTGTGTCGCAGGACAGGTTGACGCAAAAGCCCTGGCCGCCGCCTGCGGTCAGCAGGGGTTCGAGCATGGACTTGTAGTTCTCGAGCGTCACGGCTTCCTGGATGAAGCGGATGCCGCGTTCGTCCAGAAGCGCCCGGTTGTCATCGTCGGGCGCGATCACCACGAACCGGCTCTTGTCATATTTGAAATGCCGCTCGATCAGCGGCAGCGTCCCGCGGCCGATCGAACCGAAACCGATCATCACGATCGGGCCGCTGATCTCGCCGTGTACGGGCCAATCCATCATTCTTTTCAACTCCTGGGTGGTCTGGTTGCAAACAAGCGAAGGCTGGTATGTGTCCGGCCCCCCGGCGTCAATGCCGGCGCCTTACTCGTTGCCGGGATTGACGCCGGGGGGCTTCGAAGTTGCCGACTTGCGGCCTATGGAGGCCATGGCCCATGTCCGCCGCGAAGGAGCGCTGCGTCATGCCGTTCGCCCCGGGAACGCTGCGCCAGCCGGCCGAGCGGTCATGCGGGTCGGAGAGGGGGCAATGGGCATGATGCGGCTGTCTTCATCGAGGGCGGGCGCCGGCTGAATCAGCCTGCACCCGCTTGCGCTGCCAAGGGCTTTCGCCCTCATGACGCGTTTCGATGACAGGCCGACTACGGCGCGGCCGAACGTTCAGGCGGCGCGACGTCGGAGACCGTCCATTCCCTCGGTCGCGACGAGCGCGCCGGTGGGCTTGAGCACGCCGCTCGCGTCGGCGAGCGCGCCTTCGCGCAGCTCGAGGCCAAGGAAGCGCTCGCGCTCGACCGGGCCGGGCATGGCGAGCTCCGCCATCGGCTCGGCCGAGAAGCCGAAGCGCTGGTAATAGGGCGCGTCGCCGACGAGCAGGATGGCGCCATGGCCGCGGCCCGCGGCGCGGGCGATCGCCTCGCGCATCATCGTGCCGCCAAGCCCTTCGCCATGCAGCTCGGGCGCGACCGCGAGCGGGCCGAGCAGCAGCGCCGGCCGGCCATTGGCCTCGACATGCCAGAGCCGCACGGTCGCTACGATCGCGCCGTCGCGCTCGGCAGTCAGCGCCAGGCCTTCGGCCGGCAGGCGGCCCTCGCGCAGGCGCTCGCTCGACTTGGCGGTGCGGCGCTCGCCGAAGCAGCGGTCGAGCAAGAGCTCGCGGGCCGGGACATCCGCGGCGATTTCCTCGCGAATCGTGATCATGGCGCACCTCCGGCCGGAGCGTCCGCGGCTTCGCGAACCTTCCCGGCGCCGCGCGAACGCGGCCTCGACGTCAAGGGAATGAGAAAATTGGGTCCGGCGGGAGCCACGCCCGCGCGCTCCATTCTGGAGGCGCGGACGCTCCGCCCGGTTTCCCGGACGGCCTGCCGATCATGGCAGGGCGCTTCGCCGGACCCGATTGGTCAGGGGCTGGCGAACCAGCCCCGTTTTTCCGTCAGATGACGTACTGCTTCAGCGGCGGGAAGCCGTTGAAGGCGACGGCCGAATAGGTCGTCGTATAGGCGCCGGTGCCCTCGATCAGCACCTTGTCGCCGATCTCGAGCGAGAACGGCAGCATGTACGGCGTCTTCTCGTAGAGCACGTCGACCGAATCGCAGGTCGGGCCGGCCAGCACGCAAGGGACCGTGGCGTCGCCGTCACGCTCCGTACGGATCGGGTAGCGGATCGCCTCGTCCATCGTCTCGGCCAGTCCGTTGAACTTGCCGATGTCGAGATAGACCCAGCGCACCTGGTCGTCCTCGCTCTTCTTCGAGATCAGCACGACCTCGGCCTCGATCAGGCCGGCTTCGCCGACCATGCCGCGACCCGGCTCGATGATGGTCTCCGGCAGGCGGTTGCCGAAATGCTTCGACAGCGCCTGGAAGATCGCATCGCCATAGGCCGGAACGCCCGGGATCGGTCGCAGATAGCGTGCCGGGAAGCCGCCGCCGAGGTTGACCATCGACAGCGACATGCCGCGGATGGCGCACTCCTTGAACACGGCCGAGGCCGAGGCCAGGGCCGAATCCCAAGCATGCACGTTCGCCTGCTGCGAGCCGACATGGAACGAGATGCCATAGGCGCGCAGACCGTTGCGATGGCCGTGCTCGAGCACGTCCGCAGCCATTTCGGGCACGCAGCCGAACTTGCGCGAGAGCGGCCAGTCGGCGCCGGCGCCGTCGCAGAGGATGCGGCAGAAGATGCTCGCATCCTGCGCGCCGGTCAGCTTGGCCGCACGGACGATCTTGTCGGTCTCGGCGATGCAGTCGACGGCGAACAGGCGCACGCCGAGCTCCATCGCACGGGCGACGTCGCGCTCCTTCTTGATGGTGTTGCCGAAGGAGATGCGGTCCGCCGTGGCGCCGGCCGAGAGTGCGAGCTCGATCTCGACGACCGAGGCGCAATCGAAGCAGGAGCCGAGCTTGGCCAAAAGGCGCAGCACTTCCGGCGCCGGGTTCGCCTTGACCGCGTAGAAGACGCGGGTGTCCGGCAGCGCCCGGGAGAAGGCGACATAGTTCTCGCGCACGACCTCGAGGTCGATCACGACGCAGGGACCATCCTCGCGGCGGTCACGCAGAAATTCACGGATGCGCTCGGTCATGAGACGCTGCTCCTCTTCGGCGCAAGCGGCGCCGATACGACGTGTAGCCGGTTGAAACGTTCGCGATCCGAGGCGCGATGGAGACGCCAAGGACTGCGGACGAGACGTCCGGACCCGAAAACACCGTCGATTGGGAGATTAACCCCGCACGCCCGGCAATGAAGGACAAGCCTCTTCGGTGTCAGCCTTTGGAGGGCTGACGAGACCAAAAAAGCCCGCTCCGTCGTTGCTTTAAGCTACGTCCCCCGTGGAGATTCGGGGTTCGCCGGTTTCGCCTCCGGCTGCCAGTCGCTGTTCGGGAGCGGCCTTCTTGCGAAGACCGGGAGCGTGATTTGAGGGGATATCCATCCCCCTCCATCCGTTTCCCATCCCTGGCGGCTGTCCGGCCTCTTGTCCGGATGCCCACCGACCGGCACGCGGCCACAGGCACGTGCGAATTGGGTAAGGCCCATATACGGACGGGTGCCCCCGGCTTCAAGTTTTTTCTTACGGCCGGATGCGGTTTTTTTGCCGAACGCGGCTAAGGATTCCGCGCTGCCGTCGCTGCAGCGTGGCGGCAGCCCGGGTATGGGCCCGTCCTGGCCTCGCCGATGCCCTAGACCGGCCCCAATTCATCCCCTAAGTCATTGTCGGAAAGCGCCTTCGGGGCGCCATATCGACTGGGGCGAGCTTCTCTATGATCGTGACTGACCGCCGCCGGGTTCTGGCCGGGCTGAGTGCAGCCCTGTGCGCCGCCGCTGCACCGCAGGCGCTGCTGGCCCAGCAGCCCGAGGCGTCGCCGCCGCAGCCGCGATTCGGCTTCGAGGAAGTGCTGCGCCGCGCCCGCGAGATCTCGGCGGCGCCCTATGAGGCGGGCCCGAGCCTGCCGGAGGCGCTGACCCGCCTCGACTTCGACGCCTGGCGCGAGATCCGCTTCCGGCCGGAACGGGCGCTGCTCGCCCAGTCGAACTCCGGCTTCCGGATGCAGATGTTCCATCCCGGCTTCCTCTTCACCCGGCCGGTGACCGTCAATGTCATTCGCGAGGGGGTGCCGATGCCGGTGCCCTATTCGGCGAACCTGTTCGATTACGGGCGCACCAAGTTCGACAAGCCGCTGCCGGTCAATCTCGGCTTCGCCGGCTTCCGGCTGCATTATCCGCTGAACGATCCGCGCGTTTTCGACGAGCTGATCTCCTTCATCGGCGCGAGCTATTTTCGCGTGCTCGGCCGCGGCCAGCGCTACGGGCTCTCGGCCCGCGGGCTCTCGATCGGCGCCGGCGTGCGCGACGGCGAGGAGTTCCCGGTCTTCCGCGAGTTCTGGATCGATACGCCCGCGGCCAATGCCGAACGCATCACGGTCTACGCCTTGCTCGACTCGCCCTCGGCGACCGGCGCCTACCGCTTCAACATCTATCCCGGCCAGGACAGCGTGCTCGATGTCTCGGCGACGCTGTTCGCCCGCAGGAGGATCGAGCGGCTCGGCCTCGCGCCGCTGACCTCGATGTTCTTCACCGGCGAGAACGACCGGCGCTTCCATGACGACTTCCGCACCGAGCTGCACGATTCCGACGGGCTGATGATTCATTCCGGCAGCGGCGAATGGATCTGGCGGCCGCTGCGCAATCCGCGCGAGCAGGCCTCGTCCTATTTCGTCGAGCGCAATGTCCGCGGCTTCGGCCTGATCCAGCGCGACCGCGTCTTCGAGCACTATCAGGACCTCGACCTCGCCTATGAGCTGCGCCCTTCCTACTGGATCGAGCCGGAAGGCGACTGGGGGGAGGGCCATGTCGAGCTGATCGAACTGCCGACGACGGACGAGACCAACGATAATGTCGTCGCGCTCTGGGCGCCGAAGAACCCGGTGGAGCCCGGCCGCGAATTCAGCTTCCGCTACAAGCTTTCCGCCATGCTCGACGCCGACGACCTGCATCCGGGCGGGCGGGCGATCAACACCTACCAGGCGCGGCCGAAGGCGCTGGGCTCCGGCGAGCCGGTGCCGGACGGGGCGCGGCGTTTCATCATCGATTTCGCCGGTGGCGATCTCGCCTTCCATCTCAACCAGCCGGAGAAGGTCGAGATCGTGCCCTCGATCTCGAACGGGCGGATCGTGCGGGCCTTCATCGTGCCCAATCGCAAGACCGAAGGTTTCCGCGCCTTCTTCGACATCGTGGTCGAGCCCGGCCAGATGGCCGATCTGCGCGCCTTCCTGCGCAATGGCGACAAGGCGCTGACCGAGACCTGGACCTATCCCTGGCGCGCACCGGAGGCGGGCTGAGCTTGGCGCCGGTTCCTAGAATTTCGGGGCGGTGACGACCCGCGCCGTCTTGCGCCGCTTTTCAGGTGCGGCGGCGACGACTTCGATCTCGACCTTGAATTCCGGCAGGGTGAAGCCGGCGACGATCATCAGCGTTGAGGCCGGCGGCGGCGTGCCGACATGGGCGTCGCGCGATTCCATATAGCCCTTCATATGGGCGCGGTCGGTGACATAGGCGTTGACCCGGACGATGTCGGCAAGCGTCATGCCGGCTTCGGCGAGGATCGCGGCGATGTTGGCGAAGCAGAGATCGGCCTGCTCCCTGGCGCTTTCCGGAATGCTGCCGTCGGCGGCGATGCCGAGCTGGCCGGAGCAGAACACCAGGCGCTGCCCGGAGGGGACCTCGACGCCATGGCTGTAGCGGGCGAAGGGCGCGCGAATCGCGGAGGGGCTGAGCGGCTTCATCGGCTGGTCCAGTCTGTCGGTTGCCGCCGCTTCTGCCATGCCGTGCGGGCTCGCGAAACGGTGAGATTGCTTGACCTCGGCGGTTTTTGCCGCCTTGAACGTGGTCATGCCTTGTTCAGGCGCGAGATCTAGAGTGCAAGGGGTGGCCAGCTCGGCGGTCGAGCCGATGGCCGAGCAATCGAGATGGCGAAGATGAATCCGAAGATCCTTCCCTTGCCGCGTCTGCTGCGAGTGGCCGGCCTGCTGCCGGTGCTCGGGCTGGCGGCCTGTGCCGGCTCGCAGCGCTTTTCCGGCCCCGGGCCCGGCCCGGGCATGGGGCGCGGCCCGGTCTACAGCGAGCCGGTGCAGGCGGCGCCGCCGATTTCATCGGCGCCGGTCACGGCCGAGCCGTTGCCGCCGCCGGGCGGCTATCCCATTGCCTCGGCGCCTCCGGGCGGTGGCGCCGGACTGCCGCCGCCGAGTGATCCGTTCTTCGATCCCCAGGCCGCGCCGCAGGGCCAGCAGCCGGTCGAGCGCGTCATCGAGGCGCAGCCGCAGCAGCGCGGCCAGGTCGCCAATGCCAATCCCGGGCCGACGCCGGGGCCGGCACGTGGCGGCGCCGGCTCGCGTGACGGCGTCGTCGGAAACTGGACGGCGCAGGAGGCGACCGGCGGCTCCTGCCGGGTGCAGCTCTCGAGCGCACCGTCGCTCGACCTCTACCGCGCCAGCGCCAATGGCTGCTCCAATCGCGAATTGCAGCAGGTCAACGCCTGGGACTACCGGGACGGCGAGGTCTATCTCTACCAGAGGGGCGGCTCGGTGGTGGCGCGGCTGCGCGTCGCCAGCGGCGGCGCGATGAACGGCGCCGTCACCAAGTCCGGGGCGGCGCTGTCGCTCAATCGCTGAGCGCCGCGCCCGGTCATCAGCGACGCAGGGCGGCCGTGCCGAAAAGGGCCGGCTGCCAGAGCTTGCGCTGCAGTGCCAGGGACAGTGCCGCGAAGCCCTGGGCGTTGTTGAGGGCTTCGTCGAGCAAGGTGAAGGGAGTCGGCGCGCCGGTGGCGATCCGACATTCGACGTCATTGTAGCCGGCGACCAGCTCGGCCTCGAACTTGCGGGCGAGATTCCGCATCGCAAGGTTCTCGGGCAGGTAGGTCATGTAGAGCGTGCGGATGCTGCGATTGCGGGCGGCCGTGATCAGACGCCCGAACAGCGCCTCGCCGATGCCGCGCCGACGCCATTCCTTCTCGACGCTGAAGGCAGCTTCGGCAGTCTGGACGACGATATCCTCGAGCCCGCGCAATTCGGCGGCGCCGCGGACCTCGCCGGCCTCGACATAGGCATAGACCAGCCCGCCAATGCCAAACGTCGTCTCGGCGTAGTTGACGAGGAAGTCGTCATTGACGGCCGTGCCGAAGCGCTCGCGCCGGGTCGCGGCATCGAGGCGCAGAAGATGGGCGGTGAAGAGGTCGCGCTCGGTAGGCCAGAGACGCCTGACCTCGCCGTGCCTGGCTTGCGCGCCAGGATTCATCGAACGATTCAATTGCAGCTCCTGATTTAGCGCTGTGACGACGCTGCCGACCAGGAGGCGTATCTTCCCTAACTCAAGCTCCAAGATGCGTTCGGATGCACGGAAAACAAGGGGCCGGATTGCGGCAAATTACCGCTAAACGGGCAAAATGGGGGTGAGTTTGCCATTTGGACGCCGACGCGGAGATGAAAGATCCTCGCGCCGTCGGCCCCGCCAGAGGCAGCTTCCCTTGTTCGGCAGCCCGCTGAGCGCCGGCTGAAGCTTGCGGGCCGGGCTGGCCTGCCGTAACCGTCAGGCGCCCATCCTTTACCCCCAGGCCATGTCCGCTACTCTCCCCGAACGCTATGCCGCCCTCGTCGAATCCGGCGCAATCGAGCGCGATCCGGCGCAGATTGCCGTCGTCAAGCGCCTGCAGGCCTTGACCGAAACGCTCGCCAGCCGAAGGCTGGCGAAGAAGAGCAGCGCATTGGGCTGGCTCTTCGGCAGTCGGCAGCCGCCGCCGGAGGCGGTCAAGGGGCTCTACATCTGGGGCTCGGTCGGCCGCGGCAAGACCATGCTGATGGACCTGTTCTACGAGGCGGTGCCGCTGGCCGCGCGCCGGCGCGTGCATTTCCATGCCTTCATGGCGGATGTGCACGAGCGCATCCACGCCTATCGCCAGGAGCTCAAGGCCGGCAGGGTGAAGGAGCCGGATCCGATCGGCCCGGTCGCCGCCGCTCTCGCCGCCGAGGCGACGCTGCTCTGCTTCGACGAGTTCACCGTCACCGACATTGCCGATGCGATGATCCTCGGCCGCTTGTTCACGGGGCTGTTCGCGGCCGGTGTCGTCGTGATCGCGACCTCGAATGTCGAGCCGTCGCGGCTTTATGAGAACGGCCTCAACCGGGCGCTTTTCCTGCCCTTCATCACCCTGCTCCAGAGCAAGGTCGAGGTGATCCGCCTGGATGCCCGCACGGATTTCCGCCTGGAGAAGCTCGGCGGTGCGCCGACCTATCATGTCCCGGCCGACGAGGCGGCGCGGGCGGCGCTCGACAAGGCTTTTGCGAGACTGTCGGGTGTCGCCAGGGGCGCGCCGACGACGATCGAGGTCAAGGGGCACGAGCTGAAGCTGCCGCAGGCCGCGGCCGGCGTGGCGCGGGCGAGCTTCGCCGATCTCTGCGCCCAGGCCTATGGCGCCTCCGACTATCTCGCTTTGGCGCAGCGCTTCCATACGCTGGTGCTCGACGAGATCCCGATCATGGAGCTCGACCGGCGCAACGAGGCCAAGCGCTTCATCATCCTGATCGACGCGCTCTATGAGAGCCATGTGAAGCTCGTTGCCTCCGCGGCGGCCGAACCGACCGGGCTTTATGTCGCCCGTTCAGGCCGCGAGGCCTTCGAGTTCGACCGCACCGTCTCGCGTCTGATCGAGATGCGCTCGGAGGAATATCTGGCCCTGCCGCATGGCCGCGCCGATTCCGCCGCGAGCGGCGAGACGACCGGGCTGGTGGAGACCTGAGGCGATGGTCGCGCGCGAGCCGAGCGAGACCCGCATCCTCTCGGTCGCCAGCGAACATCTCCGGCTGCACGGGTTGCGGCGCTTCACCGTGGTGGCGGTGGCGGAAGAGGCGGGCATGACCCATGCCAATGTCTACCGCTACTTCCCCTCGCGGGTGGCGCTGATCGATGCGGTGGTCGATGTCTGGCTGAAGGCGACGGAGCGTCGGCTCGCCGACATCGCCGATGGCCCCGATCCCGCCGATGACAAGCTCGAGCGCCTGATCCTGGCGCTGGCCAAGGCCAATCGCGACCTGCTGCACGAGGATCCGCACCTGTTCGCGGCCCTGTCGCAGGCGGTGGCGAAGCGCCATGCGATCAGCCGGCGCAACCGCACTAGGGTCCGCGCCCTGTTCGAGCGCGTCATCGATGATGGCATCGCCACCGGCGCCTTCGAGCCGCGCGACCGCGACCGGGCGATCGCCTTCGTGATCGACGCGACCCACCGCTTCATCCATCCGGCGGCGCTTGAACTGGAGGCGGATGTGCCCCAGGCTTCGGTCGACGCGCGGCTTTCGACGCTAATCAGGGTCGCGCTGCGGACATTGGCGACCGGGGTGATCTAGAAACCAAAAGAAAATGACATTATTTGTAATATGTCATTGTTCGGTTTTGCGGTGGCTGTCGCGCTGGGCCCGCCGGCCCCGTTTGTAATGATTTGATTTCCTTTGCTATTCGGCGACAAATGGCTGATTTTGGTGCCGAAATTCACGGATTTGCCACAATCGGCGAAGGGTTGAGCCCCAAGCCGGGTTGGGCCAAAGAACCCCCGGTTTTCCGGTTCACGTATCCAAGGACAAGGACTAGGCAATGGCCCGCAAGAAGATCGCCCTCATCGGCGCCGGACAGATCGGCGGCACCCTGGCTCACCTCGCCGGCCTCAAGGAGCTGGGCGACGTCGTCCTGTTCGACATTGCCGAGGGCACGCCGCAGGGCAAGGGGCTCGACATCGCCGAATCCGCTCCGGTCGACGGCTTCGACGCCGGCTACAAGGGCACGAATTCTTATGAGGACATCAAGGGCGCCGACGTGATCATCGTTACCGCCGGCGTGCCCCGCAAGCCGGGCATGAGCCGCGACGACCTGATCGGCATCAACCTCAAGGTGATGAAGTCGGTCGGCGAAGGCATCAAGCAGTATGCGCCCAAGGCCTTCGTGATCTGCATCACCAACCCGCTCGACGCTATGGTCTGGGCGCTGCAGAAGTTCTCCGGGCTGAAGCCGAACATGATCTGCGGCATGGCCGGCGTGCTCGATTCGGCCCGCTTCCGCCACTTCCTCGCCGATGAGTTCAAGGTCTCGGTCAAGGACGTCTCGGCCTTCGTGCTCGGCGGCCATGGCGACGACATGGTGCCGCTGGTGCGTTATTCCGGCGTCGCCGGCATCCCGCTGCCCGACCTCGTCAAGATGAAGTGGACGACGCAGGAACGCCTCGACGCCATCGTCGAACGCACCCGCAAGGGCGGCGGCGAGATCGTCAACCTGCTCAAGACCGGCTCCGCCTTCTACGCGCCTGCCGCCTCGGCGATCGCGATGGCCGAGAGCTATCTCAAGGACCAGAAGCGCGTTCTGCCGGCGGCCGCCGCGCTCAAGGGCCAGTACGGCGTCAAGGACATGTTCGTCGGCGTGCCGGTGGTGATCGGTGCCAAGGGCGTCGAGCGCGTCGTCAAGATCCGCCTCAACGGGGCCGAGAAGGAGATGCTCGCGAAATCGGTCGCTTCGGTGCAGAGCCTGATCGACGCCTGCAAGAACGTCGATCCGTCACTGGCGTGAGATAGAGCGAGCGGCGAGGCCGAAATGGCGGGTGGCGGCCTCGCGCTGCCATTCGCCTGTCACCATTCGTCGCCAGCCATTCTCGCCATCCGCCCCTTCCAAACAGGACATCAGGCATGAACATCCACGAATATCAGGGCAAGGCGGTCCTCAAGGAGTTCGGCGCGCCCGTCTCCGCCGGCTTCCCGGCGCTCACGGTGGCGGAAGCCGTCGAGGCGGCGAAGAAGCTGCCCGGCCCGCTCTACGTCGTGAAGAGCCAGATCCATGCCGGCGGCCGCGGCAAGGGCAAGTTCAAGGAACTGCCGGCCGACGCCAAGGGCGGCGTCCGCCTCGCCAAATCCGTCGCCGAGGTCGAGTCCCATGCCAGGGAGATGCTCGGCAACACCCTGGTGACGGCCCAGACCGGCCCGGCCGGCAAGCAGGTCAACCGCCTCTACATCGAGGACGGCTCGGACATCGCCAAGGAGTTCTATCTCTCGGCGCTGGTCGACCGCGAGACCTCGCGCATCGCCTTCGTGGTCTCGACCGAAGGCGGCATGGACATCGAGGCCGTCGCCCATGACACGCCGGAAAAGATCCTGACCTTCTCGGTCGATCCGGCGACTGGCATCATGCCGCATCACGGCCGCACCGTCGCCAATGCGCTCGGCCTCTCAGGCGACCTTGCCAAGCAGGCCGGCAGCGTGCTCGCCCAGATCTATGCGGCCTTCGTCGCCAAGGACATGGCGATGCTCGAGATCAACCCGCTGATCGTGACGACGCAGAACCAGATCAAGTGCCTCGACGCCAAGGTCTCGTTCGACTCCAACGCGCTCTACCGCCATCCCGAGCTGATGGAACTGCGCGACGAGACCGAGGAGGACGCCAAGGAGATCGAGGCCTCCAAATATGACCTCGCCTATATCGCGCTCGACGGCACGATCGGCTGCATGGTCAATGGCGCCGGGCTTGCCATGGCGACGCTCGACATCATCCAGCTCTACGGGGAATCGCCGGCGAACTTCCTCGATGTCGGCGGCGGCGCCTCCGAAGAGAAGGTCACCGCGGCCTTCAAGATCATCACCGCCGACCCGAAGGTGAAGGGCATCCTGGTCAACATCTTCGGCGGCATCATGAAGTGCGACGTCATCGCCCGCGGTGTCATCGCCGCGGTCAAGGCGGTCGGCCTCGAGGTTCCGCTGGTGGTGCGCCTGGAAGGCACCAATGTCGAGGAAGGCAAGCAGATCATCCGAACCTCCGGGCTCAACGTCATCCCGGCTGATGATCTCGACGATGCGGCGCAGAAGATCGTGGCTGCGATCAAGAAGGCTTGAGGAAAACCGATGTCCATCCTGATCGACAAGAACACCAAGGTCATCTGCCAGGGTTTCACCGGCAAGAACGGCACCTTCCATTCCGAGCAGGCGATCGCCTACGGGACGAAGATGGTCGGCGGCACCTCGCCCGGTAAGGGCGGCGCGCTGCATCTCGGCCTGCCGGTCTTCGACACCGTCGCC
>JAKFDB010000165.1:0-9340 GCA_036676315.1 Bradyrhizobiaceae bacterium
TCGCAATAGCGGAAGGCGACGAGGCCGTCGCCCTCGAGGCGGGCGAGCGTTTCGGCGTCGCAGATATAGTTGCCCTCGCCATGGGCGATGCAGACATCGATCACCTGCCCCTGGGCATAGGCGGAGGTGAAGGCGGTGTCGTTGCGCTCGACGCGCAGATGCTGGCGCTTGCAGACGAATTTCAGATTGGCGTTGCGGGCGAGAACACCCGGCAGCAGGCCGGACTCGCAGGCGATCTGGAAGCCGTTGCAGATGCCGAGCACGAGGCCGCCGCGCGCCGCATGGGCCCGGGTCGCATCCATGATGTGGGCGCGGCCGGCAATGGCCCCGCAGCGCAGATAGTCGCCATAGGAGAAGCCGCCCGGCAGGACGACGAGGTCGGTCCCGGCCGGCAGTTCATGATCGGCGTGCCAGACATGCTCGACGGTGGCGCCGGCGAGCTTCAGTGCCTTGGCGACGTCGCCGTCACGGTTGGAGCCCGGGAAGGTGATGACGGCGGCTTTCATCGGCTCAGCCCCCGATCTCGACGCGATAATTCTCGATCACCGTATTGGCGAGCAGCTTCTCGCAGGCGGCCTTGAGGGTTTCCTCGGCAGCCGCCTTGTCGGTGCCGCCGAGCTCGATGTCGAAGACCTTGCCCTGGCGCACGGAGCCGACCCCGGCGATGCCGAGGGATTTGAGCGCGCCCTCGATCGCCTTGCCCTGCGGATCGAGCACGCCGGTCTTGAGGGTAACGGTGACGCGGGCTTTCATCGTGATCTCCGGGCGGGATTATGCGGGTGCCTTAGCGGCGAATCGATGCCGGCTCAACCATTTGTCGCATCGTTCGCCGGGGCGGCAGTGACGCGGCTGTCCAGCAGGCCCTGCAGATAGTCGAGCACGGGCACTGCCGGGGCACCGCCCATCTTTGCGTGGACGATCAGCGGGATGCCGTGGGGGCCGGCTGCGTCAAGGGCGGCAGGCAGGGCGGCGAGGTAGGTCCGAACCAGGTCGAGATGTCCGAGCATCGCTGCTGCAAAGACGTCCATTCGTGCGCCCCGCGCCAACAGGAAATCGGCGATGTCCCGTCGCCCGGTATGGGCCGCCGCGCCGAGTCCGGTCTCCCAGTCGCCGCCGCCCCAATCCCAGGCAGCATTCACGAGAGTCGGATGATCGGCGACGAGCGCCTCGACCCTGTCGAGCTTGCCATGGGCGCTGCGGACAAAATCCTTGACCAGCTCCGGGTCGAGGCTTGGCGTGTCTCCCATCGGGTTCTCCTGCTTTGATCGACTGCCCCGAGGCTCGCGGCGATCAGGTTCTACCCGAAGTCAGCGGCTCGCCCAGGTGGCGCGGACATAGTCGCGGGCGGCCTGCGAATCATTGGTGACGGCGATCGCGAGCGACAGGACCTTGTCCTTGCGGGCATAGAGGATCGCCGTCGAGGCCAGGCGGTCGCCCTCCTTCGCGCGAATCTCGACCAGGATGCCGTTGGTGCCGTCGAGCTTGAAGCGCGAGACGGCGGTGGTGCTCGCAGGCTTGGCCGGCTTCTTCATCTTGGCGCTGGGAGGCGACTTCGAGAAGGCGCGCGCCAGCCGGGCGGGATCGAGCGCCAGCGCCCGCTCCATCTCGACGGCCCTGCTGCCCTCGAAGCTCAGCAAGGCGGCGACGCCGGGACGCACGCAGTCCTGCGGCGTGCAATAAACGATCGCCTTCGGCGTGATGCCATCGTTGACGACCCAGTTCTGGATCGGCAGCGGCTCCCAGCCGCGGCCGGCGGCGAGCTGGACGAGGCCGGGCCCGAAATGATCGGCACAGCCGGCGAGCAGCACGAAGCCCAGCGCCAGGGCGCCGAAACGCAAACGGGAGCGCAAGCGCCCCCGTTTCGATGTCAGTTCGGCGGCGTGCGCGGCGCTCACTGCACCAGGCGCGGCCCGGCCGGGCCCGTCTTTTCATTCTCGCCCAGGATGCCGAGGCGGCGCGCCACTTCGGTATAGGCTTCGATCAGCCCGCCCATGTCGCGGCGGAAACGGTCCTTGTCCATCTTGTCCTTCGACTTGATGTCCCAGAGCCGGCAGGAATCGGGGCTGATCTCGTCGGCGACGACGATGCGCATCATGTCGCCTTCCCAGAGGCGGCCACATTCCATCTTGAAGTCGACGAGGCGGATGCCGGCACCGAGGAAGAGGCCGGAGAGGAAATCATTGACGCGGATGGCGAGCGCCATGATGTCGTCGATCTCCTGCGGGGTCGCCCAGCCGAAGGCGGTGATGTGCTCTTCCGAGACCATCGGGTCGTTCAGCGCGTCGTTCTTGTAGTAGAACTCGATGATCGAACGCGGCAGCTGCGTGCCTTCCTCGAGGCCGAGCTTGGTCGACAGCGAGCCGGCAGCGACGTTGCGGACAACGACCTCGAGCGGGATGATCTCGACCTCGCGAATCAGCTGCTCGCGCATGTTCAGCCGGCGGATGAAATGCGTGGGAACGCCGATATCGTTGAGATTGGTGAAGATGTGCTCGGAAATCCTGTTGTTCAGGACGCCCTTGCCGTCGATCACTTCATGCTTCTTGGCGTTGAAGGCGGTCGCGTCATCCTTGAAATGCTGGATGAGCGTTCCGGGCTCCGGTCCTTCATAAAGGACCTTCGCCTTGCCTTCGTAAATGCGACGACGGCGGTTCATCGGGATATACCGTGGCTTGAGGAAATCCAAAGGGTCGGCCTCTCTCTGGTCGCGGTTGCCCGCGGCGGGATCAGGGCCCTGTTCAGCACGCTCTCGCGCAATCCCGTTGCTCTTTCGAGTTCGATCCTGGCGCGCCGATCCAGCTGGTTCGTGCGCGCATGGTTCCAAGGGAGCCTGCCACGCTCGCGCTATATGGGCCTTTCGCGCCGCAAACGCAACAAAGGGCGGCGGGGCGTCGAATCGTCATCAGTCGGCCAGCGGCGAGCCGGCAGGAAGCTCGCCCCTAGCCGCATCGGCCGTCGCATTCTATATGGCGGGGAAGGCCGATATTGGCCGATCGGCCGCAGGCCCCGCGATTCCGGAGAGGAACAGAACCGTCATGGCGACATTCGACCAGCGCAAGGATGCCTTCGAGAACAAGTTCGCGCATGACGAGGAACTGCGTTTCAAGGCGATGGCGCGCCGCAACAAGCTGCTCGGACTCTGGGCCGCGGAAAAGCTCGGCAAGAGCGGAGCCGATGCCGATGCCTATGCCAAGTCCGTCGTGCTGGCCGATTTCGAGGAAGCCGGCGACGAGGACGTGGTGCGCAAGGTCAAGGCCGATTTCGCGGCCGGCAATGTCGGCACCGGCGACGCCGAGATCCGGCAGGTCATGCAGGAGCTGCTGATCCGCGCCGCCGAAGAGATCCAGGCCGGGCGCTGACGCTCCCCGCCGCTGGAGCCGCGCCGGCCAGGCGCGGCTGCCGTTAGGCAATGCGGCGCGATTCGCAAGGCGTCCCCGAGCCGGGCGCATGCCGGATGGTTTGCCTTTCGCCCGGGATTGGGTCCAGTTTCAGCGCGCCGCCGGGACGAGCGGCCGCAACCGGATGAACCTGCCCGATGACCGCCTCCAAGCCGACCGTGCTTTCCTCGCTCGCCGACCGCCTCGCCAAGGGCGAAACGCTGCTCTCCGCCTGGTGCGGATTGCCGGATTCGAGCATCGCCGCGATCCTGGCTCAGGAAGGGTTCGATGCGGTCACGCTCGACATGCAGCATGGCCCGATCACGCTCGCCGAGGTCATCCGGGCAATTCCGCTGATCAATGCCGCCGGCAAGCCGGCGCTGGCGCGCATTCCGGTCGGCGAGTTCCAGAACGTCTCGAAGCTGTTCGATTCCGGCGCCTCCGGCGTGATCGCGCCGATGATCAACACGATCGAGGATGCTCGCCGCCTCGCCGCCTATGCCAAGTACCCGCCGCTCGGTGAGCGCAGCTGGGGCAGCTATGGTGGCCTTGGCGCCTCCGGCCTCGACCAGAACAGCTATCTCAAGCAGGCCAACGACTTCTCGCTGACCTTCGCGATGATCGAGACCCGCGAGGCGATGGCGATCGTCGACGACATCCTCGCCCTCGATGGGATCGACGCGCTCTTCGTCGGTCCGTCCGATCTTTCGATCGCGCTGTCGGGCGGTGCCTCCGTCAACGCCTCCGCCAAGGAGGTCGACGATGCGCTGCGCCATATCGTGGCGCGGGCCAATGCGGTGAAGAAGCCGGTCGCCTTCTACGCGGCAACGGCCGAGCGCGCCAAGCAGGGCGTCGAGCTGGGCGCCCGGCTGGTCACGGTGATGAGCGATACCGGCCTGCTGCGCGCGGCGAGCCAGGCGGCTCTCAAGGTGATCAAGGGCTGACGCTCAGGCGTTGACGCCCTCGCGCGACTTGAGCGCGGCGTAATAGGCCCAGAGCAGACGGGCCGCGACGCCGCGCCAGGGGCGCCAGGCTTCCGCCAGCGCGGCGAGTTCGGCGGGTTTCGGCCGGGCCGCCAGCCCGAAAGCGAGCTTCGCAGCCTCCTGGACCGCAAGGTCGCCGACGGCGAAGCCGTCACGGTGGCCGAGGCAGAACAGCAGGTAGACATCCGCCGTCCACGGGCCGATGCCCGAGACGGCGGTCATGTGCTCATGCACGAATTCCGGGCTCGCCGCCTCCAGCCCGGCGAGGTCGAGGCGGCCTTCCGCGATCGCCGCCGCCACGGCGCGCAAGGTTTTCTGCTTCGGCCGGGAGAGGCCGGAAAGGCGCATCTCCTCATCGCTGGCGGCGAGCACGCGTTCCGGCGTCAGCGGGGTGAGCACGCCTTCCATCCGCGCCCAGACGGCACGGGCGCTGGCGACCGAAAGCTGCTGCGAGACGATGATCGAGGCGAGGCTGGGAAAGCCGCTTTCGCGGCGGCGCAGCGGCGGGATGCCGGTGCGTGCGATGATCGGCTCCCAGCTCGGGTCGAGGGCCTTGAGGGCGGCCATGCCCTCTTCGAGATCGGCGTCGCAGGTGATTCTCGGCATGGTGGGCAATCTACGATGCAGGCTTGCGCCGATCCTGTCAGGATGGCGCGGGGTTGGCGTCGGTCGGGTCCGACCATAGACAAGGGCAGATGGCGAAGTCCCCACCCGTTTTCCGTTTTGCGCCGAGCCCGAACGGGCGCCTGCATCTTGGCCACGCGCTTTCGGCGCTGACCAATGCGCAGCTTGCGGCGCATCTCGGCGGCCGGCTGCTGCTGCGGATCGAGGATATCGACCTGACGCGTTGCCGGCCGGAATTCGAGCAGGGCATCCATGAGGATCTCGCCTGGTTCGGCCTGCGCTTCGCAGGCGAGGTCCGGCGGCAATCCGAGCATTTCGCCGATTATCGCGCCGGGCTCGAGCGGCTGGCGGGGCTCGGCCTGATCTATCCCTGCTTCTGTTCGCGCCGGGAGGTGAAGGCCGCTGTCCGCGACCGGGAGCTCGAAACCGGCGAGCCCTGGCGGCGCGATCCCGATGGCGCGCCGCTCTATCCCGGCAGCTGCCGCAATCTCTCCGAGGAGGAAGGGCGCCGGCGGATGGCAGCCGGCGAGCCCTATCTGCTGCGCCTCGACATGGCCCAGGCGCTTGCGCGCCTGGGCGCGGAGCTTTCCTATACCGTCTTCGATGCCGAAGGCGGCGAATGCCTGGTCGCTGCCGAACCGGAGCGCTGGGGCGACGTCGTCCTGGCCCGCCGGGATACGCCGACGAGCTATCACCTCTCCGTCGTCATCGACGATGCGCTGCAGGCCGTCAGCCATGTCGTGAGGGGCCGCGACCTCGAGGCGGCGACCGACATCCATGTCGTGCTGCAGCGCCTGCTCGATCTGCCGACGCCGCGCTACCATTTTCACCCGCTGCTGGCCGACGAAACCGGGCAGAAGCTGGCGAAGAGCCGGCAATCGAGGAGCCTGGCCGAGCTGCGGACGCAAGGCGCGTCTGCGGATGCGCTTCGCAGGCAGCTTGGTTTCACGTGAATCTCTGGCTTGCCGAACCGCTATCCGGGCTGCGGCTCAGCCAGCTCCAAGCCAGGTCAGCCAGCCGATGGTGGTGAAGAGCGAGAGCGCCGTCGACAGCGCAATGGCGCTCGAGGCATCGGCCACCCCCTGCCGATAGCGCTCGGCGAAGAGATAGGCGTTGATCCCGCAGGGGCAGGCGGCGAAGAGGACGGCGACACCCGACCAGGCGGGCGGCATGTCGAATACCTGCGTCGCCAGCAGCCATACGATCAGCGGGTGCACCAACAGCTTGAGAGTGCTCAGCACCACCGGAAGGCCGATGCCGGAGGCCAGGCCATGGCGGCGCAATGCGATGCCGAGGCTGACGAGCGCGCAAGGTACCGCCGCGGCGGCCAGGAGGTCGACGATGGTCCAGAGCGGTGCCGGCAGGAAGCCGATGATCGGCCGCGCGGCGGCGCCGAGCAGGATGCCGAGAATGATCGGATGGGTGAACAGGCGCCTGGCCAGCAGGCCGAACGAGGCCGAGCCTCCTTCCGCCAGCAGGGTCGCGATCGTCATCGTCACCGGCAGGTGGACGACGAGCAGCAGGCCGAGTGGAACGGCGCCGGCATCGCCATAGGCCTTCAGGATCATCGGGATGCCGACGAAGACGGTGTTCGACTGGGCGGCGGCGAAGCCGGAGACAACGAGTTCGGGTCCGCTGCGCTTGAAGACGCGCCGCGCCACCAGCTGGGCGATCAGCCAGACCACGCCGAGACCGACGAAATAGGAGATCCAGTAGCCCCAGGGCTGGTCGAGAGGGACGGCCGCGGTCGCCAGCGTCTTGAACAGCAGGCAGGGCACGGCGAGGACGAAGACGAAATCGGAGAGGCCTTCGCCGGTCGTCTCGCGCAGGAGCTTCATCCAGCGCGCCGCATAGCCGAGCCCGATCAGGCCGAAGACGGGCAGGACGATCAGCAGTGAGGTCAGCATCGGCGCGTCACCAAGGTGGCGAGACAGGCAAGGTTCAGCGCGCCTGTGCGGTCTGGCCCCCGGCCCGGACGATCAGCCCCTGGATCTCGTCGCGCTGGCGGTTGAACTCGGCCAGCGCCCGCCCGTCGAGCTCGCGCCCGCGCGGCACCTTGATCTTCATCGGATTGACGAAGTTGCCGTTGACCATGACCTCGTAGTGCAGATGCGGGCCGGTCGACAGGCCGGTATTGCCGAGGAAGCCGATGACCTGGCCCTGGCGGACCTTGGTGCCGGGCGCGATGCCCTTGGCGAAAGCCGACTGGTGCGAATAGCTGGTGACATAGCCGTTGGCGTGCTGGATCTCGATGCGCCGGCCATAGCCGGAATCCCATTCGGCCTTGATCACCGTGCCGTTGCCGGCGGCGAGGATCGGCGTGCCGATCTTGTTCGCCCAGTCGACGCCGGTGTGCATCTTCGAATAGCGCATGATCGGGTGGTAGCGCATGCCGAAGCCGGAGCGCATCTCGGCATCGCTGATCGGCTTGCGCAGCAGGAACTTCTTCAGCGAGCGGCCGTCCGGATCGAAATAGTCGATCAGCCCGTCCTCGGGCGCCTGGTAGCGATAGACCTGCCGGGTCTCGCCGCCGATGGTCAGCGATGCCGAGAGGATTTCGGCGCGCTCGCCCTCGTCCTCGTCGGTGAAGATCACCTCGAGATTGTCGCCGCCGCGGACGCGCTGCTGGAAGTCGAGATCATAGGAGAAGATGCGGACGAGCTCGTCGATCAGGGCCCGCGGCAGGTCATGGCGCAAACCGGTCTCGTAGAGGCTCTCATAGAGACGGGCGCCGGTGCCGCCGCTCTCCTCTTCATCCTCCTCCTCTTCGTCATTGCCGGCCTGGGCCTTCTGCTGCGGGCTGAGCGCCTCGGCCTTCGGCAAGGCGACAGGGGTGAAGACGCCCTTGTCGTTGACCGCGACCATAGCGGCCGGCCGGCCGTTCTCGAGCAGGGAGACGCGGACGATCTGGCGGCCGTCGCCCGGACGCGGCCCGGGGGCGAACATCGCCTGCAGGACCTGGCCCTCGGGCAGGGCGGCGACCTTCACCCTGCCGCCGAAGGCATTGATCATCGAGACGATCTGGTCGCGGTTGGCGCCGGCATTGCGGATCACGGTCTCGAAGTTCTCGCCACGGCGGGTGATCAGCAGCTTTTCCTCGACCAGCGGCTCGCGGGTCGCGGCGATCGGCGCCTTCAGCGCATTGGTGACGTTCTCAGGGACGACGCGGACCTCGATGCCGGAGAAGGAAGTGTCGGTGGCCGGCGCATAGCCGAGGAGATCCCCGCTCGCCGCCGCGGCGCCCTGGCCGAGGGTGCGGCTGAGCATCAGCTGCGGCGGGATCGGCAGCGCCGCCCGGCGGTCGCTGGCGGCGAGGTTGGCGCGCTCCTCTTCCATCTGCGCGATCACGTCGGCGTCGCTCAGATTGGCCTTGGTCGCCTGGATGGTGAGCTCGGCGAGATCGCGCTTGGTGATCGAGACGTCGGCATCGGGCAGTTCCGTCACCGGCTCGGCGTAGCGCTCGCTGCCCGGGGCGCCCTCGGCGAACAACCGCAGCGGATTGAAGGGCGGGATGTTGGTGGCGTAGACGCCGGTGGTGAGCGAGAGATTCGAGGCCAGGCGCACATAGGGGCGCACCTTGATCACCTCGCGATCGCCGACGCGCTGGGACATCGGCGCACGGGCGGCGTGCCGCGCCGAAGCGATCGGCTGCTCGGCGACGAGCTTGTCGCCCTTGCGGGCTCCGCCGCCGGCGCCGGTCGCCTGGCGGGTGGTAACGGTTTCCGGACGTTCGGCAAAGCTGGTGTCGCCGCGCATCGCCACGAGGATCGCACCGCCGAGCAGCGCCGCGCCGCAGGAGCCGACCAGCATGCAGGCGGAGAGCCAGCGCAGGGAGACGCCGCGCCGGTCGAGCCCGACCGGCGACGCACCCGCCGGCTGGATCGGCGGATCGATGCCGAGATCGACGAGAAGCGCTGCCGCTTCCGGCGTCAGCGGCTCATGCGGCAATCTCAGTTCGGGAGGAGCGTTCATGAGGTGAGTTTGGCCGAGTCCATCGATCGCCCGTCGGGCTGGTGCCGCGGGCGGCAGGTTCTCCTTGAAACCGTAACGAACATGCCTTCGTCGCGCGTGGGAATCAATCTAACCCCCTAGGAGCGGTCCGGCCGTCGCGTGAAAGGGGGCATTGACGGGGGAATGCGGCCCTTTGCGGGCGAGGCCCCTCTGGGCGCCTCCTATAAGAGGGCAAGAACGGTCGAAAAGCCCGCCGGAAGGGGCCCAATCCGGGGTTCTTGGTTTCTGTCTAAAAAACTTCATGAAGGTTGTTGACAGGGGAAAAGGGTTGCCCCTATAAAGCGGCCATCGAGACGGCGACGCCGCTGGCGCCGCCGCTCACCGCTTCATTGGAACGTTGGGCCT
>JAKFDB010000166.1:0-26091 GCA_036676315.1 Bradyrhizobiaceae bacterium
TCGTCCGACGCTCTTGCGGTCGGCGCCATCGGCGGCGCCAGCCTCTCGGCCAGCCTCGTCACCTGCGCCGCACTGACCTGGCTCAACCCGCATGTCTATCTCGACACCGTGCTGCTGATCGGCAGCATCGCCAGCCAGTTCCCGGGGCAGGAACTGGTCTTCGCCGCGGGCGCCATGACCGCCTCGTTCCTGTTCTTCTTCGGGCTCGGCTATGGCGCCCGCTGGCTGCGCCCACTCTTTGCCAATCCGAGATCCTGGCGGATCCTTGACGGCATCGTCGCCGCGACCATGTGGGCGATCGCCTTCAAGCTACTCCAGGGCGGCTGACCGATCTCCGATCGAAAAACCATGCTGGATCAGCATCTTGCGAGTGAAAGCTGAATCGATCCCGCACGCGCTTGAATCGGTTTGCCAGCGACTTGAATCAGTTCGGCAAGGGCGAGCGCGACAACGGCCGCGGCACCGACTGGATCTCGAGCGGCGGCGCCAGCGGCGGGGCTTCGCCGGCGGGGGTGGAAGCACGCGGCGCCCCCGGGAGCAACAGCGGCCCCGGCTGCCCGCCCTGGATCGCGGCCCGGATCGCCGCCTGGCGGGCGCGTTCCTCGGCCTCGGCGCGACGCCTTTCATCCTCGGCCTGGCGACGCTGCTCCTCGACGCGGCGCGCTTCCTCGAGCCGGCGGACGCTCTCCGCCCGGCGCGTCTCCTCGGCAAGCCGCGCTTCCTCGGCGCGCCTGGCTGCCTCCGCCTTGCGGAGTTCGTCGGCGAGCCGCGCTTCCTCGGCCCGCCGCACTTCCTCGGCGCGCTTCTCCTCGGCGATGCGGCGCTCCTCCTCCGCCTTGAAGAATTCGGCGAGCTTGCGCTCGTTCTCGCGCATCTCGCGCTCGGCCCGCAGCCGCCGCGCATGCATGGCACGCTCGCGCTGATCAGCTTCGAAGGCCTCGACGCGCTCGATCTCGCGGGCCAGGGCGCGGGCGGCGACGACATTCGCCAGCGCGCCGACATCGGTCTCGCGCTGCGGCGCCGCCAGCGGGCCGCGCCAGGCCACGCCGACCTGCGGCAGTTGCTCCGGCCAGCCCTTGGGCGGCGTGCCGAGCGGACGCAAGGCCAGCCTCAGATCGACATTGAGGGCGCGCCAGTCGACCGTGCCGCTCGCCTCGGCCCGCAGGCCGGCGCGTTCGACCGTCACCGGCTGGACCCGCAGCACACCGCCAGCCTGGGTGAACGGAACCGTGATGTCTCCCAAAGGCCAGCTCGCCTTGTCCAGCGCCTCGGCGATCCGGCTCTGCAGGCGCGCCGTCTCGCTTTCGGAAGCATCCTCTCCGGTCGCGGCGATGACACGTGACAGCGCCGCCGGATCGAAGCGGCTCATCCCGGCTCCGCTGACGCTGATCGAGCCGGCACCGCCGAGCCCGGCGATGAGTCGGGCTGGGCTCTCGCCCGAACCGCCGGCCTCAAAGCGGCCCGAAAGCTTGCCGGTCAGAGCGCCGCCGGTCAGCGTCGAGAGATCGAGCCCGGCAAGCCCGAGCTGGCCGGTCACCTGGGCGAGCCCGCCCTCGCGGCGCAAGGTGAGCCCGCCATTGACCTCTCCGCCGGCATGGCGGCCGCTCAGCTTGGCGATCGAGAGACCGTCGCTTCCGGCCGACAGCTCGAACCCGGCCTTGTCGAGCGCGATCTGCTCGCTCAGCACGAGCCGCTCCGTCGTGACCGCGAGCCGCAACTCGCCGAGCCCGGGTGCCGCCTGGAAACGCGCGGGCGACCAGACGCTGCCCGGCGCCGGCGGAGCGACGCCGAGCGTCGCCGCCAGCAGCGGCTGCAAGGCGAATGCAGGCAGCGCCAGCGACCCGTTGATCTGCCCGTCGGCGCCGAGCGCCAGCGCGCCGCGCGCAGTGCGCCCGCCGCTGTTGACGACGAGGTCATCGAGCCTGCTCTCCTCCCCGAGCCGGACCCGGCCGGAGGCATCGATCAGTCCCTGAGGCAGCAGGCGCGCCAAGCCTTCCGGCATCACCTGGCCGGGACCGTCGGCCTGGAGGTTCAGCCGGGCCCCCTCGCCCGCGCCCTCCAGCACCAGAGCGAGCCCTGGCCCGGTGAGCGAACCGAGCGGGCCGCCGGAACCGAAATCCAAGCGCAATTCGCCGGGCCCGCCCTGCGCCGGGCGCGGCAAACCGAAGGCGGCGAAGGCGCGGCGGCGGTCATCGAGCGCCAGGCGCAGCTCGCCGCCGGTCCACTCGCCGGCAGTGCCGAGGCGGCCGTTCAGGCCGAGGCGCCCGGCCTGCGCCGCCCCCTCGGCGATGAGGCTGGTCTCGCCGCTGGTCGCGCGGCTGAGCCTGAAGCTGGCGTCGAGCCCGGCGAGCCCGTCCTCGATCCGCGGCAGGATTCGTCTCGCCTGGTCGGGCAGCAATGGGCCGGCGAGAGCCGCCAGCGCGGCAAAGCGCGGCGCACGCACCCGGCCGCTGATCTCGCCGCCGCCGGGCAGCAATGCCCCCTGCCCCTCGACGCGCACGCCGCCAAAACCTTCGACCAGAAGCCGGCTGAGCCGCCAGTCGCTGCCCTCCCGCGTCAAGGCAAGCCGTGCCGATCCCGGCGCCGTGGCGCGATAGCGAACGCCGCCCAGCGTCAGGTCGAGGGAAAGATCGCGCCTGCCCGCCAGGCCGCTGAGGCTCTCGCCGGGCGGCAGGTTGGCAAGATCGAGCCCTTCCAGGCGCAGCTTCGCTTCGAGCCGGTCCGGCGTGACTGCCGCCGAGCCCTCGAGACGCTGGCCCGAGCCGGTTTTCGCCGCCAGGCGCTCGACACCGAGACGCTCGCCGCTCCAGTCCAGCGTCGCGGCGCCCTCGAATTCCCGGAAGGCGGCAAAGCTGTCGGCCAGAGCCGGCTCGACGCCGAGCCGCGACAGCGCCAGCGCCGCCCGCCTTGCATCCGGGGCCTTCAGGGCGAGCCGGCCGCGAAAGCCGCTTTCGCTGAGGTCGCCGGTCGCCTCGAGCGTCGCGTTGGCGACGCGGACGCTGGCGGTTGCGCCCGAGATGCCGGCTTCGCTCAGGCGGCCGCGCAAGGCAAAGCCGTTCAGATCCTCGCCGCGCCAGGCGATCTGGTCGAGATCGAGCGAAAGGTCGAACGCACCCGGCAGGGCCTGCAAGGCGCGTTCGAAGCCCGGGCGCTGGCCAAGCGCCTCGATCAGCGCATCCGCATCGAGCCGCCGCGCCCGCAGCTGGAAGGCACCGCTACTCGTAGCAGGCAGCAATCGGCCCTCGCCCTCGAGCCGTGCCGCACCGCCGGCGATTTCGACCGCCAGCCCCGTGAAATCGAGCTGGCGATGGCCGCCGCTGACCGTACCCGACAGGCTCACCGCACCGCCCGGAGCAACCGTGAAGGCGCCCTGCAAGCCCGGCCGCAACCGGCCTTCTGCCAGAGGCAAGGCGAGCGAGCCGTCGAAGGAAACCTGGTTCTGCTCACCGGTGACGAAGATCTTGGCGCGCAGGCGGCCATCGGCTTCGGCCTCGCCGGTGGCGAGCCGCACCGAAGCCCCCGCGACCTCGCCCTCGATCCGCCACGGGCCGGCGAGGCCGGCCGCAGCGAGATCGACCGAGATCGGTGCGAGCACCTGGGCCGGCTTGTCGGCCTCTCGCCAGACGATGGCCGAACGGCGGATGGCGAAGCGGTCGATCGAGGTCGCGGCCGGCAGTCCGGTGCCATGGCGTGGCGGCATCAGCACCGCGCCGGCAGCGTCGGTGACCAGCGTCAGAGCCATGCCGTCGGCCTCGGCCTCGGTCAGGCGGAAATCCCCGCGCGCCAGTGCGGACAGCGCGAGCTCGACCGTCAATTGCTCGATATCCGCCGCGCTGGTCGCACCATCGGCGCCGCCGAGCTTCACGCTCCGCAGCGTCAGGCGCGGCGAAGGCAGCAGCCGCAGGCCGATATCGCCGACGATACGCGTCTCCAGCCCGAGCGCGGCGCTGATGCGCTGCTCGAAATGGCCGCGATATTCGCGCCAATCGACGAAGCCCGGCCCGAGCAGCGCTGCCAGCAGCGCCGCCACCAGCAACCCGGCCAGGAAGGTCAGGGCCTCACGCACGGTCTCGCATCATTCCTCTTCATCACGCGCGCGATCATGCACGCAAGTCGCGGCAGGATCACGACATTCCTGATGACGATAACGCGCCAGCCGCCGCTGCGGATGTCACAGAGTGACGATCTTGCCGGGGTTGAGGATGTTCTGCGGGTCGAGCGAGCGCTTCAGCAGGCGCATGACGTCGAGCGCCGGGGCGCCGTGCTCGGCCTCGAGATACTTCATCTTCTTCTGGCCGACGCCGTGTTCGCCGGTGCAGGTGCCGCCCATGGCGAGCGCGCGCTTGACCAGCCGGTCGATGAAGTCCTGGCAGCGCGCCATCTCCTCGGCATTGGCGAGGTCGACCATCGGCTGGGTGTGGAAATTGCCGTCGCCGACATGGCCGACGATCGGCGCGATCAGCCCGAACGCCTCGATGTCGCGCTTGGTTTCCTCGACGCAGTCCGCCAGCCGCGAGATTGGCACACAGACATCGGTCGCGACCGATTCCGCTCCCGGCCGCAGGGTCCGCGCCGCCCAGTAGGCATCATGCCGCGCCTGCCAGAGCCGGGAGCGATCCTCCGCCTTGGTCGCCCAGTCGAACGGCCCGCCGCCGAACTCGGCGGCGATCTCGCCGAAGCGCTCGGCCTGCTCCTTCACGCCCGCTTCGGAGCCGTGGAACTCGACGAACAGCATCGTCGTCTCCGGCAGACCGAGCTTGGAATGCAGGTTGACGCCGCGCATCATGACATCGTCGACGAGCTCGATCCGGGCGACCGGGAGGCCCGACTGGATCGTGACGATGGTCGCGTCGCAGGCCGCCTTGATCGAGGGGAACGGGCAGACGCCGGCCGAGATCGCCTCGGGAATGCCGTGCAGCTTCAGCGTCACCTCGGTGATGATGCCGAGCGTGCCCTCCGAGCCGACGAGCAGCCGCGTCAAATCGTAGCCGGCCGAGGTCTTGCGAGCCCGGCTCGCCGTCTTCACGATCGCGCCATCGGCCATCACCGCCGTCAGGGCGACGACATTGTCCTTCATCGTGCCGTAGCGCACGGCATTGGTGCCGGAGGCGCGCGTCGCCGCCATGCCGCCGATCGAGGCGTCGGCGCCGGGATCGATCGGGAAGAACAGCCCCTGGTCGCGCAGATGCTCGTTCAGTTCCTTGCGCGTCACGCCGGCCTCGACGACGCAGTCGAGATCCTCGGCATGGACGGCGACCACCTTCTTCATCATGCCCATGTCGACGCAGACGCCGCCGAAGGGCGCGTTGACATGGCCTTCGAGCGAAGTGCCGGTTCCGAACGCGATCACCGGAACCCCATGCGCCGCACAGAGTTTCACGATGGCAGACACTTCCTCGGTGCTCTGCGGGAAGACGACCGCATCCGGCGGCTGGTTCGGGATCCAGGTCAGGGTGTGGCCGTGCTGCTGGCGAACTGCCAGACTGGTGACCAGCCGGTTGCCGAAGCGGGCCGCCAGTTCCTGCGTCACCGCGGCGATTGCCTCCGCCGAAGGCGGCAGCTCTGCGGCAGGGACAGGGGGGGTCTGAGCCATCGCGGCAGGAGAATGCATTGTCATACCTTGGAAGGATCGCCTAGTCTGGAATCATTCGGCTTTCGAGCGGCCGTCGTCGCGCTGTTTTCCCGCGCGCCGCCGGCCACGGCAAGTGCCAAGTCTGCGAAGCCGGTCAGGTCTGTAGCGCAGGGCTCCGGTGCAGGCTCGCGGTCACGATGCGAGAAGAGGAGGAGGCGCCCATGCATGACGAGACCCGCACGACCGCCCTGTTCTTCGCCCCCTTCGTCTCCTCGAACCTGCGGGTCGAGCCGCAATGGATCGACTATAACGGCCATCTCAACATGGCCTATTACCATGTCCTGTTCGACAGGGCCGTAGACGAGCTGTTCTCGCTGGTCGGCGTCAACCACCACTATGTCGAAACGCGCAACGCCTCGGTCTTCGCCGCCGAGTGCCACGTTCTCTACAAGCGCGAGCTGACCGAGAGCGACCAGGTCCGCATCACCGCCCAGCTCATCGCCTTCGACGAGAAGCGGCTGCATTTCTATCTCGAGATGCGCCATGCCAGCGAAGGCTGGCTGGCGGCGACCTCGGAAAACCTCTCGCTGCATGTCGACATGACGACCCGCAAGGTCGCGCCGTTCCCGGCCGATATCCTCGCCGGCCTCGCGCTGATGAAGGCGGCCCATGCCCGCATGCCGCTGCCCGCCATCGTCGGCCGGATGATCGGGATGCCGGAGAAGACCGCGATCACCGTCGAGGCGATGAGCGGCCAGCGCGAGAGGGAAACGCGGCACTAGGCTGGGACCGCACCCTGCCGCCTATCCGCCAGCAACCTGGCGCTGCGGATAGATCGTCTCGCCGCGCTTGAGCATCTCGACGAAGGCCGCGATCTTCTTCCTCCTCCCGGCCTCCGTCTTGAGATTGTGGATACGGAAGGCGAGCGCAAAGCGGTTCTGTTCGCTCAGCTTCGACAGCATCGCCTGCGCCAGGGGCTCTGCGTCGATCGCAGCCTGGAGATCCTCCGGGATCTTCACGTCCCGACCGGCTCCATAGGCGCGGGCCCATCGGCCGTCGGCCTTGGCGGCAGCGGCCTCCTTCAGGCCATGCGCGGTCATGCGCCCCTCTTCGATCAGACGGGCGACATTGTCGACATTGATCTGGCTCCAGATGCTTCTGGCGCTTCTGGGAGTGTAGCGTTGCAGAAAGCTGCGCTCGTCGAGGCCCTTCCTGATGCCGTCGATCCAGCCCCAGCAGAGCACGACGTCGATCGCCTCCTTGGGCGTGATCGATCGCAGACCGGATGAGAGCTTGTGGACCTTGATCCAGATTTCGTCGGCGTGGTCGTGGTGCCTGCCGAGCCAGTCATAGAAGCTCGAGGCATCCTCGAATTCCAGGACCTTGTCGGGATCGACTTTTACCGGCGCCATCATCACTCCAGAATTTTCCGCCGGACCGCAAGGCCAGGTTGCCGAGCCTCCTAGCCGTTGAGGCGGCCCGGCAATGTCAGCACTCCCTTGGAGGCGATGCGATCGACCCCCCACCTGTCCGGCGAGCCGCCTCTACTCGTCGTGATCCGGGATTTTCAGCACATGCCCGCAGGCCTTGCAGTGCACGGCGTCGGGGTCATGCCGCTGCAGCGCGCATTGCGGACAGGGAAAGGTCACCTTGTGCGGCCGGAAGACCGCCTGCGCCAGCCGCACGAACAGCGAGATGCCGATGATCATCACCGTGATCGAAGTCAGCTTGCCGGCGATCCCCGGCAGGGTGATGTCGCCGAAACCGGTCGTCGTCACCGTCGCGACGGTGAAGTAGAGCGCCTCGACATAGCCCTCGATCCCGGGCCTGCCCATGAAGAAGAAGGTGTAGACGAAGCCGCTGACCACCAGCAGGAAGGTCACGAGGTTGACCAGCGCCCGGACGATGTCCTCCCAGTCCCGGTAGCGCGTCTCGCGCAGCTGCGCCCAGATCATGCCGCGCTGCGACAGCGACCAGAGCCGCAGGATGCGCAGAAATCCGAAGTTCTCCAGCCATTGCGGAGCAAGCAGGGTCGCCAGGATGAAGAGATCGAGGATCGTGCTGGGCTGGCGCAGCAGCCGCAGCATGTTGGAGGAGGCGAGCATCCGCGCCACGAACTCGGCGAAGACGATCGCGGCAACCGTATAGTCCAGCCAGAGGAATTCCGGGCGGTCGCGGATCAGCGGCGTCGCGACGAAGAAGCCGATGATCAGCAGGTCGAGGACGAGGCTGGCGAAGCGCAGTCGCAGCGCTGCCGGCGAGCGGCCGTGGAAGAGCTGGCGCAGGCGGTCGCGCAGCCCCGGCCGCTCCTTCTGTGTGAGTGCCCTGCTGTCTTGGCTCATCCCGCTGGCGTATCAGCGCCGGGGCGCCGGCGTCCAGAGACCGGTGTCAGGGCTTCGTCGCGACGGCCAGGACGGCGTAGCCGCGGAACAGGCGCTCCGTTCGGCTGGAGGCACCGGCCTCGCCGCCGAGCAGCGCCACTGCCTCGGCGAGATCGGGACGCGGCGTGACGTGAAACAGCGCCAGCCAGCGGTTGAGCGCCGCCCGGAAGGCCTGCGGCAGTTGCGCCTGGTCGCCGAAGTCGACGATGTGGAGCGAGCCGCCGGGCGCGACGACCCGCATCGCCTCAGCCAGCGCCTCGCGCCAGGGCGGGATCATCGAGAGGGCGTAGGAGACGACGACCCGGTTGAACTCGTCGTGACCGAACAGTACGCGCGGCTCGAAGCTGGTCGCGTCCGCCTGTGCCAACGTGATCCGCTCGGACAGGCCAGCCTTCGCCACGGCCTGACGCGCCGTCGCCAGCATCTCCTCCGAGATGTCGAGTCCGTAGCAGCGCGCCTGCGGATAGGCGCGTGCGATCCTGATCAGGTTGCGGCCGGTGCCGCAGCCGATCTCCAGGACACTGCCACCGGCCGGCGGCTTCAGGCCCGCGACCAGCCCGTCGCGGCCGAGCAGGTAGAACTTGCGGGTGGCGTCATAGATATGCCGCTGCCAGCGATACATCCGGTCCATGCGGCCGGCGGCCGCCGCCCCGGCCTCGTCGCGCAGGTTCACGCCGCCGCTCCCGCCCGGGTGTAGAGGTGGAAGGCGCCGTAGATCGAGGAGCGGTCGCGCGCGCCGAGCTCGCGGCTGCGTGCCTCATGGTACTGCCATTGGGACAGGATCTGGTCCGGCAAGCGCCCCGGCAGCAGGCGCTCGTCGGCCGCGGTGCGGAAGATCACGCGGGCGCCGGGCGCCGCCGTCCGGGTGATCTGCGTCCATAGCGCCGCGAGCTCGGCGTCGTTCATCCAGTCCTGCGCGTCGAGCAGCACATAGCCATTGCCGCTCGCCGCCGGCTGCTTTGCCAGATAGGCGGTGATCGAGCCCTGATGATAGCCGACGCGGCCGGCCCGCGCGCGCACCGTCTCGAAATGGCGCGGCTCCAGATAAGGCGGCACGGATGCGTCCGGGCCGGGGCCATAGCCCCTGCCGAAGGCCTGCCAGGCAAAGTAATTCGACTTCAGATCGAAGTCGCAGGCCAGCCGTTCCAGCCGGCTGCGCAACACGCTGAGGATCCCGGCATCGCCATCGGCCGCCAGCGCCTCGTACTGCGCCGGCGGAATGCCGAGGCCGTAGAGCGAGGCCGGCTGGCGGACCAGCCAGCGCACCAGCCGCTTCTCGAAGACCGGCGCGATATGGCGCTCGAACAGCGCCCGCTGCTCCTGCATGTCGCGGGCCTGCAGCATGATGCGCGGATCGCAGCCGAGCCGACGGCCGAGGAAATGGCCCGTGCCGATGAAGCGTCCGAGCAGGCCGTAGCGGTAGAAATTACGGGCGAAGGCATCGATGCGGCGCCTGCCGATCAGGCTTCGCCCTTCCCAATAGGCGCGCGAGACGGCATCGAGCCGGGGCGCGATCGAGCGGTCGTAGATCTCGACATTCGCCTTCGACTGCGCCTCCCCGAAGAAGCGCCGGAAGCTCTGGTGGTCGCCGATCTCCTGCAGCGCCGCGAGCTTGAGATGGCCGAGCGCGATATGGGCGCCGTTGAGGTCGACCGCGCTGATCCTCGCCGGATCGGCGGTCAGATAGGACAGGATGTTGCACGAACCGGAGGCGATCGCGACGAGATGGTCGCCCGGCTGCAGCGCCAGCGCCTCCATGTCGACGACCGGATCCTCCCAGATCTGCGGATAGACCAGCCCGGAGAAGGCGAGCGTGAACATCCGCTCCAGCAGGCCGGCACGCGACAGCGCCTTGCTGCGATGGACCGCGGTGTTGAGCCCGAGGCTGGTGGTGCGCTTGACCGCCCTTACCGTCTGCGTCACGCCTGCCTCGATGCCATCGTTGCGATGGCGAGCCGACTAGAGGAGTCGCGTGACGGTTGGGTGACGCAGCGCGCCTGTGTCGCTGGCGACGCTCGACGCGATTGTGATCGGGCGCAGTTCGGGGCAGGCTGCAATTGCCGTCACCGATCGCCATATCCCTGCGGACCGAGCCGAGCCGCGCTGAAAGGAGCATCGACATGGGCCTGACGAGCATGTTCGCCAAGCAGAAGAAGCAGGACCACGAATTCCCGTTCCAGCTCTCGGACGCCGAATGGCGCGCCAAGCTGACGCCGGAGCAGTACTACGTCCTGCGCGGCCACGGCACCGAACGCGCCGGTTCCTGCGCCCTGAATTTCGAGAAGCGCGCCGGCACCTTCTTCTGCGCCGGCTGCGACAATCCGCTGTTCCGGGCCGGCAAGAAGTTCGAGAGCGGCACCGGCTGGCCGAGCTTCGACCAGCCGCTGGAGGGCGCCGTCGAGGAGAGCGAGGACGGCAGCTTCGGAATGCGCCGCACCGAGGCGCACTGCGCCAATTGCGGCGGCCATCTCGGCCACGTCTTCCCGGACGGCCCGCCGCCGACCGGCCTGCGCTACTGCATCAACGGCGTGGCGATGAATTTCGAGCCGGAAGTAGGCTGATCCTCGCCGTCTTTCCGGGGCGCCGCGCAGTGGCGAGCCTGGAACCCATAACCACGACAGCTGTCGCCATAGCCACTCGTGCTACCAGCCGTGGAACCTCGTGTTCATGGGTTCCGGGTCCGTGCCGCCGGCCCGTCCCGGAATGACGGGGCGCCTCAAATCTCCGGCACCGCCCGCCTTGCCAGCGCCGCGGCGTCGACGCCCGGCGGCAGGTCGCCGAAATGCCCCGACCAACGCCCGCCCAACCGCGTGGCGATGAAGGCATCGGCAACCGCATGCGGCGCATGGCGCAGGAGCAGCGCGCCCTGCAGCATCAGCGCCAGCCGCTCGGTCAGCCGCCGCGCCTGCCCCTCATGCCGGATGAGCTCGGGCAGGTCGCTTTCCAGCGCCGAAAGCTGCGCATCGTAACGACGATCGGCGCCGGCCGCCTTGCGCAACTCGTCGAGCAGAGCATGCAGAGAGCCGGGCTCGCGCTCGAGCGAGCGCAGCACGTCGAGGCAGATGACGTTGCCCGAGCCCTCCCAGACCGAGTTGAGCGGCGCCTCGCGATAATGCCGCGCCATCGGGCTCTCCTCGATGAAGCCGTTGCCGCCATGGCATTCGAGCGCCTCGACCACGACAGCGGATGTGCGCTTCGCCACCCAGTATTTCGCGATCGGCGCGCCGATCCGCGCCAGCAGCCGCTCCCCTTCCGAATGCTCCTGCCGGTCCACCGCCGAGAACAGCCGGAAGGCGAGCCAGGCGGCTGCCTCGGCCTCGATGGAAAGGTCGGCGAGGACGTTCTGCATGATCGGCTGGTCGATCAGGACGCGCTGGAAGGCCTGGCGATGCCGCGCATGATGCGCCGCCAGCGCCACGGCCTGCCGCATCAGCCCGGCGGAAGCGGCCGCGATGTCGAGCCGCGTATTGTGGTTCATCGAGAGCCCGGTACGCAGGCCGCGCCCCGGCTCGCCGAGCATATGGCCGATCGCGCCACGGAACTCGACCTCCGAGGAAGCGTTCGAGCGGTTGCCGCATTTGTCCTTGAGGCGCTGGATCGCGACGCCATTGCGCGAACCGTCCGGCAGCCAGCCCGGCACGACGAAGCAGGAGATGCCGTCCTCGGTCTTCGCCAGCGTCAGGAAAAGGTCCGAATGCGGCACCGAGAAGAACCATTTCTGCCCATGCAGGGAGAAGGTGCCGTCGCGATTGTCATAGGCGATGGTCTGGGTCTGGCGCAGATCCGAGCCGCCTTGCGTCTCGGTCATCGCCATCCCGACGGTCGCCCCTAGCTTTCCCGCGGCCGGCCCCTGCCGCTTGTCGTAGGTCTTCGAGGAGACCAGCCCGCCCCACTCGGCCCAGCGCGCCCGGTCCTGCTTCAGCACCGGTATCGCCGAATAGGTCATCGAGATCGGGCAGCAGATGCCGCTCTCGCAGCCATACCAGAGATATTGCAGGGCGGCCCGCGCCACCTGAGCGCCCGCCTGCGGCCGGTTCCAGCACAGCGCATGCGTCTCCTGGCCGATGGCGCGGCTCATCAGCGCGTGCCAGGCCGGGTTGAACTCGATCTCGTCGATGCGGTTGCCGAAGCGGTCATGGCTGCGCAATTCCGGCCCGTGCCGGTTGGCGAGGCGCGCCATCTCTATCGTCTCGGCCGCGCCGACGCTGCGCCCCGCCTCGTGCAGGCGCTCATCGGCCCAGCCGGCCTCGAAAGCCGCGATCGCCGCCTTCAGCACCGGGTCGGCGGCATAGGCGTCGTAGTCCGCCAGCGGCGGCACCTGATTGGTGACCTGATGGGCGTGCGACGCCTGGGCCATGGCCTTCCCTTCCGATCCGCGAACCACCCGTCATTAACCACCAGACTATGCCGGCGCCCCGGAATTGCGAACCTGCCCGATTGCCGCCCGAGTTCTCCCGGCTCCTCGCCCCGCGCGCCGCCATAGGCGCGGGCCCATGGAGAGCCTTCACGTGCTGCGACGCGTCCTGAGTACCCTAGTCATCACCGTTACCGCCGGCCTCGCCGCCATCCCGGCAAATGCCCAATCCCAATCAGCCGCGAAGGTACAGCCGGGCGAAGGCCGCCCCTATGAGATCGCCGACAGCGAGGTCTGGGACGTGCCGGACCCGGTCTCGCGCCGCGGCTATCAGGTCTTCGTCGCCCTGCCGCCGTCCTATGCCAAGGAGCCGCAGCGGCGCTATCCTGTGCTCTACGTCACCGACGCCGACTACGCCTTCCCGATCATTCGCCAGATCAACCGCCGCCTGAACCTCGACGGACCCAAGGTCGAGGAATTCATCCTGGTCGGCCTGTCCTATGCCAAGGGCGAAGACGGCGCGGTCAGCCGCCGGCGCGACTACACGCCAACGCCGAACGGGCCGAGCACTGCGCCGGCCAGCGCGATCCATGGCCAGGGACAGGCCTACCAGGCTTATCTGCGCGATCAGGTGAAGCCGTTCATCGCCGCGCGCTATCGCACCGATCCGGCCAGAGCGCTCTTTCTCGGCCACTCCTACGGTTCCTTGCTGGGTGCACAGATCCTCTTCACCGAGCCTGGCCTGTTCAGCGGCTACATCCTCGGCAGCCCCTCGCTCTGGTACGACAAGCGCCACGCCCTGGGCCTGGAGGCGGGGTACGCCGCTGAGAACCGCGATCTGCCGGCCAAGGTCTATCTCTATGTCGGCGAGTACGAGGCACTGCGCAAAGGCGATCGACGCTACAGCCAGACGGTCGACATGGTTGCCGACAACCGGTCCCTGGAGGCGGCATTGCGCGGCCGGAAATACCCGAAGCTGAGCCTGAAATCGGAGGTCCTCAACGACGAGGACCATCTCACCGTCGCCCCGCGCGGCTTCACCCAGGGCCTGAAATACCTGCTGCCGGCGCGCTAGCGCCCCTGGGTTTGCAGGCGCCTGGACGCCGTCGCGGAAAACCCTCCGCGACGGCGAGCAATCCGCGACACCTGCCCCTATATTGACCGTGAACGAATCACGATCACGCTAAGCCGGGCCCAAGCCAAGCCAGTGTCAGACCACACCACCTCCGCCCCCCTGCCCCGCCCCGGTGGCCTCGCATCGCGCGCCGCCGCGCAGCCGGCTGCCGGCTATCTACAGGGCCTCAATCCGGAGCAGCGCCTGGCGGTCGAGGCCACAGACGGCCCGGTGCTGGTGCTTGCCGGCGCCGGCACCGGCAAGACCCGCGTGCTGACCACTCGCATCGCCCATCTGATCGCGACGAACCGCGCCTATCCCTCGCAGATCCTGTCGGTGACCTTCACCAACAAGGCGGCGCGCGAGATGAAGGAGCGTGTCGCGAACCTCGTCGGGCCAGTGGCCGAAGGCATGCCCTGGCTCGGCACCTTCCACTCGATCTCGGCCAAGCTTTTGCGCCGGCATGCCGAGCTGCTCGATCTGCGCTCCGACTTCACCATCCTCGACACCGACGACCAGATCCGCCTGATGAAGCAGGTGATCCAGGCCGAGGGCATCGACGAGAAGCGCTGGCCCGGCCGGATGCTCGCCGGCTTCATCGATTCCTGGAAGAACCGCGGCCTCAGCCCCAAGGACGTCCCGCCGGGCGAGGCCGGCGTCTTCGCGGCAGGCAAGGGCGGCAAGCTCTATGCCGCCTATCAGGATCGGCTGAAGACGCTGAACGCCGTCGATTTCGGCGATCTCCTGCTGCATTGCCTGACGCTGTTCCGCGAGCATCCCGACGTGCTGGCGACTTATCACGAGCGTTTCCGCTACATCCTGGTCGACGAGTACCAGGACACCAACGTCGCCCAGTATCTCTGGCTGCGCCTGCTCGCCCAGGGCCGCCGCAACATCGCCTGCGTCGGCGACGACGACCAGTCGATCTATGGCTGGCGCGGCGCCGAGGTCGACAACATCCTGCGCTTCGAGCACGATTTCCCCGGCGCGACGGTGGTCCGGCTCGAACGCAATTACCGCTCGACCGGCCATATCCTCGCCACCGCCTCGAAGCTGATCGCCCGTAATGAGGGCCGCCTCGGCAAGACGCTGCGCACCGAGGACGAGCCCGGCGAGAAGGTCACCATCACCGGCGCCTGGGACAGCCAGGAGGAAGCCCGCCTGATCACCGACGAGATCGAGGCGATGCAGTCCAAGGGCGAGAACCTCGGCGAGATCGCGATCCTCGTCCGCATCTCCGCGCAGATGCGCGAGATCGAGGAGCGGCTGATCCATGTCGGCGTGCCCTATCGCGTCATCGGCGGCCCGCGTTTCTATGAGCGCGCCGAGATCCGCGACGCCATGGCCTATCTGCGCTGCGTCGTCTCGGCCAGCGACGACCTCGCCTTCGAGCGCATCGTCAACGTGCCCAAGCGCGGCCTCGGCGACGCCACCATCCAGATCCTGCACAACCATGCCCGCGCCTCGCAGCTCTCGCTGCTGCAGGCGGCGCGCGTCATCGTCGAGAGCGACGAGCTCAAGCCCAAGGCGCGCACCGCCCTGCGCGAGCTGGTCGAGGCCTTCGCCCGCTGGTCGGCCCGCGCCGAGCACATGCCGCAGGGCGAGCTCGCCGAGCTGGTGCTGGAGGAGAGCGGCTACACCGAGATGTGGCAGAAGGACCGCTCGGCCGACGCCGCCGGGCGGCTGGAGAACCTGAAGGAGCTGGTACGCTCGCTCGACGAGTTCCCGGATTTGCCGGCCTTCCTCGAGCACGTCTCGCTGGTGATGGATGCCGATAGCGGCGAAAGCGCCGAGCGCGTCTCGATCATGACCCTGCACGGCGCCAAGGGGCTGGAGTTCGACACCGTCTTCCTGCCCGGCTGGGAGGAAGGGCTCTTCCCCAGCCAGCGCGCCCTCGACGAGAGCGGCCGCGCCGGGCTGGAGGAGGAGCGGCGGCTCGCCCATGTCGGCCTGACCCGTGCCCGCAAGCGGCTGAAGCTCTACTTCGCCTCGAACCGGCGCATCCACGGCCTCTGGCAGTCGAGCCTGCCCTCGCGCTTCATCGACGAATTGCCGGAGGACCATGTCGAGGTCGTTCAGGCGGCCTCGAACTACAGCCAGGGTGGCTATGGCGCCTCGCGCTTCGAGCGCATGGAGAGCTTCGGCTCCTCCTACCAGACGCCCGGCTGGCAGCGCGCGCAGGAGAACAAGGCGAAGGGTGGTTCGGGCGGCGGCTCGGGCTTCTCCGATGCCGGCCAGCGCGGCTTCGGCCAGGGAAGCGGCTTCGGCGGCCGCCAGCGCGGCGGCCCGCTGATGATCGAGGGCGAGCTCACGGCGAAGTCGACCGGCGGCTCGGCCCATGGCCCCGGCGACCGCGTCTTCCACGTCAAGTTCGGCCCCGGCTCGGTCGCCAGCGTCGATGGCAACAAGCTGACGGTGGATTTCGACAAGGCTGGTAGGAAAATGGTGCTGGATAGCTTCGTGCAGAAGTCGGGATGAGGCGAGCGACGCGTGTCAATTGGTAACGTCACCTCACTTACCAATCGACGGCGTCTACCATCTACATGTTACTGCGTGCCAATCGGCTCCATCCGAGGCACCCATGCTCAACAACAGCAGCGACATCATTCGCCGCCTCGAACGCGAGGGCTGGGAGTGCGCGCGTATCGCCGGCTCGCACCATGTCTTCAAAAAGCCGGGCGTCCGTGACACTATCGTCGTGCCACATCCGAAGAAGGCTCTCGGACCCGGTCTCGTGTTGAAAATCTACAAGCAGGCAGGCTGGCCGCGCGATTGATATGACCCATTACGTCGCCATCATCGAGGACGCCGGTCCCGACCACGCCGTCGGCGTCTGGTTCCCGGACCTGCCCGGCTGCTTCTCGGCCGGCGACACGCTGGACGAGGCGATGGCCAATGCGCCTGAAGCCTTGGCACTCTGGATCGAGTCCATGGTTGAGGACGGCAAGAAGGTCCCTCGTCCGCGTACCCCGAGCGAGTTGAAGGCCGATTCCGAGGTCGCAGCCGAAATGGCACAGCACGCAATCGCGCTCATACCGGTGGCACAGTCGGCTTATCGGCCAGCGGCAGAATAGCGCCCGGTCGGACTGGCGCGTGCGCCCACCACGACGCGCCAAAACACTGTTCGGATTACCCTTTACCGTCATTCCGGCTGAAGCGAAGCCGAACGCCGGAATCCATCGTAGGGCTCCGGTGCTCTTCGATGGATTCCGGCGCTGCGCCGCTTTGCGGCTGGTCCGGAATGACGATCCCGTCAGATCGAGACCGCGCTACGCCGCCTCGCGCCCGAATTGCAGCGCCGCCAGCCTGGCATAGAGCCCGCCCTTGGCGACGAGGACGGCATGGGTACCTTCCTCGACGACGCGGCCGTCCTCCATCACCAGGATGCGGTCGGCCGAGAGGATGGTGGCGAGCCTGTGGGCGACGACCAGCGTGGTACGCCCCTGCATCAGCCGGTCGAGCGCGTCCTGCACCGCCCGCTCGCTCTCGGAATCGAGGGCCGAGGTCGCTTCGTCGAGCAGCAGGATCGGCGCGTCCTTCAGCACCGCCCGCGCGATGGCGAGGCGCTGGCGCTGGCCGCCCGACAAGGTCACGCCGCGCTCGCCGATCACCGTGTCGTAGCCATCAGGCAGGGCCTTGATGAAATCGTCGGCGGCGGCAAGCCGCGCCGCCTCCTCGATCTCGGCCCGGCTCGCACCGGGGCGGCCATAGGCGATGTTCTGCGCCACCGAGACGCCGAACACCGTCGGCTCCTGCGGCACCAATGCGAAGCGGCTACGCCAGTCGGCCGGCTCGGCCTCGGGACCGGCGACGCCATCGACGACGACGCGCCCGGCGAAGGGGTCGTAGAAGCGCAGGGCCAGCTGCAGCACGGTGCTCTTGCCGGCGCCGGACGGGCCGACCAGCGCGACGCGCTCGCCCGGGCGGACGGTGAGATTGAGATCGGCCAGCGCGAGATTGCTGCGGCCGGGATAGCGGAAGGAGACGTTCTCGAAGGACAGCGCCCCGACTGCCGGCTGCGGCAGCGGCTTCGGATTGGCCGGCGCCGCGATCGCCGGCTTCGTCGCCAGGATCTCGCCGAGCCGCCCGGCCGCCCCGGCCGCGGCCGAGATGTCGCCATAGACCTCGGAAAGCTGGCCGAGCGAGCTTGCCGCCAGCACGGCGTAGAGCACGAATTGCGACAGCCTGCCGCCGGTCATCCGGCCGGCGAAGACCTCGGTCGCGCCGGTCCACAGCACCATGACGACGCTGGCGCTGACCAGGAAGATCGCAAAGCCGGAGAGCCAGGCCCGCGAGCGCGTGGCGTCGCGCGAGGCGGCATAGGCCTCCTCCGAGGCATCCTGGAAGCGCCGCGCCGTGTCGCGCTCGGCGCCGAAGGACTGCATGGTGCGAATCGCGCCGACCGCCTCCGAGGCGAAGGCCGAGGCATCGGCCAGCCGGTCCTGCGCCGCCCGCGACCGCTTGCGCACCGTCCGGCCGGAGAAGACCAGCGGCAGCACGATCAGCGGGATCGCGCCGATCACGATCGCCGAAAGCCGCGGGCTGGTCGCGACCATCAGCGCCAGCGCCCCGAGGAACATGATGGCGTTGCGCAGCGCGATCGAGGCGGTCGAGGCGAAGGTCGACTTGATCTGGGTGGTGTCGGCGGTCAGCCGGGAAACCAGGTCACCCGCACGGCTGGCGTCGAAGAAGGCCGGCTCCAGCCGGGTCAGATGCCGGAACACATCGGCGCGCAGATTCGAGACGATGCGCTCGCCGACCGTCATGACCAAATAGAATCGCGCCGAGCTCGCCAGGGCGAGCACCGCGACGACCCCGATCAGCAGGGCGAAATAGGAATTGGCAAGCTGCTGCTCGCCGCCGGAGAAGCCGGCATCGATGACCCGCCTGACCGCCAGCGGCAGCGCCAACGTCGCACCCGACGCCACGACCAATGCCAACAGCGCGAAGGCAATCCGCCGCTTCTGCGCCCGTGCATAGGGCCAGAATGAACGCAGCGCGCTGAAATCCGGCCGCTGCTTGCGGTCTTCCATCACTTCTTTCGCCACTCTCAGATATCCCGAAATGCTTGCACCGCAGCCAATGCTGCGCTATGGCCACGCGACTTCACGACAGGCTCGTACGAATTGTTCGAAGAGCCGGCGATGCGCGCCGTGTTCGGGCCGCCCGCTTTTCGAAACTTGAGGAATTCGCCATGAAGACCGGCATTCATCCCGATTACCACACCATCAAGGTCGTCATGACCGATGGCACCGAATACTTCACGCGTTCGACCCTCGGCAAGGAGGGCGACACGCTGAACCTCGACATCGACCCGAAGACCCACCCGGCCTGGACCGGCGGCACCCAGCACATGCTGGACCGCGGTGGCCGCGTCTCGCGCTTCAATTCGCGCTTTGGCGCGCTCGGCGCCCTCGGCAAGAAGTAATTCCCGGCTTTCCGGCTCCCTTCGGAGCCGCTGGCCTCGAAACGAAAAGCCCGGCCTCGCGGCCGGGCTTTTGCGTTGTGGCGACGAATGGCCGCGGGCCAACCGGGCGGTTTCAACCGTCATTGCACGCGAAGCGAAGCAATCCAGGAGCCTTCATCCCGCGGCTCCCTCGCTTGCTTCGTCGCTTGCCCTCCTGACGACGGCCGTCAGCCCTTCCCGCTCAGCTCAGCATGCCGAGCCGGGCCTGCAGGCTTGCGAGCTGGCCGCGCACGGGATTTAGCGGAGCACCCGGGGACGGAGCCTCCGACATCTGGTTCTCGAGATGGCGGATGCGCTCCTGCAGGCGGATCGAATGGCCGATCAGGTCGCGCAGGCGCTCCGGCAGGCGGGCAGCCTCGGCGCTGGTCGGCTGCAGCATCGGCTCGGCGATGCGGACCTTGTTCTTCTCGGCGCGCGCCTGCTCCGCCGTCATCTCGCCCTCGGCAACGGCGCGCTGCACCAGAAGCCAGGACGCGATCTGCATCAGCCGCGTGGTCAGGCGCATGCTCTCGGTCGCGTAGGTCAGCGAGACCTCGCGCGGCAGCGCCGCCGATTCGGCCCGGCCATCACCGTCGAGATAGCTCGCCGTCAGCTCGACCAGGCCCATGCCTTCGCGAAAGAGCTGCATGAAGGCATCCGATTTGACGAAGCTGCGCGCGAACGAGATCGCCCCGTCCTCGGCCGCCAGCCTCAGCATCGAAAAATCGGTCATTGCAGCGTCTCCATTCGGCACAATGGCGTGCGTATGAGGGACGCAGCGCCGCTTCGTGCCAGAGGCCCCGCAAGGATAGCGCCATGGCATTGTCGCTGCTGCGGTAAGACTTCGTTAACCTTAATGATGGCAGGTTCACGGCCGCCAGCGAGCCCTGCACCGCTTCGGCGCCCCGCCGGACCAAAAAAAGAGCCGCCCCGAAGGCGGCTCGAAGGTCAACAGGGAGGCGTCAAACAGAGTGGGCAGGAGCCACTCGACATCCAGACAAACTGGACAATGTGATTCATACTTTGGAATCGTTAAGGACCGGTTAACGCGGCGGCGGCAACGCTGATTTCGCGGCGCTTTCCCTCCTCAACGCGTCACCGTCAGCTTCAGTCCGGTCCCGCACAGAATCGTCAGAAATCGGAACGTCGCCATCTCGGCGTCGACAGCAGCCACGGGTGTGCGTCGATTGTCTTCGAACAGTCTCCGGCCGGCCCCTTGCCTTGCTGGCCGATGGGCGGCGACGCGCGGCCTCTCGAGCAGGTGATGGCCGCCCTGCCGCCTCAATCCCGCTTCTGGAAGAAGGCGTCGGCGGCCGAGCGCGAGGCGTTCTTCTTCGCCCTCGCTTCGCCCAGCCGGGCGATCTCGGCTTCGAGCAAGGCGATGCGCTCGTCGAGTTCCGCCACGGAAAGTTGCGAAAGGTCCTGCCCGATTTCATGGGCGCGCTTGGGCGCCGGGCGGTCGTCGTCGAGAAATCCAGCCATCGCAGCCTCGCCTTGCATCGGTTGCGGCGGGCAGACTAAAGCATCAGCCGGAAAAGTGGATGCCGGTTTTAAAGCCGACGGACACCTTACCCAGGAGAGCGCCATGACCGCCCTGCCGCAGACCATGACCGCGATCGGTTTTGAAGCACCGGGCGGGCCCGAGGTCCTCAAGCCGCAGCAGCGGCCGCTGCCGCAACCCGGCCCAGGCGAGGTACTGGTCGCGGTCGCGATCGCCGGCGTCAACCGGCCGGACGTGCTGCAGCGCATGGGCGGCTATGCTCCGCCCCCCGGCGCTTCCGACATTCCGGGCCTCGAGATCGCCGGCACCGTGGTCGGGCTCGGCGAAGGCGTTTCGCGCTTCCGTCTCGGCGACCAGCTCTGCGGCCTCGTCGCCGGCGGCGGCTATGCGCAATACGCCGCCGTCCACGAGAGCAACGCCCTGCCGATCCCCGCCGGCCTGTCGCTCGAGGAAGCCGGCGCCATCCCCGAGACCTATTTCACCGTCTGGACCAATGTCTTCCAACGCGGCGGCCTGAAGAGCGGCGAGCGCTTCATGGTCCATGGCGGCACCTCCGGTATCGGCACAACGGCGATCCAGCTGGCCAAGGCTTTTGGCGCCACCGTGCTGGCGACCGCGGGCTCCGACGAGAAGTGCCAGGCCTGCCGCGATCTCGGCGCCGACCACGCCATCAACTACCGGACCGAGGATTTCGTCGCCGCCGCGAAGACCGCCACCCGCGGGCGCGGCGTCGACCTGACCCTCGACATGGTCGGGGGCGATTACATCTCGCGCAATTACGAGGCAGCGGCCGAGAGCGGCCGGATCGTCCAGATCGCCTTCCTCAACGGCCCGAAGGCCGAGGTCGATTTCCGCCGCCTGATGATGAAGCGCCTGACCCATACCGGCTCGACGCTGCGCCCGCGGACCATCGCCGAGAAGGCGGCGATCGCGGCCGAACTCGAGGCGAAGGTCTGGCCGCTGCTCGCGCAGGGCCGCTGCAAGCCGGTGATCCATGCGCGCTTCCCGCTGGCGCAGGCCGCCGAGGCGCACCGCCTGATGGAGAGCAACGCCCATATCGGCAAGATCGTACTGACGATCTGACGGCCGCCGCGTCGTCGATCCGCGGCGAGATCGGGCCAGCATCGGGGGCCTTGCGCCGTCAATCCGGCCCGTATCACCATGCCTTAGCTTTTCATGGACAGTGATCGCAGCTTTCCCTATAACGCCGGCCATCCTGCTCATCGTCGATGATTTGGATGACCGGCCGGGGAGGCCGGTCGGCGCATGAGAGCTTTTGCCCGCGACATCTGAGGAGTCGAGCCCGTGTCTACATCGCCGCTGATGCCGAAAGCCACCGCGGTCTGGCTGGTCGAGAACACCTCGCTGACCTTCGAGCAGATTGCCGAGTTCTGCAAACTCCACCCACTCGAGGTGCGCGGCATCGCCGATGGCGAGGTCGCTGCCGGCATCAAGGGTCTCGACCCCATCACCTCCGGCCAGCTCACCCGCGAAGAGCTCGAGCGCGCCGCCAAGAACCCGAACCACCACCTCAAGCTCGCCGAGCGCAAGGTCAAGGTGCCCGAGATCAAGCGCGCCAAGGGGCCGCGCTACACCCCGGTGTCGAAGCGCCAGGACCGGCCGAACGCCATCCTCTGGCTGCTGCGCAACCACCCCGAGCTCAAGGACGCGCAGATCATCCGCCTGGTCGGCACCACCAAGTCGACGATTGCGCAGATCCGCGACCGCACCCACTGGAACGCCCAGACCTTGAGCCCGGTCGATCCGGTCAGCCTCGGCCTGTCCTCGCAGATCGATCTCGATTTCGAAGTCGCACGCGCCGCCAAGGATCGCCCGGCCGCTCTCGCCGCCGAAGTCGGCTCGACCCTGCTCCCGGCCGAGGAAACGACCGCTCCGGTGCCGGCCAGCCAGCCTTTCGCCGACATGAGCAAGCCCAAGCGCGAGGAAGAGGCGGCGATCGACGTCGACTCGGTCTTCGCCAAGCTGAAGCAGATGAAGCGTCCAGTCGACGAGGACGGCGACGAGCACTGAGGCCGCCCGCCCAGCGCCAGGACAGAACGGGGCGGCCGCCAAGCCGTTCCGAGTTCCTCGCTTGCAGCAATCAAATCCGTCGCGCACCGCGACGGATGACCTGACGATGCCCCTGCGCTCGCCTGCACCGATGCGGCTCTAGGCGGCCCCGCTCTGCTTGCCGGCGCCACGTCGCTTTGCCAATCTCCGGCGATGACGACCGCCGCCAGCGCACTTTTCTTCACCTTCCTCGGTACCGGTGCGCCGCCGGTCAGCCTGCGCCGCGCCGGCCCGGCCCATCTCATCGAGGCCGGTGGCAACAGCGTGCTCATCGATTGCGGCTCCGGCGTCAGCCAGCGCCTCGTTGCGGCCGGCCATGCCGGTGCGAAGCTCGACGCGCTGATCGTCACCCATGAGCATTCCGACCATCTCGTCGATTTCTACCAGCTCGTCGTCTCCTCCTGGCACCAGGGCCGCGACCGGCCCTGGCGCGTGCTCGCCCCGGCGCCGGCGCTCGCCAACATGCGCGGACAATACGAGGCCTTCGCCCGCGAGCGCGCCCTGCGCATCGCCTTCGAGAAGCGGCCGGGCGCGAGCGGGCTCGATGTCATCTTCGAGGAATTGCGCGAGGGACCGGTGCCCGGGCTCGGAGGTCTGTCGGTCGAGGCCTTCCTGGTCGATCACCGCCCGGTCGAACCGGCCTTCGGGCTGGCGCTCACGGCCGGCGACAGCCGCATCGTCTTCTCCGGCGATACCCGCCTGACGCCTTCGCTGGAGCAGGCGGCACAGGGCTGCGCACTCCTGGTCTGCGAGGTCTTCGTCGACCGCCAGATGCCGGTCGTCGCGGGCGTGCGCTCGGCCGAAACCGTCGCCTGCGTGCAGAGCTATCACATGACGCCGGCGGTGGTGGCCGGGCTCGCCTTGCGCGCCGGCGCAAAGGCGCTGGCCCTCACCCATCTCGTCCCGCCTGGCGCCGACACCGCCGCCCTCGCCGGCGAGATCCGCGCCGGCGGCTATGGCGGGCCGCTGATCATCGGCGAGGACCTGATGCGGGTCGAGCTGCCAGGCCGCCTGCTGCGCTGGAACGGCGCGACGATCGGGTTCTGAGCTTCCGAAGACGGCTCTCAGCCCTCATCCTGAGGAGCTGTTTCGCCAGAAACAGCGTCTCGAAGGATGCTTCAGAAGTCTCCGGTGCCATCTGGATCATCCTTCGAGACGCGCCTGCGGCGCTCCTCAGGATGAGGGCTGAAACCCCAGTGCTGACTCCGTATCAGCCCAGCCCCCTGCCCTTCAGCGCGACACCGATCTCGCCCAACACTGCCAGGTCCTCGATCGTCGCCGGCACCGTGTATTCCTCGCCATCGGCGATCTTCTTCATCGTCGCGCGCAGAATCTTGCCGGAGCGCGTCTTGGGCAGGCGCCCGACGGTGATGGCGATCTTGAAGGCGGCGACGGGGCCTATTTTGTCGCGCACCAGCGTGACCAGCTCCTTCTCGACCTGATCCGGCGCCTGCGTCACCCCGGCCTTGAGCACGACGAAGCCGCAGGGCTGCTCGCCCTTGAGCGCATCCTTGATGCCGACCACCGCGCATTCGGCGACGGCCGGGTGGGAGGCCAGCACCTCCTCCATGCCGCCGGTCGAGAGCCGGTGGCCGGCGACATTGATGATGTCGTCGGTGCGGCCCATGATGAAGACATAGCCGTCCTCGTCGATGAAGCCGGCATCCGAGGTGTTGTAGTAGCCCGGATAGGCCTCGAGATAGGCGCTGCGGAAGCGGGCATCATCGTGCCACAGCGTCGGCAGCGCGCCGGGCGGCAGCGGCAGCTTCAGCACGATCGCGCCCATCGTCCCGGCCGCGACCGGCTTGCCCCCCTCGTCGAGGCACTGCACGTCATAGCCCGGCAATGGCACGCTCGGCGAACCGTGCTTCACCGGCAGCAAGCCGAGGCCCACCGGGTTGCCGACGATGCAGGAGCCGGTCTCGGTCTGCCACCAATGGTCGACGACCGGGACCTTGAGCACCGCTTCCGCCCATTTCAGCGTGTCCGGATCGGCCCGCTCGCCGGCGAGGAAGAGCGTGCGGAAATGCGAGAGGTCGTAAGCCGCGAGATACTTCGCCTCCGGGTCCTCCTTGCGGATCGCACGGAAGGCGGTCGGCGCGGTGAACATCGCCGTCACCTTGTATTCGGAGATCACCCGCCAGAAGGCGCCGGGATCGGGCGTGCCGACCGGCTTGCCCTCATAGAGGATCGAGGTCGCGCCCTGCAGCAGCGGGCCGTAAACGATGTAGCTATGGCCGACGACCCAGCCGACATCGGAGGCCGTGAACATCACCTCGCCGGGCCGGACATCGTAGAGCTGGTCCATCGTGGCCAGCAGCGCGACCATGTGGCCGCCATTGTCGCGCACCACGCCCTTGGGCCGGCCCGTCGTGCCCGAGGTATAGAGCACATAGAGCGGATCGGTCGCCTCGACCTCGACGCAATCCGCCTTGTGGCCATTGGCCTTGGCGGCAGCGACCATGGCGCGCCAGTTGCGGTCGCGCCTCACCTGCATCGAGGCGTCGGCCTGCGGGCGCTGCAGCACGAGGCAGGCATCCGGCTTGTGGCTGGCAAGCTCGATCGCGCCGTCGAGCAGCGGCTTGTATTCGACGATGCGGCTTGGCTCGATGCCGCAGGAGGCGGTCAGGATCACCTTCGGCCTGGCATCGTCGATGCGCGTCGCCAGTTCCTTGGCGGCAAAGCCGCCGAACACCACCGAATGCACCGCACCGATGCGGGCGCAGGCCAGCATGGCGAAGGCCGCCTCCGGGATCATCGGCATGTAGACGATGACACGGTCGCCCTTGCCGACGCCGAGTTCCTGCAGCACCGCGGCCAAAGTCGCGACCTCGTCGAGCATCTCGGCATAGCTGTAGCTCGCCTTGGTGCCGGTGACGGGGCTGTCATAGATCAGCGCGGCCTGCTCGCCCCGGCCGTCGCGGACATGCCGGTCGAGCGCGTTGAAGCAGGTATTGCAGCTCGCATCCGGGAACCAGTGCCCGTAGATGCCGGCCTTGGCGTCGAAGATCTTCTGCGGCGGCCTGATCCACTCGATGCCCCTGGCGATCTCGCGCCAATAGGCCTCGGGATCGCGCCGCCAGGCGGAATAGGTTTCGCTATAGCGGCTTGCATGGCTGGCAGTCATGAAACGCGTTCCTCTTAGCCTGATTTTCGGCCTAGAGCTTGGCTCCGGGCGGGCCGTCTGGGGGCCGGTTTTGGCGCGGGGATCGTGCCCACTCTCTCCCTCCCGGCGCAAGCGTCCGGATGTCAGACTTTCAGCGCAACCGGATGGGTTGCTCTGCACGCCCCGGCCGCCCGGCCGCAGCCGTCGGTAGGCCGGAAATCCGATAGATCATGAATTTCGATCTCGCCTTCTTCGCCGTCATGACGCCAGCCGTCATCCTGATGGGCCTGTCCAAGGGCGGCTTTTCGGGGCTTGGGCTGCTCTCCCTGCCGTTGATGGCGCTGATCGTCTCACCGGTGCAGGCCGCCGCGATCATGCTGCCGATCCTGATCGTGCAGGACGTCGTCACCGTCTGGTCCTACCGCCGCGAATTCGACCGGCGCAACCTCGCCACCTTGCTGCCCGGCGCAGGCCTCGGCGTCCTCGCCGGCTATCTGCTGGCGGCACGCGTCTCCGATGCCGCCGTCGGGCTCGCCGTCGGCGTGAT
>JAKFDB010000167.1:0-18041 GCA_036676315.1 Bradyrhizobiaceae bacterium
GCCGGGCGACAACATCTCGATGGAAGTGCACCTGATCGTGCCGATCGCGATGGAAGAAAAGCTGCGCTTCGCCATCCGCGAAGGCGGCCGCACCGTCGGCGCAGGTGTTGTTGCTTCGATCCTTGCCTGATCGAAGCAACAACGACGTTCGCGGAAACCGCAAACTTTGCGGCGCAGCCGTCGTCGCCTCGATCCTCGCGTAAGCGCAAGGGCATCGGCCCGGCCGTTTCGGCCGGAACCCAATCCGGAAAGGGCGGTGGCGACACCGCCCTTTTCCTTTATGCATGCGCCGCCCGGGCAGGCGACCATCGCAAACGCCGCTGCAAGCCCGGTACGCGCCATGCTCAAAGGGTGCGGAATCGGCGGCAGGTGCCCGTCACGATCTCAGGGAGGATTTCCAGATGGCCTTCAAGCCGCCCTTCACCGGCATCCATGCCATCGCCTTTGCGCTGTTCGACGCGCAGGAGCGGCTCGACCGGGCGGCGATGAAGCGCCAGACGCAGATCTGCCTCGGGCTCGGCGTCCACGGCATGGCGGCGCTGGGGCTCGCGACGGAGGTCTCCAAGCTCAGCCTGGCCGAGCGCCGCACGGTGATCGACTGGGTGGCCGAGGACGTCGCCGGCAAGGTGCCGCTCGCCTTCACCATGTTCGGCGGCTCGGTCGCCGAGCAGGTCGAGCAGGTGAGGGCCGCCGAGGCGGCCAAGGCCGACTGGGTGATTCTGCAGCCGCCGATGGTCGGCTCGTTCGGCGCGGCCGAGTATATCCGCTTCTTCGGCCGAATCGCCGATGCCACGTCGTTGCCGGTCGCGATCCAGAACGCGCCGGCCTATATGGGCCGCGGGCTTTCGGCCGACGATATCCGCGAGCTCGTGCGCCAGCATCCGAATATCTGCCTGATCAAGGGCGAGGGGCCCGCCACCGATATCCAGCAGCTGATCTCGGTGACCGAGAGGCGCCTGCCGGTGATGAACGGGCGCGGCGGGCTGGAGCTTGCCGACAACCTCCGGGCCGGTTGCGTTGGGCTGCTCCTGGCGCCGGATACGATCGACTACGCGCTGCGGGCCTATAACCGCTTCCTCGCCGGCGATGCCGAGGGTGCCGAGGCGGCCTATCGCGAGGTGCTGCCGGCGATCGTCTTCATCATGCAGTCGATCGAGAGCCTGCTCTGCTACGGCAAGCGCATTTTTGGCGCCCGCGCCGGCATCGAGATCCATGATCGCAGCCCGGCGCAGCGGCCGAGCGAATTCGGCCTGGAGCTGGTGAAGCGCTATGCGGAGCAGCTCGGTCCCTATGCGGCGTAGGCCGCAGCCCAAGCTTTCCACGGCGCCGTGTGATTTCGACTTGAAAAGGCGGCGCCGTTCAGGCTAAGCAACCGACGACTACAGGGGTGTAGCTCAGTTGGTAGAGTACCGGTCTCCAAAACCGGGTGTCGTAGGTTCGAGCCCTACCGCCCCTGCCAGGAATTCATCGAGAGCATCGATCGGGTAGGGCGGTTCCGCTTCGGCAGAGCCGCCCTTTCTCGTTGCGACGGGCTCTCGGCAGGGCCCGTGTTGTCGGCGGGCTGCGGGCAGGGGGCACCGGCCGGGAGCTGCAGCGGGTCGCCTCCTTGCCTGATCGTGCGGCGTTGCGCTTCACCCAAAACGCCCGGCCGCCGGCGATGTCGTGCGGCTGTCACAGGGCAAGGCTACCGCGTCGGTCGATCAGGACCACGCCATGCATCATTTGCCGCCAGACGCCGTCGCCAGCCTTTCGCTCTTCGCCCTGTCCGCCATGGGCATCCTGACCTGGCTCTGCGTGGTCTAAAGTCGCGACGGCTCCCGAGGGCGCGAAGCCCTATCCCTGTCCGTCGCGGCGGCGCTCGGCCTGCCCGCCGCTCATGGCGCTCGCGGAATTCCGCTCTGCTTCGAGAGCGCTTTCCGCCCCTTGCGAGGGCGCTCCAGCTTCCAGGATCGGCAGCCCTCGCTGCCGCCCAGGGCGGCCCGGCTCGAATCCGCTTGGCTAGCGCGCCAGAGCGTTGTAAGAAGCGGCTCACGACGGCGCGCGGCTCCCTGAGCCCCGCGCCGCGAATCTTTCAGGACGTACCGAATCATCGCTCGCGCAGATCGTCGCGGCGGTGGTCCGGAACCTTAAGGTGACGGCCCGATGGCGAAGACGAACCCGTTCAGCTTCCTGCAGCAGGTGCGCAGCGAAGCCTCCAAGGTGACCTGGCCCTCGCGTCGCGAGACGCTGATCACCACCGGGATGGTGTTGGTCATGGTGCTGGTCTTCAGCCTGTTTTTCCTCTTTGCCGATACGATGATCCGCTGGTCGCTCGGCCTCATCCTCGGCGCGCGCTGAACGGAACCCACGAACGTGAACACTCGCTGGTACATCGTCCACGCCTATTCGAACTTCGAGAACAAGGTCGCGCAGTCGATCAAGGACCAGGCGGCGCAGCGCAACCTGGCCGACAAGTTCGAGGAAGTGCTGGTTCCGACCGAGAAGGTCGTCGAGGTCCGTCGCGGCCGCAAGGTCGACGCCGAGCGCAAGTTCTTCCCGGGCTACGTCCTGGTGAAGTGCGAGATGACCGATGAGGTCTACCACCTCATCAAGAACACGCCGAAGGTCACCGGCTTCCTCGGGGCCGACAAGGCCAAGCCGATGGCGATCCCCGAGCATGAGGCGATGCGCATCAAGGGCCAGGTCGCCGAGGGCATCGAGCGGCCGAAGCCGACGGTGGTCTTCGAGATCGGCGAGCAGGTCAAGGTCGCCGATGGCCCCTTCGCCTCGTTCAACGGTGTCGTCGAGGATGTCGACCACGCCCGCGCCCGCCTCAAGGTCGCGGTCTCGATCTTCGGCCGCGCCACGCCGGTCGAGCTCGAATACGGCCAGGTCGAGAAGCTCTGAGTCGATTCGGGCGGGCCGGTCACGCAATCGTGTCGGAAACGCCCGGGCCTCTCAAATACGGTTCCGCAAGACCCGCGCCGTCATCCGGTGCGGGTTTTTGCTTATTCGGAAGGCTGCGGCCGGTGCGCCGGTCGGCCGCGACCGGCAGTTCCGGCGGAAGGGCTTCCCTTTCCGTGCGCCCTGTGCCATAGGGCGGCCCTCACATGCGTGGGAGGCCGGCCGGTCGCCAACCGGAGTTCCCTGCCGCACCACGCTCTGCAACCACCCCGATCCGGAACGATATCAGTTCGCGGGCGGGGCGTCGTCGTTCCGGTAGGCGCCGGGATGGACGGCAGGAGCAGCCATCATGGCAAAGAAGATCACGGGTTACGTGAAGCTTCAGGTTCCGGCGGGCGCGGCTAATCCGTCGCCGCCGATTGGTCCCGCGCTCGGTCAGCGCGGCCTCAACATCATGGAATTCTGCAAGGCCTTCAACGCGAAGACCGCGCAGATGGAAAAGGGCATGCCGATCCCGGTGATCATCACCGCGTATCAGGACCGCTCCTTCACCTTCGAGATGAAGCAGCCGCCGGTGTCCTACTGGCTGAAGAAGGCCGCCGGCCTGACCGCGGGCTCCAAGACCCCGGGCAAGGGCGCCAATGCCGGCAAGGTCACCGCCGCGCAGGTCAAGGAGATCGCCGAGAAGAAGATGGCCGATCTCAACTGCAGCGATGTCGATGCCGCCATGTCCATGATCCGCGGCTCCGCCCGGTCCATGGGCCTGGAAGTCGTGGGCTGAGGGGGGACAGACAATGGCACATATTGGAAAGCGCGTCGTAAAGGCCCGTGAGGGCATCGACCGTATCAAGCTCTATCCGCTCGCCGAAGCCGTCGCGATGATCAAGGATCGCGCCAGCGCCAAGTTCGACGAGACCGTCGAGGTCGCGATGAATCTCGGCGTCGACCCGCGTCACGCCGACCAGATGGTCCGCGGCGTCTGCAACCTGCCGAACGGCTCGGGCCGGACGCTGCGCGTCGCGGTCTTTGCTCGCGGCGCCAAGGCCGAGGAGGCCAAGAAGGCCGGAGCCGACATCGTCGGCGCCGAGGACCTGGTCGAGAGCGTGCAGAAGGGCGAGATCAATTTCGACCGCTGCATCGCCACCCCGGACATGATGGGCCTGGTCGGTCGTCTCGGTAAGGTGCTCGGCCCGCGCGGCCTGATGCCGAACCCGCGCGTCGGCACGGTCACCATGGACCTGACCGCCGCCGTCGCCGCCTCGAAGGGCGGCTCGGTCGAGTTCCGCGTCGAGAAGGCCGGCATCGTGCATGCCGCCGTCGGCAAGGTCTCGTTCGATGCCGAGAAGCTCTCGGAGAACATCAAGGCGTTCGTCGATTCGGTTTCGAAGGCCAAGCCTGCCGGCGCGAAGGGCACCTATATCCAGCGCGTCGCGATCTCCTCGACCATGGGTCCGGGCGTCAAGATCGAGCCGAACACGGTGATGGGCGGCTGAGGCCGTCCTGGAGCGGGATGTGAAGGGCCGGTTCCGGTTTTTTCGCATCCTGTTCTTGCGGCCGCGTCACGCGGCCGCAGCCCCGCCTTGCGGAACGCCGCAAGGATTACCACTTGGCAGAAGCCAGGGGAGCCGCTATGAGCCTCCTTGTGTTTCCATGAGTGTTGGGGCTTCCGCGTGCTTGGCACGAGGGGGTCCGTTTCGCGTTTTTCGGTGGTTCGCCGCCGAAGAATGGATGTCGGGAGTGGGGAAAGCGATTTCCCGGAGGCCCGGTATCCAGTCCTGTCTGAGACTGCAGGTGCGCCTCGGATTCGTCCGAGGGCATAATTTCGCCAAGAGGCCTGCATAGACGGTGCAAGAACTCTGCCGGTGCCGAGAGGCGCCGAACGAGGTTCGAACCATCTCGCCCGATCACGGCTTCGGCCATGGCAGGGGACAGGGCACTGAGCGTCGCTCCGGCGAGGGGTTGGTGTCAACCGGCCACTTCCGCGAGCGGCACGTGCAACTGGCAACGGGCCCAAAGCCTGTTGCCAACCGGAGAGAGCCCAGTGGATAGAACGGCAAAATCTGATGCCGTCGCGACGCTGAACGACGTCTTCTCGAAGACGTCGGTCGTTGTCGTGGCCCACTATGCGGGTTTGACGGTGGCCCAGTTCCAGAAGCTTCGTCGCGAGATGAAGGCCAATGGCGCCACCGTGAAGGTCGCAAAGAACCGGCTGGCCAAGATCGCTCTTGAAGGCACCGACGTCGCGTCCGTCAGCCCCCTGCTGAAGGGCCCCACCCTGATCGCCTATTCCAGCGATCCGGTCGCGGCGCCGAAGGTCGCCGTCGCTTTTGCCAAGGACCACGACAAGCTCGTGATCCTCGGTGGCGCGATGGGTAAGACCGCCCTGAACCCGGATGGCGTCAAGGCCCTGGCCACGATGCCCTCGCTCGATGAACTGCGCGCCAAGTTGCTCGGCCTCCTGCAGGCCCCTGCGACCAAGATCGCCCAGCTCTCGACTGCGCCCGCTGCGAAGCTCGCGCGCGTGTTCCAGGCATATGCCGACAAGGACGCTGCTTGAGCAGCCCTCAAACCCTTATCGTTCGAACCTCTTACATCAGGAAGTTAAATCATGGCTGATCTTGCCAAGCTCGTTGACGAACTCTCGTCGCTCACGGTCCTCGAGGCCGCTGACCTCGCCAAGATGCTCGAAGAGAAGTGGGGCGTCTCGGCTGCCGCTGCCGTCGCCGTCGCCGCTGGCCCGGCCGCTGGCGCCGCCGCCGCCGCCGTCGAAGAGCAGACCGAGTTCACCGTCGTTCTTGCCGCCGCTGGCGACAAGAAGATCGAGGTGATCAAGGAAGTCCGCGCCATCACCGGTCTTGGCCTCAAGGAAGCCAAGGATCTGGTCGAGGCCGCTCCGAAGCCGGTCAAGGAAGCCGTTGGCAAGGACGAGGCCGAGAAGCTCAAGAAGCAGCTCGAGGCCGTTGGCGCCAAGGTCGAGCTCAAGTGAGCAGGGCCGGCTGATGCCGGTCCGAAACTAGTCGATAAGAACAGTCCCGGAGCGGTTCGCCGCCTCCGGGGCTGTTGCGTCGTTTCCGCCAGGCGGGACGGCGTGTGCAAGGGCCCTCGCGCAGCAGCGTGGCGGTTTATCCAGTTGAAGTCGGCGCCGTTGAGCGCCGAACGGCTCACCCGGCGGCCCGTCTGCCGCCAAGACCCGGACCTCCGGGTGAGCCGTCCGAGATTGCGAGGAACACCATGGTCAATTCTCTCCAGGGCCGCAGGCGCGTCCGGAAGTTCTTCGGCAAGCTCAAGGAAGTCGCGGAGATGCCGAACCTCATCGAGGTTCAGAAGGCGTCCTACGACCAGTTCCTGATGATCGACGAGCCCGCCGGCGGCCGTGGCGACGAAGGCCTGCAGTCGGTCTTCAAGTCGGTCTTCCCGATCGGCGACTTCTCGGGCGCCTCGCTGCTCGAATTCGTCAAGTACACCTTCGAGCCGCCGAAATACGACGTCGACGAGTGCCGCCAGCGCGGCATGACCTTCTCGGCGCCGCTCAAGGTGACGCTGCGCCTGATCGTGTTCGATATCGATCCCGACACCCAGGCCAAGTCGGTCAAGGACATCAAGGAGCAGGACGTCTACATGGGCGAGATGCCGCTCATGACCGACAACGGCACCTTCATCGTCAACGGCACCGAGCGCGTCATCGTCTCGCAGATGCACCGTTCGCCGGGCGTGTTCTTCGACCACGACAAGGGCAAGACCCATTCCTCGGGCAAGCTGCTCTTCGCCGCCCGGATCATCCCCTATCGCGGCTCCTGGCTCGACATCGAGTTCGACGCCAAGGACATCGTCTACGCGCGCATCGACCGCAAGCGTAAGATCCCGGTGACCTCGCTGCTGTTCGCGCTCGGCATGGACGGCGAGGAGATCCTCAACCGCTTCTACAACCACATCACCTACACGCGTGACGGCGATGGCTGGCGCGTGCCCTACGATGCCGAGCGCATGAAGGGCTTCAAGGCGACCGTCGACCTGATCGACGCCGATACCGGCGAAGTCGTGGTCGAGGCCGGCAAGAAGCTCGTCGCGCGCACCGCGCGCCAGCTCGCCGAGAAGGGCCTGAAGTTCCTGCGTGCCACGGACGACGATCTCGTCGGCCAGTACATCGCCGAGGACCTCGTCGACCCCAGCACCGGCGAAGTGCATGCCGAGGCCGGCGAAGAGCTGCATATGGCCGCCGATCCGAAGTCGGGTGAGGTCAAGGGCAACCTGCTCGAGCTGATCAACAAGGGCTACACCGAGATTCCGGTGCTGGACATCGACCACATCACGGTCGGTCCCTATATCCGCAACACGCTCCAGGTCGACAAGAACTCGCGCCGCGAGGAAGCGCTGTTCGACATCTACCGGGTGATGCGTCCCGGCGAGCCGCCGACGCTCGAAACCGCCGAGAACATGTTCCAGTCGCTGTTCTTCGACTCGGAGCGCTACGACCTCTCGGCCGTCGGCCGCGTCAAGATGAACATGCGGCTCGACCTCGACGCCGAGGACACCGTGCGCATCCTGCGCAAGGAAGACATCTTCGCCGTGGTCAAGGCGTTGGTCGACCTGCGCGACGGCAAGGGCGAGATCGACGACATCGACCATCTCGGCAACCGGCGCGTGCGCTCGGTCGGCGAGCTGATGGAGAACCAGTATCGCCTCGGCCTGCTGCGCATGGAGCGCGCCATCAAGGAGCGCATGTCCTCGGTCGACATCGACACGGTGATGCCGCAGGACCTGATCAACGCCAAGCCGGCGGCTGCCGCGGTGCGCGAGTTCTTCGGCTCGTCGCAGCTCTCGCAGTTCATGGACCAGACGAACCCGCTCTCGGAAGTCACTCACAAGCGTCGTCTTTCGGCGCTTGGACCGGGTGGTCTGACCCGCGAGCGCGCCGGCTTCGAGGTGCGCGACGTGCACACCACGCATTATGGCCGCATCTGCCCGATCGAGACGCCGGAAGGCCCGAATATCGGCCTGATCAACTCGCTCGCGACCTTCGCCCGCGTCAACAAGTACGGCTTCATCGAGAGCCCGTACCGGCGCATCCGCGACGGCCGCCAGACCGACGAGATCATCTATCTCTCGGCCATGGAAGAGGCGAAGTACAACGTCGCCCAGGCCAATGCCGCGGTCGACAATGAAGGCCGCCTGACCGACGACCTGATCGTCTGCCGCCGCGCCGGCGAGGTCATCGTCACGCCGGTCGACAAGGTCGACTTCATGGACGTCTCGCCCAAGCAGGTCGTCTCCGTCGCCGCCGCGCTGATCCCGTTCCTCGAGAACGACGACGCCAACCGCGCGCTGATGGGCTCGAACATGCAGCGCCAGGCGGTTCCGCTGGTGCGCGCCGACGCGCCCTTCGTCGGCACCGGCATGGAAGCCGCGGTCGCCCGCGACTCCGGCGCCGCGATCGCCGCCCGCCGGGCCGGCATCGTCGACCAGGTCGACGCGACCCGTATCGTCATCCGCGCTTCCGACGAGATGGACCCGACCAAGCCGGGCGTCGACATCTACCGGCTGCAGAAGTTCCAGCGCTCGAACCAGTCGACCTGCATCACGCAGCGTCCGCTGGTGCGCGTCGGCGACGTCATCAAGAAGGGTGACATCGTCGCAGACGGCCCGTCGACGGAGTTCGGCGAGCTCGCGCTCGGCCGCAACGTGCTCGTCGCGTTCATGCCGTGGAACGGCTACAACTTCGAGGACTCGATCCTGCTCTCGGAGAAGATCGTCTCGGACGACATCTTCACCTCGATCCATATCGAGGAATTCGAGGTCATGGCCCGCGACACCAAGCTGGGTCCTGAGGAAATCACGCGCGACATTCCGAACGTCTCGGAAGAAGCGCTGAAGAACCTCGACGAAGCCGGCATCGTCTATATCGGCGCGGAAGTGGCGGCCGGTGACATCCTCGTCGGCAAGATCACGCCGAAGGGCGAGAGCCCGATGACGCCGGAAGAGAAGCTGCTGCGCGCCATCTTCGGCGAGAAGGCCTCCGACGTCCGCGACACCTCGCTGCGTGTCCCGCCGGGCGTGCAGGGCACGATCGTCGAGGTCCGGGTGTTCAACCGCCATGGCGTCGACAAGGACGAGCGCGCCCAGGCGATCGAGCGCGAGGAGATCGAGCGTCTCGCCAAGGACCGCGACGACGAGCAGGCGATCCTCGACCGCAACACCTTCGCGCGCCTGGCCGAGATCCTGACCGGCAAGACCGGCCTCGCCGGCCCGAAGGGCTTCAAGAAGGACACGGTCATCACCCGCGAGGCGATGAGCGAGTTCCCGCGCTCGCAGTGGTGGCTGTTCGCCACGGCGGACGACGCCCTGATGACCGAAATCGAGGCGATGCGGAAGCAGTACGACGAGTCGAAGAAGCGCCTCGAGCAGCGCTTCCTCGACAAGGTCGAGAAGCTGCAGCGCGGCGACGAGCTGCCTCCGGGCGTGATGAAGATGGTCAAGGTCTTCGTCGCCGTGAAGCGCAAGATCCAGCCGGGCGACAAGATGGCCGGCCGCCACGGCAACAAGGGCGTGGTCTCGCGCATCGTTGCGGCGGAGGACATGCCCTTCCTCGAGGACGGCACCCATGCCGACATCGTGCTGAACCCGCTCGGCGTGCCCTCGCGCATGAATGTCGGGCAGATCCTCGAGACCCATCTCGGCTGGGCCGCGGCAGGCCTCGGCAAGCAGATCGGCAAGGCGCTCGATGCCTATCGCAAGGCGCATGATTCCAAGGCGCTGCGGGCCTCCTTCGACGCCGTCTACGAGGACAACGAGATCATCGCCTCGATGGACGACGCCGAGCTGGTCGAGATGGGCCAGAACCTGCGTCGCGGCGTGCCGATGGCGACCCCGGTCTTCAACGGCGCCAAGGAGTCCGACATCGAGCGGCTGCTCGAGCAGGCCGGCCTCAACAAGTCCGGCCAGGTGACGCTCTATGACGGGCGCACCGGCGAGCCGTTCGACCGCAAGGTCACCGTCGGCTACATCTACATGCTGAAGCTGCACCACCTGGTGGACGACAAGATCCACGCCCGCTCGATCGGCCCCTATTCGCTGGTCACGCAGCAGCCGCTCGGCGGCAAGGCGCAGTTCGGAGGCCAGCGCTTCGGCGAGATGGAGGTCTGGGCGCTCGAAGCCTATGGCGCCGCCTACACCCTACAGGAAATGCTGACGGTGAAGTCGGACGACGTCGCGGGTCGTACCAAGGTCTACGAGTCGATCGTGCGCGGCGAGGACAACTTCGAGGCCGGCATCCCCGAGAGCTTCAACGTGCTCGTCAAGGAGATGCGTTCGCTCGGCCTCAATGTCGAGCTGATCAGCAACAAGCCGAAGCCGGGCGAGCTGCCCCCGGCCGAGGCGGCCGAGTAAGGCGCCGCGCCCGAAAGGGCACGGCAGCGTTCGTTACTCATGCCGGCGGCACTCACGCCGCCGGCCGATGGTTACAAAGAGTCGGGCAGGGCGGTTTTCCAAAACCCACCGGCTTCAGGAGACAGGCGATGAAGCAAGAGGTCATGAACCTTTTCGGCCAGCAGCCGGTGCAGCAGGCTTTCGATGCGATCCGCATCTCGATCGCCAGCCCGGAGAAGATCGCGTCCTGGTCGTTCGGCGAAATCAAGAAGCCCGAGACGATCAACTACCGGACCTTCAAGCCGGAGCGGGACGGGCTGTTCTGCGCCCGCATCTTCGGGCCGATCAAGGACTACGAGTGCCTGTGCGGCAAGTACAAGCGCATGAAGTTCAAGGGCGTCATCTGCGAGAAGTGCGGCGTCGAAGTGACGCTGGCGCGGGTCCGGCGCGAGCGCATGGGCCATATCGAGCTCGCCGCTCCGGTCGCTCATATCTGGTTCCTGAAGTCGCTGCCCTCGCGCATCGGCCTCCTGATGGACATGCCGCTCAAGGATCTCGAGCGCATCCTCTACTTCGAGTCGTATGTGGTGCTGGAGCCGGGCCTGACCCCGCTCAAGGACCGTCAGCTGCTCTCCGAGGAGGAGTATGTCCGCTGCCAGGAAGAGTATGGCGCCGACACCTTCACGGCGATGATCGGCGCGGAAGCCATCCGCGAGATGCTGCGTGCGCTCGATCTCGACCAGATCAACGCCGACCTGAAGCATGAGATCGCGACCACGACTTCGGAGCTGAAGCCGAAGAAGCTGATGAAGCGCCTCAAGATCATCGAGGCCTTCCAGCTCTCGGGCAACAAGCCGGAGTGGATGGTGATGACCATGATCCCGGTCATCCCGCCCGATCTGCGTCCGCTCGTGCCGCTCGATGGCGGCCGCTTCGCGACCTCGGACCTGAACGACCTCTATCGCCGCGTCATCAACCGCAACAACCGCCTGAAGCGGCTGATCGAGCTGCGCGCGCCCGACATCATCATCCGCAACGAGAAGCGGATGCTGCAGGAATCGGTCGATGCGCTGTTCGACAACGGCCGTCGCGGCCGCGTCATCACGGGTGCCAACAAGCGCCCGCTGAAGTCGCTCGCCGACATGCTGAAGGGCAAGCAGGGCCGCTTCCGCCAGAACCTGCTCGGCAAGCGCGTCGACTATTCCGGCCGTTCGGTCATCGTCGTCGGCCCGGAGATGAAGCTGCACCAGTGCGGCCTGCCGAAGAAGATGGCGCTCGAGCTGTTCAAGCCGTTCATCTATGCGCGTCTCGACGCCAAGGGCTACTCGACCACGGTCAAGCAGGCCAAGAAGCTGGTCGAGAAGGAGAAGCCTGAGGTCTGGGACATCCTGGACGAGGTCATCCGCGAGCATCCGGTGCTGCTGAACCGCGCCCCGACGCTGCACCGCCTCGGCATCCAGGCCTTCGAGCCGGTGCTGATCGAAGGCAAGGCGATCCAGCTGCATCCGCTGGTCTGCGCCGCCTTCAACGCCGACTTCGACGGCGACCAGATGGCCGTGCACGTTCCGCTGTCGCTGGAAGCGCAGCTGGAAGCGCGCGTCCTGATGATGTCGACCAACAACATCCTGCACCCGGCGAACGGCCTGCCGATCATCGTGCCGTCGCAGGACATCGTGCTCGGGCTCTACTACCTCTCGATCATCTCCGATGGCGAGCCAGGCCAGGGCAAGATCTTCGGCGACTTCGGCGAGCTCGAATACGCGTTGCACGAGAAGGTCGTGACGCTGCATTCGAAGATCAAATACCGCTGGACCGGCGTCGGTGCCGACGGCCAGTCCTATACGAAGATCTACGACACCACGCCGGGCCGCGTCATTCTTTCGACCGCGCTGCCTGAGCATGCGGCCATGACCTTCGATGTCGTCAACAAGCTGATGACCAAGAAGGAGATCTCCAACATGATCGACGCCGTCTATCGCGGCTGCGGTCAGAAGGAATCGGTGATCTTCTGCGATCGCGTCATGGGCCTCGGCTTCAAGCACGCCTTCAAGGCCGGCATCTCGTTCGGCAAGGACGACATGGTGATCCCCGAGAACAAGTGGGAGATCGTCGATACGACGCGCGTGCTCGCCAAGGATTACGAGCAGCAGTACCAGGACGGCCTGATCACCCAGGGCGAGAAGTACAACAAGGTCGTCGACGCCTGGGCGAAGTGCTCCGACAAGCTCGCGCAGGAGATGATGGCGCGCATCTCGACCGTGAAGAAGGACGAGAACGGCCGCGATAAGCCGATCAACTCGATCTACATGATGAGCCATTCGGGTGCCCGTGGCTCGCCGGCTCAGATGCGCCAGCTCGCCGCCATGCGCGGCCTGATGGCCAAGCCGTCGGGCGAGATCATCGAGTCGCCGATCATCTCGAACTTCAAGGAAGGCCTCGACGTTCTCGAGTACTTCAACTCGACCCACGGCGCCCGTAAGGGTCTCGCCGACACCGCGCTCAAGACGGCGAACTCGGGTTATCTCACCCGTCGTCTCGTCGACGTGGCGCAGGACGCGATCATCTCCGAGGTCGATTGCGGCTCGAATAGCGGCATCAAGATGCGCGCCATCATCGATGCCGGCCAGGTCGTGGCTTCGCTCGGCATCCGTATCCTCGGCCGTTCGGCGGCGGAGGATGTCACGGATATCGACGGCAACGTCCTCGTGCCGAAGGGCACGATGATCGAGGAAAGCCATATCGAGAAGATCAACGCCGCCGGGGTCCAGGAGGTGAAGATCCGCTCGGTGCTGACCTGCGCGACCAAGAACGGCGTCTGCGCCACCTGCTACGGACGCGATCTTGCTCGCGGCACGCCCGTCAACATGGGCGAGGCCGTCGGCGTCATCGCGGCGCAGTCGATCGGCGAGCCGGGTACGCAGCTCACCATGCGTACCTTCCACATCGGCGGCGCCGCCACGATCGCGGACCAGTCCTTCGTCGAGTCCAATTTCGAGGGCACGGTGAAGATGCGCAACCGCAACGTGGCGCGGAATTCCGACGGTGACCTGATCGCCATGGCGCGCAACATCGCCGTCGTGATCGTCGGTCCGGACGGAGCGGAGCGCGCGGTGCACCGCGTCCAGTTCGGCTCGAAGCTGCGGATCGACGAAGGCGACAAGGTCAAGCGCGGCCAGCGTCTGATCGAGTGGGATCCCTATTCCCGCCCGATCCTGGCGGAAGTGGACGGCACCGTCGGCTACGAGGACCTCGTGGACGGCATGTCGATCACCGAGACGACCGACGAAGCGACGGGCATCTCCAAGCGCGTCGTCATCGACTGGCGCGGCTCGGCCCGTACCTCGGACCTCAAGCCCGCGCTCACCGTGCATGGGCCGGACGGCAAGATCGCCAAGCTGGCGCGCGGCGGCGACGCCCGCTACATCCTGCCGGTCGACGGCATCATCTCGATGGAGCCTGGCTCTTCGGTCAAGGCCGGCGACGTGCTCGCCCGTGTCTCGACCGACTCGGCCAAGACCCGCGACATCACCGGCGGTCTGCCGCGGGTGGCGGAGCTGTTCGAGGCGCGCCGGCCGAAGGATGCAGCGATCATCGCCGAGAAGGCCGGCGTGATCGGCTTCGGCAAGGACTACAAGAACAAGCGGCGCGTCACGCTGACGCCGCATGACGGCTCCGACGGGCTCGAGTACCTGATCCCGAAGGGCAAGCACATCCATCTCCAGGACGGCGACGTCGTCGAGATGGGCGACTACATCCTCGACGGCAATCCGGCCCCGCACGACATCCTGGCGATCAAGGGCGTCGAGGAGCTGGCGGCTTATCTGGTGAACGAGATCCAGGAGGTCTATCGCCTCCAGGGCGTCGGCATCAACGACAAGCACATCGAGGTGATCGTCCGGCAGATGCTGCAGAAGGTCGAGATCACGGAGTCGGGCGATACCGACATCCTGACCGGCGACCAGATCGACCGCATCGAGCTGGAAGAGGTCAACACCAAGATGAAGGAAGAGGGCAAGAAGCCCGCTTCCGGCGTCCCGGTGCTGCTCGGCATCACCAAGGCGAGCTTGCAGACCCGCTCCTTCATCTCGGCGGCGTCGTTCCAGGAGACCACCCGCGTCCTCACCGAGGCGGCGGTCAACGGCAAGCAGGACACGCTCGAGGGCCTGAAGGAGAACGTCATCGTCGGCGCGCTGATCCCGGCCGGCACCGGCGCGCAGGTCGCCCGCATCAAGCAGGTGGCGACGCGCCGCGACGACCTGATCGTCGGGCAGAAGGCCGATGCGGCGGCGAGGGCCGCGGCGGCGGCGCTCCCGGCCGCCGAGTAAGCGCGGCCAACGGCTCCAGACAATGTGAAACGGCCGCCCTCGGGCGGCCGTTTTGCTTTGTGCGCCCGCCCTTGACGGTGCGAGGGGCGATCTGCCTAAGCTGGCGCAGCGAGACGTGCCGGGGGCTGACGCTGAGCTGCATGGCGGGTTGGGGCAATGGACGAACGGTTCCTCGAGGGCCTCTACGAAGCGGCGGTGCTTCCGGAGCTTTGGCCTGAGGTTCTGCGCCGCTTCCAGGATGTCACCAGGGGAGCCGGCGCGGTCTTGGTGACGGTTGCCGGTGGGCAGGCCCGCTGGGTTTCGTCCTCCGCCGATTTCGACGAAGTCGTCGCGGTGCATTTCGAGCGCTTCCCGGGCAATGAGCGCACCGCGCGCCTGATTGGGCGCAACCATGCCGGCTTCCTGCGCGACATCGACATCTTCACCGATGAAGAGATGGCGGCCGAGCCGGTCTATGCCGATTTCCTGATCCCGCGCGGGCTCGGCGTCGGCGTTGCCACCGCGATCGCTTCGCCGAGTGGCGAGGCTTTCATCCTGCATGCCGAGCGCGAGCGCCGCGAGGGGCCGCTCGATCTGGAGATGATCCGGCGCCTCGACGGCATGCGGCCGCATCTGGCGCGGGCCATGCTGCTGTCGGCGCGGCTCGATTTCGAGCGGGCGCGCGGGGCGACGCAGGCCCTGGAGGCGATGGGCCTGCCCGCCGCGGTGCTCGACCGCAACGGACGCGCGCTCTCCATCAATGCCTTGCTGTCCGGGATGATCCCTGACGTGGCGCAGGACCGCCTCGCGCGCCTGACCCTGACCAATGCCGCAGCCGATGCCTTGCTGGCCACGGCGCTGGCGGCGATGGGCCGGACGTCGGCGGGCGCGACGGTGCGCTCGATCCCGATCGCCCAGCAGGGCGAGCGCCCGCCATTGATCGTGCATCTGTCGCCGGTCCGCGGCGCCGCCCACGATGTCTTCGCGCGCGCCAGCACGATCCTGGTCGTGACGCCCGTGGTGCTCGGCGACACTCCCAGCGCCGCCGTGGTGCAAGGGTTGTTCGATCTGACGCCGGCCGAAGCCAAGCTCGCGGCGCTGATCGCCGCCGGCAGCCGCCCGCGCGACGCGGCTGCGACCCTCGGGGTGACCGAGGAAACCGCGCGCACGACCCTGAAGCGGGTGATGGCCAAGACCGGACTGCATCGGCAGGCCGAGCTGGTCGGATTGCTGCGCGGCGCGCGGCTCGGCGCGACGGTCGAGCGGACCGACTGAGGGGGGAAGGCGAGGGGGCCTCGTCCCCGGCCGCTGGCGACCGGCGTTGCCGGGCACAGCGAGTGGCGGGGGCGGGGGCCGCCAAGTCCTATGCGTGCTGCCGCCACGGGCCTCGGCAAGCGATCCTGTGCAGCGTCGTGAAAGAGCCGTGCGGCGGCGATGGCCTTCGTTCGCGAGCGTTGCTAAACAGGCGCAGATGTCGGCGCAGCGGCTTGTCCGAGCGATGAGTCTGAACGCATTGTAAATCCGGGGTTGACGCGAATCTCCGGCTGAGTCATAAGCGCGCCACTGTCGACGGTTGTCGGACACGTTTGTCGCCCGCCTTTGTTGCGAGCGAATTTCGCGACCGAAACTCCGTCGGAATTCCAGCGTCGATAGACGACATGGCAGGACGCATGAATGCGGGTTATCCGTGTTCCTCTGCATGGCGAACGCGCCTGAGGCCTCTTTGAAGAGCGCCGATGGCGCGGCTTCGTTTGTGTCATGGCTTCATGCGGTGCCGGAAGGACCATGAGATTTTCCAAACGCTCAAGGGAGCGAGAGGCCTTAAATGCCGACAATCAGCCAGCTGATCCGCAAGCCGCGTTCGCCCGTCAAGGCGCGCAACACCGCTCCGGCGCTTGAAAACTGCCCGCAGAAGCGCGGCGTCTGCACGCGCGTCTATACGACGACGCCGAAGAAGCCCAACTCGGCGCTGCGTAAGGTCGCCAAGGTGCGCCTGACCAACGGCTTCGAGGTGATCGGCTACATTCCTGGTGAGGGTCACAACCTCCAGGAACACTCGGTCGTCATGATCCGTGGCGGCCGCGTCAAGGACCTTCCCGGCGTGCGCTATCACATCCTGCGCGGTGTGCTCGACACGCAGGGCGTCAAGAACCGCAAGCAGCGCCGTTCGAAGTACGGCGCCAAGCGTCCCAAGTGATTTTCTGCCTGACCGGCTGGCCGAAAGACCGGCCGGTTCGCAGCTTTTGAGATTTGACCGGAGACTAGACGATGTCCCGCCGCCACAGCGCTGAAAAACGCGAGATCATCCCGGACGCCAAGTTCGGTGACGTGATCGTGACGAAGTTCATGAACTCCGTCATGTACGAAGGCAAGAAGTCGACTGCCGAAGGCATCGTCTACGGCGCCTTCGACATCATCGAAGGCAAGATGAAGAGCGACCCGCTCGCCGTCTTCAAGAGCGCCCTCGAGAACGTCGCCCCGGCGATCGAGGTCCGTTCCCGCCGCGTCGGCGGTGCCACCTACCAGGTTCCGGTCGAAGTCCGCATGGAGCGTCGCCAGGCGCTCGCGATCCGCTGGCTGATCGCTGCCGCCCGCGCCCGCAACGACCGCACGATGGTCGAGCGCCTTTCGGCCGAGTTGATGGATGCGGCTAACAACCGCGGAAACGCGGTGAAGAAGCGCGAAGACACGCATCGGATGGCGGAAGCCAACCGCGCCTTCTCGCATTATCGCTGGTAATCGTCCGCGACACCCCGGAAAGACAGAGCACTTCCATGGCCCGTTCTCACCCCATCGATCGGTACCGCAACTTCGGTATCATGGCGCATATCGACGCCGGTAAGACGACGACGACCGAGCGCATCCTGTTCTATACCGGCAAGTCGCATAAGATCGGCGAAGTCCATGATGGCGCAGCCACCATGGACTGGATGACGCAGGAGCAGGAGCGTGGCATCACGATCACCTCCGCCGCGACGACCTGCCTGTGGCGCGAGCATCGCCTGAACATCATCGACACCCCCGGCCACGTCGACTTCACCATCGAAGTCGAGCGTTCGCTGCGCGTGCTTGACGGCGCCGTCTGCGTGCTCGACGGCAACCAGGGCGTCGAGCCCCAGACCGAGACCGTCTGGCGCCAGGCCGACAAGTACGACGTTCCGCGCGTCGTCTTCGTCAACAAGATGGACAAGATCGGCGCCGATTTCTATCGCTGCGTCCAGGACATCATCGACCGCGTCGCCGGCAAGCCGGTCTGCCTGCAGATCCCGATCGGCTCGGAGTCGGAGTTCGCCGGCGTCATCGACCTGATCAAGATGAAGGCGATCGTCTGGAACGGCGAAGCGCTGGGCGCCTCCTTCGAAGAGAAGGAGATCCCGGACGATCTCGCCGACAAGGCTGCCGAGTACCGTGGCAAGCTGGTCGAGGCCGCCGTCGATATGGACGATGCGGCTATGGAGGCCTATCTCGAAGGCACCGAGCCCGACGCCGATA
>JAKFDB010000168.1:0-26307 GCA_036676315.1 Bradyrhizobiaceae bacterium
CGAGCTTATCCCGGTATCGTAGAGCTTCAGGTCGGCGCCGAGGATCGCCCCGCCGGTGCGGCGCGACAGCCCGGCGGCATTGCCGTCGGCATCGGTGTTGGCGTGCGCGCCGACCGCCTCGCCCCAGAGCGCGAAGCGCTCCTCGAAGCGCGGCGCCGGCATCAGGGCCGCGCCCTTGCGGCCGGGCAGATCGGCCGAGAAGGCGCCCGCCACCGGCGCGCCCGGCAGCGTCAGCAGCGAGCCGCGCAGGCGGCCGAGCACCGCCTCGCGCACCAGCCGGCTCTCGCCGATCGCGACCGCGACGCCCTGGGCATGGCCCTCGCCCGAAAGCAGGTCGAAGCCGGCCCGCGCCTCGGCGGCGGTCGCCGAGATCAGCGTGTCGTAGACCGGATTGCCGGCCCCGAGACGCTCCGCCGAAATCGCGATCCCGCCCTGGTTGCGGGTCTGGGCGATGTAATTGCGTCCATCGCCGCCGGAGCTGCTGCCTCCGCCGCTCGTGCCGCCATCGGGGCCAAAGTCGGTATTGTTGCGGGTCATCACCACGGTGACGTTCTGGCTGTCATAGCTCAGCGACGGCGTCAGGAAGGCGAGGTTCGAGGTGACGGTGCCGAAGCGCCCGGTGACCCCGCCCGAGGCGGTCAGGATGGTGTAGCTGGTCGAGGCCGCATAGTTGCCGCTCTCGGCCAGGACCTGGACCGTGCCGCCGCTGATGGTCGCCAGACCAGTAGCCACGATCTTGTCGCCCTGACCGGCGGCGTTGACCTCGACCTGATAGGTCGAACCCGCCGCGAACGCGACATTGCCGTTGATGGTCAGCGTTCCGATCGAGTTGCCTGGAGCAACCGTCGCGCCGCTGGCGACCGTGAGAGCCCCGACCGTGCCCGAGCCGCCGAGCGTGCCGCCGCTCAGCTTCACCGCGCCGGTGATCGAGCCGTTGACGACAAGCTTGCCGCCCGAGACCGTCGTGCCGCCGGTATAGCTGTTCGCGCCGGTCAGGGTCAGCGTGCCCGTGCCGGCCTTGTCGAGCGCCCCGTTGCCGCTGATCACCCCGGAGAAGCTGGTCGAGGCGTTGCTGCTGCCCGCTTTCAGCGTCGCACCCGAGCCAATCTGGACGGCGCCGGCACCCGCGAGCGAGCCGACCGTGGCGACGATGCCCGGCACGTCACTGACTTCGAGTGTCGCGCCGGCCGAAACCATGAAGTTCGAGTTCGCCGAGAACGCCGTCGACGAGCTGCCGACCAGCGTTCCGGCCTGGACCAGCGTGTCGCCGGAATAGCTGCTGTTGTTCTGCAAGGCGAGCGTGCCGCCGCCGCTCTTGGTCAGCCCGCCGGTGCCGGTGATGGCGCCGGTCAGGAGCAGCGCGCGGCCGGCATCGACCTCGATCCCGCCGCCGCCCGACAACGTCATCGCCCGTGCCGAGGTGAAGCTGCCCGTGACCTGCAAGGTGCCGCCAGACAAGGTCAGCCCGCCCGCCGCATCGCCGAGATTGCCATTGGACGAGACCGAGAGCTTGCCGCCGGCGATCGTCGTACCGCCGGTGTAGGTGTTCGCTCCGGTCAGCGTCAGCGTCCCCGTGCCGACCTTCCTGATGCTGCCGGCGTCATAGATCATGCCGCTGAAGGTGGTCGAGGCGTTGGTCGCGCCGGTCTCAAGGGTCGAGCCGAGCTCGATCCGGATCTGGCCGGCCCCGGCGATCGAACCGGCAGTGACCGTGCCGATGCTGTCGTTGACGTTGAGCAGCGCGCCCAACGCGACCGTGTAGTCAGACGCCGCCGACATGGCGCCGGCGCCATTGATGTAGAGCGTCCCGGCTGACACCGTCGTCGCGCCGGAATAGGTGCTCGTGCCGGAGAGAATGAGCATGCCGGCGCCGGTCTTGGTCAGCCCGCCCGTGCCCGAGATTGTGCCGGAGAACGTCGTCGAGGCATTGTTGCCGCCTGCGGTCAGCGTGCCAGCGCCGAGCGTGACCGCGCCGGCACCGGCGAGCGAGCCGATCGTCTGGTCGAAGCCGGCGAGGTCGAGCGTTGCGCCCGAAACGACCGTGACCGCGGAGCCCGCCGAGAAGGCGCCTGCCTGCCCGGCCCGGAGGACGCCGTTCGAGACCGTCGTCGTGCCGATGTAGGTGTTGGCGCCGGACAGGACGAGGGTGCCCGCGCCGGCCTTGGTGAATCCGCCCGAGCCGGAGAAGGATTGCGTCACCGTGAAGGTATTGCCGGCCTCGACGATGTCGAAGCCGCCGCCATTGCTGCCGAGGACGATATTGCGCGTCAGCCCGGTCAGCGTCGTGCCGGTCACCTGCAACATGCCGCCGTCCAGCGTCAGCGTGCCCGAGGTCGCGCCGAGATTGCTCTCCTGGGAAATGCTGATTGCACCGCTCGAGATCGTCGTCCCGCCGGTATAGGTGTTTTCGCCGGTCAAGGTCAGCGTGCCCGAACCTTCCTTGATCACGCTGCCGCCGCCGCTGATCACGCTGCTGATGGTCGCAGCGATCGTCTGGTCGAAGGTCAGCGTGCCGGTGTCGATGACGATGCCGCCATTGATGCTGGCCGTGGCGTTGCCGATGGTCAGCCGATTGCTGCCGCCGGTGAAGTGGATCGCCGCGGCACGCGTCGCGCCGTCGCCCGAGAGGCCGCCCTCGATCGTGCCGTTATTGGTGATGATCAGGTCGGCGCCGACGATGGCCTCGCCGCCGGCAGCGCCGACGCCCATGGATTCCGCACCGGGGGCAGGGGCACAACAATAGGAAGACGGCAAATTCGAGCCGCCGCGCCCGCCATCGCCACCACGGACCGTGCCGTTGACGGTGAGCGTCGTCGTTGCGCCGCCATTGGTGAAGACCAGGCCGTTCCCGCCGGTTCCGCCGGCACCGGCGCCGCCGCTGTCCGCCACATGCGAGCCGCCGTTTCCGCCTTTGCCGCCCTGGATCGTGCCGTCGATGGTCAGGGTCTGCGCCGCGCTGCCATTGGTGAAGAGCAGGCCGATGCCGCCGGAGCCGCCATAGCCGCCGAAATCATAGAAGGCGCCGCCGCCATGGCCGCCATTGCCGCCGGTGATCGTGCCGGCAATCGTCCCCGTGGTGCCCGCGCCTGTGACCACGGCGCCATAGCCACCGGCGCCGCCGCCGCCGCCGGAGTAGAGATAGCCGGAATTACCATTGCCGCCGTCGCTGCCGGGGCTGGGACCGGTCGGCAGGCTCGCGCCGACACTACCATGCACGCCGCCATCGCCGCCTCGGCCCTCGCTAGGGTTGCCGTTGCCGGCTAGCCCGCCAGCTCCGCCGGTGACAGCGCCGGCGCCACCGCCGCCACCGCCCGCGGTGCCTCCTGGCATTGCTTGGCCCCAGGTGCCCGCACCACCGGCACCCGTCGGGTTGTCGATGCCGCCCGCGCCACCGGAGCCGGGTTGCGCGCTGCTTCGGTCGCCGCCGCGACCGCCATTTGCGAGCGCCTGCCCGGCGGACAGGAGCAGCACGAGCGCCGTGCCCGCGAGCAACCGCGACGCGAGTCGCCTACGAGATGTTCCGCTGTTCGCAGGAGTGATGACGGATATCATGAGAGTGCCCAACCCAACCGTGGATGCAGGCTTAGGCGGGCGCAGGCAGGAGGCAATGAACGGCCATTCACAACCCGCCAAATCGATAAACTGTGACAAATCTGCCGGCGGCGTCGGCTCCGCCCCTGCCCCGCCTCCAGCTCATGGCTCCGCGCCACGCCGCGTGCTAAAGCCCCGCCTGCCATGCTCAAGCGCTTCTTCGCCTATTACCGCCCCCATCGCGGGCTCTTCCTGCTCGATTTCTCCTGCGCGGTAATCTCGGGGCTGCTCGAGCTCGGCTTCCCGATCGCGGTCAAGCTCTTCGTCGACCAGCTGCTGCCGAGCGGGAACTGGAGCCTGATCGTGCTGGCGTCGCTCGGCCTGCTCGCGATCTATCTGGTCAATGCCGGCTTGATGGTGGTGGTGACCTATTGGGGTCACATGCTCGGCATCAACATCGAGACCGAGATGCGCCGCAAGGCGTTCGACCATCTGCAGAAGCTCTCCTTCGGCTGGTTCGACAACCAGAAGACCGGCCATCTCGTCGGGCGGCTGACCAAGGATCTCGAAGAGATCGGCGAGGTCGCCCATCACGGGCCGGAGGATTTGTTCATCGCGGTGATGACCTTCATCGGCGCCTTCGCGCTGATGCTAAGCGTGCATCCGCACCTGGCACTGATCACCGCGACGATCGTGCCGCTGATCGCCTGGTTGACCAGCCGCTATGGCAGCCGGATGACGGCAAACTGGCAGAAGCTGTTCGGCAGCGTCGGCTCGTTCAATGCCCGGATCGAAGAGAACGTCGGCGGCATCCGCGTCGTCCAGGCCTTCGCCAACGAGGAGCACGAGCGCAACCTGTTCGCAGCTGACAACCAGCGCTATCGGCGGACCAAGCTCGACGCCTACCGGCTGATGGCAGCCTCGACCTCGCTCTCCTATTTCGGCATGCGCCTGACCCAGATGGCGGTGATGATCGCCGGCGCCTATTACGTGCTGATCGGCGACCTCAGCGCAGGCGGCTTCGTCGGCTTCCTGCTGCTGGTGACGGTGTTCTTCCGGCCGATCGAAAAGATCAATTCGGTGATCGAGACCTATCCGAAGGGCATCGCCGGCTTCCGGCGCTACACCGAGTTCCTCGACACACGGCCTGACATCGCCGACCTGCCCGGCGCCATCGCGGTCTCCGGCCTCAAGGGCGATATCGCCTATGAGAATGTCAGCTTCGGCTATACGCCCGACCGCAAGATCCTGAAGGGGATCGACCTCTCGATCAGCGCCGGCGAGACCATCGCCTTCGTCGGCCCGTCGGGCGCCGGCAAGACGACGATCTGCTCGCTGCTGCCGCGCTTCTACGATGTCGAGGGCGGGCGCATCACGATCGACGGCATCGACATCCGCCAGATGACGCTGGCCTCGCTGCGCGGCCAGATCGGCATCGTCCAGCAGGACGTCTTCCTCTTCGCCGGCACGCTTCGCGAGAACATCGCCTATGGCAAGCTGACGGCGAACGAGGAGGAGATCATCGAGGCTGCCAGACGCGCCCGGCTCGACGAGATGATCGCGCGTTTGCCCGATGGCCTCGACACGGTGATCGGCGAACGCGGCGTCAAGCTCTCGGGTGGGCAGAAGCAGCGCCTCGCCATCGCCCGTATGTTCCTGAAGAACCCGCCGATCCTGATCTTGGACGAGGCGACCTCGGCGCTCGACACCGAGACCGAGCGCGCCATCCAGGCCTCGCTCGCCGAATTGTCGAAGGGCCGGACCACGCTCGTCATCGCGCACCGGCTCGCGACGATCCAGGACGCCGACCGCATCATCGTCATCGACGAGAGCGGCGTCGCCGAGCAGGGAAGGCATCAGGAACTGGTACAGCAAGCGGGCATCTACCGGCGCCTGCACGAGGCGCAATATGGGGCGAAGCGGGGGTGAAAGACCGCCGCGACGCGCCTCGTCCGAGGGCGCGTCATGCTCGGGCTTGACCCGAGCATCTCCTGCAAGAGATTCTCGGGTCTGCGCTTCGCTTCGCCCGAGAATGACGGCTGGGGATCGGCTCACGCCAGCGCCGCCATAATCGCAGCCGTATCGTAATAGAATGGCGTGCCCTCGATCAGCCGGCCGCCCTCGAAGCGCAGCACCTCGGCGAAGGGCTGCTCGATCACAGTGCCGTTGCGGCGCGCGGTCAGGCGCAAAGTGCAGGCCATAAAGACGGTATCGCCGGATTTCACCGCCTGCATGCCGTCGACGGCGAGTTCGCTCCAGGTCTCGTGCATCGTCCTGAACAGCCGCCCGACGCCGTCGAGGCCGCGCCAGTCGCCGGCGTAGGGCAAGGATACCGGCTCATGCACCACGACATCAGGATGAAAGGCGGTGGCGAGCAGATCGGGATCGGCTTCCGGCAACTCGAGAAAGCGCATTTCGATAGCGAACACGCGCTCGAGCAGCTCCATGGCGGAGGGCTCGGTGGCGGTGTGAGCGTTCATCGCGGGCCTCGTGGCTGACGCGGCGGATCGTGACCGCCGATGCCTCAACCTTTGCCCGCAACGCTCCTGCGGCTACACCCGGTTCCTGCCTAGCCTTCGACCAGCCTTCTCGCGATCACCTGCGCCTGGATTTCGGCAGCGCCCTCGAAGATGTTGAGGATGCGGGCGTCGCAGAGCACGCGGCTGACCGGGTATTCCAGCGCAAAGCCGTTGCCGCCATGGATCTGCAGGGCATTGTCGGCCGCCGCCCAGGCGACGCGAGCGCCAAGCAGCTTGGCCATGCCGGCTTCGAGATCACAGCGGCGCTCGGCATCCTTCTCGCGGGCGGCGAAATAGGTGAGCTGGCGGGCGATGACGAGCTCTGCCGCCATCATGGCGAGCTTGTCGGCGACGCGCGGGAAGGCGATCAGCGGCTTGCCGAACTGGATGCGCTCCTGGGCATAGCGCAGGCCGAGATCGAAGGCGCATTGGGCGACGCCAAGCGCGCGCGCCGCGGTCTGGATACGGGCGGCCTCGAAGGTCTGCATGAGCTGCTTGAAGCCCTGCCCCTCGACGCCGCCGAGGAGGTTCTCCGCCTTGACCTCGAAGCCGTCGAAGGCGAGCTCGTATTCCTTCATGCCGCGATAGCCGAGCACCTCGATCTCGCCGCCGGTCAGGCCGGCGACCGGGAACGGGTCCTCGTCGCTGCCGCGCGGCTTCTCGGCGATCAGCATGGAGAGCCCGCGATAGCCGGGAGCGTCGGGATCGGTGCGGACCAGCAGCGTCATGATGTCGGCACGGACGGGATGGGTGATCCAGGTCTTGTTGCCAGAAACCTTCCAGACGTCTCCGTCCTTCACCGCCCTGGTGCGCAGCGAGGCGAGGTCGGAGCCGGTATTGGGCTCGGTGAAGACGGCGGTCGGCAGGATCTCGCCGGAAGCGATCTTCGGCAGCCAATAGGCCTTCTGCTCGTCGGTGCCGCCGTTCAGGATCAATTCGGCGGCGATCTCCGAGCGGGTGCCGAGCGAGCCGACGCCGATATAGCCGCGCGAGAGCTCCTCGGAGACGACGCACATCGAGACCTTCGAGAGGCCCATGCCGCCGAATTGCTCGGGGATGGTCAGGCCGAAGACACCGAGCTCGGCCATCTGCTCGACGACCGGCATCGGGATGTACTGGTTTTCGAGATGCCATTCATGGGCGTGCGGCGTCACCTGCGCCTCGCAAAAGCGGCGCATCTCGGCGCGGATCGCCTCCAAGGTCTCGTCGAGGCCGGGGTCGCCGACGCTGGCGAGGCCCTGGCTCTGGCTCTGGCTGAACAGGGCGACGAAGCGGGCCCGGTTCTCCGGCGTGTTGCCCTGCGCGATCAGCGCGTCGGCCGCATCCGAGCAGGCGTCGGCGACAGCCTTGGCCGAGAGCCCGAGCGATGGGAGACGGACGATCTCGCCCTGGCTCATCGGAATGCCGCCGAAGATCTGGGCGGCATATTCGCCGGCGCCGATCCGGATGGCATAGTCCTCGATCGCGCCGTAACGATCCTCAGCCAGCAGGCGCCCGCCATAGGCCTTGAGCTCACGCAGCGCCATGACATAGGTCGCGAGCCAGGACAGGCCGTGAGCGGCGTGCTGCTCCTGCTCCAGCTTCGCCGAGGAGACCCGGCCGTCGACCAGCACCTTCTGCCGCACCGCAGTGACAGCCTGCTCCAGCAGGGTCTCGAAGCCGGGTAGCGCAGCACCGATCAGTTCGATGGCGCTGGCTTGCGTGGCGGTCCTGAGGGCTGCGTTGGCGCTCATGGTCTCTCTCCCTTTATTGCGGCGCAGCATAAAGGAAGTCGGAGCGCTTGCGATAGTCGTGTTCGGGCGGCCGACGCCGCTACTTTCGACTGGCGAGGACGACGCCGAGCACCGCGACCGCCATGCCGACGAGCTGGATGGCGGACAAGGTCTCGCCGAACAGCAACCAGGCCTCGACCGCGACGGCCGGCGGCACGAGGTAGAGGAAGGTCGCGGTACGCGAGACCTGGCCGCGGCGGATCAGCAGGAGGTAGAGCCCGATACCACCGAGCGAGAGCGCCAGCACCGACCAGGCGAGCACCAGCGCCATGGTCATGTTCCACTCGATCCGCATCGGCTCGAGCGCAAAGGCGAAGGGGAGCGTGAACAGGAAAGCGGCGGCGTATTGCACCGCGGTCACCGTGCGCAGATCCCCCGTGACGATGCGGGCCTTCTGCCAGAACGAGCCGAAGGTGACGGCGAACATGCCGATGACGTTGACGATGACCGGCACGAGCACCGCCCGCAGCGCCTCGGGCTCGACGCCGACCAGCTTCGGCTCCAGGACGAGCCCAATGCCAACGAAGCCGCAGACGATGCCGGCCCAGCGCACGGCCGAGATCCGCTCGCCGACGATCAGGGGCGCGAACAGGGCTGTCAGCACCGGCTGCAGGCCGGCGATCAGGCCGGAGACGCCCGCCGGCAGGCCGTGGCGCACCGCCCACCAGACGCCGCCGAGATAGAGCGCATGCAGCAGGATGCCGGCGATGGCGCAATCGAGAAGCGCACGACGGCTCTTCGGCCAGGGCGCCCCGACGGCGATGGCGATCACGGTGAGCGCGACAAAGGCGCAGGCATAGCGCAGCGACAGGAAGGTCAGCGCATCGGAGTAGCGCGCCGAATAGCCGGCGACGATCCAGCCGCTCGACCAGAGAAAGACGAAGAGCACCGGCGAGAGGCGCAGGAAGAGCGGCGAGTCGAACATCGGGCGACCTTTCCGAGCGCCTGATACGCTGGAAGCACTGCCTTGTCGCCGCTGCCGACGCCGTGAGGGCATGTGCAGGGCGCGAGGAATGGCGCGCCCGTCTTGCCAGCCGCTCCGAAGCAGCGACAATCACCGCCCTGCCCTGCCGAGTCCCTGCATGTCGCTGCTGTCCGCCCCCGTCGTCGCCTTTGAGCGCTTCATCGCCCATGACGGCTGGGCGATCGCCAGCCACATCGCGCTCTCGGTGCTGATGTCGCTGTTCCCCTTCCTGATCATCGTCACCGCGCTCGGCGGCCTGTTCGGCTCGCAGGCAGCCGCCGACGAGGCGGCGCAACTCCTGCTGGAAGCCTGGCCACGCGAAATCGCCGAGCCGATCGCGCGCGAGGTCCGCTCGGTGCTGACCGCGGTGCGCAAGGATGCGCTGACGCTCGGCGCCGTGCTGGCCCTCTATTTCGCCTCCTCCGGCGTCGAGGCGCTGCGGATCGGGCTGAACCGGGCCTATGAGGCCTATGAATGGCGCTCCTGGTGGCGCACGCGGCTGGAATCGATCTTCTACGTAATCGGCGGCGCCTTCTTCATGCTGGCCTTCTCGCTGCTCGTCGTGCTCGGGCCGCTGCTCTGGCGCGGCGTCGTCGGTTTCGCGCCGGCGCTGGCGCCGCTCGGCTTCATGCTGGCCTTCCTGCGCCTCGCGGCGGCGACGGTGGTGATCGTGCTGGCGCTCTGCGTCGCGCACAAGCTGCTGCCGGCCCGCGCCCCGCATATCCGAGCGATGTGGCCGGGCATCCTGATGACGCTGCTGGTCTGGCTCGTCGGCGGGCTCGCCTTCGGCTGGTATCTCGACTCCTTCGCCGGCGCCTATGTCACGACCTATGCCGGCCTCGCGACGGCGATGATCGCGCTCGTCTTCCTGTACTGGCTGGCGGCGATCTTCCTCTATGGCGCGGAGCTCAACGCGGCGATCGCCATCGTCAGGACGCCGAAAGCCACGCCGGGCGAAGCGATCGCATCGCTCTAGCCGGAGATGTCCACGCGAAGTTCCGAGATGAGGTCTGCCGCCGGATGATCGAGACACCACGCCTGCGCCTGCGTCCTCACAGGCTCGAGGATTTCGAAGCCTGGTATGCGATGTTCTCCGACCGGGAGCTGTTTCGGTTCATCGCCGCGCCGCAGCTTTCGCGGGAGGATGGCTGGAACCGGCTGCTACGCTATGCCGGCCATTGGTCCCTGCTCGGCTATGGCATGTTCGCGGTCTTCGACAAGGCGAGTGGCGCGTTCATCGGCGATGTCGGCTTTGCCGATTTCCATCGTGGCCTGGGCGAGCGCTTCGACGAGATCCCGGAAGTATCTTGGATCATGGCGCGCGCGGCGCAGGGGCGTGGCCTCGCGGCGGAGGCCGTCGCGGCGAGCCATGACTGGATCGATCGCGCCCATGCGCCCGCCCGCAGCGTCTGCCTCATCAACCCCGACAATGCCGCATCGCTGCGCCTTGCCGACAGGTTCGGCTACCGAGCCTTCGGAAGCTGCGTCTACAAGGATGCTCGCTGCATGATGCTGGAACGCCTGGCGCCGCGATCGGCCACGGCACCACCAGAGAATTCGAGGCCCGAAGGAGCGCCAACAGCCATGCGGATCGAAGCTTGCACCTCCGACATGTTGGACGACTGGGTCTCTCTGCGTCTGGCGCTGTGGCCGGAAGGGAGCGCGCAGGAGCATCGCGAGGAAGCGGCGGGAATCCTCGAAAGCCGGAATGACACGGCCTTTATCGCCCGCGACGATGACGGCCTCGCCATCGGGCTGGCCGAAGCCGCCCTGCGGCACGACTACGTCAACGGCTGCGACAGCTCGCCGGTCGCTTTCCTCGAAGGCATCTATGTGCGGCCCGAGCGGCGGAACGGCGGAGTCGCCCGCGCCCTCTGCCATGCGGTCGAGGGCTGGGCCGCCGGTCATGGCTGCGTCGAATTCGCCTCCGACGCCGATCTGCTCAACACCGGCTCGCAGCAGATGCACGAGGCGCTAGGCTTCGAGGAAACCGAGCGGGTGGTCTACTACCGCAAGCAGCTGCTGACGGGCTGACCTCTCGGCCGGCGCCGCAAGCCTCAGCCTTCGCCGAGCAGCGACATGGCCCTGGTGATGTCGTTCTTCTCCAGCCGGCAGGCGACGCAATAGGCGGGGTTGAAGACGTTGGCGACGTCGTAGCGCACCATCTGGCCGAGCAGATGGCTCGCCTCGACGGCATCGACGCCGAGATCCTCGACGATCCAGCGCAGCATCTCGGTGGTGGCGAACTGCAGCGGCTGGTCCAGCGGGCGGCCGCTCGCAAGGGTGATGATCTCGGTTTCGGTTTCGCAGCGCGGCCAGCGGCCCGGCGCGTTCTTGCGCAGATGCAGGGTGAACTCGATCTCGAAGCTGGTCTCGATGCCGGTGCCGACGATCTCGCCATCGCCCTGGCAGGCATGACCGTCGCCGAGGAAGAACAGCCCGCCCTTCTCCGATACAGGGAAGGCGATGCGGGTGCCGGGCCCGAAGCGGCGGTAATCCATGTTGCCGCCATAGGCGCCGCTGGTCGCCGTGGAGATCGCCTGGCCGCCGGCCGGCGCCACGCCGAAGCACCCGATCATCGGCGTCAGCGGAAAGCTCCAGCCTGCAATCCGCTCCGAACCGCCGATCAGGCTGACCGTGCCCTTGCCGGCGTCGATCGCCCATTCGAAGCGCTCGCTCTTCGGCAGTTCGGCCACCGTCCGCGGATCGACGACCTGCTGCGAGAGTGGCGAATAGGTCCAGCCAGTGGCGCGGTTCGGGGTCATCCGGTCGATTGTCACGATCAGCGCATCGCCGGGCTCCGCCCCTTCGACGAAGAACGGGCCGGTCATCGGATTGCCGCGCGGCGCCTTTTGGACGCCGTCATGGTCGAAGCCGGCGGCATCGAGCGTCGTCGTCACGATCGTATCGCCGCTCGCGACGACAAGCACCGGCGGCAGCGTCGCCATGACGTTGGAATAGGCGGTCGGGACGAAACGATGAAGCGCCATGGATCTCACCTGCCAGTCTCGCGGGCGCTTCAGGCGAAGGATCAGCCGTCGCGAAGCACCCCGGCCGAATCCCCAGGGAGCCGCCGTTGCGTCACCGTATGCGAACTCGCCGCGAGGACGCCAGCAAGCCGGCTCGGGGCGCAGGACATCCCGCCGCGCATGCAGCGCTTCTGCGCGCAACCGGACGGGCAGGACCATCGCGACGACGACGCCAGCGGAAATCGATGGCCAAGCCTGCCCAGTCGGGTTGTGAACCATGGTCCACCGCCTTCGGGTGCCGGAAGGCGGCAGCAAGGCGATGAAGGCCGGAATGCCATCCGCTGTGAACCGCTGTTCGAATCGTCGGTTTGACTATCCCGATCCGCCTGCAGCCTATCGCAGAGCCGCCGGACGAGGCGGTCATCGACGGGGGCTCCTCATGATACTCAAGCTTTCGGCGCTGCTCCTGGCGGGCAGCGTCTTGGCCAGCGCGACCGCCTGGGCGCAAAGCGCCGACGACAAGAAATGGATCAACCAGTGCCTGAGCGACAACAGGGACGCGAAGGTCGCGGCCAGCGTCGTCAGCACCTACTGCACCTGCATGAACGGCAAGATGAGCGACAACGAGACCCGCTCGATCACGCAGTGGGAAAAGGCCAATCCGAACGCCCGCAAGGCCTGCGAGCAGCAGTCCGGTTGGAACTGAGCGCCAGAGCTTCGGGCGACCGGGCCGGCAACTGCCGGCTCGGCCATCTCCGCCTCAACCTTGCCGGCCCGCCACGACCCACCTGCCATGGCGATGTCGGCGCAGCGCCCTCGTCTCGCCGGCGCCGATGAACCGAAGCTCGCCGTCTCAGCCTTCCAGCGCCTCGACCACATCCTCATAGGTGCGAAGCCCCGTGCGCGGGGCGTAGACCAGCACGGCCATGTTGCCCGGCGCATGCTCGTTCTTCCACATCTTGTGGTGGGCGAGCGGGATCTTGTCCCAGGGAAAGACCTCGGACATGCAGGGGTCGACGCGCCGGTCGATGACGAACTGGTTGGCGGCGCTCGCCTGCTTGAGATGGGCGAAATGCGAGCCCTGCACGCGCTTCTGCCGCATCCAGACATAACGGGCGTCGAAGGTGATGTTGAAGCCGGAGGTGCCGGCGCAGAAGACGATCATGCCGCCGCGCTTGGCGACGAGGCAGGAGACCGGGAAGGTCGCCTCGCCGGGATGCTCGAAGACGATGTCGACGTCCTTCTTGCCGGTGATGTCCCAGATCGCCTTGCCGAACTTGCGGGCCTCCTTGGTCCAGTCGTTGTATTCTGGCGAGTTGACCTTGGGCATCTGGCCCCAGCAGTTGAAGTCCTTGCGGTTGATCACGCCCTTGGCGCCGAGGCCGAGCACATAGTCGCGCTTGCTCTCGTCCGAGATCACGCCGATCGCGTTGGCGCCGGAGGCGGCGCAAAGCTGGACGCCGAAGACACCCAGACCGCCCGAAGCGCCCCAGATCAGCACGTTGTCGCCCGGCTTGATCGTGTGCGGAGCATGGCCGAAGAGCATGCGGTAGGCGGTCGCCAGCGTCAGCGTGTAGCAGGCCGATTCCTCCCAGGAGAGGTGCTTCGGCTTCTGCATCAGCTGGCGCGACTGGACCCGGCAGAACTGCGCGAAGGAACCGTCCGGCGTCTCATAGCCCCAGATGCGCTGCGAGGAAGAGAACATCGGGTCGCCGCCATTGCACTCCTCGTCGTCGCCATCGTCCTGGTTGCAGTGGACGATGACCTCGTCGCCGACCTTCCAGCGCTTCACCTTGGAGCCGACGGCCCAGACGATGCCCGAGGCATCGGAGCCGGCGATGTGGAGCGAGCCCTTGTGGACGTCGAAGGGCGAGATCGGCTGGCCCAAGCCGGCCCAGATGCCGTTGTAGTTGACGCCGCCGGCCATCACGAGCAGCAGCACCTCCTCCTCGCCGATCGCCCAGGTCGGTACGACCTCGACCTGGAAGCTCTCCTGCGGCGGACCGTGGCGCTCGCGCCGGATGGTCCAGGCGTACATGCTGGCGGGGACATGGCCGAGCGGCGGCAGTTCGCCGAGCTCGTAGAGATCCTTCAGCGCCGGCTTCGCGACAGCTTGCGGCTTCGACATCAGCTTTCTCCCTTTGTCGCCACGCCTCCTATCCGGTGGCGTTGCCGGCGATCATGCCGCTCGATGCTGCACTGCGCCATTCGCCTATCGAATTATGTCGCAGCGCAAAAAACAAGTAGCGCCGGGAAAAACCTCGCCGGCAACCTTGGCCTGCCGGCCTCGAAGACCGCTTCCCGGATCAGGCGCGCATCGAAACCAGCGAGGGCCGCAGGCACGAGCAACCGAACCAGCATAGCCGCAGCCGCCTTGCCGGGCGAGACGGCAGGCCTTGTGAGCGCCGGGCGGATTGTCTTAACTGCCGCATGCAGAGCAGCCAGGACATTGCCGGAACCCGCGTTCTTCTCTTCGCCGAGGGCGGGCCGCGCCTCGAGACCGAGCGCGACATCAACCGCTTCCTGGAGGCGGCATGGGGCGAGGATGCCGGCCTGGTCGCCATTCCGGTGGCGAGGCTGAGCCCGGATTTCTTCGAGCTGAGCACGCGCCTTGCCGGGGAAGTCACCCAGAAATTCGTCAACTATGGCGTCCGGCTCGCGGTCGTCGGCGACATCTCGCACTGGAGTGCGAAGAGCAAGTCGATGCGCGATTTCGTCACCGAGGCGAACCGGGGGCAAGCCCTGTGGTTCGTCGCCGACATCGCCGAGCTCGAAAGCCGGCTGGCCTCAACCGCTTAAGGCGCGGATTCGCGCCTAGGCCTTCCGCCGCGCCGCCAGCATGTAGTTGACGTCCATGTCGGCGGAGAGCGACCAGCGGTCGGCCAGAGGATTGTAGGCGACGCCCTGGCGCGAGAAGGTGGTGAGCCGGCCAGCGGCGATCGCCTCCTCCAGCTCGTCGGGGGTCACGAATTTCTGCCAGTCATGGGTGCCGCGCGGCAGCCAGCGCAGAACGTATTCGGCGCCGACGATGGCGAGCGCCCAGGATTTCAGGGTGCGGTTCAGCGTCGCCATCACCAGCAGGCCGTCAGGCTTGGCGGCCGCGCAGCAGGCGGCGACGAAGGCATCGACATCGGCGACATGCTCGACCACTTCCATGGCCAGCACGATGTCGAAGCGCCGGCCGGCGGCGACCACCGCCTCGATAGTTTCGTCGCGATAATCGATCGAGAGCCCGGACCTGTCGGCATGAGCGCGCGCCACCGCGATGTTGCCGGCGGCGGGATCGAGGCCCGTCACATTGGCCCCCAGCCGGACCAGCGGCTCGGACAGCACGCCGCCGCCGCAGCCGATATCGACGATGTCGAGCCCGTCCAGCGCCCGCAGCGACTTCGGATCGCGGCCGTAATGCTCGCAGGCGAGGTCGCGGATATAGGCGAGGCGCACCGGGTTGAACTTGTGCAGCACCGCCATCGGGCCCTTCGGGTCCCACCAGCTCTTCGCCATGGCGTCGAAACGGGAGACTTCCGCCGGATCGACCGTCGAGCCTTCGCGCGCCGCTGCGCTCATCGCCTTAACTCCCCCGTTTTCGCCGGACCGGCACCGACCGCATTGACACTTTCAGCGCCGACCGTCATCTACACCCGCCCCTCGCCCGGCGCGAGGGGACCATTCGTCCCGGCCCGTACCGGGACAGTCTTGAGCCTTTGGATGTCATGGCCCGTCTGGTGATGAAATTCGGCGGCACTTCCGTCGCCACTGTCGAGCGTATCAAGAACGCGGCCCGCCACGTCAAACGCGAGTTCGACGCCGGCAACCAGATCGCGGTCGTGGTCTCCGCCATGTCGGGCAAGACCAATGAACTCGTGGCCTGGGCCAAGGAGGCGTCGGCTTCCTATGATCCGGCCGAATACGATGTCGTGGTCGCCTCCGGCGAGCAGGTCACCTCCGGCCTGATGGCGATCGCGCTGCAGGAGATGGGCCTGCCGGCGCGCTCCTGGCAGGGCTGGCAGATCCCGCTTTACGGTTCGGACGCGCATGGCTCGGCCCGGATCGAGGGTGTCGACGGCGCCGGCATCGTCGCCGGCTTCGACCGCAACCGCGAGATCGCGGTCTGCTCCGGCTTCCAGGGCGTCAACCCGCGCAGTCACCGCGTCGTCACGCTCGGCCGCGGCGGCTCGGACACCAGCGCGGTCGCGCTTGCGGCAGGCCTGAAGGCCGATCGTTGCGACATCTACACCGATGTCGACGGCGTCTACACTACCGATCCGCGCGTCGTGCCGAAGGCCCGCCGCATGGACAAGGTCTCCTTCGAGGAGATGCTGGAAATGGCCTCGCTCGGCTCCAAGGTGCTGCAGGTGCGCTCGGTCGAGATCGCCATGCTCCAGCGCGTGCCGACCTATGTCCGCTCTTCCTTCGACGACCCAGACAATCCCAATCCAGGCACCCTCATCTGCGACGAGGACGACATCGTGGAACAGCAGATCGTCACCGGCATCGCGTTCTCGCGCGACGAAGCCCAGATCACGCTCCGGCGCGTCGCCGATAAGCCGGGCGTCGCTGCGGCGATCTTCGGCCCGCTCGCCGATGCCAACATCAATGTCGACATGATCATCCAGGTCGTCTCCGACGACCAGGCGACCACCGACATCACCTTCACCGTGCCGACTGCCGATTACGAGAGGGCCAAGGCCCTGCTCGAATCAAAGCACGAGACCATCGCCTATCAGAGCCTGCAGGGCGCCACCGAGGTGGTGAAGATCTCGGCGATCGGTGTCGGCATGCGCAGCCATGCCGGCGTCGCAGCGCGGGCCTTCCGGGCGCTGGCCGAGAAGGGCATCAACATCCGCGCCATCACCACCTCCGAGATCAAGTTCTCGGTACTGATCGACGCTGCCTATACCGAGCTCGCGGTCCGCACGCTGCACTCGCTCTACGGTCTCGACGCGGCCTGAGCAGCACATGCGCAAAGCGAGCGCCGCGCTCGCCTAGCGCATGATCGTATGGCTCTGCTCGCGCATGAACTGCGGCAGGTACCAGGCACCGAGCCCGCCCTTCGAGCCGGTGCCCGAGCCCTTCCAGCCGCAGAAGGTCTGGATGCCCGGCCAGGCGCCCGTCGTCGCACCGCTGGCCCGGTTGGCGTAGAGCACGCCGGCCTCGGCGGTTTCGAGGAACGATTCGAGCTCGGCCGCATCGCCGGTATAGACGCCGGCGGTCAGGCCATAGGGCACGGCGTTGCCGCGCCTGATCGCATCGCCGAGGTCGCTGAAGGTCCGAACCGTCAGGAACGGCAGGAAGAGCTCGTCGCGGTGCAGGGCATGGTCATCCGGCAGGCCGGTGACGATCGCGGGGCGAACATAGGCCCCATGGTCGCAGAGCCCGCCGGATAGCACCTCGCCACCCAGAACCGCGCCGCCCGCAGCCCTGGCCTGCCGCAGCGAGTTCTCGAAGCGCTCCAGCGCCGCCTGGCTGATCAGCGGCCCGATGAAGGTCTCGCGCTCGCAGGGGTCGCCGACCACCACGGCACTCGCGGCCGCGCGAAGCCTGTCGAGGAAGGCGCCGGCCAGCGTCTCGTGCAGGAAGACGACCGAGCCGGCCGAGCATTTCTGCCCCTGCAGGCCGAAGGCCGAGCGCAACACGCCCGAGACGGCGGTATCGAGATCGGCGGAGGCTGCGACATAGGTCGGGTTCTTGCCACCCATCTCGGCCAGCACCGGCCTGGCGTGCGAGCCGCCGGCGCCGAATTCGCGCATCATCCGCATGCCGACCGCGTGCGAGCCGGTGAAGGCGATGCCGTCGATATCGGGATTGGCGGCGAGTGCGGCGCCGGTCTCAGCGCCGCCGCAGACGAGGTTGAAGACGCCCTCGGGCAGGCCGGCCCCGATCAGGCAATCGGTGAGCAGGCGCCCGGTCAGGCCGGCCATGGGGCTCGGCTTGAACACGACCGTGTTGCCGGCGATGAGCGCGCAGATCGACATGCCAGCTGAGAGTGCGACCGGGAAGTTGAACGGCGCGATCACGGCGAAGACGCCATAGGGCCGCAATACGTCGAAGGTCTCCTCGCGCGGGTTGGCCCGCGCCAGGTCACGCCGGAAGCCGTTGCTGGCCTCCATCTCTGCCGCGTAGAAGCGGATCAGGTCGATCGCCTCCTCGACCTCGCCGAGCGCCTCCATGCGCGATTTGCCGACCTCGAGCAGGCAGGCGGCGGCGACCTCGAACTTTTGCGCCTCGAGCAGGTCGGCCGCCTTGCGCGCCAGTGCGACGCGACGCGGCCAGCCGAGCGCGCGCCAGCCGCGCTGCGCCGCCTTCGCGGCCGTCACGGCGCGGTCCACCTCCGCCGGCGAGGCTGCGAAGAAGCGGCCGAGGCTGAGCCTGCGATCGATCGGGCAAGGCGCGTCATAGGCCGTGCCCTCCGTATTGTCGCGCCCGCCGAGATGGTTTGGCCGCTCCAGGCCGAGCTGGCGGTCGCGCATCTCGGCGATCACCTTGCCGAAATGCGCGTGAACGCCGGAGAAATCCTCGGCGATGTTGGAGTAGGTCACGCGCGGCAAGGCGGCAACGTCGTTCATCATCTTCCTCCCATGACAAGGCGCCCTGCCCGATGCGGCCGAGCAGGTTTCGACGATAGCCGCTCCGCAGCCGACCGGTCATGCAGCTCGCGCCTGCGGGCAATGCCGGGCGCTTGGAGCAGCGCCTCGCCTCAGGTCCAGAACGGCGTCGCGTCCGCAAATTTGCGCCAGCGCTGCAGCAGCGCCTTGCCGGCGTCCAGTTCATGCCGGCGCTGCCAGCCGAGGACCGCGCCGGCGGCGAAGTCGAGTTCCGGCAGGGTCTTGCCGCCACGCAAGCTGGCGAGCAGCGGCTGGGTCGTCGCCACGTCATTGGCGGCGCCGAGCGCCTCCTGCAACTTCTCCAGCCGCGAGAGATATTTGCGCGCCGCCGACTGCCCGGCATAGAGCGGCAGGAAGAACTCGGCGGTGTAGCGCAGCTTCTTCAACGAAAGCCTGAGTTCGTGACGGGCCTCCGGCGCTAGCTTGGCGAAGTGCCGGCCGCGCCGCAGCGCCTTGCGATGGCTGCGCGCCAGCACCCTGCCGGCGAAACTGCCGGCAGGCTCGGCCAGCACGGCCATCGCCTCGCTGGCGATGCCGTTGCGCCAGCCACGCCGCTCGAGCAAGGCACCGAAGGCGAGCAGGAAGCGGTTGACGCGCCGGCCCGCGAGCGCGGTGTGGACGGCAGCATAGCTTTCAGCCTGCAGCGGTGTTGCGGCCTCCCGCAGGGTCTCAAGGTCTATCCCGGTCAGGCCTTCGGAGGCGATGTCCGGCACCGTCTGGGTGACGAAGACGTCCCAGTTACGGGCAGGCCCGAGCAGATGGGCGAGGCGCTTCGCTTCGGCCGCGACCGGCACCAGCGCGGGAGGCGCGAGCTCGCGTCCGAACAATGAGAACGCCGTGCGCAGGCGGCGCAGCGAGACCCGCATCTGATGCACGGCCTCCGGCGAGCCGCTGGCGCGGGCCGGGCCGAGATTGGCCATGAGATGGCGGTAGCCATTGCCGAGTATCCTGGCGATGGCAGCATCGACATTATCCTCCGCCGTGATCGCGACCGGCTTTGCCTTTTGCGCCTGCGACGTCTGCTCGAAGGCGAGCTGATGGCCGCGCGCGGCCTTGCTTGCGGTCTCGACCTGCAAGGGCGCCAGTTCGAGCAAGGCGAGGCCGAACTCGTAGAGCGCCGCGGCATCCCCCTCCTTGAGCTCAAGCTCGACCTCGCTGAGCGGCAGGCGTCGCTCGCCGGCCTCGATCGTGCCGTCGTCGAGGGCGATCTCGATCACCGCGTCGGCGAAATCGAGCTTCTGCACCCGCCGGCGCACCCTGGTGGCGAAGGCCGGCGATAGCGACGCGGCCGACAGGGAGGCGAGCGGTTCGCCGATTTCCGCCAGCGGCAGCAGGGTCAGGTCGAGCCGCTCGTCCGGCAGCGAGACCTCCCATTCGTCGCGCGCCAGCGGATCGCCTCCCGCACTGGCGCGCTTCAGCGTCTGGACATGACGCCGGCCGCTGCGCCGCACCCGCAGCGACAGGCCGCTACGATCGAGCAGGCGATCGGGCGTGTCGTAATAGATCGCATCGAGCCGGCGCACGACGCCGCGATTGCGGGCGTGCCGTTGAATCAGATCGGATTCGCGCAGGGTGGCCAACGCTTCGACCGAGCCGGCGAGCTTCAGCTCGACCTCGCGCGGCGCCGGGACGACAGGGGAAGCCCCTGTCGCTTCAGGGCTGGCTACGTCCTGATCCGGCACGGCGTCCAAGGCATTCCCTCCACGAGGCGGTGCATGACAGGAGACGACAGTAGCCCCGTCTGGCGCAGGCTGTCACCACATCGGCCAGGAAAGCCCTTTCCCGGCCGATGTGGCCTGCTCAACCTACAGGGCTCGCCTGATCGCGACCTCGACCGGCGAATAGTCGCCGTCAGGGCGCTCGAGGCTCACCGGCTCGCTTGGCAGCAAAGGCGGCTGCGCCAGGAAACGCGGTAAAGAGCCACGATGCGGCTGTGCGGCATGGACCAGGAAGGGATGGCAGAGATAGACCGTTCCCGCTGCCCCCGTCGCCAGCGCCTCCGGTCGCCCGGCACTGCCGCCAAAGTCATCCGCGACCAGCTCGCGCAGCGACAATCCTGCCTCGCCCGCCGGCGCGAGCACACGGGCCATGTCGCGGTGCGAGCCCCGTCGGATGCGCGTCGGCGCATCGGCCTCGCCGACATCCGAGAACAGGAACAGCATAAGCAACGCCCGCCCTCTCGAGGTCACGTTGACCCGCCAGTTCAGGAAGTCCGGATCGTCGAAGCCAAAGCTGACGTCGACATGCCAGCCGGCGTCGCCCGGATCCTCGGCCGAGGGGAAGCGCACCGGGAAGGTACCCATGCTCCGGCAGGGCAGCCAGCGCCCGGCGCCGACGAGCTGGTCGAAAGCGCCGTGCAGCCGCGGCGTGTTGGCGGCGGCGACAAAGGGCTCCTGACTATACATGCCGAGGCGGATGACCGGGCGCGCCCAGCTCGCCGGATCGTCCGGATCGCAGCCGAGGTCACGCCAGAGGATGGCGCGCGCCTCGTCGGCGTATTGGCGAGGAAAGGCGTCGTCGAGCCTGACGAAACCCTCCTCGAGGAATTGCTCGATCTGCGCGTCGTCAAGGACGCGCCCCTGGGTTTGGGGGTGTGCCATGGAGAATCTCTCTTCGGATATCGGCCAGCCGAAACGCCCGCGAAGGAACAGGCTGGCAAGGGACCTCATGGGCGCCGGAAGGCGCCAGCTCGCAGGCCGGGCGGCAGACCGCTCAGGCTTGCAGGGCGGTCGAGGCGATATCGAAGACGGCGAACATCATCATGGTGCCGGCAGGGTAGTGGCCGGATTGCGGGCGATCAAGTCCGCCAGGCGCATTCGAGCCGTTTGCGCCGAAAAGCCTATGGCCAAGCGCCCGCCCAGCCTGCCAGATAGGCCAAAGCCAGCGGATCCGCCTCGCCTGCCATGCGCATTGCCGTTCTCTCGGACATCCACGCGAACCGCGAGGCACTGGAGGCGGTGCTGGAGAGCGTTGGCCGGCTGCGCCCGGATCGGCTGGTGCTGCTCGGCGATCTCGTCGGCTATGGGCCCGATCCCGGCTTCGTCGTCGACACGGCCGCCGAGCTCGTCGCGGCCGGCGCGCTCTGCGTGCTCGGCAACCATGACGAGGCTGCCCTCCATGGCCCCATCGGCATGACACCGCATGCGCGAGAGGCCGCCTTGTGGACGCAGACCCAGCTCTCTGGCGAGCAACGCGACTTCCTCTCCGACCTGCCCCTTTCGGTGACGCTCGGCAGCGCGCTCTTTGTCCATGCCAGCGCCCGGATGCCGGGAGCCTGGCCCTATGTCATGGATGCGCATGCCGCCGGGCAGTGCCTGGCCGCCAGCGAGGCGGCGCTGATCGTCTGCGGCCATACCCATCTGCCGGCGCTGTTCTACGCCAGGCCCGGTCGCGAGCCGGTGAAGTTCACGCCGCGCCGCAACCTCGCGGCGCCGCTCTCGGCCTTGCGGCGGCATGTGCTGGTGGTCGGCGCGGTCGGCCAGCCGCGTGACGGCGACCCGGCCGCCTGTTTTGCCCTGCTCGACACCGAAGAGGCCGAAGTGACGATGGTTCGCGTGCCCTATGACATGCAGGCGACCGCCCGCAAGATCGCCGCCGCCGGCCTGCCGGAATGGCTGGGCATGCGCCTGCAGATCGGCCGCTGAGGGAGAGCCCGGAATGGAGAAACCGCAGACCGGCACCGTCATCGACGGCTTCACGCTGACGGAGCGGCTGAAGGCCGGCGGCATGGCGACACTGTGGCGCGCCAGTCACCCCCAGGAGACAGCCCCGCTGGTGCTCAAGATCCCGTTCTTCGACCCTGGCGACGACGTCTCGGCCATCCTCGGCTACGAGGCCGAGGCGATGATTCATCGTCGGCTCACCGGCCCGCATTTGCCACGCTTCGTCGCCAATGGCGACCTCGCCCGGACGCCCTATATCGCCATGGAGTTCGTCGCCGGCACGAGCCTGGCGGAGACCATGCGCCGGGCGCCGTTGGCCGCCGCCGAGATCGCCCGCATCGGCAAAGCGATCGCCATCGCGCTGGCCGATCTGCACCGCCAGGGCGTGGTGCATCTCGATCTCAAGCCCGAGAACGTGATGCTGACCGGGAACCGGGCGGTGCTGCTCGATTTCGGCCTGGCGCATCATGCCGAGCTGCCGGACCTGCTCGGGGCCGAGAGCACGATGCCGATGGGCACCGGCGCCTATATCGCGCCCGAACAGGTGCTGGGCGACCGCTCCGATCCGGCCAGCGACCTGTTCGCCCTCGGCTGCCTCCTCTACCAGATGGCATCAGGCGAGGAGCCTTTCGGCCGGCCGCAGACCGTGGCGGGCATGAAACGCCGCCTTTATCACGCGCCGAAGCCGCTCCGGAGCGTCAATCCGGAAACGCCGGCCTGGCTCGAGGAGATCGTCCGGCACTGCCTCGAAGTCGATCGCGGCCGGCGCTATGCCGATGCGAGCAAGCTCGCCTTCGACCTGCGCCACCCCGAGCAGGTCACGGTCGCACGCAAGCGCCGCGACCGGCCTCGCGGGCTCTGGCAGCGCCTCGTCGCGCTTTTCCAGAAGCGCGACGAACAGGAGGTCACCGGCGCGCCGACGCAGGCGCGGCGCAAGGCCGGCCCCTCGATCATCCTGGCAGCGGTCGATCTTTCCGAGGGCGAAGGCCTGCTTGCCGGCGCGATCCTGGCCGAGACCAGCCGCCTGCTGGCGGCGCGCGAGGATTCCTGGCTCGCCTGCGTCACCGTGCTGCGCACCGAGATCATCGGCGAGACGAAGACCGTCGATGCCGAGGGCCGCCCGCTCTACATCAAGCGCCTCGTCGCGCTGAAGGACTGGGCCCGGCCGCTGCACCTGCCGGAGGAGCGGGTGAGCTATCACGTCATCGAAGCGGTCAGCGCCGCCGACGCGATCCTGCGCCATGCCGAGCGCAACGACATCGACCATATCGTCGTCGGCGCCCGTTCTTCTTCCGCCGTGCGCCGGCATCTCGGCAGCGTCTCGACCAAGGTCGTCGCCGAGGCGCTGTGCTCGGTGTCGGTGGTGCGCGTGAGGGGCGGCGTGGAGGCGAGCTGATCGGCGCCAAGGTACAGAGCTTCGATTGCACCGCGCGAGGAATTGGAATTTGATCGAGGCGAGCCGACAGACCGCCGCTTGGAGGTGGTAGCCTCGTCGTGCCTACTGCCATTCGTGGCCCGCGCATGAGGTCTTCACGGCCAGCCGTTGCCGGGCACAGCAGGAGCCGCAGCATGGCAAACCACCTCTCACTGGATGAGTTGTATCGTCAGGCGAAGACCGAAGGCGCCAAGCTGGTCGTCTACGCCGGCGGCGATGCTCCATCCCAAGCCGGTATCTACACGGCAGGCTTCTCCAAGCGCTTCCCCGATATCGACGTCCAACTGACAGTCGATCTCAGCAAGTATCACGATGCCCGCATCGACCAGCAGCACCTGCGCGGCGATGTGCGCGCAGATGTCGTGCATCTCCAGACCCTGCACGATTTTCCACATTGGAAAGCGCAGGGCTGGCTCGCGCCGTTCAAGGCGCCGGGTTTCGAGACGTTGCCAGCCGATTTGCGCGATCCAGAGGGCTGCTACTATCCGATTCTGGCCTATGGCTTCAGCACTGTCGTCGACACGGCCCAGATTCCCGAAGCACAGGCGCCGCGTGAGGCCACGGACTACCTTCGGCCCGAACTGAAGGATCATATCGTGCTGACTTATCCGCACGACGACGATGCGGTGCTCTACATCTTCGAGCAGATCATCAGGAAGCATGGCTGGAGGTGGCTGGAGGGCATGCTGCGGCAAAACCCCCAATGGGTCCGCGGCACGCAGGCCCCGCTGGAGGTGATCGCCGCCGGCAAGAAGGCCGTCACCTTCACCTCATTCTATTATCTCAGGCCGGAGGCCGGCAGCACGATCCGCTTCCTCCTGCCGCAAGAGGATTTCTTCCAAACCTGGTATCAGACCGCCGCGATCCTCAAGGCAGCAAAACATCCGGCCGCAGCGAGGCTGTATATTTCTTATCTCCTCTCGGACGAAGCGCAGAAGGCCGTGCCGCAATGGCCTTCGCGGCTCGACATCCCACCGGCGCCGGGCTGGAAGCACCCGCTCGAATACAAGAACACTTCCCCGATCGGCTTCCGCGAATTTATGAATGATCGTGGGCGCGTCGAGCGCCTGAAGGGAATCTTCGAGCAATGGATCGGGCCGGTTGAGGGCGATAATCCGACCGGCGTCCCGATCACGGCCTTCGATCGCTGATCCATTCCACTCTGGAACCTGAGCGGCGGCGACGGTCAGGGCAACTGCTTGCGCGTTGACCTTGCCCGGCGCCCCCCTGAATATGCGGCCATGTCAGCCGGCCCCGCCTCCGCTCCCCCCGAATTCGACCCCGCCCGGCTCGACGCCTTCCTGCGCTCCGCCCTGCCCGGCCGGGCCGCTGGCCGGCTTGAGCTGGAGCGGATCAGCGGCGGCCAGTCGAACCCGACCTTCTTTGCCTCTTATCCCGAGGCCGGCACGCAGCTGGTGCTGCGCAAGAAGCCGCCCGGCCCGCTGCTGCCCTCGGCCCATGCGGTCGAGCGCGAGTACCGCATCCTGAAGGCTCTCGCCGGCTCGGCCGTGCCGGTGCCGCCCGTATTGCTGCTGCACGAAGCGGACGATGTCGTCGGCACGCCGTTCTACCTGATGGAGCGGCTGGACGGCCGCGTCTTCCACGAGACCGCCCTGCCCGGCATCGCGCCGGCCGATCGCCGTGCCATGTATTTTTCCATGGCGGAGACGCTGGCGGCACTGCACGGCTTCGACTGGCAGAAGGCAGGGCTGTCCGATTTCGGCAAGCCCGGCAACTACTATGCCCGCCAGCTCGCGCGCTGGGGCAGGCAATGGCGCGAGACGAAGACCCAGGACATCCCGGCGGTCGACCGCACCATCGACTGGCTCGGCGCCCATCTCGACGAGACGCCGGAAACCACCGTCGTGCATGGCGATTTCCGCCTCGGCAATCTGATGTTCGCAGCCGGCGCGCCGCGCGTCGTCGCGGTGCTCGACTGGGAGCTTTCGACGCTCGGCCATCCGCTCTCCGACGTCGCCTTCTCCTGCCTGCCCTGGCATTCGACGCCGGACATGTATGCCGGCATCGTCGGGCTCGACCGCGAGGCCCTCGGCATCCCGACGCAGGACGAATACATCGCCCGCTACTGCGCCGCCGCCGGGCGGGCGCAGGGGCCGGGGCGCTTCCACCTCGCCTTCTCGCTGTTCCGCTTCGCCGTCATTCTCGACGGTATCGCGGCGCGGGCGAAGACCGGCAATGCGGCGGCCGAGAATGCGGTCGCCGTCGGGGCGATGGCGGAGAGTTTCGCGCGGCGCGCCGAAGCCGTGATCGAGGGCGCGCAGTGAGGATTTGACCTGCCGTCATTCTTGGGCGGAGCGAAGCGCAGATCCGAGAATCTCAGGACGAGAAGGCGCTGGCCGGCGCCATTTTATCCCGAGATGCTCGGGTCAAGCCCGAGCATGACGCCCTGATTCAAGGAGAAGCACGATGGATTTCGCTTATTCGGCCAAGGTCGAGGACCTGCGCGCCCGCCTCCAGGACTTCATGGACGCCCATGTCCAGCCGGCCGATGCCGCCTGGAAGCATGAGGTCGAGGCCGGTCGCTATCCGAGCGCGCTGGTCGACGGTCTCAAGGAGAAGGCCAGGGCGGCCGGCCTGTGGAACCTGTTCCTGCCGGCGCTGAAGGAAGACGAGCCGGGTACGCGGCTATCCAATCTCGAATACGCCCCGCTTGCCGAGATCATGGGCCGGCTCTACTGGTCCTCGGAGGTGTTCAACTGCAACGCACCCGACACCGGGAACATGGAAATCCTGCACATGTTCGCGACGCCGGAGCAACGGCAGCGCTGGCTGGTGCCGCTGATGAACGGCGAGATCCGCTCCTGCGTCGGGATCACCGAGCCCGGCGTC
>JAKFDB010000169.1:0-4173 GCA_036676315.1 Bradyrhizobiaceae bacterium
GGTCGTCACGGAATCGGTCTTGCCGGCTTCCGCCGGCAGGGAAGCGCCGGTCACGGCAGGCTTGAGCCCGGCCTTGATCTCGGCGACGGCGGCTTCGCCACCGGCACTCGCCTCGCCATTCGCCTTGGCCGGCAGCGCGGCCGGCGCCGGCGGGACCATCGCATTGGCCGGCGTCACGCTCGTCGTCACGGTTTCGCCGGGCGTGTCCGAAGCGCCTGCTTCCTTGGCAGCGGCCCCCTCCGGCTCGGCAGGACCACCGGGCTGAAGCGCGAGGGCGGCCAGCGCCAGGAACTGCGCGCTGATCTCGCTCGGCTCGGATGCCGGCTTGGTGGCCTCCGGCTGCTCCACCGTCCCGCCAGCCACGACGACGCCGTCCGGAGCAACCACAGGGCCTCCCTTGATCGCTGCTTCGAGCGCAGCCTTGCGTTCCTCCACCGTGACCGCAGCTGGCACCGGCATCGGCAAGGGGATCGGCAAGGGCATCGCTTCGCCGCCGGCAGCCGGTTTCTCGCCGGTCGCGACCTTGTCGCCGGCCTGCTTTCCCGCCTCGGCTTCGGCCTCGCCGGATTTCGTCTCGCCGACCGTCTTGGCGCCGCCGTCAACCTTCTCCGTCCCGTCCGCCGGGGTCGTCGCTTCCGCGGTTTCCGTGCTGGCCACGCGATCGCGCCCCGCCCCGGCGGCTTCGCGAGCGCCACGGCTCTCGTCGAGGCGCGGACGCGGGCGATTGGCTGCAGCCGGCTCACTCGGCTTCTCGGCGGGCGGCAGCGTGAAGACCTCGTCCGTCCGGCGCGCCTTGCCCTGGTCGCGGCGGCCAGGCGACGCAGTCTCGAACGGAGAATGCGAGATCGACGCGGTGGACATGGAGTTCTCCGGAACCAGGCGGATGGCGAATAGCAGCCAACCTCGCCCGAGCAAGAGCCGAGCCAGATAAAAAGATATTAAATACCAAATACTTAAACCATATCCTCGGGCGTGTGCCTCGGCAGGAAGCGCCGCATCCGTGGCCCGGCCCGGCAGTATTTGCCGGGCGGATGCTGGCCCAGGCCCGGCAAAGCCGGTATAGAGCTCACCAGGAGGGCACCCCGCCCTCGCTTCGCCCCGCGCCAGAAATCGCCATGACCGCCCCGCTCAACTCGCTGGACATCGCCAAGCCGCCCGCGGCGACGCGCGTCGTCGCCGCGATGTCGGGCGGCGTCGATTCCTCGGTCGTGGCGGCGCTGCTGAAGCGCCAGGGCTATGACGTCGTCGGCGTCACGCTCCAGCTCTACGACCATGGCGCCGCGGTGCATCGCGCCGGCGCCTGCTGTGCTGGACAGGATATCCACGATGCCCGCCGCGTCGCTGAGGCGATCGGCATCCCGCACTACGTACTGGATTACGAGAGCCGCTTCCGCGATGCCGTGATCGAGCGCTTCGCCGAGAGTTATCTCGCCGGCGAGACGCCGATCCCTTGCGTCGAGTGCAATCGCACGGTGAAGTTCCGCGACCTGCTCGGGCTCGCCCGCGAGCTCGGGGCGGATGCGCTCGCCACCGGCCACTATGTCGCCAGCCGCGATCTCGGCAACGGCCATCGCGGACTGTTCCGCGCCGCCGACGAAAACCGCGACCAGAGCTATTTCCTCTATGCCACGACGCAGGAGCAGCTCGACCTGCTGCGCTTCCCGCTCGGCGAGATGGAGAAGGCCGAGACCCGTGCGCTCGCCGCCGAATTCGGCCTGGCCATCGCCGACAAGCCCGACAGCCAGGACATCTGCTTCGTGCCCAATGGCCGCTATGCCGAGGTGATCGAGCGGCTGAAGCCCGGCGCCGCCCGCCCCGGCGCGATCGTCCATCTCGACGGCCGCGTGCTCGGCCAGCATGAAGGCGTGCTGCGCTACACCGTCGGCCAGCGCAAGGGCTTGGGCCTGAGCGCCGCCGAGCCGCTCTATGTCGTCGCGCTCGATGCGCAGAACGCGCGCGTCATCGTCGGGCCGCGCGAGGCGCTGAGCGTCAGCCGCGTCGACCTGCGCGATCTCAACTGGATCGGCGATACCCCGCTTGCCGACCTGCCGGCCGAAGGCCTCGAGGTCGCGGTGCGCGTGCGCTCGACCCGGGCGCCGCGCGAGGCGCGCCTGCTCGTCGATGCGCAAGGCGTCCACGTCCTGCTCGCAGAGGGCGAGGAAGGCGTCTCGCCCGGCCAGGCCTGCGTCATCTACGACCACGCCGGCTCAGGCGCGCGCGTCTTGGGTGGCGGCGTCATCCTGGCGGAGAAGACGCGCCGCCTCCCCGTCTCTCCGGAACTTTCGCTCGCGACATCATGACGGCAGGCAAGGGTCTCGACGCGCAAAAGCGCGTCTATGCGGTCTGGGCGAAATTCTACGACCGGATCTATCAGGGGCTGCTGGCGCGCGCCCAGCGCGAGGCGGTGGCGGCGGCCTGCGCCTGCGGCCGCGACATCCTCGAGATCGGCGTCGGCACCGGCCTGACCCTGCCCTATTTCGAGCGCGACCGGCAGGTGGTCGGCGCCGACCTCTCGCTCGACATGCTGCGCGTCGCCCGCGCCAAGGTGTTGAGCCAGGGCCTCGACCATGTCCGCGGCCTGCTGGTGATGGATGCCTGCCGGCTCGGTTTCGCCGATCGCTCCTTCGACGCGGTCACCGCGCAATTCGTGATCACGCTGGTGCCGGACCCCGAACAGGCGCTTGCCGAGATGGACCGCGTGCTGAAACCCGGCGGCGAGATCATCATCTCCAGCCGCCTCGTCGGCGAAGGCGGGCTCGCAGCGCCGCTCTGGTCGCTGCTGGCGCCGCTGGCGAAAGCGATCGGCTGGAGCAGCGATTTCAAGGTCAGCCGTTTGACCGACTGGGCCGCGGCGACGGGACGCTATGAGACCGTCCATGTCGGCCAGGGCTACTTCAAGGTCGTCAGGTTGCGAAAGCTGCGGTGAATCTAGCAGCATCAAGGCTTGACGCCGATGCCTGCAAAACCCTATATCCGCGCCGTCGCGATTGATCGTCTCTTGAGACGCAGCGCATCGGGGCGGGGTAGCTCAGCTGGTTAGAGCAGCGGAATCATAATCCGCGTGTCGGGGGTTCAAGTCCCTCTCCCGCTACCAAAACTTCCTAAGAAAAATAAATGACTTAGAACAAAAGAGGGTGAAGTCAGCCACCCTCTAAGACCTGCAACACGTTGCAGAATTGCCGCGAATTCCGCCTGCTTTCGAGTGTTGCATTTGAGTCCATGCAACACGCTGCAACACGCGTTGCGACACATTCCGCGTGTCGTTGCGTGCTCCACTAAGAAAGAATCAGCCCCCTTTCGGGCTAGCGGCTGGCGATTCTGAGCAAGCTTAGCATTTGACATAGCAGCGCCCCGCGACAGGCGTACGGTTGGGCTCCTTCGAAGGGGCGCAGCCATGGACGATCAAGAAGCCGATCGCGATGCCTTCCTGTTTTTTCGGATCTCGAACGCCCATCAATTCCGCGAAGCACTAGCTCGCGCTCGCGTCCTAGATCGCGCCCGCGCCGACAGCCCGGAAGGCCAGGAGCGGGCCGCCCTTGAGCTTGCAATCTCCCGCTATCTTGCCGCTGCGGAAGAGGAGAAGCGGTAGCGGCGACGAGCGCCAAAGACCACGGCGCAGACAAGCAGGCGGCGCAGCGGCAAGGGTTTCAACGCGTCGCTGGCCGCGATGGTGCCGCCCTAATTCGGCCCCATAACGCCGGCACGTGCGACAGGCTGCCGCAGTTTCGGCTGGGGCGAGGACGCCGGGCGGCACCAAGCCCCCAAGCCCCTGCCGCCCGGCGTCCGGCTAGGCGCCCTCGCGGCTTCTGCGCTGCCGTGCGCTTCGACGAGCTCTCGTTCAAAATCGCAGCGCTCCGGCCCCGTGTGCGGCTCGGCTGATGACATCGCTCTCGCCCTCGACTATGTGAACATTATGAGAACGATCGGTATCGCCGGGACAAGATGACATTCAGCGGCAGGAGCGTCGCTCTATCCCTTGCTGGGCGCCCCGGCAGGCGATCACGCCTGTCATCCGACATTGCGGCTGGCTGGCGCTTCGTGCTGCGGTTTACCGACCGCAGATCGAATCGCTCATGAACGCTCACGTTTATCTCGACAGCCTCAATCCGGCGCAGCGGCGCGCAGTCGCCTATGGCGATGGCGCAGCTCCAGCGCCGCCGCTTCTGATCATCG
>JAKFDB010000170.1:0-19455 GCA_036676315.1 Bradyrhizobiaceae bacterium
CGCTGAAACGGCTGCCGTCAACAGCAGCCAACCCAAGGGAGGATGAGATGACGAATACGAATCTCGACAGGCGCCAGCTTCTGGCCGGCACTGCGGCGCTCGCCGGCGGCTTGGCGCTCGGTATCAGGCCGCTTGCGGCACAGGAAGGGGGCGACATCGTGCTCGGCGGCTCGATCCCGCTGACCGGCGTCTTTGCCTTCGCCGGCGTCGGCATCCATGCCGGCATCCAAGACTATCTCAAGATCCTGAACGATGGCGGCGGCATCAAGGGCCGCAAGATCAAGTACGTCGCCGAGGACACCGCCTACAAGGTCGACGCCTCGGTCGCCGCCTTCAACAAGATCAACAGCCAGGAGAAGGTCTCGCTCTATTACGGCGACTCGACCGGCTTCTCGAAGACGATCAATCCCGAGCTCGAGCGCCGCGGCAGCATGATCATGGCCGGCGCCTCCTTCGCGACCGAGCTCAACGACCCCAAGAAGTACCCGCTGCAGTTCATGGCGGGGCCGGACTACACCGAGATGTTCGGCATCCTCTTGCGCTACATCGCCAAGGAGAAGCCGGGTGCGCGCGTCGCCTTCGTCTATTCCGACACCGAGTTCGGGCGCGATCCGATCGTGCCGGGCGAGGCGGTCGCCAAGGATCTGAAGCTCAACGTCGTCGAGAAGATCGTGACGCCGCCGGGCAGCGTCGACGTCTCGACCGAGGTGCTGAAGCTGCGCCGCGCCAATCCCGACTTCACGATCTTCCATGGCTATGTGCTGGCGCCGATCCCGGAATTCGTCGCCCAGGCGAAGCAGATGGGCATGAAGAGCCAGTTCATGGGCACCTTCTGGACCATGGACAACTCGACCGTGCAGCGCATGGGCGATTCAGCCGATGGCTTCATGGGCGTGATGCCGTACCGCTATCACTACGACAAGGAAGGCTCGGCGCCGATGCTGGAGAAGATCCGGCAGATGCGTCCGGAATACCAGTCGACCGGCTACTTCCAGGGCTTCATCACGGCGATGCTGATGGCGGAGGCGGTGAAGCGCACGCTCGATGCCGGCAAGGAGCTGACCGGCGCCAACCTCAAGGCCGGGCTGAACAGCATCAAGGACTTCGACACCGGCGGCCTGTTCGGCGTGCCGATCTCGATACCCGGCAACTCCGTGCCGGTCGGCCGGATCTATCGCTACGACAGCAAGGCCAAACAGATGCTGCCGGCCTCCGACTGGATCAAGCTTTGATCGGCGAACGCAGGACGAGGGGCTGAAGGCATGGCCGGTACCGCGGTGCTCGACGTCAACAATGTCGAGGTCGTCTATAATCGGACGGTGCAGGTGCTGCGCGGCCTGTCGCTGCGCGTGCCGCAGGGCGAGATCGTCGCCCTGCTCGGTTCGAACGGTGCCGGCAAGTCGACGCTGCTCAAGGCCGTATCGAACCTGCTTGCGCTCGAGGATGGCGCCGTCACCGGCGGTGCCATCCATTTCCAGGGCGATGATATCGCAAGCCTTGCCCCCCATGGTCTCGTCCGGCGCGGCCTGTTCCATGTCATGGAAGGGCGGCGCATCTTCGAGGATCTGACGGTCGAGGAGAACCTCGTCGCCGCGACCTTCGCACTGACTGGGCGCAAGCTGCCGGCCGCCGATTTCGACCTGGTCTACAGCTACTTTCCGCGCCTGCACGAGCGCCGCAAGGGGCTGGCGGGCTATCTCTCCGGCGGCGAGCAACAGATGCTCGCCATCGGGCGGGCGCTGATCGCCAGGCCATCGCTGATCCTGCTCGACGAGCCCTCGCTGGGGCTGGCGCCGAAGCTGGTCGAGGAGATCTTCACGATCATCGCTCGAATCAATGCCGAACAGGGCGTCTCGATGCTGCTGGTCGAGCAGAATGCCGCGGTCGCCTTCGCCGTCGCGAATTACGGCTACATCCTCGAAATGGGCAAGGTCGTGATCGACGGTCCGGTCGAGAAGCTGGTTCGCGACCAGGACGTGCGCGAATTCTACCTCGGACTCGGGGGGGCCGGGGCTGAGCGCAGCTATCGCGACATCAAGCACTACAAGCGCCGCAAGCGCTGGCTTTCGTGAGGTCGGCGATGATGCGTGAGCTTCCCTTACTGACGTTGCCGCAGATGCTGCGCGAGAATGCGCGCACGATGCCGGACCGCATTGCCATCAGGCAGAAGGATTTCGGCATCTGGCTGCCGATCAGCTGGGCGGAATACGACCGCCAGGCTCGCCATTTTGGCCTCGGCCTGCGCGCGCTCGGCCTCGCCGAGGGGGGCCATGTCGGCATCCTCTCCGAGAACCGCGCCGAATGGGTCGTCGCCCAGCTCGGCGCCGGCATGGTGCGGGCAGTCGCGGTCGGCGTCTATGCGACGAGCCCGGCCAACGAGGTCGCCTATGTGCTCGGCCATGCGCAAGTCGAGATCATCATCTGCGAGGACCAGGAGCAGGCGGACAAGGTTCTCGAGCGGATCGACGAACTGCCACGGCTCAAGCGCATCGTGGTGATCGACCCCAAGGGCCTGCGGGGTTACGCCTCCGAGCTGGTCGTTGCCTTCGCCGAGGTACTGCGTCTCGGCTCCGACTACGAAGCGAAGCATCCCGGTCTGGTCGAGGCCTGCCTTTCCGCCCAGACGCAGGCCGATATCGGCCTGATGGTCTACACCTCCGGCTCGACCGGCAAGCCCAAGGGAGCGATGCTGAGCTACCGCAACATGCGGGCCCAGGCGGCCGGTGTGGTCGAGCGGCTCGGCTATGACGAGACCACGACGAACCTGTCCTATCTGCCGCTTTGCCATGTCGCCGAGCAGATGCTGAGCACGATGGCGCCGATCTATTCCGGCTCCTGCGTCTCCTTCGGCGAGTCGATCCGCACCGTGCAGGAGGATCTGCGCGAGGTCGCACCGACGCTCTTCCTCGGCGTGCCGCGGATCTGGGAGAAGCTGCACGCGTCGATCCACATCAAGCTGATGGAGGCGGGTGGCTGGCGCCGGGCCCTGTTCGAGGCCGGCCTTCGCGCCTGCGATCCCTTTGCCTGCAAGCCGTCGGCCGCGCGCAGCCTGCGCGAGAAGGCGCTCGCCGCCTTCTTCCATCTCGTCATCTTCCGCGCCCTGCAGAACTTCATTGGCTTGCGCAAGGCGAAGATCGCGCTCACCGGCGCCGCTCCGATCCCGCCGCGCATCGTGCAGTTCTTCCGTACGCTCGGCGTGCCCCTCGTCGAGGTCTACGGCCTGACCGAGACCTCCGGCATGGCCGTCGGCCAGCGCCGCGAGCGTCTGCTGCCCGGCTCGGTCGGCGAGGCGGTTGCCGGAACCGAGCTCAAGCTGGGCACTGACGGCGAACTCCTGCTGCGCGGTGACATCGTCTTCGAGGGCTATTTCCGCAACCCCGAGGCGACCGAAACCGTGCTGCGCGAGGGCTGGCTGCATACCGGCGACGTCGCCGCGATCGAGGACGGCCAGACCCGGATCGTCGACCGGCTGAAAGACATCATGATCACCGCCGGCGGCAAGAATCTGAGCCCGTCCGAGATCGAGAACACGGTGAAGGGCAGCGCCTTCATCAAGGAATGCATCGTCGTCGCCGATGGCCGCCGCTACCCCTCGGCGCTGATCCAGATCGACGCCGAGACCGTCGGCAAATGGGCGGAGGAGAACCGCATCGCCTTCACCCATTTCCGCAGCCTGGCCGAACATCCCAGGGTGCGCGAACTGGTTTCCGCCGAAATCGAGCACGCCAACGCGCAGCTTGCCCCAGTGGCGCAGCTCAAGCGCTTCCATCTCCTCGTCAAGGAACTCGACCATGACGATGACGAGGTCACGGCGACGATGAAGGTCCGCCGCGCCAACATCGCGAAAAAATATGCCGCCGAGATCGAGGCTCTGTACAAGCCCGAGCGGCAGGCCGAGCCAGCCTGAAGGAGCAGTTTCATGAGCCGACATGTCGTCATCACCGCGGGCGTGCGCACCGCGATCGGAACCTTCGGCGGCGCGCTTTCCGGCCATGCGCCGACGCAGCTCGGGGCGCTCTGCGTCGGCGAGGCGCTGCGCCGCGCCGGGTTGCCGGCCGCCGAGGTCGGGCACGTCGTCTTCGGCAACGTCATCCTGACCGAGTCGAAGGATGCCTATCTCGCGCGCATCGCCGCGATCGAGGCTGGGATTCCGGTCGAGGTGCCGGCAATGACGCTGAACCGCCTGTGCGGCTCGGGCGTCCAGGCGATCATCTCGGCAGCCCAGGCGATCATGCTCGGCGATTGCGACACGGCCGTCGCCGGCGGCGCCGAGACGATGAGCCGGGCGCCGCATCTGCTCTCGACCGCCCGCTTCGGCCAGCGCATGGGCGACACCGTCGCCTCCGATCATCTGACCGGCATCCTGACCGACCCGTTCGGCAACGGCATCATGGGCATCACGGCCGAGAACGTCGCCGAGCGCTATGGCATCGATCGCGAGGCGCAGGACGCCTTCGCCGCCGAGAGCCAGCGTCGCGCCGCCGATGCGATTTCCGCCGGCCGTTTCAGCGAGCAGATCCTGCCGGTCGAGGTGCACAAGGGCCGCGACATGATCAGCTTCGACACCGACGAGCACCCCAAACCGACGACGACGCTGGAGACACTCACGGGATTGCGCCCGACCTTCAAGAAGGATGGCACGGTCACGGCCGGGAATGCCTCCGGCATCAATGACGGAGCAGCGGCGCTGGTTCTCATGGAAGAAGGCCGCGCGAACCGCGAGGGCCGGGACGTGCTTGCCCGCATCGTCGGCTATGCCCATGCCGGCGTCGAGCCGGGCGTGATGGGCATCGGCCCGGTTCCGGCGGTGCGGGCGCTGCTCAAGCGCACGGGCCTCTCGCTCGACGATTTCGACGTGATCGAATCGAACGAGGCCTTTGCCGCGCAGGCCTGCGCGGTTGCTAAAGAGCTCGGCTTCGATCCCGCCAAGGTCAACCCGAATGGCGGCGCGATCGCGCTTGGACATCCCGTCGGTGCGACCGGCGCGATCCTGACGCTCAAAGCAGCCTATGAACTGAAGCGGACCGGTGGGCGCCGTGCCCTGGTGACGATGTGCATCGGCGGCGGGCAGGGCATCGCGCTCGCGATCGAGCGGGTCTGAGGCGGATGGCGACGCCACTCTGGAAGACGCCGGCGCAGCGCGAGGAGGAGCGGGCGCTCAAGCGCGAAGCCGTGCTGCGCGCCGCGGCGCGCGCCTTCAGCGAGCAGGGCTTTCACCGCACCTCGCTCGACGATGTCGCGGAACGGCTCAACGTCACCAAGCCGACGATCTACCACTATGTCCGCAGCAAGGACGAGATCCTGTTCGAATGCGTGCGCATCGGCCTGGAGCGGCTCGATGCGGCCGCGGCCTCGGCCGAAGCCCGGCATGGTGGCAGCTGCGGGCTCGACCGGCTGATCGTGCTGTGGACCGAATATGCGCGGATCGTCACCGAGGATTTCGGGCGCTGCCTGATTCTGGTCGGCGAGGACCCTTTGCCGGCCGAGACGCGCAAGGAACTGCGCGCCCTCAAGGGCAAGATCGACAAGCGCTTCCGCGGGCTGATCGAGCAGGGCATCGCGGACGGCTCCATCCAGCCCTGCGATTCCAAGCTGCTCGCCTTCGCGGCGGCCGGCGCGTTGAGCTGGATCGCACGCTGGCATGACCCGGCTGGCCCGCTGCCGGTCGACAGCATTGCCCAGCAGACAATCGGCTTTTTCGTGAATGGGATCGGTGCAAATACGCCGGCGCGAAACATCATCGCCCTGCCGGGCAGCCCCTGATCACCGGGTGAACGGCCGTCTACTCCCTGGCTGCCCCAGGGACGTCAGGCTTTGGGCGAAACACAACGGGTAGAGGCGCCTTTTAGCCAATATAACTCGACTTGATTGAGATCAATTACGCGCATTTCTGAAAATCGCATTCAGGCGCGCAGCAGCCTCCGTCGTTGCTAAAGCGTCTCGCGCTGGTGATAGTGCAGTGCCGCAAACCACTGCGGCGCACCGACCTACCAGCCCCGTGTCGCGCGAGGAAAGCGATATGACCGGCCCCTCTTCGACGAGGCCCTCGGATAAAGCGAGGGCTGCGACGTTCTTTCGCAATGATCTCAGCGACTATCTGGTCGATGTCGCCCAGCGCCATGTGCTGATGCTGGATGTGCTGCGCCGGAGAGGCGACAACTATCTCGAACACATGGCCATGGCGGCGCCGAACGTCCTCGGCTTTGCCTTCGAAGCCGTGATGGACGGGCGCAGCCTGCCGCGGCCGGTGAATTACGGGCTGGTCAGGATCATCGCGCCGGAGGGCGTTCGCACCGACGAGGCCTCGCGACCCTTCATCGTCGTCGATCCGCGCGCCGGCCATGGGCCGGGGATCGGCGGCATGAAGCCTGACAGCGAGATCGGGGCGGCGCTCGCCGCCGGGCACCCCTGCTATTTCATCGGCTTCCTGCCCAACCCGGTCAAAGGCCAGACCATCGAGGATGTCGGCTGTGCCGAGGCCGCCTTCATCGAGGAAGTGACCAGGCGCCATCCCGGCTATTCCGGCAAACCCTGCGTCATCGGCAATTGCCAGGCTGGCTGGGCGGTGCTCGGGCTCGCCGCCGCCCGCCCCGAGCTGATGGGGCCGATCATGGCCGCCGGCGCGCCGCTGGCCTATTGGAACGGCAAGGAAGGCCTCAACCCGATGCGCTATTCCGGCGGCATGCTGGGCGGCTCCTGGCTGGCTTCGCTGACCGGGGATCTCGGCGCCGGCATCTTTGACGGCGCCTATCTCGTCCAGAACTTCGAGAACCTGAACCCCGCCAATACCTGGTGGACCAAGCTCTACGATGTCTGGTCGAAGGTCGACACCGAGGCGGAGCGCTTCCTCTCCTTCGAGAAATGGTGGGGCGGCCATGTGCTGCTCAACCGCGAGGAGATCGAGTTCATCGTCGAGGAGCTCTTCGTCGGCAACAAGCTGACCAGGGGCGAGGTCGCACTCTCTTCCGGCAAGCGGCTCGACCTGCGCGAGGTGACCTCGCCAATCGTCGTGTTCTGCTCCTGGGGCGACAACATCACCCCGCCGCAGCAGGCGCTCGGCTGGATCACCGATCTCTATGCCAGCGACCTTGCGCTGATCGCGGCCGAGCAGACGATTGTCTATACCATCCATCCGCAGGCCGGGCATCTCGGCGTGTTCGTTTCGAGCTCGGTGGCCAAAAAGGAGCATACCGAGCTCGCCGAGAACATGGACCTGATCGACCTCCTGCCGCCCGGTCTCTGGGAGGCGGTGATCACGCCGCGCGAGCCGGGCCAGGACTATGCGGACCTTGCCGCCGGCAACCATGTCCTGCGTTTCGAGGCGCGCAGCCTCGACGATATTCGCGCTCTGGGGCTGAACACGGCCGAGGACGACCGCCGCTTTGCGACCGTCGCAAAGCTCTCGGAGATCAATGCCGATCTCTACAAGACCTGGTTGCGCCCGATCGTCCGCGCCCTGGCGAGCGAGCCGGTGGCGGAGATGGAGCGGCGGTTGAACCCCCTGCGCTCGCAGTTCGAGATCTTCTCGCACAACAACCCGTTGATGCGGGGCGTCGAAGGCTGGGCCGAGCAGGTGCGCGCCGATCGGCGGCCGGCTGCACCGGACAATCCGTTCCTGGCCTGGCAGGAGATCGTCTCCCGGAACATCGTCGCTTCGCTCGACCTGTTCCGTGACATCCGCGATTCCGCCACGGAGCTTCTCTTCAAACAGGTCTATGGCTCGCCCGCGCTGCAGGCGGCGCTCGGCGTGACTGACGAGACCGCACGCCCATTTCCGCCGGATCGCGAGCGCGGCGTCGCGGCTCTGGAAGCTGGTCTTTCCGGCCTGCGCCAGCGCGTCGGCGACATCACCCCCGACATCGCGGTGCTGCGGGCGGTGATGTTCGTCCTGGCGGCGCGCAAGAGCATCGACGAGCGGATCTTTGCCGCGCTCCGCCGCCTGCATGGCAAGCATCACCGTCTCGACGGGATGAGCCTGCACCGGTTCAAGATGCATGTCCGCGAGCAGTTCTTCATGCTGCGCTTCGATACGGAGGCGGCGGTCGAGGCCATCGGAACGGCCCTGCGGGCGCGTCCGGCTCATATCTCGCTGGAAGAGGTCCGCGAGATCCTGAGCGCTGCCGGCCCACTCGAGGGCGAGGCACTCGCCCGCTTCGAACGGATCAGCCGCATGTTTCCGGAGCCGTCGCCGGCGCGCGAGACCGCCGCGGGCGCGGGCAAGCTGCACCCCCTGCCGGGCCGCGCGGCTCCAGCCAAGCCGGCGGCGGCCCGCAGTTCGCTCCGGCCGGCATCCCGCCGTCGCCCTGCACCGAAGAAATGAAGGGCAGCATGGCTCAGCCTTCACAGATCACACCGACCTCGGTAGCGGGCAAAGTCCCGCTGCACGCCGGCAAGCGTGACAAATACGAGCGCCTGATCGCCAAGGCGCGCGAACTTCCGCCGGCGCCGACCGCCGTTGCGCATCCTTGCGACGAATCCTCGCTGAGGGGCGCGCTCGATGCGGCGGCGCAGGGGCTGATTGCGCCGGTGCTGGTCGGCCCCAGCGCCCGGATCATCGCGGTGGCCAAGCAATGCGGGCTCGATATCGCGGGGTTCGAGATCGTCGATACCCCGCACAGCCATGCCTCCGCCGCCAAGGCGGTCGAGCTCGTCCATGCTGGCAAGGTCGCCCTCGTCATGAAGGGCAGCCTGCACAGCGACGAATTGCTGGCCGAGGTCACGAACAAGGAAACCGGCCTGCGCACCGGCCGGCGCATCAGCCACGTCTTCATCATGGACGTGCCGTCCTATCCCGAGCCGCTGTTCATTACCGATGCCGCGGTGAACATCTTTCCCGACCTCGAAGCGAAGCGCGACATCATCCAGAATGCGATCGACCTGCATGTCGGTCTTGGGCTCGGCGTCCCGAGGGTCGCGATCCTCTCGGCGGTGGAGACGGTGACGACCAAGATCCCGAGCACGATCGAGGCGGCTGCGCTCTGCAAGATGGCCGATCGCGGCCAGATCACCGGTGGCCTGCTCGATGGGCCGCTTGCCCTGGACAATGCGATCAGCCCGGAGGCGGCCAGCATCAAGGGCATCGTCTCGCCCGTCGCGGGCCGCGCCCAGATCCTGGTGGTGCCGGATATGGAGGCCGGCAACATGCTGGCGAAGAACCTGACCTTCCTGTCCGGCGCCGATGCCGCCGGCATCGTGCTCGGCGCGCGCGTGCCGATCATCCTGACCAGCCGCGCCGACAACGTCCGGACCCGGCTCGCCTCCTGTGCCGTCGCCGGGCTCTATGCCCATGCGCTGACGCAGACGCGCCCGATCGGAGGCTAGCCGGTGAGCGAGGTCCTGTTCGTCGTCAATGCCGGCAGTTCGAGCATCAAATTCAAGCTCTATCGCGTTGCCGGCGACGATATCGAGCTGGTGTTCGGTGGCGCCGTGGACGGGATCGGCACCCGTCCCCGGCTCAAGGCCAGGGACGATGCCGGCAAGACGCTGATCGACCGCAGCTTCGCCGTCGCAGAGGTGTCCAATTCGACGCAGGCGCAGCAGATGGTCGCCGACTGGGTGGTCAGCCAGATCGAGGGCATGACCATCGTCGGCATCGGCCACCGCGTCGTCCATGGCGGCCCGGTCTATTCGGCGCCGGTGCTGGTCGATGACGCCGTGATGAAGACGCTTGCGACCTTCATCCCGCTCGCGCCGCTGCACCAGCTCAGCAATCTCGACCCGATCCGGGTCCTGCGCCGGCGCCGACCCGACCTGCCGCAGGTCGCCTGCTTCGACACTGCCTTCCACCGCGGCCATCCCGAATTGTCGGACCGCTTCGCGCTGCCGCGCGCGCTCCATGACGAAGGCGTGCGGCGCTACGGCTTCCACGGCCTGTCCTATGAATATGTCTCGCAGGCGCTCCACGGCATCGCGCCCGATATCGCCGACAAGCGCGTGATCATCGCCCATCTCGGCTCCGGCGCCTCGGTCTGCGCCCTGGAGGGCGGCCGCAGCGTCGAGACGACGATGGGCTTCACCGCGCTCGATGGCTTGCCGATGGGGACGCGCTCCGGCTCGCTCGACCCCGGCGTGGTGCTGCATCTGATCGAGCAGAAGGGCATGAGCCCGGGCGAGGTCGGGCATATGCTCTACCATGAGAGCGGGTTGCTCGGCCTCTCCGGCATCAGCAACGATGTCCGCACCCTGCTGGAGAGCGACAGGCCGGAAGCCGCGATGGCGATCGACTTCTTCAGCCTGCGCGTGGCGCAGGCCTTCGCCAGCCTCACGGTCTCGCTCGGCGGGCTCGATGCCATCGTCTTCACGGCGGGCGTCGGCGAGAATGCCCACCAGGTCAGGCGGAACGTGGTGGAGCGCCTGCATTGGGCCGGCCTCGCGCTCGACGCAGACGCCAATGGCCGCAATGATCGGAGGATCGAGGCCGGCGGCAGCCGTGCCCCGATCCTCGTCGTCCCGACGGATGAAGAACGCATGATCGGCCAGCATACGCTGCGCCTGCTGCGACGGCCGGAAGTGGCGGTCGCCGCATCCGGCCGGCCGTAGGATTGCATCGGGAAGCAGGCCGGCGCTCCGCATCGGCCCGAGCTCGGAGAAAGATGATGACATTCGCCCGCTTATCGACTGCGACGATCCTGGCGGCAGCGCTCCTGACCTTCGGCGGCGCCATGGCCCCGGTCTCGCACGAGCTTTCGATCGCGACCACGGCGCAGGCCCAGTCGAGGATCAAGGAGTTCCTGCAGCGCCTGCGCAGCGGATCGCTGCCCTCCGGGATCGCCAAGTCGAACGGCCGGATCGAGGCGACGCAGATCGACGTCGCGGCCAAATATGCCGGGCGCCTGTCGCAGGTGCTGGTGAACGAGGGCGACGACGTCACTGCCGGGCAGGTCGTGGCGAAGATCTCCTCGCCGGAATACGAGGCGCAACTGCGCGGTGCCCAGTCGCAGGTGCTGAAGGCCAAGCAGGGCCTGGCCGAAGCCAATGCGCTGATCGTCCAGCGCAAGAGCGAGATCACCCTGACCCAGGCCGAGCTGGAACGCGGCCAGCAGCTCGTCGACAAGGGCTATCTGACGAGGCAGACCTTCGACCAGCGCGTCGCCAAGGCCGATACCGCGAAGGCCGCGCTGGTGGCGGCGGAGGCCCAGCGTGAGCAGGCTGCGTTCGCCATCAAGAGTGCAGAAGCCGAGGTCGACCGGATTGAGGCCGTCCTGGTCGATATGACCCTGGTCGCTCCCCGCAGCGGCCGCGTGCAGTACCAGCTTGCCCGGGCCGGCGAGGTCGTCGGTGCCGGCGCGCGCATCCTGACCCTGCTCGACCTCAGCGATGTCTACATGACGATCTATCTGCCGGCGGCCCAGGCCGGCCTGCTGGCGCTCGGCGACGAGGCGCGGATCACCGTCGATCCGCTGCCCAATTACGTCATCCCCGCCAATGTCGGCTTCGTCGCGGCCGATGCTCAGTTCACGCCGAAGAGCGTCGAGACGGCCGATGAACGCGAGAAGCTGATGTTCCGCGTCAAGTTGCAGATCGATCCGCGCGTTCTGAAGAAATACCACCGGCAGGCGAAGACCGGCGTGCGCGGCATGGGCTTCGTCCGCACCAGCGCCTCGATCCAGTGGCCCGAAGACCTCAGCGTGAAGCTCCCCTGATGAGCGACGACGTCATCGCCAGGGTCGAGAACGTCTCGCACCGCTACGGCAAAACGGCGGCGCTCGACGACGTCTCGATCGACTTTCCCGCCCGCCGCATGGTCGGCGTGATCGGCCCGGACGGCGTCGGCAAATCGGCGCTGCTTGCCCTGATCGCCGGCGTTCGCGAGATCCAGACCGGCGTCGTCACGGTCTTCGGCGGCGACATGGCCGACAAGGCGCATCGCGAGAAGCACGGCGCCCGCATCGCCTATATGCCGCAGGGGCTCGGCCGCAATCTCTACCCGACGCTGAGCGTCTTCGAGAACATCGACTTCCACGGCCGGCTGTTCGGCCAGGGCGAGGCGGAGCGCCGGCGACGCATCGACGAGTTGCTGAAGGCGACAGGGCTCGACCCGTTCGAGGACCGTCCGGCCGGCAAGCTTTCGGGCGGCATGAAGCAGAAGCTCAGCCTGTGCTGCGCCCTGATCCACGACCCCGACCTGCTCATCCTCGACGAGCCGACGACCGGCGTCGACCCGCTCTCGCGCGGCCAGTTCTGGGACCTGATCAACGCGATCCGCGGCCGGCGCCCGCAGATGAGCGTCATCGTCGCCACCGCCTATATGGACGAGGCCGAGCGCTTCGACTGGCTCGCCGCCATGGACAACGGCAAGGTGATCGCCTCCGGGCCGATCTCCGAGATCCTGCAAAAGACCGGTCAGAAGACCCTGGAATCGGCGTTCATCGCGCTGTTGCCGGAAGCGAAGCGGGCGCATCACCAGGAGGTGATCGTGCGGCCGCGCCCGGCCAGCGACAGCGCCGTGCCGGCGATCGAGGCCGAGGGGCTGACGCGGCGCTTCGGTGATTTCACCGCTGTCGACCATGTCAGCTTCCGCATCGAGCGCGGCGAGATCTTCGGCTTCCTCGGCTCGAATGGCTGCGGCAAGTCGACGACGATGAAGATGCTCACCGGCCTGCTGCCGGCGAGCGAGGGCTGGGCCAAGCTGTTCGGCAAGCCGATGGGCTCCAACGACATGGAGACGCGCCGCAATGTCGGCTACATGTCGCAGGCCTTCTCGCTCTATACCGAGCTCACCGTCCGGCAGAATCTCGAGCTGCACGCCAAGCTCTATCACCTGCCGAGCGAGGAGATCGAAGGCCGCATCGCCGAGCTGCTCGAGCGCTACGATCTCAAGGATGTCGTCGACGCACGGCCCGACAGCCTGCCGCTCGGCATCAAACAGCGCCTGCAGCTCGCCGTCGCCGTCCTGCACCGGCCGGCCATGCTCATCCTCGACGAGCCGACCTCGGGTGTCGACCCGATCGCGCGCGACGCCTTCTGGCGCACGCTGATCGATCTCTCGCGGGATGACGGCGTGACGATCTTCCTCTCGACCCATTTCATGAACGAGGCGGAGCGCTGCGACCGCATCTCGCTGATGCATGCCGGCAAGGTGCTCGCCGTCGGCACGCCGGAGGAGCTGGTCAGGGAGCGCGGCAGCGCCTCGCTGGAAGACACCTTCGTCGACTATCTTGCCGAAGCTGCCGGGATCGACCGCGAAGCCAAGACCGAGGCGCCAGATCCGAACGCCGCCATGCCGGCTCCCGAACCGATCCGGCCGCCGCGCCGCTTCGATCCAAAGCGGCTCTGGGCCTATTCGCGGCGCGAGACGATGGAGCTGCTGCGCGATCCGATCCGGCTCGCCTTCGCCTTCCTCGGCCCGCTCGTCCTGATGATCGCCTTCGGCTTCGGCATCTCTTTCGACGTCGAGAATCTGCGCTTCTCGGCGCTCGACCACGACAACACGCCCGAAAGCCGGCAACTGATCGAGGCCTTCTCGGGCTCGCGCTATTTCGACGAGCGCTCGCCGATCCGAAGCTCCGGCGAACTCGACCAGCGGCTGCGAACCGGCGAATTGCAGCTCGCCATCGAGATCCCGCCCGGCTTCGGCCGCGACCTGCAATCGGGCCGGAAGCCGGAGATCGCGGTCTGGCTCGACGGCGCCATGCCGTTCCGGGCCGAAACGACGAAGGGCTATGTCACCGGGCTCGCCGCGCAATACGCCAAGGAATGGCTCGCCCAGAACAGCACCGGCACGAGCGCGGCCAGCCTCGTCAACGTCGAGACGCGCTTCCGCTACAACCAGGCCTTCAAGAGCGTGAACGCCATGGTGCCGAGCGTGATCATGCTGATGCTGATCCTGATCCCGGCGATCATGTCCGCCATCGCTGTGGTGCGCGAGAAGGAGACCGGCTCGATCGCCAATTTCCAGTCGACGCCGATCACCAAGTTCGAGTTCCTGTTCGGCAAGCAGCTGCCCTATATCGCGATCGCGATGATCAGCTTCGTGCTGCTGGTGCTCCTCGCGCTCTTCCTGTTCGGCGTGCCGATCAAGGGCTCGATCGCGGTGCTGGCGCTAGGCACCCTGCTTTACGTGATCGCGACGACCGGCTTCGGCCAGCTGATCTCGACCTTCACCAAGACGCAGGTCTCCGCCGTCTTCGCCACGGCGATCCTGTCGATCATTCCGGCGGTGAACTTCTCGGGCCTGCTGGTTCCGGTCGCCTCGCTTTCGGGCGGCGCGCGGATGATCGGGCTCGGCTTCCCGACGGCCTGGTATCAGCCGATCAGCGTCGGTGCCTTCACCAAGGGCTTGGGTTTCGACGACCTCTCCTTCAACCTCGTCATGCTCGCGGGCTTCGCGCTCCTCTTCCTCGCTCTGGCGCAGCTTCTGCTGCGCAAGCAGGAGCTTTGACATGACCGCTGAAACCCCCAGCGCGACGCAGGCTCCCGCGCGAGGGCGCCTGTCTGCCCTGCGTATTCATCTGGCGAACATCTGGCAGCTCGTGATCAAGGAGCTGCGCAGCATCCGCGCCGACCCGGTGATGCTGATCCTGGTCGTCTATGCCTTCAGCATCGCGGTCTACACGGTGGCGACCGGCGCCTCGACCGAAGCGAAGAACCTGTCGGTCGGCATCGTCGACGAGGATCGCTCGGATCTCTCGCGCCAGATCCAAAACGCGCTGAACCCGCCGCTCTTCAAGCCTGCGGTGACGATCGGCGCGCGCGACATCGACGAGGAGATGGATCACGGCCGGCTGGTCTTCGTGCTGGAGATCCCGCCTTCGTTCCAGGCGGACCTTCTCTCCGGCCGGCGGGCTTCCGTACAGCTCAATGTCGACGCCACGGCGATGACGCAGGCCGGCAATGGCTCGGTCTACATCCAGTCGATCATCGCGCAGGAGGTGACGAATTTCCTGGCCGGCCGCGAGACGGCGACCAGCGCGCCGGTGAATGTGGTGATCCGCGCCAAGTTCAACCCAAACCTGGATTCCGCCTGGTTCACCTCGGTCATGCAGGTCATCAACAGCATCACCCTGCTGACCGTGATCCTGACCGGCGCCGCCCTGATCCGGGAGCGCGAGCAGGGCACGGTCGAACATCTCCTGGTGATGCCGGTGGTGCCGACGGAGATCATGCTGGCCAAGATCATCGCCAGCGGGCTCGTCATCCTGGTCGCCGCCGGGCTGTCGCTGGCGCTCGTCGTGCAATGGTGGCTGCAGGTGCCGATCGCCGGCTCGCTGGCGCTCTTTCTCGCTGGTGCCGGGCTCTATGCCTTCGCGGTCGCGGCGCTCGGCATCATGCTGGGCACGCTTGCCACCACAATGGGGCAGTTCGGGCTTCTCGCCATCCCGATCCTGGTGCTGATGCAGCTTCTCTCGGGCTCGAGCACGCCGATGGAGAGCATGCCGGTCTGGCTGCAATACACCATGCAGATCATCAGCCCGACGCCGCATTTCGTGGCGTTCTCGCAGGCGGTGCTCTATCGCGGCGCCGGGCTTTCGGTGGTCTGGCTGCAGCTCGTCGCGCTCGTCGTCATCGGCGGCGTCTATTTCACCTATGCGCTGAGCCGCTTCCGCCGCGTGATCTTCGGGGACTGAAGCCATGGGCGCGATCGACGACATCGTCCGCGGCAAGAAGGGCCTGATCGTCGGCATCGCCAATGAGGACAGCATCGCCTTCGGCTGTGGAAGGGTGCTGCACCGGCTCGGCGCCGACCTCGCGGTGACCTATCTCAACGCCAAGGCCGAGAAATGGGTGCGCCCGCTCGCCGAAGAGCTCGGCAGCCCGATCGTGATGCCGCTCGATGTCGAGATCCCCGGACAGCTGGACGCAGTGTTCGAGGCGATCGCCGGCCGCTGGGGTAAGCTCGACTTCGTCATCCACTCGATCGCCTTCGCGCCGCGCGACGACCTGCATGGCCGGGTCGTCGACGTCTCGCGCGAGGGTTTCGAGCAGGCGATGCGGGTTTCCTGCTATTCGCTGATCGAGATGGCACGCGCCGCCGAGCCGCTGATGAGCGCCGGCGGCACGATCCTGACCATGAGCTATTACGGCGCCGAAAAGGTGCTGGACAATTACAACATCATGGGACCGGTGAAGGCCGCGCTGGAGAGCACGACGCGCTATCTCGCCCATGAGCTCGGCCAGAAAGGCATTCGCCTGCACGCGCTTTCGCCGGGACCGCTGAAGACGCGCGCCGCCGGCGGCATCGCCGGTTTCGACGAACTCCTGTCGCAGGCGGCCGCCCGCGCGCCGCAAGGGCGCGTCGTCACCATTGACGAGGTCGGGCAGGTCGCCGCCTTCCTGATCAGCGACGCGGCCACGGGGATGACCGGCAACACGATCTATGTCGATGCCGGCTATCACATCATGGGCTAGTCCCCGTTTCCGGGACTGCGGCCGCGGCGCGCCACGCGGCCCTGGGCGGCCGGATCAGTGAATATGCTGGCCGCCATTGACGTCGATCGAGGCGCCGGTGACGTAGCTCGACAGATCCGAGGCGAGGAACAGGCAGGCCGAGGCGATGTCGTCGGGCACGCCGAAGCGGCCAAGCGGGATCGTCGCCGTGACGCTCGCCCTGAGCTCGGGACTGTAGCCGTTCTCCGTCATGGCGGTGTCGACGACGCCGGGGTTGACGGCGTTGACGCGGATGCCGGCCGGTCCGAACTCGCGCGCCATCGACTTGGCCAGCGCCAGGATTCCGCCCTTCGAGGCAGCATAGTGCGGGCCTCCGAGCAGGCCGCCGCCGCGCTGCGCCGCGATCGAAGCGATGAAGACGATGGAGCCGCCGCGCCCCATCAGCGGCAGCACCTCCTGCGAGACCTGGAGAGCGCCGCGGAGATTGACGTCGAGGACAAAATCGTAGTCCTCCGGCGTCACCTGGGCCAGGCGGCGGGTCTGGACCACGCCGGCATTGTTCAGGAGGATGTCGACGCGCTGCCAGCGCGCCTTGATCTGGCGCGCCGCCTCGCGGCAGTCCTCGAGCGACCGGACATCCGCCTGCAAGGGCAAGACGTCGCCGCCGATCAGGGAAGTAGCCTGGTCGAGGGCCGCGCGGTCGACGTCGAGGATCGCGACCTTCGCCCCATGCGCCGCAAACATCCGCGCCGTGGCGAAGCCGATCGACTTGATGTTGCCGCCGCCAGTGACGACGGCGACCTTATCCGACAAAAGCATCTCGATTTCCTTGTGTGGCTGGGCTTTCAGCCCATGAAGGCGCCGCCGTTCACGTCGATGATCGCGCCGCACATGAAGCTGGCGCCGGGCGAGCAGAGAAAGGCGAGCGGCCAGGCGATCTCCTCGGGCCGGCCGAAGCGCGGGACCGGCATGTCCTTGAGCGCGTCCGGGCTGGCCATCGCGGTCATGCGGGTCTGGGTCGAGCCCGGCGCCACCGCGTTGACGAGAACCTCGGGCGCGGCCCGGCGGGCGAGCCAGCGCACGAAGCTGTGCACGGCGCCCTTCGAGGCCGCGTAGTGCATCGGTGAATGCGCGTGGGTGCCGCCGGTATGGGCGGCGATCGAGCCGAGCAGCACGATGCGCCCGGCGCCGCGCCCCTTCATGTGGGCAAGCGTCGCCCGCGCGAAATTGGCGGGGCCGGCGACGTTGACGTCCATGGTCTCGCGGAACTGCGCCAGCCAGTCATCGCCGAGCCAGTCTTCCTTCGGAAAGATGCCGGCGTTCAGGATCACCGCGTCGATCGGGAAGTTGCGCGTGCAGAATGCCTCCACCGCCGCGCGCGAGCGCACGTCACAGGTCTCGAAGACATGGTTGCGGCCATCCTGCCGGAGTTCGGCGAGCAGTGCCGCATCCTCTGCCATGTCGGTCAGGATCATTTCGGCGCCGAGCGAGGCGCAGAGTCTGGCCGTGGCCGAGCCGATGCCGCCCGCCGCTCCGGTCAGGAGGATGCGCATTCCGGAGAGGTCGTAAGGGGCTGCCATGGCTGGTTTCCTCGGTGATCGCGGCGATGTCACGGCAGGATGCGCGCCCGGCGATAGCGGGCGAGCGTCGCCAGCATGTCGTCGCGCGTGTCGAGGCAATCGGCGAAGCCGTATCGGCGCGCCTTGATCGTCGAGGACAGGTCGTCCCAGTCTCCGCGGAACAGGAAGTCCGCCCAGTTCCAGTCGACGATCTGCTCCAGCCTCGTCGGCTGCAGGGCGTGCCGGCGCAGGACGGCGTCCCAGACCGGCCCCTTGTCGGCCATGTATTTCGCCAGCCGCAGCGGCCGCACCGGTCCCGGCGCCATGGCGAAGCTCTCGGCGATGGCGGGCCAGAGGCCGGACCATCTGAAATAGTCGCCATTGCTGAGGTTGAAGTCCTGGTTCGCGCAGGCTGGCGTCGTCGCGGCCCAGAGCATCGCCCGGTTGAGCAGGCTGGCATCCGTCGCCATGGAGAGCGTGTCGAAGCAGGCCTGCGTGCCCGGAAAGTCGAGCGGCTCGCCGAGCTCGCGGCGGATCGCGGCATAGGCTCCGACGGCGGCGATCATGTTGTGGGGGTTGCCGAGATTGAAGCCGCTGATGAAATGCGGCCGCAGGGTCGAGAAGCTCCAGCCCTTGCCCTGTTGGGCGGCGCTCAGCCAGTCGCGCTGGTCGTAATAGAAATTGGGCCCTTCATGCCGCGGGTCGTCTTCCCTCGCCGGGGTCCGGTATGGCCCAAGATGGCTGCCATACCATTTGGTGCCCTGGACGAGGCAGACATGCCGTAGGCCGGCATCAGCCGCGGCGAAAGGCGCGATGCCGTTGCGCAGCAAGGCGAGGTTCGGCGCGACCTGCGCCGCCGGGTTCGGTCCCGGCGCCAGCGCGGCGAAGAAGATGGTGTCGACCGGGCCGATCCGTCCCAGCGCCTCGCGGCTCGCCGCCTCGTCGAGCAGGTCGACTGCGATCCGGTTCACCCGGTCGTCGGATGGCGGATGGGCCCGCGCGACGGCATGGAGTTGCCAATCGGTTTGCTCGCGCAGCATTGCCAGCATGTTGCTGCCGACGATGCCGTTGGCGCCGATGACCAGTGCAGAGGCTGCGCCAGCGGGCCCCGGGGAGCTGACCGGCATCACGATGCCCGGTCTGCGCCGTAGTGCCCGGCGTTCGGGAGTGCCCGGCAGCGGCAGAAGGCCGGCACCAGGAACCGTTCCCCGCCGCCTTGGTCAAGGGCTCGAAATCCCTGCGTTTCCTTGCCCGAGGCCAAGCGTTCCATTCCCATGCGTCGAAATTACATACTTGTCGTTTTTATTGAATTATGAGATTAGTGAACGAGCTTGAGGCCGTCAACCCACTTGCTGGATTGGCCAACGCGGCAACGCCGGACGGCGACCCCGCGCGCATTCGAGCCTGTTGAGGAAACGCGGCGCGCCGCCCCAGAGCGGCCAAGACTGCCTTTACGAGGAGAGCTTTCATGACGGATGCCAAACCGATCGTCACCCGCAAGGGAAGCGAGCACGCCGGCACCGGCCAGTCCGGCGGCTGCGTGCGGATTTCGGGCGTCGGCCCGCAGCAT
>JAKFDB010000171.1:0-53261 GCA_036676315.1 Bradyrhizobiaceae bacterium
TCGTTGTTGGCCTGGCGTGACTGCGCCGCCCGCGTCTCGTTCTCCTGTCGCGCTGTCACCAGCTCGCGCGCCAATGCGGCACTGCGGGCTCGCTCCTCGTCGAGGGCCTGACTGTGCTGCGCCGCGCTCGCCGACAGATCCTGTCGCGCAGTCGCGGCCTCCGCCAGCGCGGCTGCCATCTTCTGGCGCTGCTGTTCGAATAATTGCTCGGTCTTCGCGGTCTCCGCCTGCTTCAGCAGCGCCGTTTCGTTGTTGGCCTGGCGTGATTGCGCTGTCAGCGTCTCGATTTCGCGTCGCGCCGTCGCCAGCTCGTTCTTCAATGCTGCGTTCCGGGATCGCTCTTCCCCGACGGCTTGATGACGCTGCGCAATGTTCGCTGTCAGTGCCTGTCGCGCGGCCGCGACCTGCTCTGCGAGGATGCCGGCCCGCTCGCGCTCCTGTTTGAGCATCTGCTCGACCGTCGCGCCCGCTCGCAGCTGCGCTTCCAAGCGCTCGATGGTGCGCCGAGCCTTGCCAAGCTCCTGCGCCACGGCTGCCTCTCGCGCCAGGATTTCAGGGGACTTCTGGTTCGGGGATTGCTGCGGATCAGGCACGGGCGTCACCGCGGCGCGCTGCTCCCGAACAGTCTGCGTCTCTTGCGCAGGCGGGCTGGCCTGGCTCTCGACGGTCAGCCGGACCTCGGGGAGCGCAGCCTGCAGGTCCCTGCTCGGCGAGCCGGCGCTTTGAGCGACTATGCCATTCCCGACAGGTCGTTGGACAGTTTCTTGCGTCACAAAGTAAAGCAGCATCATCGCCGCTGCGATGACACTGACGACGGGCGTCAGGAAGCGCCGCCATGCGGGCCCCGCGACACGATCAGCGCCGGCTGCCCCCTCTTCGTCCGGCTGGAGGCAGGCGTCGCGGGCAAACGGATGCCAATGCGTGGGCGTGATCTTGACGGGGGCGCCGTTCTTTCCGACCCAATCGCCCGCCTCCGGCGACCAGCGACCGACGTCGCAAACCGCATTCGCGTCGTCCTCAAGGATGACGAAATGCCCATCTTTCGGTGCGGTCTCGATCGCGTGGCGCATGTGACGGACGCCTGTCTTGACGGCGTTATCGAACCATGACGTCTCCACTTTGCCTAAGGAGCGCTGATCTCCTCGTGGCAAGTATCGAACACGGTATCCCTAATTGCGGCGCGACGCCACACCGGCTTCGGGGCATTGCTGACGTCTTGCGGCGGCCTGACTCTATGGCCGCGACTCCGGTATCGACCGCCGCAATGCAACCCGTGCTCAATTGTCCCTTTTCTCGCTTGCTAGTCGAGGCGTTGGGGGGGCTGGCCCGCCCGGCGGGTCGCCTCGCGCACCATCTTGCCGGAAAGCAGGCATCCTTGACGTCGGCTATGGGCCAAACTCGAACCGTACTGTCACTCGTCGACCCGATGGGCGAGAAGCGAGCCTACCGCGAGGCCCCTACCCTCAACGATCTCTTCGATCGCTACCTCGAAGAGCACGTCAGCGCCCATAACGCGGCCTCGACGGTGAAAGATGTCGAGGCGATGCTGAAGACGCATCTGCGCCCCCGCGTCGGCAGCATCAAGGTCAACGACTTCAAGCTTTCCGACGCGGCGAAGCTGCACAATGCGCTGAAGGCCAAACCGCGCCGCGCCAATCACGTCCTGGCGATCTTGTCGAAGGCGCTTTCCCTCGCCGAGGTGTGGGGCCTGCGCCCCGTCAACAGCAACCCTTGCGGATCCATCGCTCGCTATAGCGAGAACCAGCGCAAGCGCTTCATGAACGCCGAAGAGATCGGCCGCCTCGGCGAGGCCTTAGCCGAAGGCGAAACGGTCGGCCTGCCATGGCAAATTCAGGAGCCGACTTCGAAGCACCTGCCTCTGGAGGACGAAAGACGTACCCTGCTCTCCTGGCAGATCGTCGGCGCCGTGCGCCTTCTCCTTCTCACGGGCGCGCGCCTCAGCGAAATCCTGGGCCTGAAACGGTCGGACGTGAATGCTGCTGCTCGCACCATTGCCCTGCCCGATCGCAAGGGGGGAAAGCGCGTCCCCCACCCTGCCAACGACGCGGCGTTCGTGGTGCTTGCTGCTCTCCCACGTGAGAAAGGTGGCACCTTCGTGTTTCCGCGCGACGGCGACCCCGACAAGCACATTTCGCGCGAAGCCTTGGAAAGAGCATGGGCGCGGCTTCGATGGCGAGCCGAGATCGAGGATGTCAGGCTCCACGATCTGCGTCACACCGTCGGTACCTATGCCAGTCAGGCTGGCGTCTCCAGCTTTATCGTGCGCGATCTTCTGCGGCACTCCAACATCACGATGACGGGCCGGTACGCGAATTTTGATGCAGATCCAGTGCGGCAGGTCTCAAACACTGTCGGGGACCGCATCCTATCGAGCCTTCGGCCGGGTTTCAAAGGGCAATAGGCATGGACACTCGCGCCATCGACGAACCCGAGCGGATCGGGCTGCAGATACCTCCTGTCGTCAGATCGTGGTGCCGGTGCCAGTTATAGTGAAGTCCGCTCCCGAGCTGGAACCATTGGCCGGGGAAGCGGGCGTCGAGCGAAGCGGGGCCGGTGATCGCCTCGACCGCGCCATAGGGCCGATAGACCGCATCCCAGACCAGCGCCCTGGCGCCGTCGCTCATCCTGACCGGGCGGCCCAGATGATCGGCGTGGACATAGAACGTCTGTGGGCTCGTGCCGACATCGGCGAGCGGCACGGCACGCGCCGCCATGTTCCGCACCGGCCATTGCAGCGAGGGCAGTTGCGACCGCGAGCTCGGATCGCTGTCGTTCTCGGCCGCGCCGAGCCTGCCCGCGGGCAGGTTGTCGTTGGCGGGGCGTCGCGTCGGGCCGGTGTCGACATCGAGATCGAGATCGTCGATCTCCAGCCAGACGTATTGGGCGGCGCCACGCGCCGGCGTAAACGCTTATTCAGCAAGATCGTCAAGTTCAGGAAAATGAACATATATTTTTGATAATATATCAATCTCTATCTTACCTATAGTTTTTCCTATTGATCTATGAATATCTTTCATTTCATCTTCTTGCCACCTATCAGAAAACTTGACAATTTCATTAAGATTTTTAACCGCCTCTAAAGCAAGATTCTTGGCATTTTCAGCGAATCGCTTGTCCATCACAGAGTTCCCATGCATCTTCTATAACATCCTCTATACTCGTTGCCGTGCCCTACGCCAAGAAGATGCTGGCACTTAGTATAGCAATACTCTTCTCTTTCTTCATCTCTCCTGCGTGACGAAACACATTGTAGATCGTTCGCATTCGGCCGCATGGTCATCGGACCACGTAGGCTTATCCCTTCGCTATCTGTCCACATCGTCGGCGCGTTGCGCGCATACGTATAAACGCTCGCGCCATCGACGAGCCCGAGCGGATCGGGCTGCAGATACCGTCCCGTCGTTGGATCATAGTGCCGGTGCCAGTTATAGGCGAGCCCGGTCTCGAGCTGGAACCATTGCCCGGGGAAGCGGGCATCGAGCACGGCCGGGCCGGTGATCGCCTCGACCGCGCCAAAGGGCCGATAGACCGCGTCCCAGACCAAAGCCTTGGCGCCGTCGCTCATCCTGACCGGCCGGTCGAAATGATCGGCATGGACATAGAGTGTCTGCGGGCTCGTGCTAACATCGGCGATCACCGCAAGCGGCAGCGCCCGCGCCGCCAGGCCGCGCTTCGGCCATTGCAGCGAGGGCAGTTGCGCCCGCGAGCTCGGGTCGGTGTCGCTCTCGGCCGCGCCGAGCCTGCCCGCGGGCAGGTTGTCGTTGGCGGGGCGCCGCGTCGGGCCGGCGTCGACATCGAAATCGTCGATCTCCAGCCAGACATATTCGCGCAAGGTCGCGCCGGTCGTGGCATCCGCCTCGGCCAGCAGGCGCCCGGCCGTGTCGTAGAGCAGGTGCACCGTGCCGGACGGCGTGGTGTTGCTCACCGCCCGGATCGCCAGCCGCTCCAGCCCGTCATAGGTATAGGTGCCTTTCAGTGTCGCGCCTTCCAGCGCCTGCGACAGTCGCCCGGCGGCATTGTGTGTGAAGGCCCATGTCACACCGCTCTTTGCGTCGCTCACGATATTGCCGGACGCGTCATGGCTGAAGGTGCGACTGACGGCGCCATTGGTCGTCACCTGGTCGAGCCGGTTCGAGGTCTCGCCATAGCTGGTCACGGCATCAGTGGTAACGCCGCCCTGGACCAGAGTTTCCTGGGTTCGGTTGCCGACAGGATCATAGAGATAGTTCAGCTGCCCCCAGACGCCGGTTCCACCCTGGAGGCGTCGTGTCGGCGTGTAGGCAAAAACCTGGCTCGTGGTCGGCGCGACATCGTCCTGGATATCGATTTCGGTCAGGTTGAGCCCGAAGAGCCCGCGCGAATGGGAACGGCGGATTAGTGCTGTTCCGCTGGACGGATCTTGGACCAGCAACTGGTCGAGATCGTCATCGGCGGTGAAGGTCTTCGAGAGCCCGAGGCCGTTGCCATAGGTCAGGGCGCGCAGGTCTCCGAAGGGCTGATAGGCCACCGCGGAGGCGAGCGTTGCCGGCGGCGCGCCGGCACTCAGCCTAGTCGTCACGCCGCTGACCCGTCCGGTCGCGTCGCGGCCGAACTCGACGATTCTCCCGGACGGGTAGGTGATCCGCGTCACCTCCTCGGCGGTATCGTACTGGTAGCCGACCACATAGCTCTTGCCAGCGATCGTACGTGTTTCCGAGAGGACATTACCGCGGGCATCATATACCCACGCGGTCGTCCCGCTGGCGTCGCTCATGCCGGTCAGCCGGCCCTTGCCGAGATTTCCGGCCGAGATGTCGTCATAGCTTAGGACGACGTTCTCGCCCGATGCAGCCGGGTAGGCGCGCCCGGTCAGGCGACCGGCATTGTCGAAGGTGTAGTCGGAGACGACAGCGCGCGCATCGGTCTTCTGCGTGATCAAGCCACGGGGATCACGCTGGTAGATGATCGTCCCGCTATCGGGCGAAGCGGCCTGGATGACCTCACCGAAGCCGCTGCGGACGTAAGTGGTCGTGAGATTGCGCCCGTCCTTGTAACTCGTGATCGCGTCGATGCCGTTGCGCGCGACCTCTACCACATGGTTTTCTTCGTCGGTCTCCTTGATCAGACGATTAAGGGCATCGAAGGCATAGCCGTAAATGCCGGAGCGCGGATCGGTGATCGAGACGACATTGTCGGTCTTGTCGTAGCCGAAGCTCCAGATGCTGCCACCTGCGCCAAGGCTGCGCAGCAGACGGCCGAGCTCGTCGAAGACCTGCGTACGGCTGAAGGTCGTGGCGGCGGCGGAGGTCTTGCGGGCTATCGAGGTCGCGCCGCCGAGCGCGTCGCGGACATAGTTGATCGTCTCGCCGGCATTGTTGGCGATCGTGGTCAGCCGGCGAGCATCGTCATAGGTGAAATTCTGCCAGCTGCCGTTCGGCAGGGTGGCGCGGGTGATCTGCCCGACACCGTCATAGGTCAGGCTGGTGACAGCAGCGGTGCCCGTAGAGTCCGTCGTGACCGTCAACAAACGTCCGCGCGCATCATAGGTCATTGCCGTCTTGACGCCGTTCGGATCGGTCACCAGCGTCGGCTGGCCACGATCATTGACAGTATCGACGGTGGTGACTTGGCCAATCTCGTTGGTGACGGTCGAGACGAAGCCTTGCGGATTGTAGGTGTAGGTGACGGTGTCGCCCGCGCCAGACAAAGGGCCATCCGCCGTAAGCAGAAGGCCCGCCGGGCCATAGGTGAACGCCCAGCTGCGGGCCTGGCCGTTCGTCGAATAGGGTATGGTGTGCGTTGTCGTGTCGGTCTGGGTCAGCGCCGTCAGCTGGCCCAGTGCGTTATAGACCGCATCGGTGGTCCGGCCCATCTCAACGATCTGGGTCTGAACGTCCCAGAGCGCATGCCAGGTCATGGTCGTCGTGGAGGGCGTCGCGCTGCCGGTGCCCCGCGTGATCGAGGTCGCGCGCCCCCTTGCGTCGTTGACATAGGAGGTGACGCGCCCTTCCTCGTCGGTCACAGAGGTGACGAAGGAATTCGCGTCATAGGGTGAAGGACTGGGTCGAGGAAGGACAGTTCGCCGAAGCCTGCCTCTGGATAGAGGTCAGCCGCCGCGCCGAATTATTGACGAACGCGTAGTGATACTGGGCCTGCTTGCCGAGGGCATTGGTCACCGTGACCTTGTTGCCCGCATCGTCGAAGGCGAAGGTTGTGCTGTCGGCCCCGCCAGCATGCGTGCTCGAAATGGTCCGTCTTTCGGCGTCGTAGGTCCAGGTCGCATAACGGACGGCACGCTCATCGGTGACACCGGTCAACAAGGTTGGGTCAGAAGTGACCTCGTAGTGATAGGTAATGGCGGGATTATCGGCATCGTTCCCCGGCGTGTCGTCGGGCAGGATGACCTTCTCCAGAACATTGTTGGAGTTGCGATACAGCGTGAAGTCGACGCTCGGATATTGCGTTTCCAAGGCTGAGGTGTCGATTGTCGTCTTGTACTGGTATTTGTAGATGCGCGTGCCCAGCGCCGTGACCTGGCTCAGATAGCCATAGGCATCATAAGCGAAAGCCAGCGTCCGGCCGAGATTGTCGGCCACGATCGAGCGGCGGCCAGCCGCGTCGTAGGTGATCGCCTGCTCATAACCGCCCCTAAAGCGGATTGCCGTCAGCTTCGTGGTCTGGTCGAAAACATAGGTCGCGCTGCCGTCCACTGTCAGCTCGATGCGGTCCGTCAGCTTCTGGACTGTTGCTCCGTTGCCAAGATTGCCGACCATCCAGCCGGAGACAGCGGTGTTGAAATAGAGGGGCTGCACGCCCGACGAATTGATGCGAAAGCGAAAGCGGCGGCCGTCCGGCATCTGAAAATCGTGCTGGGTTGCCGCCCAAGAGCTCCAAAAGGCGCGCGCGTCGAAATTCGTCACCCAACTCAACCCAAGCGCCGAGCGAGCACCTCCTGTGATCGTTAGAGCATCCGAAACGGCGTAGAAGCGCTCTAGAATCAAGGGGGTTGGCCCCGCGGATGAGAAATCGACAGATCGCTCTAGTTTGCGCCCAGTAGTTATCTGAACAGGATTCCCCGCCGTGTTCGCCGAGCAGGCGCGCTCGTCAGGAATATCGACGCGTTGGACTCTCCTGATGATCTCAGGGGTTGCACAGCCAGTTGCTGTCTTGAACTGGCCAACGGGGCAGCGAAACGAGGCATTGCCAGAACCATGAAATAGCTTCTCGCCCTCAAATTCACCCGGCCCAAATCCGTCGATAGACGCCGTGCCGAGATATCCGGCAGGGTTTGGTAATATTTCACAGACCTTGAAATAAGACACACTATTATAAAATAGAAAATACTGTGAAATAGCTAACCCACAGCCGTCGCTTCCTGTAAGTACTTGTCCACCAGGGCCGCCAGTTTGCCAATAACCCTGCGCCATCGCTCGGGTTATACTCCCCACCAAACTAACAGCCACGAGAGACACCAGCCCGAGCGTCAACCAGGTGAACTGATTCACCGACCTGCGAAACATGCCAGCCCCCCAAAAATCAGCCTGAGAGCTAAACCATGGGTTGTGACCAGGAGGTGACAGGAATGGATCAAAATGCCCTAATCACTTGCCGGTGGTGATCGACAAAAGCGGTGAGTATGCCGCGATCACCTCACCTCCCCCATACCCCTCCCCGGGTTCAGCCCGCCCAACCCTCCGCCACCTGGCACATTGATCCGCAGCGTCGGCGAGGCCGAGAAATTCATCATCGCCTTGAGCTTCTCAATCTTGGCCGACGCTTCGGCGATGCCTCGGTCGAGCTCAGCATTGAGGCCGTTGACGAACTGCGCGCCGGCTTGAGACCCCTGCGCGCTGAGGTCGACGGTGGCGGCCGTCTTCGTCTTTTCGCCGATTGGCGGGATCGTCGGCTGCCCGTCGAAGCCCGGCGCGTCGATCGTCGGCGGCTGCCAGGTCTTCGCCTTCTTGCCGCTGCCTATCGTGAATGGCAGCGAACCGAAGCTGCCGAGCCGGCCTTGGCTTTGGAGCGCTGCGCCCGCCCCCCGCGCCTTTCCGGCTATCAGCGGCACCTGGTGCATGTTCTCGAATTCGCGGCGCATCCGCGCCTAGCGCAAGCGCTCGGCTTCGCCGCGGGCCGCATCGACGCGCTCGGCGTGGATACTGTCGGGCCCGGCAAACCGGCCTCACTGGAAAAATCCCGCGCCGCCCAACCGTCGCGGGGTGGGATGGGGCCAGAAGGACCCACGGCATGCCGGCTCGGTGGGAAGAATGCAACGTCAGCTAAAGGTGGCGAGCGAATGAGCCGACTTGGCGGGATTGCGCACAAGGCGACATCCAAAATCTCGCGGTAGCTGAAAGGCGGCCGGAAGCAGTCTGACGCTTCTGCCACTCGCGATGCGAATAGGCGGGCGTCAGATCCCAATGCGATTGGGCCTATCGATGAGCGGGGAGGACTGCAAAACTAAGAAATTCAACAAGCTGTTTTTTATCACTCCGGTGTCGGGCGACTCTTGTTCCCGCGACGTCCGCAGTGTTCCTCTCGACTTAAGCATGCTTGAACAGGTGGTGTGTCGATCACTGAGGGCATTATGCTCACATTGGAAGAAGAACTTCTTATCCACCTCGATGCCGTCGTCCCTATGGGGGACACCAGGGATCGAAACATCGATCTCGTCGTATTCTTCCATGGTTTCGGAGGGGAAACTTGGCCGACCCTTGAGGAAACCGGGCAGCATTTCAAGATCGGCACGCGCGAACGCGTTCGCCAAATCATCGCCCGCAGCTTCCGTGAGCGGACCGGCGCAGAGGATTTGCCTGAGCTGCGCGCTTGCGCCAAGGAGCTCTCGAAACACGGCATCTGGTTCAAGTCTGACTTCGTGGATCTGATGCTCGAACGGGGTTGGGCGCACAATCATGTCAACATGCGTGGCGTGCTCAATATGATGCAGGGCTTGGGCCTCTGCGAGGACTACTCCATATACGACAGCCGAATTCAGCAGCTCGCTCGCGGCAGGATCGATGATGTAGACGACTACCTCATCCTGAACTCAGAGAGTGCGGACGTGATGAAGTCCGCTATGAGGGAGGCCCGCAGCCTTCCGGGTCTAATTGGCCTCGCCAATGCCGCTCATCTGGAGGACCTCGACGTCGAAGTCGACACGATAATGGCGGCTATACGGCTCCACCCGGATTCATGGATCGGAACGACAGAAGAAGGCACCTACTACACCTTCGAGGACAGGGAGAACGTCCTCATCAATTTTTCTGCAAAAGCTTTTGGCCTGGCCAATAAGATTGAGATCGCGCGCTTGGCTGAGACTTTCGCTAATGCACTGCGGTGGAGATCGACGAAGCTGTCCTATCCAAGTGCGTCCATGATCGAGAAATATATCCGTGGATCAACGTTCTTTACGTGCGGCAAGCGCATGGTCAGATTCGAGGGTGAATTACGCGAGCTGACACCCATTGAGCAGGACATCGTCGCCTATTTCGAAGACCATGATACCGGCAGCTTCGTGCAGCTGCGCGAGCACCTTGTCTCCATGGGCTATGGCATCCCACTAATAACAAAGGCGGTCGGCACGTCGCCTATCGTTTACGTCGATAGATCGGCCGGCCGCGGGGAATACGTCTACAGTCTCGTCTCGCACTCCAAAAAGCCGCGAGAGGGAAAGACACCAGAGGCCGAGCAGGACGACCGCTACCTTAAATTCGCGGCCCGGCTGCAGAAAATCGGTGCCGTCGGCACAGACAACACCGTCGAGAGTACGGCGCGACGGGAGCAGTCGATCCTATCGCAGTACCTTTTTGAAGGTCGGAAGATGCACCGGTGCGCCATCTGCGGAACCGAATACGGCGTAGGCGCATTACTGGCGGCGCACAAGAAAAAACGCTCTCTCTGCAACGAGCGCGAGCGTCTCGACCCGCACATTGTCATGCCGCTGTGCGTGTTCGGGTGCGACCATCTCTATGAACGTGGTCTGGTCTCCATCGTCGGTAGCAGGGTTGTCGCACGCAGCTCCAGTGCCACCGCAACGGGCGAGAAGCTACACATTGACAAGATTGAGGGCCGGAAGGTCGCTAAGGAATGGCTGCAGGGCGATCCTAGCTATTTCCGTTAAGGTGCCATCAATCATCACGCACGTCCGACAGTTCATTAGTCTGGAACAACACGTCACCATCGCCGAAATCACTTTCGTCCGAAATCGCCGGCTCCTCATCGTGACCGCGTTCGGGGTCGCTAGATGTGAGCTGCGTGCTGCCGACGGAGGGGGAGCGCGAAGCCGCCTCTTTCGGCCGCTGAAAAAGTGGCCGCTTCGGGGCGGAAGCGAACCTAGCCAGGTGTGTTCGGATTCCCGCCAGACCCTGTTCGGCGTGTTCGGTCAGATTTCGATAGTTGGCACTTCCAAAATCCCGCGCCGCCCAACCGTCGTGCCCCCTCCCGGCCAGGAGGGACCCGCGGCCGGAGCCGATTGGCGCCGGGTGGACGGCTCTGGACGGCTGGCCACTCGCACTCAACTCATTGAATTCGTTGAGAGGTGGACGGCTTGGACGGCTCTCTCTCTTTTTCTGATAAAGAGTTAGAGAGACGCGCACACCATACCGGCCGGGTGGGGCAATCGGATAGTTGAGGGGCGCGGGGAGAAGGAAGGCCGAGTGATTACCCGGTGCTTACCCGAGAAGCAGAAGATCTATCAGCGCAATCAATCCCGCTTCGATTAATTCAATATAATCAGCGGGATAGAGTGGCTGGGGGACTAGGATTCGAACCTAGACAACCAGAGTCAGAGTCTGGGGTCCTACCGTTAGACGATCCCCCAACGGGCGCGTGTGGCGACGCGTCGGATGGCGCGGGTCTAAACAACCTCGGCCTCGGTTGCAAGCCTTGTGTGACGGTTTTCGACGAGCGGGGTCATGGGGCCGTGCAGGTCGCCTTGCCGGCGGCTGAAAGCTGGCCGCCGCTGTGCCACTTGCCGGGATGGCGGGCAGCGACGCCACTCCAGGCTGGCCCGGCGTGTGCGCCAGAACGACAGATAGCAGCCTGTCACGGAACGCACTGCGCCACCTATCCGGCCAGGCTACGGCTCGCCGCAGATTTGGCTCGGGTGGTTGGACGCGCCGGGCAGCGCTGGCCACATCATGAAGTCGTGCAGCGTCGCTCAGCCGGCGCTCAGCGTGCGCCGAACCGCGTCGCGCCAGCCGGCGACCAGCGTGCGGCGCGATTCTTCCGCCAGGGCCGGCGAGAAGCGCTGCTCCAGCCGCCAGCGGTCGCCGAACCGGGCCGGCTCCGGCAAGAGGCCGGCATCGAGGCCGGCGAGATAGGCAGCGCCCAGCGCGGTCGTCTCGAGCACCTCCGGCCGGTCGACCGGCGCGGACAGGATGTCCGCGAGGCGCTGCATCGTCCAGTCGGAGGCGACCATGCCGCCATCGACGCGCAGCACCGTCCCGGCGCCCTCCGCCTCCGGCCAGTCGGCCCGCATCGCCTCGAGCAGGTCGAGGGTCTGGAAGCAGACGCTGTCGAGCGCGGCGCGGGCGAATTCGCGAGGACCGGTATTGCGGGTCAGCCCGAACATGGCGCCCCGTGCATTGGCGTCCCAATGCGGCGCGCCGAGCCCGGTGAAGGCCGGCACCAGATAGACCTGCTGGCCGGGATCGGCATTGGCCGCCAGCGGGCCGCTCTGCGAGGCCCGTTCGATGATGCCGAGCCCGTCGCGCAGCCATTGCACGGCCGCACCGGCGATGAAGATCGAGCCCTCGAGCGCGTAATGCCGCTCGCCGCCAAACTGATAGGCGATGGTGGTCAGCAGCCGATTGCGCGAGACGACCGCCTTGCTGCCGGTGTTGAGCAGCGCGAAGCAGCCGGTGCCATAGGTCGATTTCAGCATGCCCGGCGAGAAGCAGGCCTGGCCGATGGTCGCCGCCTGCTGGTCGCCGGCGATGCCGCGAATCGGGATGGCCCCGCCGAGCAGCTCCGGCTCGCTCTCGCCGAAGAACGTGGCGCAGTCCCGCACCTCGGGCAGCAACGAGGCGGGAATGTCGAGCAGGGCCAGCAACTCCTCGTCCCAGCGCCCCTTGTGGATGTCGAACAGCATGGTGCGCGAAGCGTTGGTCGCGTCGGTGGCGTGGACGCGCCCGCCGGTGAGCCGCCAGAGCAGGAAGGAATCGACCGTGCCGAAGGCGAGCTCGCCACGCTGGGCGCGCTCGCGGGCGCCGGGAACGTTGTCGAGGATCCAGGCGATCTTGCTGCCGGAGAAGTAGGGGTCGAGCCGCAGGCCGGTGCGAGCTGCGACGAGCGCGCCATGGCCCTGCGCCTCCAGCGCGGCGCAGCGCTCGGCCGTCCGCCGGTCCTGCCAGACGATGGCGCGGTGGATCGCCTGCCCGGTACGCCGGTCCCAGACCAGTGTGGTCTCGCGCTGGTTGGTGATGCCGATGGCGGCGACCTCGGCCGCAGTCGCCTGCGCCTTGGCGAGCGCCTGGCGACAGACCGAAAGCGTGCTGTCCCAGAGATCCTCCGCCTCGTGCTCGACCCAGCCGGAGGCCGGATAGTGCTGCAAAAACTCCTGCTGGGCGCTGGCGACGGGCTGGAGCTGATCATCGAACAGGATGGCGCGCGATGAGGTTGTGCCCTGGTCGATCGCCAGGATCATGCGCCGTGCCGCCATGCCGTCTCTCCCCTCGCCGTCGTCGCCGCGGGGCTGATGCCCGGCTCTGCCGGAGCTTTGCCGCCAAGCCGTCCTTCAGGCAAGCGCCCGCTGCCCGGCCTGCAATGCTTCGCTTTCGCAGGTTCCGCTTGGCAGGCGCGATGCGCTGTTGTTACGCTGCCGACGAATGGAAACGCTCCGGCCTCGTGCCGGGCTCCGGCGGGCCGCCGCGATGGCCAGGCCGGTAAGGGATTGCACAGTGACGGTCGAGGACCGCCAGGAATCGGACCGACCCGCCGTGGCAGCGCTCGCGGCGACGACGGATTGCGCCGCGACCGCCACCGGCGGGTTCGTGGCGCCGGCCTTCCAGCGTCGACCGCAAGCGACCTATGCGGCGCTCGACCTCGGCACCAATAATTGCCGTCTGCTGATCGCGCGCCCGGCCCAGCATGGCTTTCGCGTCGTCGACGCCTTCTCGCGAATCGTTCGGCTCGGCGAAGGGCTTTCGGCGAGCGGCCGGCTCTGCGAAGGCGCGATGGAACGCGCCGTCGAGGCGCTGAAGATCTGCAAGAGCAAGATGGACCATCGCGGCGTCACCCGCGCCCGGCTGATCACCACCGAGGCCTGTCGCGCTGCAGCCAACGGGTCCGACTTCGTCCGCCGCGTCGAGCGCGAGGCAGAACTCGAGCTCGAGATCGTCGACCAGCGTACCGAAGCCTCGCTCGCCGTCACCGGCTGCGCCGCGCTGGCCGCGCCGGAAGCCAATGCGGTCATCGTCTTCGACATCGGCGGCGGCTCGACCGAGATCGTCTGGCTCGGCAGGCGCGAATCCGGCCGCGACCCGGCCTCCCGGATCCGCGAATGGGCCTCGCTGCCGATCGGCGTCGTCTCGGTCGCCGAGCGCTATGGCGGCGTCGAGGTCGGGCGCGAGCTGTTCGAGCGCATGGTCACCGATTGCAGCGCCGCGCTGAAACCCTTCGCCGACAAGGCGGCGGCAGCTCGCCGGGCAACGGGCTTCCATCTGCTCGGCACCTCCGGCACCGTCACCACCGTCGCCGGCATCCATTTGCGGCTGCCGCGCTATGACCGGCGCCAGGTCGACGGGCTCTGGATGCGCGAGGAGGACGTGCTCAGCGTCATCGACGAGCTGGTCGCGATGGATTATGCGCAGCGCCAGGCCAATGCCTGCATCGGCCGCGACCGCGCCGATCTCGTCCTGGCCGGCTGCGCCATCTTCGAGGCGATCCGCCGTGCCTTTCCCAGCCCGATGGTGCGCATTGCCGATCGTGGCCTGCGCGAGGGCATCCTCCTGCGCATGATGCATGAAGACCGGGCTTGGTGGCGACGCCGGCAATGAGCTAAGTCCAAGCCATGAACCCTTCCAAACCGAGCGGCGGCGCCCGCGACCTGCGCGTCAAGGTCAAGAAGCCGGCCAAGCGCAGCCATTCATCGCAGCTCTGGCTCGAACGCCAGCTCAACGACCCTTACGTCAAGCGCGCCCGCGAGATGGGCTATCGCTCGCGCGCCGCCTTCAAGCTCGCCGAGATGGACGAGCGCCACAAGTTCCTGAAGCCCGGGCAGAAGCTGCTCGACCTCGGCTGCGCGCCGGGCGGCTGGTGCCAGGTCGCGGCGGCGAAGGTCGGCCTCGACAAGGGCAAGGGCCGGATCGTCGGCATCGACCTGCTGCCGGTCGATCCGATTCCGGGCGTCGAGCTGATCGAGCTCGACTTCATGGCGGACGAGGCCCCTGCCCTGCTGACAGAGAAGCTCGGCGGCAAGGCCGACGGCGTGATGTCCGACATGGCGGCCAACACCACCGGCCACAAGAAGACCGACCATCTCAAGATCATCGGGCTGGCGGAAGCCGCGCTCGAATTCGCCAATGACGTGCTGGCGCCGGGCGGCTTCTTCCTCGCCAAGCTGTTCCAGGGCGGCGAGAGCGCGGCACTGCTCGCCGAACTGAAACGCGACTTCACGAGCGTGCGCAATCTCAAGCCGGCGGCGAGCCGCGCCGATTCCTCCGAGCTCTATGTGCTGGCGACGGGGTTCCGGCGGCAGAGCAAGGAAGCGCGCGCGACCGAGGACTGATCCGCGTTCCGGCACAGGGCGCGACGGCTCATTCCGCGGCCTGCCTGCCGTCGACGAGGTGAATGCGCCGGCTGGCGCGCGCCGCCATCGCGTTGTCATGGGTGACCGCGACGACGGTCTTGCCGCGCTCGCGCACCAGCGCGTCGAGGATGGCGAAGACCTGCTCGGAATTCTTGCTGTCGAGACTGCCGGTCGGTTCGTCGGCAAGGACGAGCGGCGGATCGTTGGCCAGCGAGCGGGCGACCGCGACACGCTGGCGCTGGCCGCCGGAGAGCTGCTCGGGCCGCTTGTCGAGATGGTCGGCGAGGCCCAGCGCCTCGAGCAGATGCGTCGAGCGCTCGCGCATCGCGCCGGTGCCGAGGCGACCGAGCCGGCGCATCGGGATCTCGACATTCTCGCGCACGGTGAACTCCGGCAGCAGGAAGTGGAACTGGAAGACGAAGCCGAGCGTGGCGAGCCTGATCTGCGCCCGCTCGCGCTCGCTGAGGCCGGCCGTGTCGCGGCCGGCGATGCGCAGCGCACCGGCGCTCGGCCGATCGAGCAGGCCGAGCAGATAGAGCAGCGAGGACTTGCCCGAGCCGGAGGGACCGGTGATCGCGACGAACTCGCCCTCGCCGATCGACAGCGTCACGTCCTGCACCAGCGTCACCGGGACAGTGGCGGGCAGGATGCGGGTCAGCCCCGCCGTCTCGATCAGCGCCGTCATGTCGCGCCCCGGATGATGTCGACCGGATTGAGCCGCGCCGCCTGCCTTGCCGGCAGGTAGCCGGCGATCCCGGCCGAGGTCAGGGCGAAGCCGGCAGCGATCAGGTAGTGCCAGATGCTCCAGGCCAGAGGCAGCCGCGTGATCTCCTGCGCGACGCTCGCCCCCGACAATTCGAAGCGGACGAGCGAGAGCGCAAAGCAGAGTCCGAAGCCGACGGCCCAGCCGATCAGCGACCCGCCGGTGCCGAGCGCCAGCCCCTCCAGCAGGAACAGGCGGCGCATGTCGGTCTCGGTGAAGCCGAGCGACTTCAGGATGGCGATGTCGCGCGCCTTCTCATGGGTGATGGTCGAGATGATGTTGAAGATGCCGAAGCCGGCAACCAGCAGGATGGCGCCGACGACCGTGTACATGATGACGTTTCGGATCACCAAGGCCTCGAGCAGCGACTCGTTCGCCTCCTGCCAGGCCATCGCCTTGTAGCCGATCTGCGCCTCGGCCCGCCGCGCGACCTGCGGGGCGGCGTTGGGATCGTCGAGCTTGAGCCGGATCTCGTTGATCGCGTTCGGGCGCTCGCTCAGGATCTGGGCATTCTTCAGCAGGACATAGCCCTCGCCCTCGTCCCGGGCGGTGGTGCCGGTGTGGAACAGGCCGACGATCTTGAAGGCGCGGCTCTGGCCGGTGGCGGAAACCACCGTCACGGTCGTGCCCAATTCGGCACCGAGGCGCTGCGCCAGCCGGTCGCCAACGACGATGTTGTTGCCGCCGGCGATCAGCGAGGTGAAGCTGCCCTGGCGGAAATCCTTGGCGAGCGACGAGACCTGCATCTCGGCCAGCGGCTCGATGCCGATGATGCCGATGCCGACATCGCGCCCGGCATAGCGCACCACGCCCTGCGTCTTCAGGCTGAGCGCCATCTTGCCGGGCACCCAGGCGCGCAGCATCGCCGTCGCCTCGGTCGGGTTCAGGATGCCGCGACGATCCTCCCTGGGACGCAGCCCGGCGATGTGGAGCGCCGGGAACTCGTCCTGCGCCGGCTGGCGGCGCGCGGCGCGACGCTCATCGGTGATGTCGACATGCGGCATGGTGTCGACGAGCTTGGCGACAAAGTCGTCCTCGCCGCCCTGCATCAGCGAGGCCATGGCGATCGAGAAGCCGACGCCAAGCGCCACGCCGAGCACGGCGACCAGCGTCTGCCGCCCCCGCCCCATGATATGCGTCAGCGCAAGAGCCAGGATCAGCCGCATGGCTCAGCCGCCCTGCAGCCGAATGCGGGCGCCGTCGGCGAGCTTGTCCGGGTAGGGAGCGATGATGCGGGCGCCCTCGGGCAACCCAGACAGCACCTCGAGCTCGCTCGTTCCGCGAATGCCGATCGCGAGCTCGCGACGACGGGCGACATCGCCTTCGACAAGGAACACCGCATTGCCCTGGACGGCGTTGACCGGCAGCAACAGGGCATCAGGCGCCACGCGGGTGACGATGTTGACCTCGACCGTCATGCCGATCAGCACCGGGGTGTCGTCGGGCAAGGCGAGATAGACGCGGTAGTTCTTGGCCACCGGGTCACCCTTGGGCGTGATGCTGTCGACGCTTGCCTCCAGCGTTCGGGCCGGAAAGGCGTCGGCCCGGATCAGAGCGCGCTGGCCCGGCTTGACCTGCGGGATGTCCTCTTCGTTCACATCGGCGACAACGCGCAGCGGCCTCGGCTCGCCGATCCAGAACAGCACCGTGCCCGGCTCGGCGATCTCGCCGACCTCGCCGTCGCGACGCAGCACGGTGCCGCGCATCGGCGCCCGCAGGACGTAATTCTCCAGCCGCGCCGTCTGCCCGGCAACCAGCGCCGCCGCCTGGCCGACCTCGCTGCGAACCCGATCGAGAGCCTGCTGGCTCATGACGTTACGCTCGACCAGGACGGTCTGGCGCTCATGCTCGGCGGCGGCAAGCTTGTGGCGCGCCTTGAGCTCGGCCAGCGTCGCCTCGGCCTGGACGCTGTCCAGCCGGGCCAGGATCTCGCCCTTCTCGACCCGGCGCCCCTCGCAGTCGCAGCGTTCGACGATGCGCTCGCGCAGGAGCGGCGTGACCTTGGCCCAGCTTCGCGGCTCGACGACACCGGTCGCGTAGACGATATCGGCGGCATCGCCGCGCTTGGCGGCAACGGCCGCAACCACGGCCGGCCGGCTATAGGACCAGAAGGCGGCGCCTGCCGCCGAGACCGCGGCGAGGACGACGAGGGTGCGAACGATCTTCACGACATTCCCCCTGCGGAGGCGGCGCCCATGCGCCGTCGAATCCCGGTCTGCCGGCAGGCCCAAACCGCGATGGATCGCCGTTGCACCAATGCCCTCCCCGGCAGTAATATATGCCAGACCGACCGTCGGTCATTTTACCGACCGACGGTCGGTCGTCAAGCCGCAACTAGATTGGAGCAGCATGCCGCGCGTGGTGAAGCATCCCGAGGATCGCCGGAGCGAACTGCTCGACTGCGCGCAGGCGCTGTTCTTCGAGCAGGGCTATGAGCGGACGACGATCAGCGACGTGATCGCCAAGGCCGGCATCTCGAAGGGCGGCTTCTACCACCACTTCGCCTCGAAGGAAGATCTGCTGGAGGCGCTCGCCGCCCGGCTGGCCCATGAAGCTGTAGCCCGGGTCCGCGACGTGCTCGAAGACCCGGCGCTCGGCGCCCTCGCCCGCCTGAACGGCTTCCTGGCGCGTTCGCGCCAGATGAAGATCGAAGATGCGCCGAGGCTGCGGGCTGCCTTCGATGTCGTGTTCCGGCCCGAGAACATCGTGCTCTATCACCGGGTCAACGGCGCCTCGATCGCGGTGATGCTGCCGGTGCTGACCCGCATCATCGCCGAGGGCCAGGCAGAGGGCATCTTCACCGTGCCGGCGCCGGAGGCGGCGGCCGAGATCATCCTGCATCTCGGCGCCAGCACCCATGATGCGGTGGCGCGCACGATAGCGGTCTCGGGAACTCCGGCAGAAACGGCCGCCATCGAAGCGCTCGACGCGCGCTTCCAGTTCCTCGGGCTTGCCGTGGACCGGATCCTCGGCCTGCCGGATGGCAGCGTGATCTTCGTCGAGCCGGGCTTTACCCGTGCCGTGATGACGGCGCGCTGAGCGCGCCGCCGATCCGAGCCGGGCCTTCCGCCCCTCGCTCAGTCGAGATTGAACTTCCCGAACTCGCGGTGCTCGCCATAGATCCGGCGGACGGTGCCGGTGATCGAGCGGTAGACGATGGTCTCGGTCTCGATCACCTCGGGGCCGAAGCGGACGCCCGACAGCATGCCGCCATCGGTGACGCCGGTGGCGCAGACGATGACGTCGCCCGAGGCCATCTCGGCCATGTCGTATTTGTGGTTGGGGTCCTTGACGCCCATGGTCGCGGCGCGGGCCCGCTTCTCCTCGGTGTCGAGGATCAGGCGGCCCTGCATCTGGCCGCCGACGCAGCGCAGCGCCGCCGCGGCGAGAACGCCCTCGGGAGCGCCGCCGATGCCGAGATAAAGGTCGATGCCGGTCTTCTCCGGCTCGGTGCAGAAGATCACGCCGGCGACGTCACCATCGGTGATCAGGCGGATCGAGGCGCCGGTCTTGCGGACTTCCGCAATGAGCTTCTCGTGGCGCGGCCGGTCCATGATCAGCGTGTTGATCTCATGCGGCTTCACGCCCTTGGCCCGGGCCAGCGCGTTGATGTTGTCGGCGGCCGAGGCGTCGAGGTCGACGACGCCGGTCGGATAGCCCGGGCCGATCGCGATCTTGTTCATGTAGACGTCGGGTGCGTAGAGCAGCTGGCCGGCGCCGGCCATCGCCATCACGGCGATCGAGCCCGGCATGTCCTTGGCGCAGAGCGTCGTGCCTTCGAGCGGATCGACGGCGATGTGGACCTTGGGGCCCTGCTTGTTGCCGACTTTCTCGCCGATATAGAGCATCGGCGCCTCGTCGCGCTCGCCCTCGCCGATGACGATCTCGCCGTCGATCGGCAGGCGGTTCAGCTCGCGCCGCATCGCATCGACGGCGGCCTGGTCGGCCGCCTTCTCGTCGCCATGGCCGCGCAGGCGGGCGGCGGCGACGGCGGCGCGCTCGGTGACGCGGACCAACTCCATCGAGAGATAGCGCTCGATGATCTGGTCGGGCGAAATACGAAGATCGACGGACATGGGTTTTCCTTTGTTTCGGCAGGCGGCGACCAATCGATCGGCAGCGGAAGATCCCCGCCGCCGGCCGGCCACTACCTTATTCCCGTTCTATGCGGATGACCTGCGGCGCTTCGGAAATATGTCCGTCGGCGCTGACCTTCTCCAGCGCGCCGCGGATCGCCTGCTCGCTGGTGGCATAGGTGATCAGGACGACCGGTACCGGCGCACCCGAACGCCCGCCGGGATCGCGTGCGGCGGCGGCTTCCGAGCGGCGCTGGACGATGCTCTCCAGCGAGATGTTCGCCTCCGCCATGCGGGTCGCGATGGCAGCGGCAGCGCCCGGCCGGTCGGCGACGGCGAGGCGGATGTAGTAGCCGCCCTCGTGGCGCTGCATCGGCGCCCGCATCGGCTGCTCGAGCCGGGCGACCGGCATGCCGAAGGGCAGCCCGGCGGTGCCGCGGGCGACGTCGGCGATATCGGCGATCACGGCCGAGGCGGTCGGGCCGCCGCCGGCGCCGGGGCCGACCAGCGTGATCTCGCGAACCGCGTCGGCATCGATGGTGACGGCGTTGGTGACGCCCATGACCTGGGCGATCGCCGAGGATTTCGGCACCATGGTCGGGTGCACGCGCTGCTCGATTCCGGTCTTGGTGCGCTCGGCGACGCCGAGCAGCTTGATCCGGTAGCCGAGCTCGTCGGCCATCTTCAGATCGAGCGGGGTGATCGAGGAAATGCCTTCGACATAAATCGCTTCGGCGTCGATCTTCGTGCCGAAGGCGAGGCTGGTGAGGATGGCGAGCTTGTGGGCGGTGTCGAAGCCCTCGACGTCGAAGGTCGGATCGGCCTCGGCATAACCGAGGCGCTGGGCGTCCTTCAGGCAGGCCTCGAAGGTCAGCCCTTCGAGCTCCATGCGCGAGAGGATGTAATTGCAGGTGCCGTTGAGGATGCCGTAGAGCCGGGTGACGTTGTTGCCGGCGAGCGCCTCGCGCAGCGTCTTCACCACCGGGATGCCACCGGCAGAGGAAGCCTCGAAGGCGAGTGCCGCGCCATTGGCCTCGGCGAGCTCGGCCAGCGCCACGCCATGGGCGGCGAGCAATGCCTTGTTGGCGGTCACGACCGGCTTGCCGGCGGAAAGCGCAGCCTCGACCGCCTGCTTGGCCGGCCCGTCGGAGCCGCCGATCAATTCGATCAGGCAGTCGATCTCGGGCGAGGATGCGAGGGCGACCGGATCGTCGAACCAGGTCAGGCCGGAGAGGTCGATGCCGCGGTCGCGATTGCGGTCCCGCGCCGAAACCGCGGTGACGCGCACCGGCCGGCCGCAGCGGGCGGCGAGAGCATTCTCCTGCCGCTTCAGGATGGTGGCGACCGCCGCACCGACGGTGCCGAGGCCGGCGATACCGACGCGAAGGGGCCGGGAGTCAGGGGGCGGAGCATGCATGGTCATGCCGCGCGGGGTCGCATGGGGCGTGCCCCGAGTCAACGGCGCAGCCGAACGCGGTGCTAGTCGAAGCGGCAGATCACTTCCGCCGCCAGCTTGTGCAGCTTGCCGTCGCTGAAGCCGAGATAGAGGCGCAGCAGCTGGTTGCCGAAGGCCGTGATCTTGATCGTGCGCAGCGCCTCGAGGCTGTCGCCATTCCACACGGTCGAGTTCTCGTTGACCGGCCGCCAGAACCACGGCGTCGGGGCGCGGATCACGGTCTGCGCCAGAATTTTCTCCGCCTCGGCCTGGCCCATGCCGATCGGCAGATAGCGCGCGACGATCTCGGTGGCGTCGCGGCCGCATTCGCGTGCCTTGGTCGCGCTCAGCAAGTCGCCGACCAGCGGCGAATCGGATTCGGTGGCGCGCCCACGCGAGAAATCATAGGTCGCAAACAGGCAGACCAGAGCGAACAGACCGAAGAGAACGCCGATCACGCGGCCTTTCGAGACCATATCCGCCCGCCTCTCCTCAACCGGTCATTCCGGCAGCCTCGGTTCCCATGTTTTCGCAGTGCGGTCCAGCCCCGGCCTGCGCGGCGCGACTATGCCGCACCCTTCCCGAAACCGCCGCGGTCATCTCGGACAAGCGGCAAAGCCGCGTCGATCCGGGATTCGTGCCTGAACCTTTGTCGGAAGTGCTCCGGCATGGATCCCGGGTCGCCCTGCGGCCGCCCGGGATGACTTGCGCCCGGAAACCCGCCCTACCCCGCCTTCGGAATCTGGATGACGTTGTGCAGGGTCTGGTCGGCGCTCTTCAGGAAGCGGCCGACATTGCGGGCGGCCTGGCGGATGCGCTGCTCGTTCTCGACGATGGCGATGCGGACGAAATCGTCGCCATGCTCGCCGAAGCCGATGCCGGGCGCGACCGCAACCTCGGCCTTCTCGATCAGCAGCTTCGAGAATTCCAGCGAGCCGAGATGGCGGAACTTCTCGGGAATCGGCACCCAGGCGAACATCGAGGCCTGCGGCGCCGGGAATTCCCAGCCGGCCTTGGTGAAGCTCTCGACCAGCGCGTCGCGGCGCTTGCGATAGGTCTCGCGCATCTCGCGGATGCAATCGTCGGGACCGTTCAGCGCGGCCGCCGCGGCGACCTGGATCGGCGTATAGGCGCCGTAGTCGAGATAGGATTTCACCCGCGCCAGCGCCGCCAGCAGCCGCTCATTGCCGACGGCGAAGCCCATGCGCCAGCCGGCCATGGAGAAGGTCTTCGACATCGAGGTGAATTCGACGGTGACGTCGATCGCGCCCTGGACCTGCAGCATCGAGGGCGGCGGGTTCTTCTCGTCGAAATAGACCTCGGCATAGGCGAGGTCCGAGAGCAGGATCAGCTCGTGCCGCTTCGCGAAGGCGACGAGGTCGCGATAGAAATCGAGCGAGGCGGTATAGGCCGTCGGGTTCGCCGGATAGCAGGTGACCAGCGCGATCGGCTTCGGCACCGAGTGCATCATCGCGCGCTCGAGCGCCGGAAAGAACGCCGGCGTCGGCTCGGCCGGGACCGAGCGGATCACGCCACCGGCCATCAGGAAGCCGAAGGCGTGGATCGGGTAGCTCGGATTGGGCACCAGCACGACGTCGCCCGGCCCGGTGATGGCCTGGGCCATGTTGGCGAAGCCTTCCTTCGAGCCAAGCGTGGCGACCACCTGCGTGTCGGGATTGAGCTTCACGCCGAAGCGGCGCTCATAATAATTCGCCTGGGCGCGGCGCAGGCCGGTGATGCCCTTGGAGGCGGAATAACGATCGGTGCGCGGCTTACCGGCCGTCTCGACCAGCTTTTCAATGACGTGCTTCGGTGCCGGCAGGTCGGGATTGCCCATGCCGAGATCGATGATGTCGACGCCCTTGGCGCGCTCGGCTGCCTTGATCTTGTTGACCTGCTCGAAAACGTAAGGCGGCAAACGCTTGATGCGGTGAAAGTCGGTCATCTTACTAATCGGTCCCTGGCCGAGCCGGCATTGAGGCGCTCCGAATGCAGCAGATCACATTCCTTGCGCCGGGATGCTCTAGCATCGCAGCTTTCGCCAGGACAGGCCCAAAAACGCAAGATTCATCGAACAGCCGCGCAGCGCCGGGATGGTGCGGTTCAGGCCGGCGCTACGAAGGCTTGCGAGATCTCCCTGAACACCGGCAGCGCCTCGCAACGCGCCAAATGGGCCGCGAGCGCGGGATAATCCGACAGCACCAGCAGTCCCGGATGCACCTCCGCGACAAAGCGCAGCACGCAGGCGAGCGCGATGTCGGCATGGCCGATACGCTCGCCGAACCACCAGTCGCCGGGCCTGCCGGCGCGCTCGGCCTCCAGCACGGCGAGCGCGCCAAGGATCTGCCCGCGGCAGCGGCCGGCCCAGACCTCGGAAATGGGATCGTGCAGGCGCTGTTCGTAGAACAGACTGACAGCTTTCTCGCCAAGCCCGGTCGCCAGCGCCGCGGTCCGCAGCGCCCGATGCCGGTCCGGCTCATGGCGAGGAAACAGGACCTCCTCGGCTGAAACGAGACCGTCGAGATGATCGAGCATGGCGTGGCTCTCGACCAGAACCAGCCCGTCGTCGAGCAGCAATGTCGGCACCCGCAGCAGCGGGTTCAGCGCGGCGATCTTCTCGGCATCGCCGAAGACCGACCAGGGCCGGTGCTCGAACGGCATGCCGTAGAGGCGCAGCGCAATGCCGACGCGTCGGACGAAGGGCGAATCATACTGGCCGATCAGGATCATGGCCGCGCCCCGCCTGGCTACGCTCATCGACGACGCGCCGCCCTGCCTTCAGGAGGGCGGGTGTCAGTTGCTCGGCTGCGCCTGCGCCGGAGCTGGCGGCGGCGTCTTGCCGAGGCTCTGCGCCTGCGCGCCAGCGGCATCGTTCGAAACCCGCTTGGCCTCGAGTTCGGCCTCCAGCTTCTTGAACTCGTCGACGGTCTTGCGCTTGGCGTCGCGCGTGACCGCGGAGCCGACGGGGACATAGCGCGGGTCCTGCGGCCTCGTTTCAAGGACGAAAGGCTTCGGCTCGCCGGGCGTGGTGGCAAGGTCGGTGAGCTCGGCCGCGCCCCGCACGGCGCCGCAGCCGCCGAGCAGAGCGCCGAGCAGCACCGCCGCGCAGGCGGCTTTCGACGAGGTCCGGAACAGGGCTTCAGGCATTGCCGGGGCTTCCACTATTTTCCTTTGTCTCTCTTATCGGTTAGGTCCTTAATAGGTCCGAAATGGGGAGTTCAACTCCCCCTGGCAAGTAAATCGCGAGGGAGCGATACCATGAGCCGACCCGCCGGCAGCAAGGGCAAGGGCGGATCAAGCCCGGCAGAGCCGCCGGTCTTTGATGCGCCGCCGCTGCCGGATTTCGACGCCATGGCGCAGAACATGGGCCGGCTGGTCGAGGAGGCCGGCAAGGTCACGGCCGCCTATCTGAAGCCGATCGAGCGCGGCGAAGCCAAGACCGGCGCTGCCGACGAAGCGAGCGAAATGGTCAAGGTGCTCGGCCGGGTGGCCGAGCGCTGGGTCAGCGACCCCCAGAAGATCCTCGAGGCGCAGGCCTCGCTCACCAGCGATTTCCTCAGCCTGTGGAGCGCGACGCTGAAGCGTCTCAGCGGCGAGCCAGCCGCGCCGGTGATCGAGCCGGAGAAGCGCGACGCCCGTTTCGCCGACCCCGAATGGGAGAGCCACCCGGTCTTCGACTTCGTCAAGCAGGCCTATCTGCTGTCCACGCGCTGGGCGGAGAGCATGGTCGACCAGGCCGACGACCTCGATGCGCACACGCGCGAAAAGGCGCGATTCTACGTCAAGCAGATCGCCGGGGCGCTCTCGCCGTCCAATTTCGTGATGACCAATCCGGAACTGCTGCGCGAGACGATGGCGCAGAACGGCGAGAACCTGGTGCGCGGCATGAAGATGCTGGCCGAGGATGTGGAGGCCGGCGGCGGCGAACTGAAGATCCGCCAGTCGGACAACCGCGCCTTCGAGGTCGGCGTCAACATCGCGACCACGCCGGGCAAGGTGATCTACCGCAACGATATCATCGAGCTGATCCAGTACGCGCCCTCGACGGAGAAGGTGCTGAAGCGGCCGCTGCTGATCGTGCCGCCCTGGATCAACAAGTTCTATGTCCTCGACCTCAATCCCGAGAAGAGCTTCATCCGCTGGTGCGTCGCCCAGGGGCTGAGCGTGTTCTGCATCTCCTGGGTCAATCCCGACCATCGCCATGCGCTCAAGGATTTCGAGAGCTATATGCGCGAGGGCATCTTCGCGGCCCTCGAGGCGATCGAGCAGGCGACGGGAGAGAAGCAGGTTTCGGCGATCGGCTATTGCGTCGGCGGCACCCTGCTCGGCGTCACGCTCGCCTATATGGCGGCGGCGCAGGACAAGCGCATCGCCAGCGCCACCTTCTTCACCACCCAGGTCGACTTCTCCAAGGCCGGCGAGCTCTCGGTCTTCGTCGACGAGAGCCAGATCCGCGCCGTCGAGGAACAGATGGCCGAGCGTGGCTATCTCGACGGCGCGCGCATGGCGGGCGCCTTCAACATGCTGCGGCCGAACGATCTGATCTGGTCTTACGCGGTCAACAACTACCTCAAGGGCAAGGCCCCGACCGCCTTCGACCTGCTCTACTGGAACTCGGATTCGACGCGGATGCCAGCGGCGAACCATTCCTTCTATCTGCGCAACTGCTATCTCGACAACAAGCTGACCAAGGGCGAGATGCGGATCGGCGGCAAGCTGCTCGACCTCGGCAAGGTCACCATCCCGGTCTACAATCTCGCGACGCGCGAGGACCACATCGCCCCGGCCAATTCGGTCTTCATCGGCTCAAAAGCCTTCGGCGGACCGGTCGACTACGTCATGGCCGGCTCCGGGCACATCGCCGGCGTGGTCAACCCGCCGAACAAGGTCAAATACCAGTACTGGACCGGGCCGCAGCCGAAGGGAATCTTCGAGGACTGGGTCAAGCGGGCGGAGGAACACCCCGGCTCATGGTGGCCGCACTGGTTCGCCTGGCTCGAGGAGAAGGCGCCGAAGCAGGTCAAGGCGCGCGTGCCCGGCGACGGCAAGCTCAAGGCGCTGGAGGACGCGCCCGGAAGCTATGTGAAGATCAAGGCGTAACGAGTTGGGGACCGGCAAGGTCACTCCGCGAAAAAGCGTGATCCACCACTCGGCGGCCCAACCATGAAACGGCCGCGGCACCGCCTTCGGAGAGAAGCCAGAGACTTGGCGGGACAGTCCGCTTTCGACCCAACCGCGACATTCCCGTCCGAAGCCGCCACGGGAGAAACTGGCCCCTTCCTGACATTGGGGATGTCCGCTTCGGGCGGTCAAGTTGGCAGTCTCCCAGCGGACAGGAGCGACCCTTCTCCGACGTTGTACGTGATCGCTGCCGGGCTATCCGGCGGTGGAAAGAAAACAGCTCGTTTGTCGCGCGAATGGCCCCAGGGAATTGATCAACTGAGAGCGGCCCCTGATCGCGCTTAGTAGCGGGCGTCCGTCGGACGCCCGCTACTGCTAATATGCTCCGGGCCTAATCGAGCCGCTTAACCGGTGGCGGCACCCAGGTTCCATTGGTGGCCTCGGCCTTGGGCCAGTAGAGACGCAAGTTCATCGAGAACGTTCCACTCTTGGGCGCCGGCAGCCAATTCGCTTCCTTATCCTTGCCGGGGGAATCGCTCTGAATGAGGAGATCGAGCGAACCGTCGGCGTTGAAGGTCAGCTTATCGCGATCTCCGATCGCGTAGCGTTCGATCGGATTGGCGGTGAAGAGCTGGCGCTCGTCGTACATGGTCAACGACCAGAAGGCACGGGCTGGCGGAGTCTGGCCTTTGGGGAAGTGCAAGACGTAGCGCTTATCGCCACTAAGCGGCTTGCCTTCGGCGTCAGCGAAAGCAGTCGGATAGATCGCGTCCTCAATAACATTCGCGCCATAGCCGCCGTAGGCGACGCCAGCACGATGCAGATAGTCGGTTCCGTATGTGCCGATGGCCGTCATATTGGTCCGCCAGCCATTTGCGAGCGTGCCACCTTTGCTCCAGGCATCCTTGATCTGAGGAATCGCTTGCGCCGGAGCGGCATTTAACGCGTCCTGTACGTCCTTCGGAACTGCGGCGAGCGCGAAGCTCTTGCCAGCTTCAATGCCGATTCTCCTGAGCCGGTCGACGATCGGATAGTCGTTGGCATGAGGCGGGTTTATCTTCAGCGCCTCGGCGAACAGGCCAAAAAAGGTCGCGGCGTCCATCTTATCGATCTGGTCGGGCGGCGCACTCATGTCCTGGTTCGGATTCACGGTACCCTTGGGCAACGTGTACGGCTTACCGTACGCGCTGAGCGGCACGGCCTTCATGCCGTCCTGGAACTTGCGAACGGCTTCATAGTCTGCCTTGCCGTTCGTCTGGGTGCGTCCGATCAACAGCCCCCGGCCGGTCGGGCTCCTGTACTCCTTGACCCCAGCCGGCAGACCTCCTTTCCACGCTGGGCCAACAATCGCGAATGTCTGCTCTACGTTGCCGTTCGTGCGGGTGCCGGGCACCGTGAAGATATCGCTCCACATGTCCAGGAAGGGCAGCAGATAATAGCGATCCCCGGAAGCGGGGACGGTGATAACCAATGGCTCGGCGGAGACGTCGTAGCCCAGCGACGAATACAAAGTGTCTGCGTTCGGCCGGACGACGATCGTGAAGGACGGATCAGGGAACTCCCGCATGTGGCCGAACTGATTGAGCGGCGCGCTGGTGCCTCTGGGTTCCGCTACGTTTTTCCCAACCAGTTGCGTGATTTCCGAAAGAACGAGCGGGTAGGCATAGATGAAGGCTTCGCGGGCGATCTCCCGAGCCTCGTCGATCGTCACCGCCGGTTGAGCCGATGCGCCAGCCCCCCACAACATCATTCCTATGCTCACTGCCGAAAAAAGACCGCTCTTCACGACTATCTCCATTGCGATGGGCCAAAGAGGCGAATTCAGGAGATTCGCCGCCTCGAGCGTCCGATCAATTCAGCTTCTTGAAGGGTGGTGGCGCCCAGGAGCTGTCGAGCACCTCCGCTCGCGGCGAATAGATGCGCATGCTGGGCTGGAACTGGCCTTTGGGAGCAGGCAGCCAGTTCGCCTCCTTTTCCTTGCCGGGGGAACTTGACTGGACATGGATGTCGAGCGAGCCATCGGAGTTGAACGCGAACTTGTCGTAGCTGCCGACCGCGAAGCGGTTGATGGAGTTCGGCACCTGGAAGCCATCCATGTCGTACATAGTGATCGACCAGAACGCGTTGGCTGGGGGCAACTTGCCCTTCTCAAAATGGAGAACATATTTGTTCTCGCCGGAAAGCAGCTTGCCGTCGCCGTCGAACACCGCAGTCGGGTACACTGCATCCTCAGGCAGATTGGCTCCGAGGCCGCCTTTGGCCACGAGGGTACGCTTCAAGTAGGACGTGCCATAGGTTCCGATGTTGTCGTTCTGTAGCGTCCAGCCATTGACCACCTTTCCACTTCTCTCCCAGGCGGCCTGAAGACCATTCAGCGTTTCCTTGGCCGCCTTGTTGATGATGGATGCTGTTTGGGGATCAATCTTGGAGGCATCGAGCGGCTTGCCAGGCTCGACGCCGAGCGCTCGCAGACGGAACAGGACCGGATAGTCGTTGGGATGTGGAGGATATTTGCTCAGCAGATCCGCCAGTCGCGTCAGCATGGTGACGCCGTCGAGATTGTCGACCTGAATGAGCGGGGGCGTCTTGTTGTCGATTGAAGCGTCAGTCGCCGCACCCTTTGGTGGGACATAGGCCTTGCCCCATTGGGACAGCGGCGTCAGCTTGTAGCCGTCCTGCACCTTATGGACATTGGCATAGTCGGCCGGTCCATCCGTTTTCGTGCGGCCGATGATCCAAATGTTTTGTGTCGGTGCGACGATCTTGACTACGCCGTCCGGGAGCGACCCGCTCCAGCTTGGCGCAACGATCGCGTAGTTGCCGGCCTTGACGCCGGTGGTGCGGCTACCAATGACGGAAAATACGTCGGTCCACATGTCCAGCATCGGCAAGAGATAATAGCGCCCTGCCGTGTCCGGTACTGAAAGGATGATCGGCTCCCCGGCGAGGTCGAGCCACGCGAAGGAGTAGAGTGTATCGAAGTTGAAGCGGACGACATCCTTATCTTCGGCCTTCGGGTAAGCCCGTGCGTGCGCGAACTGATTGACCGGCGCACGCATGTTGATCGTGGCCGTATCCGGCACGTTGGTCGCCTGCCGCATCGTCACGTCCATACTGACGATCGGATAGGCGTAGAGATAGGCTTCCCGTGCGATGGCGTAGGTTTCATCTGCCGTCAGGCTCGGCGGCGAGATCTGAGCACTAGCACCCCCCTGAAGACTAGCCAAAATCCCGAAAGCGATCAGCGCCTTCTGGGTAGTGTTTGTCATTTTGCACCGAATCATCGTCGGACCTGCCATTGCAATTATGGTTTTAAGACTCAACTAATCTTAGTAATTTCGCCTATTGCGACGCAATCAACCCCCGTAACGCAAGGTGCGTCAAGATTTTATCTGCGTAGCTCCTAGCATATCTGTCCGAAGCGTCGTATTTGTCCCAAAGCGGACAAAGTCGGATATTTTTATGACGCAAATCAGCAGGGCCGAAGCCGAGCGTGTCATGAGCGAGCGCGGCTGGCTTCCTCTATTGCCGGAGGCGGTCCGCACGGAGGTGCTGCGGCGCTCGATCCTGCTCCGCTTTGCGCCTGGCGAAGCCGTATTTCACCTCGGAGACCCTGCAGGCGGAATCTACGGGCTCGTAACTGGCACTGTCAGCGTAAGCATTGCACCGGCCGGCTCGACGCCTCGCCTAATCCTTCTCGGCGTTCCCGGTCGATGGACGGGCGAAGCTTGCTTCCTCACACGAAAGCCGCGTCGCGGCGAACTCAGGGCCGTCGTGGAGACGACGATGCTGCATCTGCCCCTAGACGCTATGCTTCAGATGGCTTCCCGGGGGCCGGACATGGTTCACCACGTCGCGCTGATATTGATGATGAATGTCGAGTTCCTTTTTCGTGTGATCCACGATTTGCAGAAGCCCCAGGCGGACCGCCGGATTGCCTCCGTTCTTCAGCGCACGACCTGGATTGGGGATGTCCCGATCCCGTTGACGCAGAGTGAGGTGGGCGTCATGGCCAACGCCTCACGCAAGCAGGTTAACGCGGCACTCAAACGCTTCGTTGAAGCCGGATGGGTGGCGAAAACCTATCGCTCCATCACCATAACCGACCCTGGAGCGCTGAGTAGCTTCGCCGAAGGAGACGGCAGCGATTGACCGCACGCCTAGTCGCGACCGGGTCCGGAGCTTACCTTTCTGGAATGTCTGGTTCCGGGCGACCTTCCAATGTCTGCTGGTGGCGCGGATCGGCAGAAACTGAGCGTGCGGCCGAACTTCCGCTTCCCACCCATCTCAGACATTCACAGTGTGGGGCGCCTTGCCTCCTACCGCCCAATAAAAAAGCCGGCCCGAAGGCCAGCTTTTCCTTCGCCATGCGGCGAAGATCAGTTCTTGCGGACGACCGGGCGGACCGGGATTGTCTCGGCCGGGCTGTCCCAGCGATAGGTCAGGCCTGCCGAAACGACGTGAACATAGGGCTCGGCCTCGGCGGTGTAGGAGATCGCGCGCAAGGCGGGGTTCACGACCTGCTGCGGGTGGTTGCCGGTGTAGTTCACCTTCGCCTTGTTGACGTGGATGAAGGTGTAGCCGACGTCGAGCTTCAGCTTGTCGGTGAGCTGGTAGCTACCACCGGCGCTGAGCCAGAGCCGGTCATTGTCCGAGATGAAGATCTGGCGGTTGTAGTCGTTCACCGCCGAGAGCTCGTAGGCGACACCGGCGCGCAGCGTCAGGTCGGGATTGTACTTGTATTCGAGGCCGGCCGAGAAGTACCAGCTGTCGTCATACTGGAAATTCAGGCCGGTTGCCGGCGCGCCGTTGAGCTGGTTGACCACCGGAATGTTGCGGAAGCGGCTCCAATTGGTCCATTCCACGCCGAGATGGGCCTGCCACTGCTCGTTGATGACCTGCGAGACGCCGAAAACGACGGAATCGGGAAGGTTCAGATTGGCCTTGACCGGGAAGGCGGCGATCGGCGTTGCCCCCGCCGCGACCCGCATGGTGCCTTCCAGCGTCTGCCGCACCGAGGAACGATAGGCCAGGCCGACCGTCGTGCCGTCGAACGGCGTCAGCGTGACACCGAAGCGGTAGCCGAAGTCGATGGTGTCGCCTTCGATGATGATCGGCGCGGCGTTCGCGGCGATGCCGGAAGCCTGCTTCAGGCTGGCGTTGAACCACTGGATCTGCACCGCCGCACCGATCGAGAGCCAGTCGTTGACCTTGTAGCCGATGGTCGGTGAGACGTTGATGGTCTGCACCTTCGCCGAACGGCCGAAGGCCTGCGCCGCATTGACCTGGTTGTCGGGCTTCGAGCGCAGGCCGAAGGGAGCGCCGGTGGTGAGGCCGATCCACAAGCGATCGGTCAGCTGCCAGGCGGAGTAGGAAGCCGGAATGAAACCGCCGTCGCCGCCGATATTGCCGGTGCCGAGCGGGCTGCCGCCGGCGGCCTGGATCGGGACGCGGCCGAACTGCGTCTGGACCGTCGTCGGCGAGGTCGGCTGGTAGTCGCCATTGGCGTAAAGGTAGGTGAAGTTCCACTGGCTGTGGCGGCCGGGGAACATGGTGATCGTCGCCGGGTTCCAGGCCATGGAGCTCATGCCGATGCCACCGGCGGCAGCGCCCGCATAGGCCATGCCGAGACCTTCTGCGCTCTGGCCGCTGCGGATCGCGAAGGAGCTGGCCGATGCGGCGCTGGCCGTCACCAACGCGGCGAGCGAGACGGTGGCGGCGGCAGTGAGTTTCCGAAAGCTCGTCATCGCGGCGTCTTTCCCCAGGGTGAGGTTCTCGTTGGCGCCTGCCTCGGCCACCGCCGGGCAGAATCTGACACCACCATGCCGCCAGCCCTTTCTTGCCGCAATCCCGCCGTGATCGCCGCTTTTTGGCCATGCCCGCGCGAGTTCCCGCAAAGACACTGCCGGAATCGAGAGAATATCGTGTTTTAAAGGGGTCTCGATCGGATCGGCCCGCCGAAAGGATGGTTTATATGAGAACTATCGCCGAATTCCTATTGTGCATCGCAACATAGAGAGAATTGCCGCCCGACCCGTCGCCTGTTCTTTACTGGGCATCGTTGCAAATGCGTCACAGCGTCGGGCTCCCGCCGAAGCAGACATGCCATGCGCGCGCCCGGGCTTGCGCAGCGGGCGCCATCCGCAGAGGATCAGCGCGGCCTTCGGCCCGTGGTGGCCGCCTTTTTGAAACGATTGAAATGGGGGAAATGAAGTGAAATTGGTTCGTTATGGTGCGTTCGGTCAAGAAAAGCCTGGCCTGATCGATTCCACCGGCAAGCTGCGCGACCTTTCCGGACAGGTGCCGGACATCGCCGGTGCAGCGCTCAAGTCGGCTTCCCTGGCGAAGTTGAAGACTCTCTCCCCCGACTCGCTGCCGCTCGTCTCGGGCGAGCCGAGAATCGGCGCCTGCGTCGGCGACGTCCGCAACTTCATCGCCGTCGGCCTGAACTTCGCCGACCACGCGGCGGAGACCGGATCGCCGATCCCGAAGGAGCCGATCCTGTTCAACAAGGCGCCGAACTGCATCGTCGGCCCGAATGACGACGTCATCATCCCGAAGAACTCGAAGAAGACCGACTGGGAAGTCGAGCTTGCCATCGTGATCGGTGACGGCGGCTCCTATATCGAGGAGAAGGACGCGATGGCGGCGATCGCCGGCTTCTGCGTCTGCAACGACGTCTCCGAGCGTGAGTTCCAGACCGAGCGCGGCGGCCAGTGGGCCAAGGGCAAGGGCTGCCCGACCTTCGGCCCGCTCGGCCCCTGGCTGGTGACGCCGGACGAGATCGCCGACGTGCAGAATCTCGCCATGTGGCTCGAGGTCGATGGTGAGCGCGTCCAGAACGGCTCGTCCAAGACGATGATCTTCGGCGCGGCTTACCTCGTCCACTATATCAGCCAGTTCATGCGGCTCGATCCGGGCGACGTCATCACCACCGGCACCCCGCCTGGCGTCGGGCTCGGCTTCAAGCCGCCGCGCTTCCTCAAGGGCGGCGAGACCGTGACCCTCGGCATCGAGGGACTGGGCACGCAGAAGCAGAGCTTCAAGGCCTACGCAGGCTAAAAAGAAAAAAGCGCCGCCAGGGCTGTTCGACCCAGCCCGGGCGGCGCTCGCCCCTTGCCACGCCTGGCACGGCGGGGGCAGTCCCGATCGCGCCATCGCCGGGGAATCGGCACGAGGGCGCAGCTTGAACAAGGCTATGCGCATCGGTATGGCGCCGCTCATCCCCCATTTGGGGGGTAAGGCCAAAAAAGTTTCGCGGGCGAACTGCCGATCCAGATTTGAATTGCGGCGACAGGCATGAAAAAGGCCCGGCTCTCGCGCCGGGCCTGGACGGAACTGCCGGCAGGAGCCGGGCCGGGTCAGGCCTCGGGCAGGCCGAGCATCAGGCGGATGTTCTGCACGGCGGCTCCCGAAGCGCCCTTGCCGAGATTGTCCAGCCGCGCCACCAGCACCGCCTGGCCCAGCTCTGCATTGCCGAAGACACGCAATTCGAGCCTGTTGGTGTCGTTCAGCGCCTCCGGCTCGAGCTTGCCGTCAGCCTCGGCCGGCAGGACCGCGACATAGGTCGAGCCAGCATAGCGCGCGGCCAGCGCGGCATGCAGGTCGGCCGGCTTTGGCTTGCCCGGCAGCGTCTCGAGGTGCAGCGGCACGCTGACCAGCATGCCCTGCCGGAAATTGCCGACCGAAGGCACGAAGATCGGCCGCCGCTCCAGCCGCGAATAGACCTGCAGCTCCGGCAGATGCTTGTGCTTGAGGCCAAGGCCATAGAGCTCGAAATCCGGCGCCGTACCGGCCTCATAGGCCTCGATCATGCCCTTGCCGCCGCCGGAATAGCCGGAGACGGCATTGACGGTGACCGGATGGTCGGCCGGCAGCAGCCCGGCGTCGACGAGCGGGCGTAGCAGTGCGATGCCGCCGGTCGGATAGCAGCCGGGATTGGCGACACGGTTGGCATTGGCGACCTTCTGGGCAAAGCCCGGCTCGAGCTCGGCGAAGCCATAGGTCCAGCCGGCCGCGACCCGGTGAGCCGTCGAGGCGTCGACGATCTTGGGCGCGTTGGCACCGAGCTCGTCGGCCAGTGCGACCGATTCCTTCGCCGCATCGTCGGGCAGGCAGAGCACGACGAGATCGACGCCGGCCATCATCTCCTTGCGGGCGGCCGGATCCTTGCGCTTCTCGGAAGCGATGCTCTTCACCACCACCTCCGGCACCGCCGCCAGGCGGTCGCGAATGCCGAGCCCGGTGGTGCCGGCCTCGCCGTCGATGAAGATGGATTTCAGGTTCTGGCTCATCGGACCCTCGCAAGGCGTCTGGTGGGCGCCGGCCGGAATGCTTGGCCGGCTTCGGGCATAAAAAAACCGCGCTCTCTGGCGCGGTCGCGGGCGTTCGGACTAGCAGCCGAGCGTCATCGCGGGCGCGCCGGGGCGGCCGTAACGAAGCGACGTCGGGTCAGGTTCGTGGTCATGGCGCGTATATGTTCGCAGGCGGGCAAGCTGTCAATGCCGGGAGCGCGCGGGAGGGGCAACATGAACCCCTCTCCTCGAAGGAGAGGGGCAGAGGTGAGCTGTTCGGAGCGGACCGTTTAGCCTGTGTCCGGACGCGGTTGGCGCTCGCGGAACTGGCCCAGCGGCCATCCCCTTCACCCTGCCCTCTCCCTCCGGGAGAGAGCTCTCCGCGCCTCCTCGTCACCGGATAACGCAATGTTCTGAATCGCATGGCGGTCGGCGCTGCCACCCTGATTCAAGCCGCTCACGAAGCGATTCAACCAGCCACCTTCTTCAGCGCCAGCCCCTGAATGTAATGCTGCGCGATCGCGGCGCCGGCGATCGCGGTCGCGTCGGCGTGATCATAGGGCGGCGAGACCTCGACGATGTCCATGCCGCGGAAATCGAGATCGCGGATCGCCCAGACCATCTGCAGCGCCTGCGCCGAGGAGAGGCCGCCGGCGACGGGCGTGCCGGTGCCCGGCGCGAAGGCCGGATCGAGCGCATCGATGTCGAAGGTGAGATAGGCCGGCCCCTGCCCGACCCGCGTCTTGATCCGGGCGGCGACGCCTTCGGCGCCCAGGCCATGGGCCTGAAAGGAGTCGAGCACCTCGATGCCGCAATCGCGCGGGGCGACGGTGCGGATGCCGACCTGGATCGAGCGCTCGACGTCGATCAGGTCCTCGCGCACCGCCTCCAGAACGAAGGTGCCGTGGCTGATCGCGCCGACGCCGTCATCCCAGGTGTCCTGGTGCGCATCGAACTGCACGATCGCCAGCTTGCCGTGCCGGGCGACATGGGCGCGCAGCAGGGGCAAGGTGATGAAATGGTCGCCGCCGAGCGTGACCAGATGGGCACCGGTCGCGATGATCGCGGCGGCCTCGTTCTCGATCGCCCTGGCACAGCCCTGGAGGTCGCTGCGCGGCAGCAGGCAGTCGCCATAGTCGACGGCCGCCAAGGTCTCGAACGGGTCGATCCGCGAGGGATATTGCGCATCGCCATCGAAGATCGCACTGACGCGGCGCATCGCCTGCGGCCCGAAGCGCGTGCCGGGCCGGTTCGAGACGGCGAGGTCGAAGGGCACGCCCCAGATCGCGAGGTCGCAGCCGCCGACATCTTTGCTGTAGCGCCGGCGCATGAAGGAGAGCGCCCCGGCATAGGTCGGATCATGGGCCGGGCCCTTGCGGCCGCCGGTGAAGGCATGGTCGATCGTCGGAGTTTCGGCAGGTTCGGTCAAGGTCGGTTCCTGAAGGAAGGTTCAGCGGCGGCCGCTCAGCCAGACATGGAGGCACCAGGGCAGGATCAGGGCGAGTGCGGTGAGGACGAGACGCAGCGTCGTCCACGCAACCGGATACTGCAGCGCCCGGCCGTCGAGCTCGGGCACGCCATGGATCAGCCCAAGAGCGAAGGCGGGTGCCAGGAAGATCACCAGCGCGTTGAAGATCCGCCGCCCGCGCGGCAGATCGGTGCGTGCCAGCGCCAGCAGCGCGGGCACTGCAATCATGCCGAAGGCGATCAGGACGAGAAGGATGCGCATGGGCTGGCTTCAACCGGGTGGACTGCAGCCGCTTTAGCACGCCGGGAGCCCGGCTCCAGCCACGACCGGCCGGGCTCGCAGCCGAATCTGCCTTTCCGCTTGGCGTCATGGCTCGAATCCGGTCGAACCGAATCGAGATGGCCGCGGCGCCCGGCTGGATCGCCGTGCGTCCTACCGGGCGCAAAGTGGCGATCCATCTCTTTGTCGTAGCATCGGATTTTCCCGAAAAGCGGTTTCCACTTCCCGGTCCGATGCTCTAACGCCCGCCGCCGACCCGGATGATCGAACCGACCACGTAGGACGCAGCCTCCGAGAGCGCGAACAGCACCGCCTCGGCGATTTCCTCGGGCTGGGCGACGCGCTTCAGCGGGATCGTCGGCGCGATGCGGGCGACGCGGCCGGGATCGCCGGTCGAGAGCGCGTGGATATCCGTTTCGGTCATGCCCGGCGCCACCGCATTGACGCGGATGCCGAGTGGGGCGAGTTCCTTGGCGAGGCCGATGGTGAGCGAATCGACCGCCGCCTTCGAGGCCGCGTACCAGACATATTCATCGGGCGAGCCGAGACCGGCGGCGATCGAGGAGATGTTGACGATAGAACGGTTCTTCGCGCCCTCATTGGCGAGCAGGGCCCGCGCCGCCTCGCGCGCCACCAGAATCGCGCCGGTGACGTTGAGGTCGATGCAGGCCCGGATGACTTCGGTCTCGGCTGCGACGAGCGGGCTGCTCCTGCCGGTGATCGCCGCATTGCTGACGACGGCGGTGAGCGGGCCGAGCGCGCTCTTTGCTTCGGAGAAGACGCGGATGATGTCGGTGGCGCTCGCCATGTCGCCCTGGAGCGCCACGGCCTTCGCCCCTGCCCGCTCGCAGGCTGCGACCACGTCAGCCGCAGCTCCCGCATTGCCCTGATAGTTCACGGCGACATCGTAGCCGCGGCGGGCGGCGAGGATGCAGATGGCGGCGCCGATGCCGCGGCTGCCGCCGGTGACGAGAAGGACGGGACGGGTCATCGGGGGCTCCTTGGCGTGGTCTTTACAGATCGTCGGGTCGTCCCGGACAAGCCGCGAAGCGGCGCCGATCCGGGACCCATGCCTGAACAGTTCCGGAATGGGTCCCGGGTCTACGCTTCGCTCCGCCCGGGACGACATGCGTGGTCGTGATTGGCGAGCCATCAAAACGAAAAAGGGCGGCTCTTGCGAGCCGCCCTGATGCATGGCCGGCAGGAAGCCGGCGAGTGTCGGAAAGATCAGCGCTTCGAGAACTGGAAGCTGCGGCGGGCCTTGGCCTTGCCGAACTTCTTGCGCTCGACGACGCGGGCGTCGCGGGTCAGGAAGCCTTCCTTCTTGAGCGGGCCGCGCAGTTCCGGCTCGTAGAAGGTCAGCGCCTTCGAGATGCCGTGGCGCACCGCGCCGGCCTGGCCGGAGAGGCCGCCGCCCTTGACCGTGACGACGACGTCGTACTGGGTCAGGCGATCGACGATCTGCAGCGGCTGCTGCAGGATCATGCGCAGCACCGGGCGAGCGAAATAGACTTCCTGATCACGGGTGTTGACCGTGATCTTGCCGGAGCCGGGCTTCAGCCAGACGCGAGCAATGGCGTTCTTGCGCTTGCCGGTGGCATAGGCGCGGCCTTGGGCATCGACCTTCTTGACGTGCACGGGAGCCTCGGGCTGGGTGCCCTTGGCGACCTGGCCGAGCTGATCGAGCGACTGCAGGACTTCGGCCATCGTCAAACCCTCGCATTCTTGCGGTTGAGCGCCGAGACATCGAGAGCCTCAGGCGACTGGGCGGCGTGCGGATGCTCCGAACCCTTGTAGACACGCAGGTTCCCGAGGATCTGGCGGAACAGCGGGCCACGCGGCAGCATACGCTCGACCGCCTTCTCGACGATACGCTCCGGGAAGCGCCCCTCGAGGATGAAGCGCGCGGAGCGCTCCTTGATGCCGCCCGGAAAACCGGTGTGGTGGTAGTAAATCTTCTGCTCGCGCTTGCGCCCGGTCAGAACCACCTTATCGGCATTGATGACGATGATGTTATCGCCGCAGTCGACATGCGGGGTGTAGGCGGCCTTGTGCTTGCCGCGCAGGCGCATCGCCACAACGGAGGCGAGACGGCCGACGACGAGCCCGGAGGCATCGATCACAACCCACTTCTTTTCGACATCGGCGGGCTTGAGCGAGATGGTCTTCATCGCGGGCACCCTTCGGCTGCTTGAAAAAAGGACAAGCCGCCGGGAGGCCGGCGGCGGTGTGTCGCGGTGGATAGGTGGCACGCCCTGCGATGTCAAGCGAAGATAGCGTCGATCTTCGTCGAAAAAGGCATTGTTTTCAGTGCAGTGCCGGAAACGGTATCCAGATACCGCAATGCTGCTCGCCTGCTCATGGATGCCTCATCCTGAGGAGCAAGCGCAGATCGCGTCTCGAAGCATGCTCCAGATGGTTCAAGAGCCTCCTGAAGCATCCCTCGAGACGCCGTGGAGTTTATCCTTGGGCCGGCCGAAGGCCGGACCCGAGGGCGGCTCCTCAGGATGAGGGCTGAGGTTCTGGCCGTGCCACGCCTTGAGGACTGCAGTCATCTCTCCGCCGGGATCGAATAGGTCCCGGTGGCATGGCAGACCATCTCGCTCTCGCCCTGCGAGAACAGCTGAACTTCACCGATGGCGAGGCGCTTGCCGAGCTTGAGCAGCCTGGCCTCTGCGATCAGCGCCGCCTGGCCGGGCTTGCGCAGGAAATTATAGTTCAGGCTGGTGGTCACGGCGAGCGCGACCGGGCCGATCTGCGCGAGGATCGCGACATAGAGCGCGAGATCGGCGAGCGCCATCATGGTCGGCCCGGAGATCGTGCCGCCCGGCCGCAGATGCCGCTCGTGATAGTCGCAGCGCATGCGGGCGCTGAGTGGCCCGACGTCTTCGACGAAATAGGTCCGGCCGCCATAATGAAGCTGCGGAAAGATCCGATCGAGATAGGCCTCGATCTCGGAGGCATTCATGCGTGTCGTCATCGTGCGGAAAACCTCGAGCAGGATGCGAAAAAGTGCGAACCGGTTTTTCGCATAAATCCTGCTCTAGACTTCCGGCTCTTGGCTGGCAGGACGCTACTCCCCTTGCAGCATGGCCGCCGCCCTCCGACAATAGGGCGAACTTCGAAAGGCCCATGCCATGAACGCCCATATCCGGCCCGAAGCTGCGCCGGTCCTGCTCCGCGAGGATGCCGGCAACGTCGCCACGCTGACGCTGAACCGGCCGCAGGCCCGCAACCCGCTGAGCGAGGCGATGCTGGCCGCCCTCGCCGAGAGCTTCACTGCGATCGCCGCCGACCGGACAGTGCGGGTGGTGGTGCTGGCCGCGGCCGGCCCCGTCTTCTCCGCCGGGCACGATCTCAAGGAGATGAGCGCCAGGCGCGCCGATCCCGACCGCGGCCGCGCCTATTTCGCCGACATTCTCGGGCGCTGCTCACGCGTGATGCAGCAGATCACCGCCCTGCCCCAGCCGGTCATCGCGGCGGTGGAAGGCACGGCGACCGCCGCCGGCTGCCAACTCGTCGCCAGCTGCGACCTCGCGGTCGCCGGCGAAGGCGCAAGGTTCAGCACGCCCGGCGTCCATATCGGTCTGTTCTGCTCGACGCCGATGGTGGCGCTTTCGCGCAACCTCTCGGCCAAGCACGCCATGGAGATGCTGCTGCTCGGCGAAATGGTGCCGGCGCAGGAGGCGGCCCGGATGGGGCTGGTCAACCGCGTCGCCCCGGCCGGCGAGGCGCTGGCCCAAGCCCGGGCGCTGGCGGCGGTGATCGCCTCGAAATCGGCCGCCACGGTCAAGACCGGCAAGCGCACCTTCTACGAGCAGCGCGAGATGGGGCTGAAGGCCGCCTATGACCATGCCAGCGCGGTGATGGTCGAGAACATGCTGGCGCGCGATGCCGAGGAAGGCATCGGCGCCTTCATCGAGAAGCGCGCGCCGGCCTGGCGCCACGAGTGAAGGGCGGGATCGTCTTCATGACGAGCCCGCCAGTCGGCCCGGCGCTGTGCCTGCGGCTTGCTATGACGCGCCGGCGATCGTCAGATGCCAAACGGATAGCTGTAAGCGATCTCCCGCTCGGCCCTTTGCTCCTGCGGCTCCTTCCTCGGCTCGCCGTCCGCCGGCAATTGCAGCACGGTCGCCACCTGGCCCTCCGACAGGTCGGTCACGAGCACGCGTTCGCCGCCGGGCAGTTCGATCGCGTCATGATGCACATGGGGCTTGTCGAGATCGATCTGACGGAAGCGCGCGACCGTCGCAGTAAGCTTGCGGTGCGGCAGGAAGCCGATCGCCCGATCGCATTCGATCTCCGCCGCGAAAGCCAGCTCGGTGCCGGGCAGCAGGCAGACTGCGACTTCCGGCGAGGCCGCGGAGCAGAAGCCGCGGGTGCTCGAGCCGGCGAAGCTGGTGGTCTTCAGGACATCGCCGACCTTGGCAGGAGTCGACATCACATGGTGCAGACTGTAGTCGCACATGGCAGGTCCTCCTTACTGGTGGAGACGCGGACCAGTCCGTTGGAAAGCCGCTCTTCTCCCGCTGGTCGGAGTCGATCAGACAAGCTTGGCGAAGCTGTGTCACAGGGCGCCTGCGGCAGCTCCGCCAGTTCTTGTTAGCCTTTGAAATCACCGGGAATTTGCCTCGTGAATCACAATTCCTATGACGATGCGCTCATTCGTCGCATCCTGCGCGAGGTCAAGACGATCGCGCTGGTCGGCGCCTCCGCGAGCGAGGCGCGCCCGAGCTGGATCGTGACCAAGTACCTGCTCGACCGCGGCTATGACGTGATCCCCGTCAATCCCGGGCTCAAGGGCCAGACGCTGCTGGGCAAGACCGTCTACGGTTCGCTCAAGGATATTCCCGGCCCGGTCGACATGGTCGAGATCTTCCGCAATTCGGAAGCCGCCGGCCCAATCACCGACGAGGCTCTGACGCTCGAGCCGCTGCCGAAGGTGATCTGGATGCAGCTCTCGGTGCGCAATGACGAGGCTGCCGCAAGGGCCGAAGCCAAGGGCCTCACCGTCATCATGAATCGCTGCCCGAAGATCGAATATGCCCGGCTCTCCGGCGAGATCGGCTGGCAGGGGATCAATTCGCGCATCCTCTCCTCGAAGAAGCCGGTGCTCGCCGGCAAGGGCTTCCAGAAGCTGACGATCAACCGGCCGGGGACCTGAACGCCGGCCGTCGCCCCTTTCCTAGCGGCAGGCAATCGCTAAGCTCCGCTCTCCCGCTTTCCGCCGGAGAAGGACGATGCCACTCGTCGACCGCCGTTCGCTGCTGCTCGCCGGGATGGCGAGCGTGCTAGGTGCAAAAGGCGCCCGCGCCGCCTTTCCCGAGCGGCCGATCCAGCTCGTCGTGCCCTTCGCCCCGGCCGGCGGCACCGACATCGCCGCGCGCCGCCTCGGCGAGACCCTGGCCGGGAAGCTGCGCGGCTCGGTGATCATCGACAACCGCCCCGGCGCCAACGGCATCATCGCCGGCCAGGCCGTGGTGAAGGCCCCGGCCGATGGCCATACGCTGCTGGTCGCTACCGCCGCGAGCTTCGCCGCCGCCCCGGCGCTCGGCCAGAAGCTGCCCTATGACGTCGAGGCCGATTTCGCGCCGGTCGCGATGCTCGGCCTGTTCCCGCTGGTGCTGAACGCCTCACCCGCGCTGCCGGTCACCTCGCTTGCCGAGTTCATCGCCTATGCGAAGCAGCGGCCGGGCCAGCTCAACTTCGCCTCGGCCGGCATCGGCGGCACCAACCACCTCGTCTTCGAGATGATCATGCAGGCGACCGGGATCCGCCTGGCGCATGTGCCCTATCGCGGCGCCGGACTCGCCGCCGCCGACCTGATCTCGGGCCAGGTCCAGGTCATGATCGACAGCCTCGCCGCCAGCCTCGGCAATCTCCAGGGCGGCCAGCTCAAGGCACTCGGCGTCACGACGGCAACGCGCCAGCCGCAATTGCCGGAGTTGCCGACCTTGCAGGAACAGGGCGTCGACGTGGTCTATCCCGGCTGGGCCTCGATCGTCGCGCCGGCCGGCACGCCGATGGAAACGCTGCGCACCCTCAACGGCGCGATCAACGCGGCCATGGCCGATGCGACGCTGGTCGCCCGCTATCGCGAGCTGGTGATCGAGCCGGTGGCCTGGAGCGCCGACGAGACCGGCGCCTTCATGGCCCGCGACCGTGCCGGGCTGAGCGAGCTGGTGGCGAAGACCGGCATCAAGCTCACCGAATAGCGAACACCGCCGGAAGCCCCCAGAATTGACGCCGGCGAGACCGTTCTTTAAATCGAACGACTTGTTCGAAGACTGAATTCCGCAGGGAGCACGCCATGACCGATCGCATACCGGGTTTCAACACGCTCGCCATTCATGCTGGCGCAGCTCCCGACGCAGCGACCGGCGCGCGCGCCACGCCGATCTACCAGACCACCAGCTTCGTCTTCGACGATGTCGACCACGCCGCCTCGCTGTTCGGCCTGCAGGCCTTCGGCAACATCTACAGCCGCATCGGCAACCCGACCAATGCCGTGCTCGAGGAGCGCGTCGCAGCGCTGGAGGGCGGCACCGCCGCGCTTGCCGTCGCCTCGGGCCATGCGGCCGAGTTCCTCTGCTTCCACGCGCTGATGCAGCCGGGCGACGAGTTCGTCGCGGCCAAGAAGCTCTATGGCGGCTCGATCAACCAGTTCAACCATTCCTACAAGAACTTCGGCTGGAACGTGATCTGGGCCGATAGCGACGATCTGGAAGCCTTCGCCGCAGCGGTGACGCCCAAGACCAAGGCGATCTTCGTCGAGTCGATCGCCAATCCAGGCGGCGTCGTCGTCGATCTCGCCGGCATCGCGGCGATCGCCAAGAAGCACAACATCCCGTTCATCGTCGACAACACGATGGCCAGCCCCTACCTGATCCGGCCCTTCGAGCACGGCGCCGACATCGTCGTGCATTCGGCGACGAAGTTCCTCGGCGGCCATGGCAACTCGGTCGGCGGCGTGATCGTCGATGGCGGCTCGTTCAACTGGGTCGGCGACGAGCGCTATCCGATGCTGTCGAAGCCGCGGCCGGAATATAACGGCATGGTGCTCGGCGAGACTTTTGGCAATTTCGCCTTCGCCATCGCCACCCGCGTGCTCGGCCTGCGCGACATGGGCCCGGCGCTCTCGCCCTTCAATGCCTTCCTGATCCTGACCGGCATCGAGACCCTGCCGCTGCGTATGCAGCGCCATTGCGAGAGCACGCTGAAGGTGGCGACGCATCTTTCCAAGCACCCGGCGATCGAGTGGGTGAACTATGCCGGCTTAGCCGACAACAAGTACCATGCACTCGCCCAGCGCTATTCGCCCAAGGGCGCCGGCGCGGTCTTCACCTTCGGCCTCAAGGGCGGCTACGACGCCGGCGTCAAGCTGGTCTCGAACCTCAAGCTGTTCTCCCACCTCGCCAATATCGGCGACACCCGCTCGCTGGTGATCCACCCGGCCTCGACCACCCACCGCCAGCTCAGCGACGCGCAGAAGACGGCCTCGGGTGCCGGGCCGGAAGTGGTGCGGCTCTCGATCGGCCTTGAGGATGTCGAGGACATCATCGCCGATCTGGAGCAGGCGCTGGCCTGAGCGGAACCGTCATTCCCGGGCGGCGCAAAGCGCCGACCCGGGAATCTCGCGACGAGAAGATACTGACTGCAGCCTCATTCGGCCGGAGATGCTCGGGTCAAGCCCGAGCATGACGCGCATTATGCGCGTGCGCCCTGCTCGGTACGCGTGACATGCACCACGCCCATCGCCAGCACGGCAAAGCCGAGCGCCTGGTGGGCCAGTCCGGCCCAGAGCGGCACCACCAGCAAGAGCGTCACGATTCCGAGCACCGACTGCGCCAGCACCAGGCCCGAGATCGCGGTGGCGCGCTTGGCGCCGCCCGAACCGGGAGCATTACGGCGCAGCGCGAACAGGTGCCAGAGTGCCAGCGCCAGGAGGAGATAGGCGCCGAGGCGGTGGTTGAACTGCACCAGCGCGACATTGTCGACGAAGTTCTCCCAAAGCGGGTTGCCGGCGAACAACGTCGAAGCCGACGGCACCAGGGTGCCATCCATCAATGGCCAGGTGTTGAAGGTGAAGCCGGCTTTGGAGCCGGCGACGAGGCCGCCGAGCGCGATCTGGACGAAGAGCAGCAGGAGAAGGAGCCAGGCGCCCGCCCTGCCCCGCTGCAGCTCGACCCGGCGCAAGGGCGTCAGCCAGGTGGCGAAGGCGATGACGCTGGCGAAGAACAGGCCGGCGAAGGTCAGATGCAGGGTCAGCTTGACCGGTGCGACGGCGACCATGCCGGGCTCGAGGCCGGAAGCCACCATGATCCAGCCGATCGTGCCCTGCAGGCCGAGCAGCAGGCCCATGCCGAACAGCACGGCGACCTGCGACCAGGGCAACAGACGGCGCAGCGCGACGACGAAGAAGCCGGCGAGATAAAACAGGCCGATGAAGCGGCCGAGCTGGCGGTGGCCCCATTCCCACCAGTAAATGAACTGGAAGTCGGCCAGCGCCATGCCGGAATTGAGCAACTGGTATTGCGGGCTGGCGCGATATTTCTCGAATTCGAGCGCCCAGGCGGCATCGGAAAGCGGCGGCAACGCGCCGGTGACCGGGCGCCATTCGGTGATCGAGAGGCCAGAGCCGGTCAAACGCGTCGCGCCACCGACCACGATCATCGCGAAGACCAGGAAAGCGGTTGCCCAGAGCCAGCGGCGGATACCGGGATGGCCGGCGGCAGCGGCGGCCTGCCGGGGTTGTTCGAGCGCGATCGTCACGGAGCGGGACCTCGGGTCGCAAGGCGAGAGGCTGGAATGCGCTTCACAAGCGCGGCGTCGGGTGACAGATAGTCCGGCGGGCAAGCCCGAACAACGCCCGCAATGCCGCAGCCGGAAAGCAAGACCCCATGACCCAAAGCCATCGCAAGCTCGTCGGCACGGTCGCGATCCTGGTCTTCGTCTGCGTCTATGCGCTCGTTGCCATGGCCCTGGCGCAGGGCCGCATCACCGAAGCGTCGAAGCCGGTGCAGACCATCGCCTATATCGTGCTCGGCCTCGCCTGGGTGCTGCCGCTGCTGCCGCTGATCAAGTGGATGGAACGCAAAGATTAGGGCCAGCCGTCATTCCCGGCCGGAGCGCAGCGGAGAGCCGGGAATCTCCTGCAGGAGATGCTCGGGTCATGCCCGAGCATGACGTGGATTATCCCACATTCAGCTTCCGACCCCGATTCCACAGCAGGAACGGCAGTCCCGACAACAGCGCCCTGAGAGCTTCCTCGCTCTGATGCAGCCCATTGAGCGAGACCCGCGGCAAAGCGTGCGGATGGCCCGCATGCTCTGCAAAGAGATGTCCCGGCCGCGTCGTCACCGCGCTGGCGAAGCCCGCCTCTTTCGCCAGCGCGAACTCGCGTGGCCCGGCGGAGGTCGGATCCCCGACCGGATAGGCGAAATGGCGGACGACCAGGCCGAGCTTTTCCTCCAGCCAGGTCTTGCTCTCGACGATTTCCCGGCGCGCCACCTCCTCAGGATGCTTGGCCAGCATGGGATGGCTCAGCGTATGGGCGCCGATGGTGACGCCGGGCGCACCGGCGAGCGCCCGCAGCGTCTCGAGCGGCAGGCACTCGCGTTCGACCAGCGCAGCCGGGTCGACATTGGCCTGACGCGCGAGATCTGAGATCGCCGAGAGCAGGATCTCTTCCGGTCCCTGGCGCAGGAGCCAATAGAGCTGGTCGAAGGCCTTCTGCTTCTCGGCGTCGGAGCCGGCAAGCGCGCTGAAACGGCCACCCGGCAGATCGACCGTGACCTGCGGCAGTGCCCGGATCGCCTCTTCCAGTTCCAGCCACCACAGCCGCGCCGTGCCCTCGGCGAAGCCCGGCGTGACATAGAGCGTCCAGGGCGCCTGGTGCTTCGCCAGCACCGGCCAGGCATGGTTGAGATTGTCGCGGTAGCCGTCGTCGAAGGTCAGGGCGACAAAGAACCGGCCAGGCGCCGGATTGGCGAGCCGCGCCAGCGCCTCGTCGAGCGGGACGATGTCGTAGCCCTCGGCCCGGATCAGGGTCAGCGCCCGGTCGAGGAAGCCGGGCGTGATCTCGAGCAGGCGATTGGGCTGGAAGCCGCCCGCCCGCGCCGGACGGACATGATGCAGCATCAGGATCGCGCCCCGGCCTTGCGCCAGCCCCCTGCCCCAGCGGTCGGCACCGGAGAGCGCGATCGCCTTGAAGGCGGCGGAAAAGGCCTTGTGGCGCAAGCTCATGCAGGGTTCCAGATTGCCCGGCTCATCGCAGAGTTTGATTCAACCGATCGCTAACGCTGTTCGGCAATCGCGGGATGCGACGAGGCCGATAGTGGCAGGTCCGTTCACAATGCCGGGTTAAGGAAGCCTGTCACACAGAGCACGGGAGCCCGATCGAGGAATGTCAGCCGCCGCCGCATGCGCACCGGGCCTACCGGCCGCCGCCGCTTTGCAGCGAACGGGCGCACGCGGCTGGAGCCGGATTTGCGTGAGCGGCGAGATCGGCGAACTGGAAGCCGAATGGCGCCAGCTCGAAGCGACCGGCCTGGCGACCCCCTATCAGGCCCATGACTGGGTCCGGCCCTTCGTCGAGACGGTCGGCCGCGCCGAGGCGATGACGTTCCGCTTCGCCCGCATCTACGATGCCGAAGGAGCACTCCTCGCCTTGTTGCCGCTGGTGATCACGCGGCAGCACGGCACGCGCTTCGCCGAATTCATCGGCGGCAAGCACGCCAATTATCACATGGGCATCTACCGCCCGGATTTCGCCCAGTCCCTCGACGACGAGATGGTGAGGCTCCTGTTGTCGGAGGTCGGCTCTGCCATCGGCGAGATCGACGCCTTCGTCTTCGTCAACCAGCCGACCTCCTGGCAGGGCATTCGCAACCCGACGGCGCGGCTGGCCGCCGGGGCGAGCCCGAGCCGGGCCTACAAGCTCGCGCTCCAGCCGGGCGATTGCGACGGCACCTTGCGACGCTCGATGAGCAAGCATGCCCGCAAGAAGCTGACCACCAAGCGCAATCGCTTCGCCGAATTCGGCCCCTCCGAACTGGTGCAGGCGCAAGGCGCGTCCGAGATCGAGCGCGTGCTCGATGCCTTTCTGGCGCAGAAGGCGGCGCGCTTTACCCAGATGCGCCTGCCCGATCCTTTCGCCGATCCGGCGATCCGCGCCTTCCTGCGCCAGGCGGCGCTCGGCTCGCCCGGAAGAAAGCCGATCGTCGAACTCTATTCGCTCGATCTCGAGGGGCAGCCGGTCGCGACCTATGTCGGCGCCGTTCAGGGCTCGCGCTTCTCCGGCATGGCGACCTCCTTCGACCTTACCTCGACGGCGGCGCGCACCAGCCCCGGCGAGATCCTGCTGGTCGAGCTGATCAAGCGCAAATGCCGGGCCGGGCTGACGATGTTCGATCTCGGCGTGGGCGAGGCACGCTACAAGACCACGATCTGCGACGACCGGGACGACCTCGTCGACACCTTCCTGCCCCTGACCGCCAAGGGCCGGGCCTATGCCCGCTTCAGCCAGGTCAAGCGTGCACTGAAGCGGCGGATCAAGGCCTCGCCGACGGCGCTGAAACTGTCGCTGCGGGTGCTCGGCTGGCTGAAGCGCCGGCCGTCGCAAGGCGACGGCGACGATTAGCGGCGCCGCCGGCGCACCCCTGACTCATCCCGGCATGCTCATAGGTTGATCTGCTCCCTCACAGTCACGGAGCCCGAGCATGACCATCATCAGCGGCAGCTGCCATTGCGGCGCGACCAAATTCGAGGTGCTCGAAGAGATCACGGGCGTGACTGCCTGCACCTGCTCGACCTGTTCGAAGCGCGGCGCGCTCTGGAGCTATCACAGCCCCGACAAGTTCAGGCTGCTGACGCCGCGCGAGGATCTGGCCACCTATCGCTGGCAAAGCCGAACCGTCGCCTTTCATTTCTGCGCGACCTGCGGCTGCAGCACCTTCGGGGAGACGCCCGACTGGTCGACGGGCGAGGCCGATTTCGACAATCCGCGGATCGCGGTCAACGCGCGCGTGCTCGACGACTTCGATCTTGCGGCGATGCCCGTCACGGTGATCGACGGCAAGAATCTCTGGTAGCGAGTCGATGCGGCCGGTGCCGCATCAGACCATGACCGGGCTCTGCTCGCGGACGACTTCGCCGGAACGGCCCTCGCCCTCGACCATCACCAGCGCGATCGGCGCCTTCGTCAGATCGGAGAGGCGATAGGCCGCCTCGACGGCATGGCCATTGCCGACATGGCCGGCCATCACCAGTGCAGCCTGGGCCTGGGCGACGAGCGGCGCCAGCACGGCGGCCTCGTCGGTCGAGGCAGCAACGACCAGCACCCAGTCATAGGTCTCGCAGAGCGCATCGAGCGCGACCTCGACGATGTCCGGCGCGGCCAGCACGGCGGCACGGCCGGCATAGCCGGGTCCGATCTCATGCAGGCGCGAATTCGGCCGGCGGGTGATGATGTCGGAGAACAGCGCCTCGCCGGAGAGCAGCTCCGAGAAGCCCGGCTGGTGGCGCCCGGCATCACTGCCGAGATCGATCAGGACGCAGCGGCAGCGCTCGGAGAGCAGGCTCGCCAGCGCCCGGGCCGAGGCGTCGCCCGGCCCCGCCCCGTCGAGCACGACGACGAGCGGCGCATAGCCAGGTCGCGCGTCATCGACCCGCTCGGCCAGATCGGCGAGGCTGCGGTCGGGATCCGAGAGGTCGAGCTGGAGCTGGCCGACGCGGCCGCCATGGGTGAGCAGGCCGGCGACGCGGGCCTGGCGTGGATCGACCGTCTTGTCGCCATCGGGCTCGGCTTCCGGCTGGCCGGCGGCGGCGGCGCCGACCCAGCCCGGCGGCTTGCGCGGCGACCGCTGATTGCCGACCGAGCCCGGCCCTGCCCCGTTGAGCAACTCGCGCGAGACGATGGCGGCGAGCGCGACGAGGAAGGTCGCGAGCGTCGCGACGATCATGGTCGGGATCTTCTTCGGGAAGGAAGGCTGCGTCGGCTCGATGGCGCGCGAGATGATGCGGGCATCGGCCGGCGTCGCATTGTCGGCGTCGCGGGCGAGCGCCTCGCGATAGCGCACCATGTACTGCTCGAGCTGCTCGCGCTGGGTGCGCGCCTCGCGCTCGAGCGCTCGCAGCTGCACCTCGCTGTCATTGGCGCCGGAGACGGTCTTCTTCTGGCCGTCGAGGGCCGCAGTGAAGCTCTCGACGCGCTGGCCGGCGATCTTCGCCTCGTTCTCCAGCGTACGGACCGCGCGCTCGGCCGCGGCGCGGAGCTGACCTTCGAGATCGGCGAGCTGGGCGTTGAGTTCCTTGATGCGCGGATGCTCGGAGAGCAGGTTGCGCGATTCGAGCGCGATCTGGGCGCGCAGGTTGACGCGCTGCTCGATCAGCCGGCGCACCAGTTCGTTGTTGGCCACGTCCGGGATATCGAAGGTGCGCCCGCTCTTGATCGCGTCGCGGATGATCGAGGCCCTGGCCTGCGCCTCGGCCTGCTGGGTGCGGGCACTGGAAAGCTGGGTCGAGAGATCGGCGAGTTGCTGGGCGGTGATCGTGGTGTTGTTGGCGCCGACGAGCAGGCCGTTGCGCGAGCGGAACTCCTCGACCTTGGCCTCCGATTCCGCCAGCTTCTTGCGCAGCGGATCGATCGTGGTCGAGAGCCAGGACGAGGCGCTGCGGGCAGTGTCCTGCTTGGCAGCCCCCTGCATCTCCAGATAGGTGGTCGCGATGATGTTGGCCGCCTTGGCGGCAAGCGCCGGATCCTGCGAGGTGAACTCGACCGCGACGATGCGCGAGCGGCCGACCGGATAGACCAGCAGCCGGTCATAGTACTTCTCCAGTACGCGCTCCTCGGGCGAACGGTCGGCCGGGTGGGCGCCAAGGCCAAGCAGCACGCCGACCTTCTTCAGGGCGCCGAGCGCGCCTGCGCCCGAATCGAACTCGGAATTGCCGACGAGGCCGATGCGCTTGATCGCCTCGCGCGCCAAATCACGCGACATCACGACCTGGACCTGGCTCTGCACGCCCTCGCTGTCGAACTGGGCGCCGTAATTGTCCGCGGTCGGCCCGGGGCGGGTGTAGAAGCTGTCGCCGTTCTCGAGCAGCAGCCGTGCCTCGCCGGTATAGCGCGGCGGGATGACGTTGACGGCAACGAAGGAAAGCCCGAGCGCTGCCAGCGTCGGCCCGATGATCCAAGCTTTTCTCGCCTTGATCGCGGCCCAGAGGGCGGCAAGGTCGAGCATGTCACCGGGGCGGCTTTCGCCGGTGGCCGGAGCATTGTCATCGCGAGCGGTCATGACACTTCCATTCACGCAGAACTCTCGCGCCCACGGCAGGACGCAGAGTCAATGAAAGCGGATTAAGGTTAGTGGGCGGTAAACGCGGAGAACCATCAGCAAGCGCCGCACTGCCAGCGCAGCTTCGCGAGCGCGCGAGCGATAAATCCTGCGACGGAGCGTACGGCATGGCGGCTATGGTTAACCCGGTGCAAATTTTAACCCGCCCTTAAGCATGTCCGCCTAACCCTGAGCCCAGATTTTCGATGGGTTCAGCATGCGATGATGAGTAGACGCCCCGTCTGTCTTGCGCTGGTGGTCGCGCTTGCGGCGGCAAGCTGTGCGCCTCGCATCGTCGCGCCGGAGTTCTCGGTCGAGAGCGCGGGCCCCTATCAGCTCGCCAGCGGCGACCGGCTGCGCATCATCGTCTTCGGCCAGGACAATCTTTCCAACGTCTATGCCGTCGACAGCACCGGGCGCATCTCGATGCCGCTGATCGGCACGGTCGATGCCAATGGCCGCACCACGGCCCAACTCGAGCGTGCGATCGAGGCGCGCCTGCGCGCCGGCTATCTGCGCGAGCCCAGGGTCTCGGTCGAGGTCGATGCCTACCGGCCGTTCTTCGTGCTCGGCGAGGTCACCAATTCCGGCCAGTTCCCCTTCGTGAACGGCATGACGGTGCAGACCGCCGTCGCCATCGCCGGCGGCTTCACGCCGCGCGGACAGCGCAATTATGCCGAGGTCACCCGCCTGATGGACGGCCAGCTCGTCACCGGCACCGTGCCGATCACTTATGCAGTGCGCCCCGGCGACACCATCGTCATCAAGGAACGCTGGTTCTAGTTCCGGCGCGGAGTGCGACTGCCATGTCCGCCGCGACCGACGCCGGCCCCCTGAAGATCCTGCATGTCTTCCGCGCCCCGCTCGGCGGGCTGTTCCGGCATGTCCTCGATCTCGCACGCGGCCAGGTCGAGCGTGGCCACGAGGTCGGCATCTTCTGCGATTCGACGACGGGCGGCGTCCGCGCCGACGAGGTCTTCGCCGAGCTCGGGCCGAAGCTCTCACTCGGGGTGACGCGCGTGCCGATGTCGCGCTATCCGAGCCTGACCGATGCCAGGGCGCAGCTTTCGGCGATCACGACGCGGCGGCAAGTGGCGCCGCAGGTGGTCCATGCCCATGGCTCGAAGGGCGGCGTCTATGCGCGCCTGCCGGCCCTGCTCTCGCCGGGCCGCAACTACATCACCGCCTACACGCCGCATGGCGGCAGCTTCAACTACAAGCCGGGCAGCACGGAACACCGCGTCTACATGGCGGTCGAACGCCTGCTCGAGCCGGCGACGGACATGTTCCTGTTCGAGAGCGCCTTCATCGCCGGGCGCTTCGAGGCCTGCACCGGCCACCAGCCGCGCACCGACCACCGCATCGTGCTGAACGGCATCTCCGAAGCCGAGTTCGCGCCGATCGACCATGCCGGGGCAGAGTTCGACCTCGTCTATCTCGGCGAACTGCGCTCGGCCAAGGGCGTCGACACGCTGATCGAAGCGCTCCAGATCCTGAAGGCGCGCGACGGGCTGATCCCGCGCGTCCTGATCGTCGGCTCCGGTCCGGACGAGGTGCTGCTCAAGCAGATGACGGTCGATCGCGGCGTCGCGGCACAGTGCGTGTTCGAGCCTCCCGGCCCGATCCGCGCCGCCCTCGCCAAGGCGCGAATCATGGTGATCCCGTCACGCGCCGAATCGCTGCCCTATGTCATTCTCGAAGCGGCGGCCGCGGCACAGCCGCTGATCTCGACGGATGTCGGCGGCATCAAGGAGATCTACGGACCGAAGCACGCCCCGCGGCTGATTCCGCACAACGAGCCGGCGATCCTTGCCGACACGATCCGGGCGACGCTCGCCATGCCCGAGGCCGAACGCCTGGCCCAGGCGGCCGATCTTGCTGCGCATGTCCGCGAGAATTTCTGTCTCAACGCCATGGTCGAAGGCGTGCTCGCCGCCTATCGCAGCGCGCTCGCCAGGCGCGGCGGCTGAGGCAAGCCGGCCTTCGGGCGCGCCACGAAAAGCGGCTTCGCCTTTCGGCCATCCTGCATTATATGCTCGCAGCTCCCTCACTGCGGCCGGCCGGCGATGGCCTTCCCGTCCGCACGAGAACTGGTTCGGATGGCGCGATCATGTGGCGCGACGGACGCAAGTCGGCGCGCAATGCGCGGCTCGAACGCGAATGGACTCGGCTCTTCCGCTATGCCTGCGCCCTGACGCGGGATCGCGAGAGGGCCGGCGACGCCGCCCAGGAGGCGGCGCTGCGGGTGCTCAGCGCGAAGACCGAGCCGGCGGACGACGTCGCCTATCGGCGTTGGCTCTACTGTATCCTGCGCAATCTGCTGGTCGACCAGAGCCGGCGGCAGGCGCGCGAAGCAGGCAGCGAAGCGCCGGAACCGATCGACTGGCGTTTCGCCGAGCGCGCGCTCAGCGCCATCACGGTGCGGCAGGCGCTGGAGCAATTGCCGCTCGCGATGAAAGAGGTGGTGGTCTTGGTGGATCTCGACGGCTTCAGCTACGCCGAAGCGGCGGCGATCATCGGCGTGCCGACCGGCACGGTGATGAGCCGCCTCGCGCGGGCGCGGGCCGCCATGCTCGCCGTCATCGGCGGGACCAATATCCGCATGCTGCCGCAGCGCCATGTCGCTGCGCGCTGACATGCCCAGCCCGGTCGACTGGGAGCGGCTCAACGCCTTCGCCGATGGCGAGCTGGCGGTCGCCGATCAGCGCGAGGTCGCGGCCCTGCTCAGCTCCGCCCCGGAGGCGAC
>JAKFDB010000172.1:0-9064 GCA_036676315.1 Bradyrhizobiaceae bacterium
TGCTGCTCGATCATGGCTCCTTCGAGGAGTTCGACATGTTCGTGCAGCACCGGGCGGTCGATTTCGGCATGGACAAGGCCGAGAAGATCCCCGGTGACGGCGTCGTCACCGGCTGGGGCACGGTCAATGGCCGCACCGTCTTCGTCTTCTCCAAGGACTTCACCGTGCTCGGCGGCTCGCTCTCCGAGACCCATGCCCAGAAGATCATCAAGATCCAGGACATGGCGCTGAAGATGCGCGCGCCCATCGTCGGCCTGTTCGACGCCGGCGGCGCCCGCATCCAGGAGGGCGTCGCGGCGCTCGGCGGCTATGGCGAGGTCTTCAAGCGCAATGTCGCGGCCTCCGGCGTGATCCCGCAGATCTCGGTGATCATGGGCCCCTGCGCCGGCGGCGACGTCTATTCGCCGGCGATGACCGACTTCATCTTCATGGTCCGCGACACCTCCTACATGTTCGTCACCGGCCCCGAAGTGGTGAAGACCGTCACCAACGAGACCGTGACCTCGGAAGAACTCGGCGGCGCCAAGGTCCATACCTCGAAATCCTCGGTCGCCGACGGCTCCTTCGAGAACGATGTCGAGGCGCTGCTGCAGGTGCGCCGGCTGATCGACTTCCTGCCGGCCAACAACACCGCCGGCGTGCCGGAATGGCCGTCATTCGACGTGCCCGACCGGATCGACATGAGCCTCGACACGCTGGTGCCGGACAATCCGAACAAGCCCTACGACATCAAGGAGCTGATCCTGAAGACGCTCGACGAGGGCGATTTCTTCGAGATCCAGGAAGCCTACGCGAAGAACATCGTCACCGGTTTCGGGCGGATCGAGGGCCGCACCGTCGGGGTCGTCGCCAACCAGCCGATGGTGCTGGCCGGCGTGCTCGATGCCGATGCCTCGCGCAAGGCGGCGCGCTTCGTGCGCTATTGCGACGCCTTCGAGATCCCGATCGTCTCACTCGTCGACGTTCCCGGCTTCCTGCCGGGCACGGCGCAGGAATATGGCGGGCTGATCAAGCACGGCGCCAAGCTGCTCTTCGCCTATAGCGAATGCACCGTGCCGCTGGTCACGGTGATCACCCGCAAGGCCTTTGGCGGCGCCTATGACGTGATGGCCTCCAAGCATATCGGCGCCGACGTCAACTATGCCTGGCCGACCGCCCAGATCGCGGTGATGGGCGCCAAGGGCGCGGTCGAGATCATCTTCCGCGGTGGCGATGCCGAGACCATCGCCCGCCAGACCAAGGAATATGAGGACCGCTTCATGTCCCCCTTCGTCGCCGCCGAGCGCGGCTATATCGACGAGGTGATCATGCCGCACTCGACCCGCCGCCGCATCGCCCGCGCGCTCGCCATGCTGCGCACCAAATCCGTCGAAAGACCCTGGCGCAAGCACGACAATATCCCGCTGTGAGAAAGGCCCGCGCAGGAAACCCGCTGCGCGGCCACCGCTCTCCGGGAGAGCTGACCCAAGTATTTAATTAGAATATTTCTGAAGTAGAGCGCGGACTTGCTGCGGCATTGCAGCACGCTTGCGCATTTCAGTCATCGGCTTATTGAGCGTGGCACCTCCATGATTGGCGCCACGCAGCATTGCCCCGTTTCACGACCATCGCCGTCTTTACCGTTGCGCTCGCCCTGTGGTGGCTTGCCAGCCGTTCCGGCTGGGTCAGCGCCTTCCTGCTCCCGGCGCCTGTCACGGTCGCAGAGACGCTGTTCGAGTTGCTCGCCTCGGGCGAACTCCTGCGCCACACCCTCGTCAGCCTGCGGCGCGTCGCGCTCGGCTATGGGCTCGCCATCGCCTTGGCCGTGCCGCTCGCCCTGCTTTTCGTGCTGAGCCGCAGGCTGCGGGCCGCCTTCGAACCTCTGCTCGAATTCCTGCGGCAGATTCCGCCACTGGCGTTGATGCCGCTGCTGATGCTCTGGCTCGGCATCGGCGAGACGCAGAAGGTCGGCATCATCATCCTCTCCTGCTTCTTCCCGATCTTTCTTGGGGTGCGCGGCGGCTTCGATTCCGTCGACCGCAAGCTGATCGATGTCGGCACGGTCTGCGGCTTCTCGCGCTCCGAGATCATGCTGCGCATCGTCCTGCCCTCGGCCCTGCCGGCGATCGTCGTCGGCCTCAGGATCGGCCTCGGCTATAGCTGGCGCGCGCTCGTCGGCGCCGAGCTGATCGCCTCCTCGGCCGGGCTCGGCTACCTGATCGTCGATGCCGAAAACCTGGCGCGCACCGACATCGTGCTGGCCGGCATCCTGGTGATCGGCGTGCTCGGCCTCCTCGCCGACCATCTGCTGCGCCTCGCCATCCGCCGCAGCGCCCCCTGGCTCGCCGGCGATCTGGAGATGGCCCGTGCTTGAGCTCTCCGCCATCGGCCGGCGCTACCGCGTCGGCGAGCGCGAGGTCGTCGCGCTCGCCGATATCGACATCGCCTTTCCGGCGGGATCCCTGACCACGGTCGTCGGCCGCAGCGGCTGCGGCAAGACGACATTGCTGCGCATCCTCGCCGGCCTCGAACAGCCGAGCGAGGGTGAGATCCGGCGCACCGGCAGCAAGCCGATCCGCATCGGCGTCGTCTTCCAGGAGGCCAGGCTGATGCCCTGGCTCGATGTCGCCGCCAATGTCGGCTTCGGGCTGCGCGGCCGGGTTCCGCGCGCCGTTGCGGCGGAACGTTGCGCCGCTGCGATCGAGCTCGTCGGCCTTTCAGCCTTCGCCGGCGCCATGCCGGCCCAGCTCTCAGGTGGCATGGCGCAGCGTGTCGCGATCGCGCGCGCGCTCGTTCAGGAGCCGGATCTGCTGCTGCTCGACGAGCCCTTCGCCGCGCTCGACGCCTTCACCCGGCGCAGCATGCAGAACGAGCTCGTCTCGATCTGGCAGCGCCGCCGCCCGACCATCGTCTTCGTCACCCATGATGTCGAGGAAGCCGTGCTGCTCGGCGAGCGTGCGCTCGAGATGCAGGCCGGCCGCGTGGTCGGCCGCGAAAACATCGCCCTGCCCTATCCGCGCGACCCGACCGACCCGGAGGTCAACCTGCATCGCCGGGCGATCCTCGCCCGGCTGATGACGGCGCCCGCGCCTGTCCCGGCCTGAATTTTCTTTCCAAGGAGACCATCATGAAGAAGCCCCTCGCCTGTCTCGGCCTCGCGCTCGCCCTGCTCTGCAGCCAGGCGCAGGCCCAGACCGCCGACAAGCCGAAGGTCGAGAAGCCCAAGACCGTGCGCATCACCTATGTCACCGCGCCCTTCAACGTCCCCTCGATCGTGATGCGCGAGAAGGGCTTCCTCGACGAGGCCTTCGCAGCCCACGGCGTCAAGGTCGAGAATCCGGTGATCACCTCCGGCGCGCAGCAGACGCAGGCGATCGCCGCCGGCGAAGTCGACATCGCCAGCGTGCTCGGCGGCACCTCGGCGATCCTTGCGGCGGCGAACGGCGTCCCGCTCAAGGTCGTCGCCGCCTATGCCCGCTCGCCAAAAGCCTATTTCCTGATGACCCGCGCCGACGGCCCGGCCAAGCTCGCCGACCTCAAGGGCAAGAAGATCGCCGGGCCCAAGGGCACGGTGCTGAACCAGCTCCTCGTCGCGGCGCTCGCCTCGCAGAAGCTCAAGCTGAGCGATGTCGAATACATCAACATGGACCTGCCGGCCGCCCGAGCCGCGCTGCTCGCCGGCCAGGTCGATGTCGCGACGCTCGCCGGCGCCAACGTCACGCAGGTCGAGAAGGCCGGCGGCCGCGCCCTGACCAGCGGCGACGGGCTGATCAAGCCGACCACGGTGATCGGCGCCAACGCCGCCTTCCTGGAGAAGCATCCCGATCTCGTCGCCGCCTATTTCGCCGCCCATCACAAGGCGCTCGATTTCATGGCGAAGAACCCGGAGGAGGCGCTGGCGATCGCCGCCAAGGAGCAGAAGATCTCGATCGAGGACGCCCGCGCCCAGCTGCCGCTCTACGACTTCACCCCGGTGATGAACGAGGCCGACATCGCCAACCTCACCGAGGACCAGGCCTTCATGATCGAGGCCGGCATGCTGCCCAAGGCCAAGGCGATCGACATCAAGGCGAGCCTCGTCACGCCGTCCGCCTTCACCCTGCGCTGATCCCATCAGGGCGTTCGCCACCCTGCGGACGCCCGCCCCTCCTGCCGGCGGCCGAAACCATGAAGCTCTCCCTCCTCGACCCCCTCGTCGTGCCGAAAGGCTCGACTTCCGGCGGCGCCCTGCGCACGGCGATGGCCATGGCAAAGGAGGTCGAGCGGCTCGGCTTCGTGCGCTACTGGATCGTCGAGCATCACGACGTCGCCTTCGAGGCGAATCCGGCGCCGGAGGTGTTTGCCGCCGCGCTCGCCGGCGCCACCTCGCAGATCCGCATCGGCGTCGGCGGCGTGCTGCTCAATCATTACAGCCCCTACAAGGTCGCCGAGGCGCTGCGCACGCTGGGCGCGCTCTTTCCGGGCCGCATCGATGTCGGCATCGGCCGCGCCACGGCCGGCCCTCTCGCCGACCGGGCGCTGCAGCGGCTGCGCGATGCGGAAATTCCCGACGATCACGCCGCCCATGTCGAGGAACTGATCGGCTGGCTCGGCAACGACCTGCCGGAAAGCTCGCCCTTTCATTCGATCGGCATCATGCGCGACGAGCCGGCCGGCCCGCTGCCCTGGATCCTGGCGGTCAGCGAAGGCAGCGCAAGGCGCGCCGCCGAGCTCGGCCTCGGCCTCGCCTGCAGCGCCTTTCATCAGCCCGAGCAGGCGCCAAACTCCTACGCCGCCTATCAGTCCGCCTTCCGGCCCTCGCGCCATGCCGCCGGCATCGCCGCGCCGCAGGCCTTCATCGCGGTTCGCGCCATCATCGGCGAGACGCAAGGCGAGGCCGAGCGCCTTGCCATGCCGGTCCGCGCCGTCTTCCGCCAGCGCCGCAAGCCCGAGCGGATCATGCTCGGGCGGCTGCCTGAGCTCGACGAAGCCGTCGCGATCATGGGCGGCATGGTGCCGGCCGACGGGGCCGAGTGGCCGGCCTTCATCGTCGGCACTCCCGAACGCGTCGCCGGCAGGCTGCGCCGCATGGCCGCGATCACCGGCGCGAGCGAGTTCATGATCCAGGATTTTCTCGACGACCCCGAACTCAGGCTGCGGAACTACGAGCTGCTCACCCGCGCCATTGCCTGAGCGGAAGAGCGGCGCGGTCCTAATCCAGCGTGCTCCTGAACCGCATCAGCGCGATGCCGGCATAGAGCGGCACGAAGATCGAGAGGTAGAACACCTCCGTGCCGATATCGTCGAGGCCTGCTCCCTTCAGCATGATCGCGCGGATGACGCGCAGGAAATGCGTCAGCGGGAAGATCTCGCCGAGCCACTGCGCCCAGTTCGGCATGCCGGCGAACGGGAACATGAAGCCCGAGAGCAGCAGCGAGGGCAGGAAGAAGAAGAAGGTCAGCTGCATCGCCTGGAGCTGCGTGCGCGCCATGGTCGAGATGGTGTAGCCGAGCAGCACCAGCGCCAGCACGAACACCAGAACGCAGGCGAGCAGCAGGGCCAGGCTGCCGAGGAAGGGCACGCCGAACAGCAGCTTCGCCGCGGAGAGCACCACCGCGACCTGGACGCTGCCGACGGCGAGATAGGGCAGCACCTTGCCGAGCATGATCTCGCCCGGCGTCGCCGGCATGGCGAGCAGGTTCTCCATCGTGCCGCGCTCGATCTCGCGGGTCAGCGCCATCGCCGTCATCATCACCATGGTCATCTGCAGGATGACGCCGAGCAGGCCGGGCACGATATTGTACTGGGTGATGCCCTCCGGATTGTAGCGCCGGTGCACGACGAAGGAGAGCGCGCTGTCGCTTTGCTGCCGGGCGGCGTCCTCGGTGCCGAGAGCCCGGGTCAGGGCGCGGCCGGCAATGGTCTGCAGGGCACCTACCGCATTGCTCGAAGCGGCCGGGTCAGTGGCGTCGGCCTCGACCAGGATGCGCGGCTCGTCGCCGCGTTCGACGCGCATGCCAAAATCGCTGGGGATCGTGACGAGGAAGGAGATCGCGCCGCGCGCCATCAGGCTCTCGGCCTCGGCGGCGCTCTCGGGGCGCTTGCCGAAACGGTAATAGCCGGAGACCTCCAGCGCCGCGACGACGGAGCGCGTGTAGCGATCCTGCCCCAGCACCAGCACTGCCGCTGGCAGGCCCTTCGGATCGTTGTTGATGGCGTAGCCGAACAGCAGCAGCTGGACGATCGGCACCACCAGCATCATTGCGAAGGTGATGCGGTCGCGCCGCATCTGCACGAACTCCTTGGCGAGGACGGCGCCGAGCCGCCCTGCTGCAAGGCTCGCGCTGGCTGCCCCGGCGCTCATGCCGCCCGCCCCTGTTCCTGCGCCCGCGCCATGAACTGGATGAAGACGTCCTCCAGACTGGTCGTGCCGGGCTCGACCCGCAGGTCCGTTCGGCCCGCGAATGGCGCCAGCGCGCGTTCGAGTTTCTCCTTGTCGGTGCCGACGACATGCAGCGTCGCGCCAAAAGGGGCGACCTGCTCGACGCCTTCGGTCTTCGCCAGCGCCGCGATCTCGGCCGGCTTCAGTACGCCGTGGACGACATAGGTCGAGAGGCCGGAGCCGCGCACCACTTCCTCGACCGTGCCGGTCGCCAGCATCCGGCCATAGGCGATGTAGCCGATGCGATGGCAGCGCTCGGCCTCGTCCATGTAATGGGTCGAGACCAGGACGGTCAGGCCGTCGCCGGCGAGCCGGTGGATCTCGTCCCAGAACTCGCGGCGCGCCTTGGGATCGACGCCGGCGGTCGGCTCGTCGAGCAGCAGCAGCCGCGGCTTGTGCATGATGCAGGCGGCCAGCGCGAGGCGCTGCTTCCAGCCGCCCGAGAGCGTGCCGGCGAGCTGGTCCTTGCGCGAGGTCAGGCCGAGATTGTCGAGCGTCTTCGCGACAGCTTCGCCGACCGGCTTCAGCCCGTAGAGCCTGGCGACGAAGGTCAGGTTTTCCTCGATCGTCAGGTCCTCGTAGAACGAGAACTTCTGCGTCATGTAGCCGACCTGCAGCTTGATCTGCGCGCTCTGGCTGCGCACGTCGAGGCCGAGCACGGTGCCCTCCCCGGCATCTGCCGTGAGCAGTCCGCAGATCAGCCGGATCGTCGTGGTCTTGCCCGAGCCGTTGGGGCCGAGGAAACCGACGATCTCGCCGGCCGCAACGGTGAGATCGACATGGTCGACCACGGTGCGCGTGCCGAAACGCTTGGTCAGGCCGTGGACCTCGATGACGTTCTCGGTGCTCATCGCCGCCCCTGCAGGACCACGTCGACGATCTGGCCGGGCTGCAGCCGCGCCGCCGACCCACCCTCCGGCCGGGCTTCGACCAGGTAGACCAGCTTCTGGCGGGTATCGGCCGAATAGATCACCGGCGGGGTGAATTCCGGCTCCTGCGAGACATAAGAGACGGTGGCAGCAAGGCCCGGCGGGCAGCCATTGCAACGCACCTCCAGCCGCGTGCCGACGACAGTGCCCGAAAGCAGCGCCTCCGGCACATAGAGCATCAGCTTGACCGCCCCGTCCGGCAGCATCGTCAGCACCGGCGCGGTCGGCCCGGCGAGCTCGCCGGGATGACGCACGAGATCGGTGACGATGCCGGCGGCCGGGGCCGTCAGGCGGCGTTGCGACAGCCGCCATTTCGCCTGGTCGAGCGCCGCCTGCGCTTGCGCCACCTGGTTCTCTGCCGCCTTGATCTCCTCCTCCCGCGCCGCCAGCCGCGCCACGGCTAGGTTGGCAGCACTCTGGCGCACATTTGCGGCGGCGACATCGCGCGCCGTCTGGGCCTGGTCGAGATCGGCCTGGGTCGAGACGCCGCGCCGGAACAGATCCTGCCGGCGTTCGAGCGCCCGCTCCGTCTCGCGATGCTGCGCCTGGGCCGAGGCGGCGTTGGCCTCGATCACCGCGATTTCCTCGGGGCGCTTGCCGCTGAGCAGGTTGGCGAGCTGGGCGCGGACCTGCACCAGGCGCGCCTTGCTCTCGGCGACGGCGTTCTGCGCATCGTCGGCTTGCATTTCGGCGACGACGGCGCCGGGCGTCACCCGCTCGCCGCGACGAACCGCGACGCTCTCGATGCGCGCGATGTCGATCGGTCCGAGCCGGACATACTCGCCCTCGACATAGCCGACGATCCGGCTCGAGGCCGGCGCGCAGATGCCGAGCGAGGCGGCGACGGCGAAGGAGCAGATGAAGCCGAGGATCATGACGCCTCTCCCCTGCAGGCGAGGATGCTGGCGCGAACCGAGCGCCTGACCGCCTCGGCGATGGCCCGCGCCTCGCCCTCGCCGATCCCGTCCCAGCCCATGCGCCGGGTGACCGCCGGCCGAGCGATCCGGAAATAGAAGATCTGGCCGATGGCGGCGAAGACCGCGAGCCGCGTTTCCGGCGTCTCCGGCTCCATGCCCGTCGCCGCCGCCCAGACCTGGCAGAGCCGGCGGTGCACCGGCTCGAACAGCCCGCCATAGATCGCCTCGAAGGCGGGACTGGGCGTGAACATCTCGCGCACGATGAAGCGGGCGACGACCTCGCTCTCCGGCACCGTCGTGAGGAAGGCGACGACCCGGTCGACCAGCGCCAGAACTTGTTCGGCGGCCATGTTGCGGTCGCCCGCCCCGGCCGACATCGCGGCCGTGTCGCCGCCATTCGCCAGCACACCTTGCATCCGGGTGATGATCGCCTCGGCGCAGGCCTGCCTGAGCCCGTCCTTGCCACCGAAATGATAGGCGATGCCGGCGCTGTTGACGCCGGCCGCCTGGGCGATCTCGCGCGTCGAGGTGGCGTCGAAGCCATTGCGGCCGAACAGGTCGAGCCCGGCCCGGATCAGCGCCTGCCGCGTGCCGTCAGCGTCCTTGAGAACGGATTTGCGTGCCATGGCGAAAGCATAGCACTGCCTCGCCATTCAATCAATCGATTGATTGAATGGCGAGGCAGCAGCCGCAAGATGTCGCGCTGGCTCTCAAGGCGCGCAGAGTTTGTCACTGGCACGCGTATCCCGTCCGTTTCTGTTGGAGCCGGATAAGTTGGCCAGTCGGCTCGATTAGGATCACGGTCACACCGGCCTCAT
>JAKFDB010000173.1:0-26508 GCA_036676315.1 Bradyrhizobiaceae bacterium
CTGGCTGGCGAAGAGACGGAATTTCGCAGGCAAGCGGATGAGGCAAAGCTGGCGGCGCTTCAACAGGCGCTAAGGGAAGAACACGACAGGGCTGTCGCTGGGGCTGCCGAACTCGATGCGACGGGACGCGCCGCTGATGCGCGCATTCGGCCTGAAATTGTCACAAACAGCCAAGTTCCCCGGGAGATCGAGGCGAGGGACGGAACTGCCATGCCGTCGCCGGCTGCCTCGGAAGTGCAAGGCGGTGCCGAGGCGGCGAGGATGATTGCACGCGCCGGTGTGCTGCTCGGTCAGGGCGACATCGGTGCTGCGCGGATCGTGCTCGAACGTGCCGCAGAGTCGGGCAGTGCTCGCGCGGTGTTCATGCTCGCGGAAACGTACGACCCCGTCATTCTCTCTGCGTGGAAGACGTATGGAACGCGGGGCGAGGTGACAAAAGCGCGCGAGCTTTACGCGAAGGCGCATGCGGGCGGCATTCGGGAGGCGAAGGAGAGGTTCGACACCTTGGGTCGGTGAAACAGCCTGTCAGGCCGTGCGGCTCCGGCTGGTGGTTCGATTGTGGTGCTGAAGAGGGAGTTCGAGGATGACAATATCCCCAAGAGGACGCCTGCTCTTGATAACCCCTTTGCTAGTGCTTGCCGCGGGGCTTCTGCCGGATGATCTGTCGGCGCAGACAGCGCAGACAGCGCAGATTGAGCCTAGGAATGTTACCTCGTCGCGTCGCGCTTCGGCGCATGTGACGGAACAGGAGAAGATGAACGCCTGGACCGTCGGTCTTGCCGGCGGCTTGATAGAGGGAGCGCCCCTTCGTCTCGCGGCGGAGATGGCTCGCGTCGTCGATGACGGGCCGAATTTGCATGTCCTGCCAATCGTCACGCGGGGGGCCACGGAGAATCTGAATTCGCTGCTCTATCTGCGTGGCGTCGATACGGCGATCATCAATTCCGACGCGCTGGAGGAATACAAGGCTCAGCTGCCCCAGATACGGCGTCGGATCACCTACGTCCTCAACCTCTTCCCGTCGGAGTTGCATATCTTCGTTCGGCCCGAGATCCAGAGCCTGGGGGATCTCGCCGGGAAGAAGGTCAACTTCAACACGCAGGGAACCGCTGCGGCGTATTCGGGGCCGCTGATCTTCAGCCGACTCGGCATCAACGCGGAAAAGACATTCATCCCTCACCAGGTTGCGCTCGAGCAGATGCGCAAAGGTGAGATGGCCGCGGTTGTCTTCATCACTTCGAAGCCGGTCGATGCGTTCGTGCGCGGGCGCTTCGAACCCGGATTCAGGTTTCTTCCGGTCGAATATGACGGCAAGTTCGAGGATTACTATCTTCCGGCCGTGCTGGAGGGGGGCGAGTATCCGGGGCTGATCAAGCAAGGCGAGCGGGTGCAGACGATTGCGGTACCGACCGCACTCGTCGCGTTCAATTGGCCGGCGCAAACCAACCGGTATCAACGGGTCGCCCGCTTTATCGATGTGCTGTTTTCCCGCATCGACAGGCTTCAGGGACCCGGCTTCGACCCGAAATGGAAGTCGATCAACCTGGCCGCCACCGTCCCCGGCCTCGACCGTTTCCCGGCGGCGCAGGACTGGCTGGATCGCCAAACGAAAGCACCGCGGGCCTTGCGATGAAAGTGCTGCCACTGTCCATCGCGCTCGAGATCGCCAGGGGAGTCGCTCTGGCACAGGACGCGGTCGACCCGATGCTGCATCTTCGCGCTTGCGCCGCGATGGAGCCCGCTGCGCGACTGGAGTGCCTGGACAGGCTGTCGCGCAGCATAATGCCGACCGATCGCCCGGCCCGCGGCGAAGACAACTGGATCGTCAGCGAGACGACTTCGCCGATCGACTATACTCCAATCGTCACCGCAAAGACGTTCGCACGCAGTGGATCCGAGAACTCCTTGACGCAGCTGACCATCTATTGCCGTGGCGGCCGAACCGAACTGGCGGTTTCAGGGCCGGCCGTGACCGGTAGCAGTACCGACTATATCATCGTCTACCGCATCAATGACGCCGCGCCGCTGCAAGTCGCAGCAGGGGCGCCATTATTCGGTTCTGGCGCTGCGTTCAGGACCGATGTCGTGCATCTCCTGCATTCCTTTCCTGACGAAGGCGGCCTCAATGTCCGCCTCGTGCCCCGAGCCGGCACTGCCTATGAAGGGCAGTTTGCGCTGGCCGGACTGAAGGGGGTGCGAGCCAAGGTCGCCGTAGCGTGCAAGTGGCCGAAAGTCGTTGCCAATCCGGGCAATCGATAATCCTCGAACCAACACGGGAGAAACCAGGATGACTGCTTGTAACAGAACCGCCCGGGCTGTGCTGGCCAGCGTCGCGGCATTCCTGATCGTCTTGCCGCCGTCAGTGGCGCAGGAAAAGAAGCAAGCCCCTGCGCAGGCATCAAAACGACCTGCCTCCGAAACAAAACTCCACCGCCTCGTTCTGCAGGTAAACTCCAACGATCCTGCAACAATGAATCTGGCACTCAACAATGCAACGAATGTCGCGCAGCACTACAAGGATATTGGGGAGAAAGTAGAGATAGAAGTAGTCACCTTCGGTCCAGGGTTGCATATGCTTCGAGATGATACCTCTCCAGTCAAGGCCAGGATCAAGGAGCTTACGGTCAGCACTCCAGCAATATCCTTCAAGGCCTGCGGTAATACGCAGGAAAATATGAAAAAGGCCGAGAATAAGGAGATTTCTCTCATCTCCGATGTTTCGGTCGTAAAATCTGGCGTGGTCCGCGTTATGGAATTGCAAGAGCGAGGCTGGACCTATGTCAGGCCGTGACGCTTGAAGGGCTAAGGTCCACTCTTGGCGCATCTCGCCCGGACGGGCGAGGCGTGTTGGTGGCCCATTTCCGACCCTGGCAGGGTCCGCTTCCGGGGGCTCACCGTAGGCGGATTTGAACGGGCGAGGCGGTCAGCTGGCGGATAAGCACTGTTCAGCCCCGCATCGTGCTGGCGAGGCTGTCGGCGCCGCGCGCCAGGATGGCTGCATCCGAACCGCAGGCGACAAAGGAAAAGCCTTCGGCCAGCAGGCTCCGCGCGAAGGCTGGGTCGAAAACGAGCGTGCCGACCGGGATGCCGGCCTTGATCAGCGCCTGCGCCGCAGGGCGGATCAGGTCCCAGACCGCAGGGGCTGCCGGGCTTCCGAGCAGGCCTATATCCGCCGCAATGTCTGCCGGTCCGAAGAAAACGCCGTCGACGCCTTCGATCTTGCCGATTTCCAAGGCTTGCGTGATCGCCGCGCGCGTTTCGATCTGCACGAGAACGGCGGTCTCGTCCTGGATCCGGCTGAAATAATCCGTCATGCGCCCGAACGCGTTGGCGCGGGTGCTACCGCTGACGCCCCGTATGCCGTGCGGAGGATAGCGCGTCGCGGCGACGGCCCGCTTTGCCTCGTCGGGGCTCTGCACCATCGGAAAGAGCAGCCCGGGCGCGCCGAGGTCGAGCAGTCGCTTGACCAGGACCGCATCGTTCCAGTCCGGCCGCACGATCGGCGTGACCGGATGAGCGGCCAGAACCTGCAGCTGCGCCATCACCGAATTCAGGTCGTTGGGCGAATGCTCGGTGTCGATCAGCAGCCAGTCGAAGCCCGATGTCGCTACGGCTTCCGTGGAAAAGGCGCTGGAGAGGCTGAGCCACAGCCCGATCTGCTGCTGCCCGCCGCGTATCGCGGCGAGGAACCCGTTCTTTGGCAGCTGCATCAGCTTGCTCTCCATTCAAGCGAGAATCGCGAACGCCGGCCTAGCGAGGCAATTCGCCATTGCGCGATATCGCCATGACGTCGGCCACGCGCTCGTCAGACAGCCCGTAGCTCGCGCCGGCGGCCTCGGCCGAGATGTATCCCAGCGCCAGATCGCGCTCGACGTTCTTCGCCTCGCGCTCGCCCGGCGCGCCATAGCCCGCACCGCCGGGGAAGGCCATGACGACCTTGCGGCCATGCGGCACAAACTGCTTGCCCTTGCCCTTCATGGCTGTGCCGTCGTCGAGTGCGATCGTCGTGGGCGCACCGGCACCGCCGCCGCGCCGGCCGCGAGCGGGATGGTGGACACGGTCGAACATCGCCTGGATATCGAACTCGTAGCCCTCCCAGGCGCCGACCTCCATATGCTGGCCGAGGCCGCCGCGATGCCGCCCGTTGCCCCCGGAATCCGGCCGCAGTTCCTTGCGCCAGACGATGACCGGGCCGACCTGCTCGGTCGCCTCGACGGGCATCGTCATCACGCCGGAAGGGAAGGCGGTGGCGTTCATGCCGTCCAGCGTCGGGCGCGCGCCGGAGCCGCCTGAATTGAAGGTCAGGACTTCGGCGCGGACGGCATCCGCAGGCATCGGTGCGTCGCTGCGCGGCCGCAGCGATACCTGGAAGTTGCAGAGGCTGCCGGCTCCCTCTGCCGGCGCGACGCCAGGCAGGATCTTGTCGAGAGCGCCATAGATCGTGTCCGGCACCATATGGCCGATGATGTGGCGCAGCGCGACTGGGGCCGGCCAGACTGCGTTCACGATCGTATTCTCCGGCGCCACGATGCGGAAGGGCTCCAGCGAGGCCGCGTTGTTCGGAATTTCCGGCGCGATCGCGCATTTCAGAGCGTAGCAGGTATAGGCCTTCGTATAGACCAGCGGCACATTGATGCCGTTCTTGTCGACACCGGAGGTTCCGGCCCAGTCGCAGAGCACGCCGTCCGGCTCGATCGTGATCTTCACGCAGAGGTCGATCGGCCGGCTGTAGCCGTCGATCCGCATATGACCCTCGGCCTGGGCGCGCGGCAGGGCCGCGATCTTGTCGAGTGTCGCCTGACGGGAATTGGTCAGGATGAAGTCGGAAATGCCGGAGAGATCGTCGAGTCGGAATTCGACCATCATGTCGACGAGGCGGCGATGGCCGATCTCGTTGCAGGTCGCCAGCGCGTAGATGTCACCGACGAGCTGGTCCGGCTCGCGCACATTGCCGCGAATGATCGCGACGAGCGTCTCGTTCACCGTGCCGCGGTCGGCGAACTTCATGATCGGGATATGAAGCCCCTCCTCATAGACCGAGTTCGCGTCGGCGCCGAAGCCGCGCCCCCCGATGTCCACGATATGGGCAGTGCAGGCGAAGAAGCCGACCAGGCGCGCCTTGTGGAAGGACGGGCTGACGACGGTGATGTCGTGCAGGTGGCCGGTGCCTTCCCATGGATTGTTGGTGATGTAGACGTCGCCCTCGCAGATATTGTCGCGCCCGATCCGGCGGATGAAATGCGCCACCGCATCGGCCATGGCGTTGACATGCCCCGGCGTGCCGGTCACCGCCTGAGCCAGCATCAAGCCCTTCTCGTTGTAGACGCCGGCGGAGAGATCGCCCGCTTCGCGTACGGAGGTCGAGAAGGAGGTGCGGATCAGCGCTTGTGCCTGCTCCTCGACGACCGAGATCAGGCGGTTCCACATCACCTGGTAGGCAACCTTCGAAACCTCAGACATGAGCGGCTTCCTTCCGGGCCTCCGCGCGCAGCGCGGGCGAAATATCCTTCAAGCGGATGTCGATGCAGCCATCGTTCAAAGTGATGGCGACACGGCTCGAAGGCAGGATGATGGTGGTCTCGTCTTCCGTGATCACGCCGGGGCCGCGGATCTCGCTGCCGGCATGCAGGTCGGAGCGATGATGGGAGGAGGCCTCGACGCGCCTCCCCAATCCCGCATCGAAGACGGTTCGCGCTGCGTCGGTGGACGCCTCTTCCACCGTGTCCAGACCCTCGACCGCGACGACCGGCTCCGGCGGCGTATGGGCGTTGACCGACCATACCGTGATCTCGGCCTCGAGCCCCTTCACCGTGCGTCCGAAGAGGTTCGCGTATTCCCGCTCGAAGAGCTGCAGGATGACGGCAGGATCGGCGGCGCGGGCTTCGGCAGGCGTCAGCGTCACCGGGATTTCCCAGCCCTGGCCGGCGTAGCGCATATAGACCTTGTATTCGGCGATGATCTCGCCGCCCCAGCCGCAGGAACGCACGACGCGCGTCGCCTCATCCTCCATCTCCCCGAACAGGCGCGCGACGCGCGCCGTGTCGAACCGCGCCAGCCGCATGAACAGGGTCCGGTTCGCCTCGAAGCTGAAGGGCGCCCGCAGGAAGCCGATGGCCGAGCCGACGCCGGCGCCGGGCGGCACAAGGCAGCGCGATATCCCGAGCTTCTCGCAGAGCCGGCCGGCATGCAGTGGCGCCGCGCCGCCGAAGGCGATCATCGTGTAACCCGAAAGATCCTCGCCGTTCTCGACCGCATGGACCCGCGCCGCATTGGCCATGTTCTCATCGACGACTTCGGAGACGCCCCAGGCGCTTTCAAGCGCGTCCATACCGAGCTTGCCGCCAATCTCGCTCGCAAGCGCCGCGGCCGATTCATCGGCGAAGAGTGGGATTGTCCCGCCTGCGAAATTCTCCGGGTCGATCTTGCCGAGGATGACGTCGGCGTCCGTCACCGCAGGTCGTTTGCCGCCGCGCCCGTAGCAGGCAGGGCCGGGCTCCGAACCGGCGCTTTCCGGTCCGACGCGGATCTGGTTCATCGAATCGACATGGGCGAGGCTGCCGCCGCCGGCGCCGATCTCGACCATGTCGATCACCGGGATCGAGATCGGCATGCCCGAGCCCTTCTTGAAGCGATAGGTCCGGGCGACCTCGAAGACGCGGGCGGTCTTCGGCGTGTAGTTCTTGATCAGGCAGATCTTTGCCGTCGTCCCGCCCATGTCGAAGGACAGCACCTTCTTCAGTCCGTGCCGGGCCGCGATGTCGGCGGCAAAGACAGCGCCACCCGCCGGGCCGGATTCGACAAGCCGGACCGGAAATTCGGAGGCGCTCTCCAGCGAGATGATGCCCCCGCCCGAATGCATCAGGAAGATCGGGCAGGAGGCCCCCTCGTCGGCAAGTCGCCCCTTGAGCCGGACCAGGTAGCTCTTCATCAGCGGCTTGATATAGGCATTGGCGATCGTCGTGTTGAAGCGCTCGTATTCGCGCATCTGCGGCGAGACTTCCGACGACAGCGAGATCATCACGCCCGGCAGCCGCTCCGCGAGCACGTCGTGGATCAGGCGCTCATGTGCATCGTTGACGTAGGAATGGAGCAGGCCGACGGCCACGCTCTCGTAGCCGGCCCCACGCAGTTCGTCGGCGAGCGCTTCGATCGCATTGCGCTCCAGCGGGATCAATACCTTCCCGCGCGCATCCATGCGCTCCTTTACCGTATAGCGGCGGTTACGCGCGAGCAGAGGCGGCGGCAGCGTCAGATTCAGGTCGTATTGCTCGAAGCGGCTCTCGGTTCGCATCTCGATGACGTCGCGGAAGCCCTCGGTTGTAACCAAGGCGGTTTTCGCGCCGCGTCGTTCGATCAGGGCGTTTGTCGCAAGCGTTGTGCCGTGGATGATCTGCCCGATCGCCGAGGCGGGGATGCCGGCCTTGGAACAGACCCGGTGCATGCCCTCGATGATCGCGTCTTCCGGCGCGGAATAGGTGGTCAGGACTTTTGTCGAGAACCTTTGCTGCCCCTGTTCGAGGACGACGTCCGTGAACGTTCCGCCGATGTCGACGCCCAAACGGGCCCCAAGAATGGACATGGCTGCTTGGCCTCCTTTGCCTGATCGCCGGAGGATAGAAATGGCGGCCTATGTCGTCGAATTATTATTATCTATGCTATTCGATAGAGGATCTTTATCGGTTGGGTTTGCGGGTTGCCCGACGATATCGCCCCGATGATGTCGCGCTGCCCTGTCCCTCGCTAGCTCGGCTGCGCGCTTGAGCAGAAAGCTCGCTGGCGTGTGGGCGTATGAGGCCGTGAAGACCAGCGCGCTGGGCTTCCATTCATAGGGAAATTCAACGAGTTCCCCGGAGTCCAGATGCTTTTCCACCAGCGTCCGGGACATCGGTGCGATGCCCAGACCATCGATGGTCATCTGCAGGTTGGCCGCCAGGCTGCTCGACGGCACGATCCGAACCGGTCCTTCCCAGCTGTCTCGGAAATGGGCTGAGAGCTCGACGAAATGGCGCGTGTTGCGGGCATGGGTGAGGATGGTGTGCGAGGTCATCGTCGCGATATCGGCGCCTGCGAGTCCAAGCTGCGGTGAGGCCACCCACAAATAGGGCACGGAGCCGAGATCGACATTGGTGATGTTGAAATTCGAGATCGGGCCGTTCAGCAGGCAGAGGTCCAGTGCCCGCGAGACCAGTTCCTCGCGCAGGTTGGTCGTCAAATCGACCTTGAGCTCGACGTCGACATTGGGGAATACCTGTCGCAGGTCGAGCAAGTAGTCACGCAGCCAGGTCTGCGCGATCAACTCGGCCACCCCCAGCCGCAAAATGCCGGCCTGCTGGTCGGAGCGGATCGACTGCTGTGAAAACTCCTCCGAGGCCAGCAGCACCTTTTCAGCGTGCACCAGCAGCGAGTGGCCGATCGGCGTCAGAGCGACCGAACCGGAGTCTCGATAAAAAAGTCTGACGCCAAGCGAGGCCTCGAGCTGGGAAATGCGCACCGAGATATTGGGCTGCGTTGTGTTCAGGCGCTCCGCTGTGCCTCTGAAGCTGCCGAGCTTCGCGACCCAGACGAAGCTTTCGAGCTGCTTTAGAGTCCAGTTCGGCATCGCTGCCCTCCAGAGCGCCCGCGATCCGGCAAGCAAATTTCGAGCCGATGCGTTGAACAATAAAGAAAATATATCGCAAGAACAGAAAAATTCAATTGGATGCTATCGCGGGAACGGGCTGGAGTGTCGAAAGTCGGCTATCGAGCCCGCTCGAACGCCCGGTCCGACAATGCGCGCAGGCCTTGTCCGCCTCGAAGCCAAAAAGAGGGAACGATGAACCGCAGAGCTCTGATTGCATCCGCTGCCTTCGCGATGAGCGTCGCCTGGACTGCGCCAACCCTTGCCCAGACCAGCTGGACCATGGCGTCGGGTTATCCGGAGAGCAGCTTCTTCACCCAGAACATCCGAACGATGGTCAAGGAGATCGAGGAGAAAAGCGCCGGCAAGCTCAAGATCGATCTGCGCTCCAATGACAGCCTGATCAAGCTCGATGCCGTCAAGCGCGCGGTGCAGTCCGGCCAGATCCAGATCGGCGAAATCCGCCTCGGCGTCTATGGCAACGAAGCCGCGATGTACAATCTCGACAACATCCCCGGCGTCGCGACGACCTTCGACCAGGCGACCAAGCTGACGGAAGCCCAGGCGCCGTTTTTCGATGCGATGTTCAAGAAGAACGGCCTGCGCGCCATCACCTATGTCGCCTGGCCCGGCCAGGGCTTCTACACCAAGCAGCCGCTGAAGGGGCTGGCGGATCTCAAGAGCCAGAAGCTGCGCATCTATTCGAAGCAGACCCAGATCATGGGCGAGAAGCTCGGCATGGAAGCGCTGATCCTGCCCTTCGCTGAAGTGCCGCAGGCCTTCTCGACGGGCATGATCCAGGCGCTCTGGACCAGCGCCCAGACCGGGACTGACGTCCAGATCTGGGATTACGTCAAGCACTTCACCTATACCGGCACGATGCACAACAAGAACGCGATCCTGGTCAACGAGCGCGCGTTCCGCCAGCTCGACGACGCCACGCAGAAGGTCGTTCTTGCCGCCGGCGAAGCCGCGACGAAGCGCGGCTGGGAGCTTGCCAAGAAGGCCAGCGAGGAGCGCGAGAACGTCCTCAAGAGCCACGGCGTGACGATCGCCCAATCGCCCAAGGACGTGCTCGACGCCATCGAGGCTGCCGGCAAGGGCATGGTCGCCGAGTGGCTGTCCACGGCCTCGGCAGAAGAAAAGGGCGTCTACGAGACCTACCGGAAAAGCCTCGAGTAAGCCGCGTCCCGCGCGCCGCCCTTCACGCAACCCATGCCCAGCGAGGTGACCGGTGATACGGGGGGCTCTCGACAAGTTCTATCAGGCCTGCGGCTATCTCGCCGCGGCCTTCATGATCGGCATCGCGGTCGCGATCGTCCTGCAGATCGTCTCTCGTATGCGGGGCGTCACGCTCGATGCCACCGAAGCGGCGGGATTGTGCCTCGCGGCCTCGACCTTCTTCGGTCTCGCCCACACATTCAGGCGCGGCGCGCATGTGCGCATCAGCCTGATCATCGACCGGTTTCCGCCCCGCTTCCGGCACGGAGTCGAGATCGTCAACTGCCTGCTTGGCTCGGTGGTGGTCTCGTTCCTCGCCTGGCACGTGACCCAGCTTGCTCGGCAATCCTACGAATACAACGACATTAGCCCTGGCCTTCTGGCCATGCCGTTCTGGATTCCCCAGACCGGCGTCGCTATCGGCGTGATCGCTTTCGCGATTGCCCTCATCGACGAACTTTTTTGGCTGCTGACCGGTGGTCGGCCGCGCTACGAGGCGCCCGACGAGATCGGCCTCGACAAGCCCGTGGCATAGGGACAGGTGATGGACCCGATCGTTATCGCCTCTCTCATACTGGCCGGCTCACTGCTCCTGCTGCTTGCCAGCGGCGTTTGGGTCGCTTTGGCCCTGCTGTCCGTCGGCATGGTGCTGATGGGGCTTTTCACCACGGCCCCGATGGGATCGCTGATCGCATCGACGCTCTGGGATTCGAGCTGGGGCTGGGCGCTGACCTCACTGCCGCTCTTCATCTGGATGGGCGAGATCCTGTTTCGCTCAAAGCTGTCGTCCGACATGTTTCAGGGACTGGCTCCCTGGGCGTCTCGGCTGCCCGGCGGGTTGCTGCACGTCAATGTGCTGGGTTGCGGCATCATGGCGGCGGTCGCCGGCTCCTCGGCGGTGACCTGTGCCACCATCGGCCGGATCAGCGTGCCGGAGCTGGAGAAGCGCGGCTATCCGCTGAACATGACCATCGGGACCCTGGCAGGATCGGGCACGCTTGGCCTGCTCATCCCGCCCTCGATCATCATGATCGTCTACGGCGTGACGGCCGAGGTTTCGATCGCTCGACTCTTCATCGCCGGCGTCTTGCCGGGTTTGCTCCTCATGCTGCTCTTCATGGGCTACACGGCGATCTGGAGCCTGTTCAATTCCGACAAGATGCCTCCGGCCGAGCCATCTGTGCCGTTTCTGGAGAAAATCTATCGGTCGCGCCGGCTGATCCCAGTCGCCCTCCTGATCGGCTCCGTCGTCGGCTCGATCTATGGCGGCATCGCGACGCCGACCGAGGCCGCCACCATCGGGGTCATCGGTGCCCTGATCCTTGCGGCGCTAGGCGGCGGGATGACGCGGGAGAGCTTCATGGAGGGCCTGATGGCCGCCATGCGGACTTCTTGCATGATCTCCTTCATCATCGCCTGCGCTGCCTGCCTGACGATCGCGGTCGCCTTCGTCGATATCCCGCGCTCACTGGCGAGTTGGGTCGATGCGATGCATCTTTCGCCCTACGCTCTGCTTGCGGTTCTCGCAGTCTTCATGCTGATCCTGGGCTGTTTCCTGGAAGGTATCTCGATCATCGTCCTGACTTCCTCGGTGATGCTCCCAATGGTGCAAGCTGCCGGAATCGACCTGCTGTGGTTCGGCATCTTTGTCGTGGTCCTGATCGAGGCTGCACAGATCACCCCGCCTGTGGGCTTCAACCTCTTCGTGTTGCAGAGCATCACGGGCAAGGACATCCTGACCGTAACGAAAGCGGCAATGCCGTATTTCTTTGTGCTGATGCTGCTTCTCGTATTGATCACAGTCTTCCCGCAGATCGTGACGATCTTGCCGAAGCTGATGTCTGGATGAGGGGGCGGTCGCGTCTCGTCGGCCGCCTGAGCCAGTGTCGACCGCCCAAGCTGTGCTTCATGTCCAGCTAGATTGAAAGTTTCGTAACTTTACGGGGCCCGTCCGCTTCTGAGCGATGACCCAGTGTCTTGTCCCGGCCATTCGGCCTGGACGGGCGAGGCGTGTTGGTGGCCCCAGTCGGACACCAACGGCATGCTGACGTTGGGCATCAAACTGGCCCATCGCTGACTTTCGAAATGTCGGCTTTCCCGCAGCTCAAGCTATCGGCCAGAACCGGCCAATAGCAGGGCGGAGTGACATCCTACGGCCGCCGCCTGGAGGCCTTGAAGTGGGGAACAGATCCGATCGGCCCTGCGATCCACTCAAAATGACCGCGCCATGAGCTCGATCGAACAGTGCATGAGGCATAACATCGGATTATAGCCGATCTCAAAGAAAGCATATGAAGAATGGGAAGGTGACGATTTAAGGCTCTGGCATCATCCAGCAACCAAGGGGCAGCCTTGGCGAAAGCCACGCTCAAATGCGGCGCATTGGCCTCGACACGCTTGGCGCGAGCCCGGTCTGCCGCCCCTCGGACTTTATGTGATCAGGAACGCCGTGCCACGAATCGTCACAGTCGCCGCAGCTCAATTGGGTCCGATCCAGCGGGCCGACAGCCGCAAGCAGGTCGTCGACCGCATGGTTGCGCTGATGGAAAAGGCCAAGGCGCAGGGCGCGACCTTCATCGTCTATCCGGAGCTGGCGCTGACCACCTTCTTCCCGCGCTGGTACCATGAGGATCGCGCCGAGGCCGATCATTGGTTCGAGCGCGCCATGCCCGGGCCGGCAACACAGCCGCTCTTCGACAAGGCGAGAGAGCTCGGCATGGCCATGAGCTTCGGTTATGCCGAGCTCACGCCGCAGGGCCGTCATTTCAACAGCTCGATCCTGGTCGACCACACCGGCCGGATCGTCGGCAAGTACCGGAAGGTGCATCTGCCGGGCCATGCCGAGCTCGACCCCGAGCGTGCGCACCAGCATCTCGAGAAGCGCTATTTCGAGCCCGGCGATCTCGGTTTCCCGGTCTGGGAATTCGAGGGCGGCCTGTTCGGCATGGCGATCTGCAATGACCGGCGCTGGCCCGAGACCTATCGCGTCATGGGGCTGCAAGGCGTGGAGATGGTCGTGCTCGGCTACAATACGCCGTCCGCCAACTCGCAATCCGCGAACGAGACGGCCGCCGATCGCCTCTTCCATCACCGCCTCTCGGTGCAGGCTGGCGCCTATCAGAATTCGACCTGGGTCGTGGCCGTCGCCAAGGCCGGCAGCGAGGACGGCCATCACCTGATCGGCGGCACGCTGATCGCGGCGCCTGACGGCAAGATCGTCGGCGAGCTCGACCATGAGCAGGATGGCGTGCTCGTCCACGCCTGCGATCTTGACGACACCCGCTTCGGCAAGGCCACGATCTTCGACTTCGCCCGCCATCGCCGCATCGAGCACTATGGCCTGCTGACGGAACGCACCGGCGCCGGCGCCCCGCTCGGCAAGGCTCTGCTTGGCAAGGCTCTGCTTGGAAAGGCGGAGGGCGCCTGAGCGCTCTTGCGTGAATGCCTTACCGGAATGGGTCGAACGGCGTCGGGAAATGGCCGGTCGGCGCGATCTCGGGGTAAGGGCCGCGCGCCAGCAATCGGCCATCTCCCGGCTGGGCAAGCACGCGCTCACCGTCGAAGACGAGGCGGCCGCGTTGATAGGTGGCGGCCGGGTAGCCCTGGACCGTCATGCCCTCATAGGGCGTGTAATCGCTGCCGTGATGCTGCAGGGCGTTGGTGAGCTCAACGCGCCTCTCCGGATCGAACAGGACGATGTCGGCGTCCGCCCCGACGGCGATCGCGCCCTTGCGCGGCGCCAGCCCGAAACGCCGCGCCGGGTTGGTCGCGACGAGATCGACGAAGCGGCGCAGGTCGATGCGCCCCTTTGCGACGCCCTCCGAATAAAGGATCGGCAGCCGGGCCGCGAGACCGGGCACGCCGTTCGGGATCTTGTTGAAGGGCGCGGTCTCGCCATGCTGCTTCTTGCCGCGCGGGTCGTCGTAGCGCAGCGGCGAATGGTCGGACGAGACGATGTCGATCACGCCGTCACGCAGGAACTGCCAGAGCGCCTCGCGATCGGCGGCGGAACGCAGCGCCGGCGAGATCATGAACTTCGCGCCCTCGAAACCCGGCCTGTCCATGTCGGCCTCGTCGAGCACGAGATATTGCGTACAGGTCTCGGCCCAGGCCTTCTGCCCGCGCGCCTGTGCTCGCGCCACCTCCTCGCCCGACTGCGTGCCCGAGACGTGGAAGATCTGGATCGGCGTATCCAGCGCCTCGGCCAAGGCCAGGATGCGGTGCGTCGCCTCGCGCTCGACCACCATCGGCTTGGCCCAGGCGAGATGGCGCGGCGCCGTCAGGCCGGCCGCCAGCAGCGCCTGTGTCAGCCAGCCGATCAGCTCGTGATGCTCGGCATGGACGCAGACGAGCGCGCCCGCCCGCCGCGCCGCGGCGAGCGTCTGCAGGATCTGCGCGTCGCCCAGCCGGTTGCTGTCATAGGTCATGAAGATCTTGACCGAGCGGTGCCCGGCCTCGACCAGCATCGGCAGCTCGTGCTCGAGCACCTCCGGCGTCGGATCGTTGACCAGGAGATGGAAGGCATGGTCGATCCGCGCCTGTCTGGCCTTCTCGGCATAGGCGGCGACGGCGCCAGCCAGCGAGCCGCCCCTGACCTGAGGCGCATGGCAGATGACCGTGGTCGTGCCTCCTGCAGCGGCGGAGGCCGTGCCGCTGTCGAAGCCGTCGGCAATGTCCGCGCCCGAGGAAAACGGCTGGTCGAGATGGACATGGCTGTCGACGCCGCCTGGCAGGACGAGCAGGCCGCGCGCCTCCACCTCCTCGCGACCTTGCGGGAGCCGCTCGCCGATCGCGACGATCACGCCATCGCTCACGCCGATATCGAAGGCTCCGATATCGGAGGCTGTCACGGCCGTTCCGCCGCGGATGACGAGATCGAAATCACTCATGGTCTTTCTCCCGAAGCGGCCGCGGCGCCGACGCAATGGCGGCCCGCGACTCGCCAGACAACGACGAGGTCAGGATGAAAACGGAACTGCAGGTGCGGCTTGGCGACAAGCTGTTCGGAGTCGAGCGGCCCTGGGGCGCCCTGCCACCGACGCCCGGGCGGATCACCGACCTTGCCATCGACAAGGATGGGCTCGTCCATGTCCTGCTGCGTCGCGACAGCGCGGTTGACCCGGCGGGGCCTTGCGTCGTCACCCTGTCGGGCGATGGAGCGTTCGTTCGCAGCTGGGGCGAGACGCTGTGCCTCGACGCCCACAAGATCGCGACCGGGCCGGACGGCGTGATCGCCATCGTCGACCGGGATGCGCACCGCGTCCTGTTTTGCGATGCCCACGGGCAGGTGCAGCATGAGATCGGCGAGATCGACCGGCCCGGCGACCCCTTCAATCACCCCAGCGACATTGCCTTCGCGCCGGATGGCGGCTTCTACGTCGCCGATGGCTACGGCCATGGTCGCATCCACCGTTTCGATCGAGCCGGCCGTCCCATCGCGAGTTGGGGCTCGGTCGGCACCGCACCGGGCGCTTTCCTGACGCCGCACGGCATCTGCGTGCTCAGCGACGGGCGCGTGATCGTCGCCGACCGCGAGAACAGCCGCGTCCAGAGCTTCACGGCCGACGGCCGGCTGCTGGCGGTATGGGACGCCTTTCTGCGCCCCCAGGATGTCGTCGCCGATGCGGATGACCGGATTCATGTCTGCGATTCGATCCCGACGCTCAGCCTGCTCTCGTCCGACGGCGCCTTGCTCGGCCGCTGCCGGCCTGTCCTCAACGGCGCGCACGGTCTCTGGCTCGGCGCCACCGGCGAGATCTTCCTCGCCGAGACCAATCCCAACCGCATCACGCGGCTCTTCCCCGTCACGCCATAGCGCGACGGGGCTGGCATCACGCGGCCGAGATGGCGGTGCGGTTCTGCAGGCGGGAGACCAGGCGCACGAAGGGCCAGAACATCAGGAAGTAGACGAGCGCCACCGCGATCAGCGGCGTCGGATTGTAGAGCAGCCCCTGGGCGAGCTGGGCCGAGCGCAGCAATTCCTGCAAGGCGACGGCAGACGCGATCGAGGTCTGCTTCACGAGCTCTACCGTGTTGCTGATCAGGTCGGGCAGCACATTGCGCGTGCCCTGCGGCACGACGACATGGACCATGCTCTGATACCAGCTCAACCCCGTCGAGCGGGCCGCTTCGCGCTGGCCCTTCGCCACGGATTCGATGCCGGCCCGGAAGATCTCGGCAAAGTAGCTCGAGCCGTTCAGCGTCAGCGCCAGCACGGCCGCGGTGAATTCGTTGAGCTTCAAACCCAGGAAGGGCAGGCCGAAGAAGATGAAGATCAGCAGCACCAGCGGCGGGATGGCGCGCATCACGTCGACATAGGCGATGAGCAGGAAGCGCAGCAGCCGGCTCGGCACATCCTGCGCCATGGCGATGGCGACGCCGGCGAGCACCGAGAGCGGAACGGCGACGGCGGCCAGCGCCAGCGTCATCCAGAAGCCCTGCAGCAGCAGCGGCCAGACCTGCCTGAGCACGTCGAGGTTGAAGAAGGTCGTGACGAGATCGTCCATCATGACCTCGGATGCGAGTAGGCATGTTCCAGCCAGCGCGTGAAGCGCACGAAGGGCAGGAACAGCAGCAGGAAGAGCAGGGCGCCGACGGTCAGCGCAGTCGGGTTGGCGACGTTGGACTGGATGCTCGACGTCACGTTGAGCAGTTCGGGCACGGCCACGACGGAGCCCAGCGTCGTGCCCTTGCTGATGCCGATGGCGCGGTTTGTCAGCGGCGGGATCGAGATGCGCACGACCTGCGGCAGGATGATGTGGGCGAGCGTCTTGGTGAAGCTCAGGCCGGTCGAGCGGCCGGCTTCCCATTGCCCCTTCGACACGGCGTTGATGCCGGCCCAGAAGATCTCCTCGGCGAAGGCCGAGAGCACGATCGCGAGCGCCAGCACCGTCGCGGTGAAGGGCTCCAGCACCAGCCCGAAATAGGGCAGGGCGAAATAGGCCAGCACGATCAGGACGAGCTGCGGGATCGAGCGGAAGAAATCGATGTAGAAGATGATCAGCCAGTTCAGCGGCCGGATGCCGTAGAGCCTGAGGACCGCAAGGACGAGGCCGAGCGGGATGCCGATCACGACCGTCAGGATCGACATCTGAACGGTGATCAGGAAGCCGCGCAGGATGTCGGGCCAATAGGCCGACATCAGCTGGAAATCGAAGAAGTAGCGGACGATCTGGTCCATGTAACGCCGTCAGCTGTGCGAGCGCATCACGAAGTCTCGGATGCGCTGGTGCTGCGGGTTGATCAGGATGTCCTGCGGCGTGCCCTCGGCCAGGATCGCGCCATGGTCCATGAAGACGACGCGGTCGGCGACATCGCGGGCGAACTTCATCTCATGCGTCACCACGATCATGGTCATGCCCATCTCCTTGGTGCGGACCATGACGTTGAGCACCTCGCCGACGAGCTCGGGATCGAGTGCCGAGGTCGGCTCGTCGAAGAGCATGACCTGCGGCTCCAGCGCCATGGCGCGGGCAATGCCGACGCGCTGCTGCTGCCCGCCCGAAAGCTCGGCCGGATAGGAATCGGCCTTGTGCGCCAGGCCGACCACCTCGAGGTGATGGCGGGCCTTGCGCTCCGCCTCCTCCTTGCCGAGGCCGACGACCTTGCGCAGCGCCAGCGTCACGTTCCCGAGCGCCGTCTTGTGCGGGTAGAGATGGATGCCCTGGAAGACCATGCCGATCCGGCGGCGCAGGAGATTGAGGTCGACCTTCGGACCGGTGACCTCCTGCCCGCCGACGCGGATCGTGCCCGCCGTCGGTTCCTCGAGCCGATTGATGCAGCGCAGGCAGGTGCTCTTGCCTGAACCGGAGGAGCCGACGATCACGACGGCCTCGCCCTTGCCGACCGTGAGGTCGACCCCGCACAGAACCTCGACCTCGCCGAAGCTCTTGCGCAGTCCCTCGATCGAAACGATCGTTTCGGAGGGCGCGGCCGTCATTGCGGGCCGTGCGCTCACTTGCACTCCGCCTTGTGCGGGGTCGCGTCATAGCCCTCGAAGTCAGGCGCGCCGATGCCCGGATAGACCTTCGCCATCGAGGAGGCAGCATCCGGCTTCACGCCGAACCACTTCTCGTGGATCTTCGCGAGCGTGCCGTCGGCCTTGATGCATTCCAGTGCCGCCTCGACCTGGGCGCGGAAGGCCGTGTCCTCCTTGCGGAAGGCAATGCCGAAGTTCCGGCCGCCGTCGAGAACATAGGCGACTTCCGCGGTCGGCGTCTGGGTGGAGACGTAGCGCGAGACCGGCGCATCGGCGACGTTGGCGAAGGCGCGGCCGATCATGACCGCCTGCACGGCGTCGGCGTTCTTGTTGTAGCGCTGGATGGTGAAGCCGTACTTGGCCTCGTTGTCCGTCAGCCACTTGTCCGAGATCGAGCCGTTGTTGACGCTCAGCGCCTTGCCCTTCAGCTCTTCGATATTGGCGATCTTGCCGCCCTTCTTGACCAGGAAGCCGAGGCCCGTCGGCATATAGGGCTCGGAGAACAGCATCTGCGACGCGCGCTCGGTCGTGATGTTGGTCGGCGCCGGGATCATCTCGTAGCGCTTGGAGAACAGGCCGGCAAAGATCGCCGAGAAGTTCGAATCCGTTACCTCGACGCCCGGCCGGCCGAGCTTCTGGGCGAGTGCGGCCGACATGTCATAGGTGAAGCCGGTCGTCTCGCCGGTCGGCGTCTTGAAGCAGAACGGCGCGAAACCGAGGTCGCAGGCGACCTTCAGCTTTTCGTTCTTGGGGTGGTCGGCGTCCTGCGCCATCGCCGGCATCGCCAGGAAGGCGGCCAACGCGGCGCTTGCGAGCGCGATCCGCGCCGGCTTGATCGACTTCAGCTTCATGATTCCCGCTCCCGTTCCGAAGTGACGGTCATGCCGTGACTGTCGCACCCCTGTTCTTGCAACAATCCGGCCACGTCTGGAGCGGAGCCTAACAGGGCAAAATCATGCCAAGCCAATCATTTATTGTCGGCTACCCATAACATGGCGTTAAGCCTTTTCCGCCGCTTCGGCCTCTTTGCTGCTCGGCAGCGGCGGGACCAGCCCGCGTAGAATGTCGACGAAAGCGTTCGCCGTCCGCGATAGGGGCTCAAAGCGCGGCGTCAGCAGGTGCGCGCGAACCCGGGTCTTCGGCGCGAGCGGACGCGAGACCAATTCCGGCCAGGTTCGTCCGCGCAGCACGAACTCGTCGACGACCGCGATGCCGGCGCCGGCCCGCACCATGGCGCAGGCGACGGGGGTGAAGCGGACCACGGTGCTGATGCGCAACGGCGCGGATTTCAGCGCCAGCGCCCGGCCGACCACGTCGCCATAGGGCGTTTGCGGGCCGAAGCCGATCAGCGGGTAAGGCACGAGATCGGCCGGCCGGACGACGCGCAGCCGCGCGAGCTCGTGGTCGCGCGGCATGATGACCATCAGGCGTCCCTCGGTCAGCACCTCCATGTCGAGCGTCGGCTCGTCGATCGGCAGGATCGACACGCCGAGATCGGCCCGGCCGCTGACGATCTTGGCGACGATCTCGAGCAAAGTGAGCACCTCGAACTCGACCCGCAGATCCGGGAAGCGCTCCCGAACGCGGGCGATGGCATCGGGGACCAGCGCCTGGCCGACGCTGGGGCTCGCGACGATCCGCACCGAGCCGGTGCCGCGCTCGCGCAATTCCTCGGCGAGCTCGTTGACCCGGACCACGCCCTGATGGACGAGGTCGACCTCCTGAAAGAGCCGGCGCGCTTCCGGCGTCGACTGAACCCGGCCGCGCACGCGCTCGAACAGGCGCAGCGCCAGCCGGTCCTCGGTATAGGCGAGCAGGCGGCTGATCGCCGGCTGGGACACCGAGAGCAGCCGGGCCGCACCGCTGATCGAGCCGGTGAGCATGATGGCCCGGAAGACTTCGATCTGCCTGAGATTGAGGCGCATGGCGATAACATCCGATTATGGTCTGCCGCATAATAAGCATGATTCATTTCGCGCCTAGCGCTCTAAGCTCGGCCCACGCCGGCAACGACCGGCCTGCGATCCGGGACGAGGCTGGCCGATGAGACGCTTTCTGACGATGAAGGATGTCGAGGCTGCCGTCGCCGGCGGCTCGGTCTTCGCCGCCGGTGGCGGTGGCTGGGCGGATCATGGCCGCATGCTCGGCACCGCCGCCGTCAACACCGGCCGGCCGGAGCTCGTCACCATGGACGAGATTCCCGACGACGCGATCATCGCGACCGCCGCCGCCATCGGCGCGCCGGCCGGCACGACCGAGTGGGAGATGTGGGGCATCGACTACGTCAAGGCCGTCCAGCTGCTGCAGGAAGCCCTCGGCAAGCCGATCTACGGCCTGATCATCGGCCAGAACGGCATGTCGAGCACGCTGAACGCCTGGCTGCCGAGCGCCATCCTCGGCGTGAAGGTGGTCGACGCGGTCGGCGACATCCGCGCCCATCCCACCGGCGATATGGGCTCGATCGGCCTCGCCAACAGCCCCGAGGCGACGATCCAGGTCGCGGTCGGCGGCAACCGCGCCAAGAACCAGTACATCGAGCTGGTGACGCGCGGCGCCACCGCCAAGGTCTCGCCGATCCTGCGCACGGCTTCGGACATGTCGGGCGGCTTCATCGCCTCCTGCCGCAACCCGGTCTCGGCGGCCTATGTCCGCAAGAACGCCGCGCTCGGCGGCGTCTCGATGGCCCTGGCCCTGGGCGAGCGCATCCTTTCGGCACAGCCGAAGGGCGGGACGGCGGTGATCGACGCGATCTGCGATCAGACCGGCGGCTCGATCATCGCGCATGGGCCGGTCGCGAAGAAAGATGTCCGCTACACCAACGAAGCCTTCGACATCGGCACGATCGAGGTCGGAACCGGCGCGACCGCGCGCATCATCCACGTCATGAACGAGTACATGGCGGTGACCGATCGCGATGACGCGCGCCACGCCTGCTTCCCTGATGTCATCACCACGCTGGGTGAGGACGGGGCCCCGGTCAGCGCCGGCCATGTCCGCGAAGGCATGGTTCTGTCCGTCCTGCGCGTGCCCAAGGACAAGATTCCGCTGAGCTCGAGCGTGACCGATCCCAGCGTCTATCCGATCGTCGAGAAGGCGCTCGGCATGAACTTCACCGACTACGCGCTCGGCCGCGAAATCTAGTCGGCAATCGTCCACCCCGCAGGTTCAACCGGGATATCCTGACCATGAGCGATTTCGATCTCGTCCTCCGCGGCAATGTCGTGCTGTCCGACCGGGTCATCGAGGACGGCTACGTCGCCGTCACCGCTGGCAAGATCGGCGCGGTCGGGGCGGGCACGCCGCCTTCGGCCCGCGAGACGCAGGACTTCCGCGGCCAATGGATCATTCCTGGCGTCATCGACGGGCAGGTCCATTCCGGCAGCCAGGCCAATCATGAGGGCATCGGCATGTGCTCGCGCGCCGCGGCTGCGGGCGGCGTCACCGTCATGGTCGACATGCCCTATGACGAGCCCGAGCCGGTCACCAGCGCCAAGCTCTTCAACGAGAAGGTCGCGGTGGTCGAGCGCGACGCTCATGTCGACGTCGCGCTTTATGCCACTATCACTATCGAGGACGGCCTTCACGCCATTCCGGGCCTTGTCGAGGCCGGCGCCTGCGCCTTCAAGTTCTCGACCTTCGAGGCCAACGCGACCCGCTTTCCGCGCATCGGCGACGACACGATCTACGAGGCCTTCAAGCTGATCGCGCCGACCGGGCTGCTCTGCGGCGTGCACAACCAGGACCAGGAGATCACGCGCCGCAACATCGCCCGGCTGACCGAGGCCGGCGATACCGGGCAGGACGCCTTCCTGCGCGCTCACACGCCGCTGGTCGAGAACCTCGCCACGGCGCGGATTTACGAGATCGGCGCCGAGACCGGCGCACGCGCGCATGCCGTGCACGTTTCGACCTCGCGCGGCTTCGAGATCCGCAACCTCTACAAGCAGGCCGGCTACAAGGTGACGGCGGAAAGCTGCGTGCAGTATTTCATGCTCAATGCCGAGGAGCACGGGCCGCGCTTCGGCGCCAAGATCAAGCACTACCCGCCGATCCGGCCGAAGGCCGAGAGCGATCTGCTCTGGAGCCATCTCGCCGCCGGCCATTGCGACTTCATCTCCTCGGACCACGTTTCCTGGGGGCTGGAGAAGAAGGGCGACCCCAACATCTTCAAGAACACCTCGGGTGGGCCGGGCATCGAGACGCTGCTGCCGGCACTCTGGACCGGCTGCGAGGAGCACGGGCTCTCGCCGACCATCGTGGTCAAGCAGCTCTGTGAGGGCCCTGCCAAGGCCTTCCTGCTCGCCGACAAGGGCCGGCTCGAAACCGGCGCCGATGCCGACATCACCGTGCTGGAGCCGGGCCGCTTCATCCATGATCCGAGCAAGAGCCTGGCGGCGGTGAAGTGGAGCTCGATGGAGGGCCGCGAGTTCCGCGTCCGCGTCGCGGCGACCTATGTCCGCGGCCAGCTCGCCTGGGACGGTGAGCAGATCCGCAACAAGGCCGGCGATGGCCGCTTCCTGCGTCCGGCGGCGTAAGTTCGCCATGTCGATCGATCAGGACCGGCTCTGGCGGCGCATCGAGGCGCTCTCGCGGATCACCGATCCGGAGCGCCCGTGGACGCGCCGCTCCTTCACGCCGCGCTTCCTCGAGGGGCGCGAATGGCTGGCGGCGGAGTTCCGCGCTGCCGGGCTGGAGACGGAGCTCGACGCCGCCGGCAACCTGATCGGCCGGCTCGCCGGCGCCGATCCCAAGCTGAAGCCGATCCTGATCGGCTCGCATTCCGACACGGTACCATCCGGCGGCCGCTATGACGGCATTCTTGGCGTGCTCGCCGCGCTGGAGGTGGCGCAGAGCTTCAGCGAGCGCGGCGACCGGCTGCGCCACACGCTGGAGGTCGTCGACTTCCTGGCGGAGGAGCCGAGCGAATTCGGCCTGTCGTGCATTGGCAGCCGTGCATTCGCGGGGGCCTTGAGCGAGGCACATCTTGCCTTGACCCGGCCCGACGGCATGACGCTGCGCGAAGGCATCGCCTTCGTCGGCGGGTTGCCGGAGCGGCTGGCGGCGGTGGCGCGCCCCGTCGGCAGCGTCGCTGCCTATGTCGAGGTTCATATCGAGCAGGGCCGCGTGCTGGAGAACGAGCGGATCCCGATCGGCATCGTGACCGATATCGTCGGCATCCGGCGCGAGCGCATCGTGGTCACGGGTCGCGCCGATCATGCCGGCGCGACGCCGATGCCGCTGCGGGCCGATGCGCTGGTCGGAGCGTCCAGGTTGATCGAAGCCGCCTATAAGCGGGCGCTTTCGACGGCGCGTGACAACCAGCCGCTGGTCGCCACCTTCGGGCGCATCGAGGTCAGCCCCAATGCCGCCAATGCCGTGCCCGGCGAGGCGGTTCTGACGCTCGAGGTCCGCTCCGGCAACGAGGCGGCGGTCAAGGTCTTCGGCGAGGCGTTGGTGCGCGACCTGCGCCCCGCGCTGGAGGAACTGCGTCTCACCATCGCCATGGAGCCGATCAGCCATGTCGCGCCGACAGCCTGCGCGCCGCAGGTGCGGGCGGCCATCGCCAATGCGGCCGCCTCGCTTGGCCTCGCCACGCGCGACCTGCCGAGCGGTGCCGGCCATGACGGCGTCTTCGTCGCGAAGACCGGTCCGATCGGCATGATCTTCGTGCCCTGCCTCGATGGGCGTAGCCATGCGCCGGAGGAATCGATCGAGCCGCAGCAGGCCGGCGACGGCGCCCGCGTGCTGGCCGAGACGGTTCGCCTGCTCGATGCGAGCCTGGGCTGATCGCGATGGACTGGGCAGCGGCAGACCTTGCGGAACGCGATCTCTACAAGCTCCTCGTCAACACGGTGCTGCCGCGCCCGATCGCGCTCGTCACCACGGTGAATGCCGAAGGGCGGGCCAATGCCGCCCCGTTCAGCTTCTTCAACGTCTTCAGCCATGCGCCGCCGCTGGTCGTGCTCGGCATCGAGGGGCGCGCCGGCGGGGCGCCGCTGAAGGATACGATGCGCAACATCCGCGCCACCGGCTGCTTCGTCGTCAATCTCGTCGACCGGGCCCTGGTCGAGGCGATGCAGGTCTGCGCCATCGACTTTCCGGACGATATCGACGAGATCGCGGCGGCCGGACTTACGACCGCGCCCGGTGTCTCGATAGCGGCGCCGCGCCTTGCCGCATCCCCCGTCCAGCTCGAATGCCGCGAGACCGTCTCGCTCTCGCTCGGCACCCGGCATCGCAATCTCGTCGTCGGCGAGATCAGCCATATCCACATCCGCGACGGCATCGTCGACGAGCGCCTGCATGTCGATGTCGACAAGCTCGACCTTGTCGGGCGGCTTCACGGGGCCGACTGGTATGTCACGCTGCGCGACCGCTTCCAGGCGCCGCGCCAGACGCTCGATGGCTGGCGCGGACGCGTGCGAACCACCCCTGAAGGAGAGGCGTCGTGAGCGGCACGATCTACGTCATCAATCCCAACTCGACCGAGCGCGTGACGAAGGAGATCGATACCGCCGTCGCGCCGCTGCGCCTGGCGGGCGGGCCGGCGATCGACTGCCTGACGCTCGCGGAGGGGCCACCCGGCATCCAGTCGCAGCGTGATGTCGACGGGCTGATCCCGGCCCTGCTGAAGCGCGCCGCCGGCCTGGAGAACGAGGCGGCCGCCTTCGTCATCGCCTGTTTCTCCGACCCCGGCATGCATGCGCTGCGTGAGCAGAGCACGCGGCCGGTGCTCGGTATCGCCGAAAGCGGCGTGCTGACGGCACTGACGCTGGGCCAGCGCTTCGGCATCGTCGCGATGCTGCAGAACTCGATCCCGCGCCATCTTCGTTATCTCGGCGCCATGGGGGTGATGAGCCGTTTCGCCGGCGACCTGCCGGTCAACCTCACCATCGCGGAGATGGCCGATGATGAACTCACGCTTCGCCGCATGATCGCGGTCGGCCGAACCTTGCGCGATACGCACCATGCCGATGTACTGGTCATGGGCTGCGCCGGCATGGCGCGCTTCCGCGAAACGCTGGAGCGCGAGCTCGGCATTCCCGTCGTCGAGCCGACGCAGGCAGCGGTGACGCTGGCGATCGGGCGCGTGCAGCTGGGTTGGGGCGGCCGGCCTCTCGGCGGAGGCTGAAGCATGGACGATCTTATCGTGGAACTCGCCGGGCTTCTCGGCGAGGCGCATGTCCTCGTCTCGGCACAGGATCAGGCTCCCTTCCTGAGTGATTGGCTCGGCAAATATCACGGGGCCGCGCGAGCCGTCGTCAGACCGGGTTCGACCGAGGAGGTCGCGGCGGTGATGCGGCTCTGCGCGCGGCATGGCGTTCCGGTCGTGCCGCAGGGCGGCAACACCAGCATGTCCGGCGGCGCGACGCCCGACAGCTCCGGCCGTGCGATCGTGCTGTCGCTGACGCGGATGAACCGCATCCGCGCGCTCGATGCGATCGGCAACACTATCACCGTCGATGCCGGCGCAGTTCTCGCGAAAGTCCAGCAGGCGGCGCAGCAGGCCGGGCGCTTCTTCCCGCTCAGCCTCGGCGCCGAAGGCAGCTGCACCATTGGCGGCAACCTTGCCGCCAATGCCGGCGGCGTTGCCGTGCTGCGCTACGGCACGATGCGCGAGCTTACCCTCGGCCTCGAGGTCGTGCTGGCGGACGGACGCATCTGGGACGGGCTGATGGCCCTGCGCAAGGACAATACCGGCTATTCCCTGCGCGATCTCTTCATCGGCTCGGAGGGCACGCTCTGCGTCATCACCGGCGCCGTTCTCAAGCTCTTCGCCCAGCCTCACGCCCGCGCCACCGCCTTCGTCGCCGTTCCGGACGTGGCCGCAGCGCTGTCCTTGCTGGCCGTGGTCCGCGATCACTGCGGCGACCGGCTGACCGCTTTCGAGTTCATGACCGGCGATTGCCTGGCGCTGATCCTGCGGCATGTCGGCGAGGCTCGCCTGCCGCTCGGGGCGATGCCGCCTGCCGCAGTCCTGATCGAACTCTCCGATCAGGATGACGAGCCCGGCTTGCGCGACCGCCTCGAAGCCGCCTTGCTGGGCAGCGTCGAAACCGGCCTCGTCCTCGATGCCGCCATCGCGCAGGACGGCGCCCAGGCCAGGGCCTTCTGGTGTATCCGCGAAGGCGTGTCCGAAGCGCTGGTGCGCGAAGGCAAGGCTGCCAAGCACGACGTCTCGATGCCGGTCTCGGCCATGGCCGATTTCGTCGCTGCCGCGGATGCCGCCGTCCGCACCGCCGCGCCTGGCGTCCGGCCGATCGTCTTCGGCCATCTCGGCGATGGCAATCTGCACTACAACCTGCTGCCGGCGCAGGGGCAGGATCCGGCCGCCTTCGCGGCGCTCGCCCCGGAACTCACCCGCATCGTCCATGACGAGATCGCCTGCCGGCGCGGCTCGATCAGCGCCGAGCACGGTATCGGCCAGCTCCGCGTCGCCGAGATGCCGCTGCGCAAGGCGCCGCTCGATCTCGAACTGATGCGCTCGCTCAAGGACCTGCTCGATCCGGCGGGTCTACTCAACCCGGGCAAGCTTTTGCCCGGCAAGCTTCTGCCCGCTTCCGCCACGAACTGAGGACGATCATGGCTCTGCTCGATGAAACCGCTGGGGGTGTCTACGTCATCGCGGTGACGCCCTTCACCGAGGCTGGTGCGCTCGATCTGGAGAGCACCGACCGCATGGTCGATTTCT
>JAKFDB010000174.1:0-39238 GCA_036676315.1 Bradyrhizobiaceae bacterium
TCAAATTGCCGGGAAGGGCCGAGCAGCGATCGGCAGCGAGACTTCGTGAGGCGAATTGGACCGGTTCGGGAGACGTTCGGAATGCCCGCAGATGAACTGACCAAGCGCCTCACTGTAACGCACGACAGCTGATGCAGGCCGGCGTGAAAAGTCTGCGCGACCTGCAGGAAGGGCCCTATGGCGATAAGCGGTGGTTGGTGCTCATTGCGCTGCAGGCGATCGACATCGCTTGCAAGGATGGCGCCATCGCGGATGTCATGTCCGGGCTAAATCCGCAGGGCTGCGATCCGCGCCAGCCTATCATCTGCAGCCTTCGCAGGACGCCGAACGGCGGATCTCAGCTTTCGCGCGCGAATTATTGCCGGCGCTACAGACCGCCCGCGCGCCAGGCCGGACCGGTCGAGACCTCTACCAGCCATGTCGGCTTCCGCCGCGTCGTAAGGGCGATTGCATGAATAAAACCGAACAAGCAGGGCAGCAGAAGTCGACCGCGCGCGATGTCGTCCTGGAACTTCAAAGCCGGATGAACAAGGACATCATCGGGCAGGAGCGGGTGGTCGAGCGTATCGTCATCGCGCTGCTCGCCAATGGCAATGTGCTGCTGGAAGGCCTTCCCGGCCTCGCCAAGACACGAGCGATCAAGAGCCTGTCGAACAATCTGGAGTCGGATTTCAGCCGCATCCAGTTCACGCCGGACCTGCTGCCTTCCGATGTGACCGGTGGCGAGATCCTGCGCGCCGACGGGCAGTTCGAGTTCCGCAAGGGACCGGTCTTCGGCAATCTCATCCTCGCCGACGAGATCAACCGCGCCCCGCCCAAGGTTCAGTCAGCCCTGCTCGAAGCGATGGAGGAGCGCCACGTCACCGTGGCCGGCAAGCGCTACGACCTGCCACCGCTCTTCATGGTTCTCGCAACGCAGAACCCGATCGAGCAGGAGGGCACCTATCCGCTGCCCGAGGCGCAGATGGACCGCTTCCTGATGCATGTTCGCATCGACTATCCCTCCGATGCCGACGAGGTGAAGGTGATGCGCCTGGTTCGCTCGGAAAGCGCCGCATCGGGCAGCCCTGCTGCAGCCCCCGCGCCGATTCCGCAGCAGGTGGTCTTCGATGCCCGCGCCGAAATCGACCGCGTGACGACGAAGGATGTGGTCGAAACCTACATGGTCGGGCTCGTCGCGGCGACGCGCCGGCCGGCCGAGTATGGAGAGCATCTCAAGAATTGGATTGCGGTGGGTGCCAGCCCGCGTGGTTCGCTCGCGCTCGATCGCTGCGCCCGGACCTATGCCTGGCTGCAGGGACGCGACTACGTCACGCCGGAGGATGTGCAGGCCGTCGCGCATGACTGCCTCCGGCATCGGATTTCTCTCGGCTACGAGGCGGGCGCCGAGGGCGTCACGGCCGATGCGGTGCTGGACGAGGTGGTGAAGCAGGTCGCCGTAGCGGCATAGCGAGGCTCGTCATGGCGTTGATGCGGGAAAGAGCGAGGGCAGGCGTGCCGGTTCCGGATGCGGCGGGCGGTGCCTTCGTCACGCTCGACGCCTTGCTGCGTCTCAAGCATCGAGCTCGCGGTTTCAGCTTCTTGCCGCGCCAGCCGGTGCATAGCCTGCTTGCCGGCCGCCATGCCTCGCGCCTGCGCGGCCGCGGCCTGAATTTCGAGGAATTGCGGCATTATTTCGAGGGCGACGACCCACGCACGATCGACTGGCTCGCGACGGCGCGGCTCGGCAGCCCGCATGTGCGGGTCTATTCCGAGGAGCGCGACCGGCCCGTCATCCTCCTCGTCGACCAACGCAGCACGATGTTCTTTGGCAGCCGGCGCGCAATGAAATCGGTCGCGGCGGCGGAGGCTGCGGCTCTCGCGGCCTGGCGCGTCACGTCCCTTGGCGACCGCGTTGGCGCCGTGGTCTTCGGTGACGACGGTGTCGTGACGATCAAGCCGCAGGCGCGTGATCAGGGCGTCGTGCGTGTCCTGAGCGAGGTCGTCCGGCAGAATACCGCGCTGCAGCACGCTCCCGCCTCCGATCAGGGGGCGGGCCGGCTCAACGAGGCCTTGAGCGCGGCTGCGCGCATGGTGGCGCATGACGGCCTGATCTGCATCATCTCCGACCTCGCCGGCGCGGATGACGAGACCCGCCGGCTGGTGACCCGCCTCTGCGCCCACAATGACGTCCTGGCCGTCTTCATCCAGGATCCGCTGGAGCAGCAGCTCCCGGATGTCGGGCGGGCGACCTTCAGCTCCGGACCGGCGCAGATCGAGGTCGACGCCTCCAGCGCATCGCTGCGGCAACGCTTCTCCGACGAAAGGACGCAATGGCGCGCCCGGTTGGCGGAGCTGTCGCGCAGCCGCGCCATTCCGGTGCTGCCCATCTCGCCAGACCGCGATGTGGCTGATCAGTTGCGCGAATTGATCGGTCGGCGCCAGGCGCAGAAGCTCGCGAGCGCCAGCGGGAGGGCGCCATGAGCGCCGATCCCGGCGATCTCGCCAACCTCGCTGATCTGGCGCTGCCCCCGGCGATACCTTTCTGGCCACCGGCAGCTGGCGTCTGGATTGTCGGAGGGGCTGCGGCCGCGGCACTGGCCGTGGCCGGCTGGCGCGCGCGGCAGCGCTATCGCGATGACGCCTATCTGCGTCGCGCCGCCGAGGAGATCGACGCATCATCGAATGTCACGGAGCCCGGCGCCGTTTCGGCCGTGCTGAAGCGCGCGGCGATGATCGCTTATGGCCGTGAGCGGGTGGCCTCCCTGACAGGCGCGGCCTGGACGGCGTTCATTCTCGAGACGGCGCCTGCCGGCCACGCGATGGCGGTTCTGACAACCAGTCTGGACGGGCTGTTCTCGGCGAGCGCGCAGCCGTCGGCGCAGGATCCTGCGGCGCTGTCCGCCGAGGCCAAGGCCTGGCTGCGGGGCCAGCGCGGCCGCGTCACGGGGCGGAGGTGACGATGCTCTCCTTCGCTCATCCTTGGGTCGGCCTGCTCGCCGCGCTCCCGCTCCTCGTCTGGTTCGCGTTGCCCGCCCATGCCGAGCGTCGCGCTGGCCTGCGGGTCCCCTTCTTCGACAGGCTGGCAAGGTTGAGTGGGGAACGGCCCTATTCCGGAGGCGTGGTCGCGCGGCGCCATCCTGGCCGTCTCCTGCTCCTGACGCTGGTCTGGCTGATGACTCTGGCTGCGCTCGCCCGGCCGCAATGGATCGAGCCGCCCCTGCATCGCGACGTGCCGACCCGCGACCTGCTGGTCCTCGTCGATCTGTCGGGCTCGATGGACACGCAGGATTTCGTCGATGCATCCGGCAAGACCGTCAATCGGCTGACGGCCGTGAAGCAGGTGCTCGATGATTTCCTCTCGCGCCGCAAGGGCGATCGCGTCGGCGTGGTCGTCTTCGGCGATGCCCCCTTCGCGCTCGTGCCGTTCACCACCGATCTGGAGCTGTGCCGCGCGATGCTGCGCGACACGGACGTCGGCATGGCCGGGCCGCGCACGGCCTTCGGCGACGCCATCGGCCTCGGTATCGGCCTCTTCGCCAAGAGCTCGGTCAAGGCCAAGACGATCATCGCGCTGACCGACGGCAACGACACCATGAGCAAGGTCCCGCCCACGGAGGCAGCGCGCGTTGCCAAGGACAAGGGCATCGTGATCCATACCGTCGCGGTTGGCGATCCGCAGGCGGCAGGCGAGGACAAGCTCGACGAGGCCGCGCTGAAGGAAATTGCGGACACGACGGGAGGCGGCTTCTTCCGCGCGCTCGACCGTGCCCAGCTTGCCGACATCTATCGCCGGCTCGACGAAATCGAGACGCGCCATATCGATACGGTGAGCTTCCGGCCGCGTCGCGACATCTTCTGGGTGCCGATGGCCGCGGCGCTGGTGCTCACAATGCTCGCCCAGGCGCTGTTCCTCCTGCGCCGGCACAGGCACGGGCGCGCCTCCGGGCCGCAGGCAGCAGCGGAGGCGCTGCCATGATGGACGCGCTCGCCGCCTTCCATTTCGAGCGGCCGCTCTGGCTGCTGGCGCTGCTCCCGGCGGCAGCGCTCTGGCTCATCGAGCGCCGCAGCTCCGATGCGCTGCAGCAGTGGCGGCGCGTCATCGACCCCGCGCTGCTGCTCTATCTCATCGTCGGGACCGATCGGCACAGGCGCATTACGCCGTCGGACTGGCTGTTCCTGGGTTGGATCATCGCGGCCTTCGCCGTCGCCGGCCCGGCCTGGCAGCGCGAGCCCTCGCCCTTTGCCGAGGCCAAGCCCGCCGTCGCGGTCGTTCTGAAGGTCACGCCCTCCATGCTGACCGAGGACCTCGCCCCGACGCGGCTCGATCGCGCCCGGCAGAAGCTGGCCGATATTCTGGCCGCGCGCGAGGGCGCTTCGACGGCGCTCGTCGCCTATGCCGGCTCGGCGCATCTCGTGCTGCCGGCGACGCCGGACAGCGGTGTGGTGCTCGATCTCGCCAAGGCGCTGTCGCCGCGCATCATGCCGAGGGAGGGCGACGATCTCGCCGCAGCGCTCGCGCTGGCTCGGCGCGCGCTCGCCAGCAGCGCCGATGGCGGCTCGATCCTGGTCATGGCGGATACGATTGCCCCCGAGTCGGTAGCCGATCTGGCACGGGCCAAGGGGGTGGGCGTGACGCTGCTCGCAATGGTGCCGCCGGGCACCGACACGAGCGGCGTGGCGGACGCTGCGCGAGCCATCGGCGCGACGACGATCCCGACCTCGCCTGATCAGACGGATGTCGCAGCGGTCGTGCGCCGCCTCGACAGCCGCGATGCGGCCGCGAGCGTCGTGGGCGAGGGCGAGCATTGGCGCGAAGCCGGCTACTGGTTGGTGCCTCTGCTCGCCCTGCTGACCTTGCTGTGGTTCCGGCGTGGATGGGTGCTGGCATGAAAAGCACCCGCCCGCTGCCGTCATCCCCCTACACGTTCATCGCCGTCGCGACGGTTCTGGCTTTGCTGGCCGCGGGTTACCGGGTCGGTTGGCGCGACCTCTGGCTGACGCCGGACCAGCGCGGCCGGCTGTTGCTGGGCGAGAACCGGCCGGCGGATGCGGCGCAGGCTTTCCATGATCCGCTCTGGCGGGGCATCGCGCTGTTCCGGGCGGGTGAATTCAAGGAGGCCGCGCAAGCCTTCGCCGCCCGCGATACCGCCGAAGGCGCCTTCAACCAGGGCAATGCGCTGGTGATGCTTGGCCAGTATGACGACGCGTTGAAGCGCTATGACCGGGCGCTCGGCCTGCGGCCCGGCTGGCCGGCGGCGCTCAACAACCGCGAGATCGCGCGTATCCGCGGCGAGCGGAAGAAGACGGAGGGCGGCGAGACCGGCGACACCGACACAAAGGCCGATGAGATCGTCTTCGACAAGACGAAGAAGGGTGGAGAGGATTCGACGATCGAGGGCGACAAGCCGATGTCGGACGAGGAGGTCCGTGCCCTCTGGCTGAAGCGCGTCCAGACGCAGCCGGCAGATTTCCTGCGTGCCAAATTCGCCTATCAGCTGCAAACGCAGCCGAGCGGGGCTACGCCATGAGAATAGGCTTGGCGCTCTTGCTCGCCCTTCTTCCGAGCCTTGTTCTAGCGCAGGCGCCGGCCGGCGAGCCGCTCATCCGCACCACGCTCGCCCCCTCCCGGGGCATCGTCATCGGTCAGCCCGTGCGGTTGAACGTCGAGGTCCTGTTCCCGGGCGAGATGGCCCATCCGCCGCGGGTCAGCGTGCCCGAGGCGGCCGGCGGGCAGATCCTGCGCTTCGAAACGCAGGCCACGACGGTGCGAGACCAGATTGCGGGTCAGGACTATGTCGGCCAGAGCTTCGAGTTCGTCCTGTTTCCGCGGCGCGGCGGTGAGATCGCCATCCCGGCGCCGAGCGTGACGTTCCTGGACCGCGGCGGTGAACCGGAGGGCTCGGCGAAAGGTCAAGCGACACGGATCGAGGTGACGGTGCCCCCCGGGATCGATCCGTCCGGCCCGGTGCTCGTAGCCAACCGCGTCGATGTGGAGCAGAGCTGGTCGCCCGATCCGCGGACGGCGCAGTTCAAGCCGGGCAGCGCGCTGGTGCGCCTGATCCGCCGGCACGCCGACGGCGTGCCGGCGCTCGGGATGGCCGAACTCCATTTCGCCGCTCCCGATGGCGTGCGCGTCTATGTCGATCCGCCGGCGGTGGAGGACCGCAGCAATCGTGGAAATGTCGATGGGCACCGGACGGACAAGGTCACCTATGTCTTCGAGAAAGCCGGAACCTATGATCTGCCGGCACTGTCCCAGCCCTGGTGGAGCCTTTCGGAAAAGCAGGCGCGGATAGCCACTTTGCCCGGCGCCACTTTGACGGTCGCCGCTGGTCCCGCTGCCGGCCGGTCGGACGCAATTTCGGGGTGGCGATGGAGTTCGGCCTGGCTCGCGGCAGTCCCGGTCTTTGCCGTTCTGACCCTTGGCCTGATCCTTCGTTCGAGGTTGGCTGCTCTCTGGCAGCAGGCCCTGCTGCGCCATCGCTCGTCGGAAGCTACGGCACGGCGGCAGCTGCTGCGGGCGGCTAGCGGAGGTGATGCCTCGGCGACCTACCGCGCGCTCCTGCACTGGCTTGAGCGCCTGCCGGGAGATGAACGGCGGTGCGTGCGCTCCGATGAGGGGCTAAGTCACGCGATTGCCCGGCTCGAACGGAGCCTGTTTGGCGCCGGCGCGGCTTGGGGGCGTCCCGCCGGTGCCGAGCTCGCCGAGGCCGCCAGCAGCTTCCACAGGCGGCGCCGGGCGCCGGCGCAAGGAGCGGCGAGTTCGCTGCCGCCCCTCAATCCAGTCGCTTGAGGAGCGCGCGTCTGGCGACGGGAGGGGACATGTCCGGTCTTGACAGCCAAGCAAAGCGAAGCTGGATGCGTGCACGCCTTGCGAGAAAAGGGATTGCTCACCCGTCGAGCCCTTGATCGCAACGGTTTACGCCTGCAAGGCTTTGAAGCGGCGAGGGGGCTTGCTAGAGCATCGGACCGAAAGGTGGAATCCACTTGTCGGAATAATCCGATGCTTCGACAATGGGCTAGAGCGCCACGTCGCGTCCCATAGGGCGCACGGCGATCTAGAGCTTTGCCGGGGCAGGATCCCTCACAAATCAGGGCCGTATTGGACTTCCGTTTCGAGGCCATCGAGATCGAAGGCTACGACCCGCACCCAGATATCAAGGCGCCGATCGCGATATGACGCTCTCCATCCGCCCCCCCAGGCCCGACGAGGCCGGCCTCGTGCTCGGCTTCATCCGCGAGCTTGCGGAGTACGAGAAACTGCTGCACGAGGTCACCGCCAGCGAGGCCGACATCGCCAAGGCGCTGTTCGAGCCCGAGCCGAAGGTGTTCTGCGACATCGCCGAATGGGAAGGGAAGCCCGCCGGCTTCGCCATCTGGTTCTACACCTATTCGACCTTCACCGGCCGCCATGGCATCTGGCTGGAAGACCTCTATGTCCGCCCGGAGCATCGTGGGCGGGGCCTCGGCAAGGCGTTGATGGTGCGCCTCGCCAAGCGCTGCGTCGACGAGGGGTTGTCGCGCTTCGCCTGGTGGGTGCTGAACTGGAACGAGCCCTCGCGGGTGTTCTACCGCTCGATCGGCGCCGTCGCCCAGGACGAGTGGACGGTGAAGCGGCTCGACGGCGAGGCGCTGGCAAAGCTGGCGCAAGGTGGCTGACGCGGTGGGGGGCAACCTGGCGAAGCTGCCTGTGGTGCTGGTCGCGGCGATCGCCGACAATGGCGTGATCGGCAGCGAGAACAGCCTGATCTGGCGCCTGAAGACCGATCTGCGGCGTTTCCGCGCGCTGACGATGGGCTGCCCGATCATCATGGGCCGCAAGACCTTCCTCTCGATCGGCAAGCCGCTGCCGGGCCGCGAGACCGTCGTCCTGACGCGTGATCCGCATTTCCGGGCCGAAGGAGTCCATGTCGCTTCCTCCCTGGAGGAGGCGTTCGCGACCGCGCAGCAGCTCGGTGCGGCGAAGGGCGCTGGCGCCGTGATCATCGGCGGCGGCAGCGAGATCTATGCTCTGGCCCTGCCGCTGGTCGACCGGCTGGAGCTGACCTTCGTCCATGCCGCGCCTGAGGGCGATGCGGTCTTCCCGGCCTGGGATCGGACCGCCTTTCGCGAGACGACGCGCAGCGACCATCCCGCCTCGGCGGAGGACGAGCACGCCTTCAGTTTCGCCAGCTTCGAACGGCGCGCCTGAGCGCACCCGGCGGCCCGCGCGACAAATGTCTTACGACGAAAGGGGCTTGCGTCGTTGACGAATCCGTGGCCGATGCCCAAGTCACAGCCCATCGCGCCGCCCGGCGCTGACAAAGAACTGCCGTTCGGTTATTGCACGGTCGGTATTAAAGCGAGGAACGGCTGAAGAATGCCTTGGAGCAACCAGAGCGGCGGTAGCGGAGGAAGCGGCGGCGGAGGTGGTCCCTGGGGCCAGCGCGGCGGCGGCGGCAATGGCGGCGGACCCTGGGGCGGCGGCCCGTCGGGCGGCAACACGCCTCCCGATCTCGAGGAGATCATCCGGCGCGGCCAGGACCGGCTGAAGAACTTCATGCCCGGCGGCAATCTCGGCGGCCGCGGCGCGCTCCTGATCGGCCTCGGCCTCGTCCTCGTCTGGCTCGCCACCGGTGTCTACACGGTGCGCCCGAACGAGGTCGGCCTCAACCTGATCTTCGGCAAGTTTGTCGGCAAGACGGCGCAGGGCCTGAATTACAACCTGCCTTATCCGATCGGCAGCGTGATCAAGCCCCAGGTCACCAATGTCATCACCACCGAAGTCGGCTTCCGGACCGTCGAATCCGTGCGCGCCTCGCGCCAGAGCGACGTGGCCGAGGAAAGCCTGATGCTGACCGGCGACGAGAACATCGTCGACATCGACGTGATCGTGCAGTGGCAGATCGATCCCGGTGCGCCGGAAGCCTTCGTCTTCAACATCCAGGATCCGCCCGGCACCGTGAAGGCCGTGGCCGAAAGCGCCATGCGCGAAGTCATCGGCCGGCGCAACATCCAGCCGGTGCTGACCACCGACCGCGCCCAGATCGAGACCGAGGTGCGCCAGCTCATGCAGGACACGCTCAACTCCTATCGGGCGGGCGTGCAGATCCGACTGGTCCAGCTCCAGAAGGTCGACCCGCCGCAGCAGGTCATCGACGCCTTCCGCGACGTCCAGGCGGCACGCGCCGACCAGGAGCGCCTGCGCAACGAGGCCGAGACCTATGCCAACCGGGTCGTGCCTGAATCGCGCGGTCGTTCGGCGCAGCTGATCCAGTCCGCCGAAGCCTTCAAGGACCAGACGGTCAATGAGGCGCTCGGCCAGATCAGCCGTTTCACCGCAGTCTACGAGCAGTACAAGAACGCGCCCGAGGTCACCCGCGAGCGCCTCTTCATCGAAACCATGGAACGTGTCCTCGGCGGCATGGACAAGATCATCCTCGACCAGAGCAAATCCGGCAGCGGCGTCGTGCCCTATCTGCCACTCTCCGAACTCGGCCAACCGCGCCGTCCGGCCGGCCAGGCCCAGCAGGGAGCGGTCCGATGAACGGCTATCTTCGCGTCGGCGCGCTCGCGCTGATCGGCATCGCGGCCGTCCTGTTCTATGTCGCGACCTTCGTGGTGCAGCAGACCCAGTCGGCGATCGTCCTGCGCTTCGGCGCGGTGCGGAGCGTCGTCACCGCGCCCGGACTCTATTTCAAGCTGCCGGCGCCGTTCGAGCAGGTGGTCTATCTTGACAACCGCATCCTCGATCTCGACCTGCCGGCGCAGGAAATCATCGCTTCCGACCAGAAGCGTCTCGTGGTCGACGCCTTCACGCGTTACCGCATCTCCGATCCGCTGCGCTTCTACCAGGCGGTCAACAACATCCCGCGTGCCAATTCGCAGCTGGCCTCGATCGTCAACGGTAATGTCCGTTCGGTCCTGGCCGAGGCGACCTTCACCTCGATGGTCCGCAACGACCGCTCGCGCCTGATGAACCGCATTCGCGACGACGTGAACCGCGAGGCCGCCCGCTTCGGCATGACCGTGGTCGACGTGCGTCTGCGCCGGGTCGACCTGCCGCAGGCGAACTCGCAGGCCGTGTTCCAGCGCATGCAGACCGAACGTCAGCGCGAGGCCGCCGAGGCACGCGCGCTCGGCGCTCAGCAGGCACAGGAGATCCGGGCCAGGGCCGAGCGTGAGGCGACGATCATCGTCGCCGAGGCGCAGCGCAAGTCGGACGAGATCCGCGGCCAGGGCGAAGGCGAGCGCAACCGTATCTTCGCCGAAGGCTTCGGCAAGGATCCGGAGTTTTTCGCCTTCTACCGGTCGATGCAGGCCTATGAAGCAAGCCTGAAGGCCGGCGATACGCGGATGCTGCTGTCGCCGGATTCGCCCTTCTTCCGCTTCTTCAACGACCCCACCGGCCGCAAGGCGGAAGCGGCGCCGGCAGTGCCCGGCACTGCTCCGGCGGCCGGCGCCGCCCGGCCCTGATCGTAAACCGGGCAGCGGGGCGGCATGACGGATTTCCTCGCGGCATTGGGCCTCGTCTTCGCCATCGAGGGCATCCTGTTTGCCGCGATTCCGCATCTCGCCAAGGATGCGCTGCGCAGCGCCGCCGAGACGCCTCCCGATCGGATGCGCCTGATCGGCATCGTCTCGGCGATCGTCGGCGTGCTGCTGGTCTGGCTCGTGCGCGGCTAGAGCCTCGGACCGAAAAGTGGAATCCGCTTTTCGGGGAAATCCGATGCTACGACAAAGAGATGGATCGCCACCTTGCGTCCGCTAGGACGCACGGCGATCTAGAGCGACCGAGCCGGATTCATCGGTCGGGACGGTTCAACCCGATCGGATCCGGATCAAGATCGATAGGCGGGGCGCCGGCGGCGCCCCGCGTGCCGCCAGCTGCGGCGCTCCAAGGTTGCAAACGCGTGATCGTGTAATCTTGCGTCGCCCTTCCGCCGCATTTTGGCGTTCTGAGTTGCGTTCGGATTTCGGCTGCGCTGCAATGCCGGCAAGGCGCGACCTTCTCACGAGGACATCGATGGCAACCAAATTCTCCCATGCCTCCCGTCTGACGCGCATCGCAGTCGTCGCCGGCTTCGCGCTCGGCGCGCCGCTTACGGCGCCGGCCTTCGGCCAGGCGACCGCGGCCTCGCCGTTGGTCCAGGGACAGATTTCGCTAGCCGACCTCGCCGAGCGGGTGATGCCAGCCGTGGTCAACATCGCCGCCGTGACGACGAGCGAGACGCGGGGCCGCACCCTGCCGCAATTGCCGCAGCTCGGACCGGACACGCCCTTCGGCGACCTGTTCGAGGAATTCTTCAACCGCCGCGGCCAGGGCCAGCAGAACCAGCAGGGCGAGCGCCAGGCGCCGCAGCAGCGCCGCTCGCAATCGGCCGGCTCGGGCTTCGTGATCGATCCGTCGGGCATCGTCGTCACCAACAACCACGTCATTGGCGACGCCAACGAGATCACGGTCGTGTTCGGTGACGGGCTGCGCCTCAAGGCCGAGGTGATCGGCAAGGACGCCAAGGTCGATCTCGCCGTGCTGCGCGTGAAGCACGACAAGCCGCTGCCCTTCGTCAAGTTCGGCGATTCCGACAAGATGCGGATCGGCGATCCGGTGATGGCGATCGGCAACCCGTTCGGCCTCGGCGGCTCGGTCTCCTCGGGCATCGTCTCGGCCCGCAACCGCGACATCCAGCAGGGCCCCTACGACACCTATATCCAGACCGACGCCGCCATCAACAAGGGCAACTCGGGTGGTCCGCTGTTCAACATGGCGGGCGAGGTGATCGGCATCAACACGGCGATCCTGTCGCCGACCGGCGGCTCGGTCGGCATCGGCTTTGCCGTGCCGTCCTCGCTCGCGATGAACATCGTCGACCAGCTCAAGGAGTTCGGCGAGACCCGCCGCGGCTGGCTCGGCGTGCGCATCCAGAACGTCGACGATGCCACTGCCGAGGCGCTGGGCCTCGGCACGGCGCGCGGCGCGCTGGTCGCCGGCATCGACGACAAGGGCCCGGCCAAGCCGGCCGGCCTCGAAATCGGCGACGTGATCGTCAAGTTCGACGGCAAGGACGTCAAGGATTCCCGCGACCTGCCGCGCATCGTGGCGGCGACGCCGGTCGGCAAGGACGTTCCCATGCAGATCATGCGCAAGGGCAAGGAACTGACCAAGACGGTCAAGCTCGGCCGGCTCGAGGATGGCGAGAAGGTCCAGCAGGCTTCGGCCAAGCCGTCGGCGGAAGTCGCCAAGCCGGCGGTGACCTCGGCGCTCGGCCTCGAGCTCTCGGCTCAGAGCGAGGAGCTGCGCAAGCGCTACTCGATCAAGGACGGTCTCAAGGGCGTCGTCATCACCAAGGTCGACAGCAACTCGAACGCGGCCGACAAGCGTATCCTGGTCGGCGAGCTGATCGTCGAGATCGGCCAGGAGGCGGTGAACTCGCCGGAGGACGTGACCAAGCGCATCGACGCGCTGAAGAAGGAGGGCAAGAAGTCGGCCCTGCTGCTGGTCTCGAACGGGCAGGGCGAGGTCCGCTTCGTCGCGGTGTCGATGAACTGATCCGGCATTCCCTTACCAAAGTTCGCAAGGGGCGGCCGCGAGGCTGCCCCTTCTGCTTGGGTGATCGGCGCCATCAGCCTTTTGCATTGGCAAGGGCGGCCGGCAGGGGGCAGAGTTCGGGCGGCTGCGGGAGGATTGCCGGATGCGGATGAGCGAAATTCCCTTCGGGACGACCGACTGGTCGAGCATCGAGCCGGAATTCCATGCCGGCGAGCAGGGCCAGGCGAGCTGGCGCACGCGCCGCTTCGGGCCGCAGGAGAACGCAATCCGGGTGCGCATGGTCGAGTATTCGCCGGGCTATGTCTCCGACCATTGGTGCGAGAAGGGACACATCCTGCTCTGCCTCGAAGGCGAGCTGGAGACCACGCTGGCCGATGGTCGGGAGATGCTGCTGCGCGCCGGGATGAGCTATCAGGTCGCCGACGGCGCCGAGCCGCATCGCTCGCGGGCGCCGAAGGGCGCACGGCTCTTCATCGTCGACTGAGCTTTTGGATCCCGCTCAGAAACCCAGCCCTCATCCTGAGGAGCGATCGCAGATCGCGTCTCGAAGGATGCTCCAGCTGGTTCCGGAGCCTCCTGAAGCATCCTTCGAGACGCCATTCCCAAAGGAATGGCTCCTCAGGATGAGGGCTCAGGATATGAAACGCACTCTCAACCCCTGACGATTTCCTCGCCGCGATAGCCCTGGGCATAGAGCAGCGCGGTCAGATCGGCATGGTCGAGCCGGGCGTCGGCCGCGGCGGCGACTGCCGGCTTGGCGCGGAAGGCAACGCCGAGCCCCGCCTCGCCGAGCATGGCAAGATCATTGGCGCCGTCGCCGACTGCCAGCGTCGCTTCGTCCGGAAGGCCGAAGCGGCTGCGCAATTCGATCAGCGTGTCGAGCTTGGCCTGCTTGCCGAGGATCGGTTCGGCGACCTCGCCGCTCAGGTTTGGCCCATTGCTGAGCAGCGTGTTGGAGCGGTCCTCGTCGAAGCCGATCATGCGGCCGATCGGCCCGGTGAAGACGGTAAAGCCGCCGGAGACCAGGGCGGTATAATGGCCCTGAGCGCGCATGGTCCGCACAAGCGCGCTGCCGCCTGGCGTCAGCGTGATGCGCTCGGCGATGATCTCCTCGACGACGGAGAGCGGCACGCCCTTGAGCAGCGCCACGCGCTCGCGCAGCGCCGGCTCGAATTCGAGCTCGCCGCGCATGGCGCGCTCGGTGATCTCAGAAACCTTTTCCTTCAAGCCGACATAGGCGGCGAGCTCGTCGATGCACTCCTGGCCGATCATGGTCGAATCCATGTCGGCGAGGAACAGGCGCTTGCGCCTGGTCGCTGCCGGCTGGACGAGGATGTCGATGGCGGCGCCGTCGAGCGCGGCCCGCAGGGCCGCTTCGAGCTTGCGCGGATCCTGCGCTTCCGCGAAGAGGTCGGCGGCGACCTCGCCATCGAGGCGTGCCAGGGTCGTCGGCCAGGGCGATGCGGCGCGCAGGCGTGCCAGCAGCGCGTCGTCGAGCAGGGCCTGACCGTGGGCGGAAACGAGCGTGGCGACGAGCGACATGGGAACCGGAGCCGAGGTGACGTTCAGGGCGGTGCTCATCGCAGGTCCGACGGCGAGCGGCAAGTCGGCACTGGCCGTCGCGCTGGCGCAGCGCTTCGGCGGCGTGGTGATCAATGCCGATTCGATGCAGGTCTATCGCGACCTCTCGGTGATCACGGCGCGGCCGCTGCCTGAGGAGATGGCGGATGTCCCGCACCATCTCTACGGCCATGTCGACGGCGCCACGAACCATTCGGTCGCCGCCTATGCCGCCGAGGCGACGGCACTGCTGGAGAGATTGGCGGGGCAGAGGCACCTGCCGGTGCTGGTCGGCGGGACTGGCCTTTATTTCAAGGCATTGACCGAGGGGCTTTCGGCGATTGCGCCGGTTCCCGAGGAGGTCCGTATCCAGTTCAGGGCGCATGCGGTGGAACGGACGACCGGCGAACTGCATGCCGAGCTCGCGAGCCGGGACCCGGACATGGCGGAGCGGTTGCGTCCGAGCGATCGGTTGCGGGTGATGCGGGCGCTGGAGGTGCTGGCCGCGACCGGCCGCTCGCTCGCCAGCTTCCAGGGCGAGCGCCAGCCGGGTCCGCTCGCCGGCGCGAAGCTATTGCAGATATTCCTGGCTCCGGAACGAGAGCTGGTGCGGGAGCGGATCGACCGGCGCTTCGACGCGATGATGGAGGCCGGTGCGCTGGAGGAGGTTGCGGCGCTGCGGGCAAGGCAACTCGATCCGCTGCTGCCGGTGATGCGGGCGCATGGCGTGCCCGGGCTCATCGCCCATCTCGACGGCAAGCTCTCGCTCGAGGATGCGGTGGTACGCGGCAAGGCCGATACGCGTGCCTATGCCAAGCGGCAGGTGACCTGGTTCCGGCACCAGATGGCGGGCTGGCATGCGGTCGCGCCCGAGGCCGGCCTCGCCTTCGCTCTCGCCGAGATGGCGCGGCCGGGCTGAGCGACGTGATCAGGCAGCTGCAGCAACGTCGTCGTCGGCGCAGCGGATGCAGTCCCGGCCCTCGTTCTTGGCCCGGTAGAGCTGCTTGTCGGCACGGGCGACGAAGGCGTTGAAGTCCTCATCGGGATGGCGCGTGGCGACGCCGATGCTGGCCGTGACCTGGAGATCCAGCGTCTCCGAAACCGGCAGATGGGTCCGGCGCAGGGATTCATGCAGGCGTTCGGCGATGCGCCTTGCTTCGCCCGCTCCCGTGCGCGGCAGCAGGACGGCGAACTCCTCGCCGCCGAGGCGCCCAACCAGGTCACGCCGCGGGCGCATCTGGCAGAGCAGCAGGTCGGCGAAGGCGCGGATGACGGCGTCACCGGCAGGATGGCCGTGACTGTCGTTGACCTGCTTGAAGTGGTCGAGATCGATGATGAAGAGCGAGGTCTCGTGGCCCGCGGCAGCGGCCGCCTCGATCTCGGCATTCGCCTTTTCGATCAGGGAGCGGCGGTTGAGCAGGGTCGTCAGCGGATCGGTCTCGGCCAGGCGGCGCAGCTCCTGCTCGCGCTCCTCGCGCTGGCCGAGCTCGTGCGAAAGCGCGCGCCGCGTGGCGCGCTCCTTGCCGATCTCGAGCGCCAGCGTCGCTGCCCGGCTCTGCAGCGTCAGGTTGGCGAGCATCAGCTCGGAAATGTCGGTGAGCGTCATCACCAGCCCGTCGCCGAGCGGCGCGAGCGCGATCTGCAGCCAGACCTCGCGCCCGTCGATCGCATAGCAGGTCTCGAACATGTCGCCGCGGCGCAGCTCCATGACATAGAGGCAGCGGCGCCAGACGGTGTCGTCGGCGAGGAAGGGTAGGGCCGGGCGCCCCTCGGCGTCGATGAGCGTGTCCTCGCCGCGGCCTGCCATGGCGGCGGCACGGCGGTTGGCGGTGATGATGACGGTGCGCTCGATATTGCCTTCCGCGTCGCGCACGGCGCGCAGCGCGACGATGCCGGCGGGCGAGGTATCGAGCACCGTGGTCAGCAATTCCTCATGGAAATGCAGGGGCTTGCTGAAGACGATGAGGCGGCGCTGGCCGTCGGCGCGGGTCGTCGGCAGGACCAGCCGCTCCCAGAGGCTGACACGGACCGTCTTGACGGCGCGATGGATGGAATAGAGCGGCTTTCCGCTGGCCAGGGCCTTGTCGTAGCAGGCTATGGTGAAACGGGCGGTCTGCGGCGGCATGTGCGACGAGGCGCACTCGCCGGTGCGGTCGCCACCGACATTGCGGGCGATATCGCGGCCGAAGTGCTCGTAGGCATAGTCGCCCGTGCCGGTCGGGGCCATGATCATGATGTCCCGGGCGCAGAAGGAAAGCAGCTCGTGGCTGAATTCCTCGAAGGGGGCGCCGCCGGCGGCGGCCTGTGCGCTGCGGTCGAACCGGCGCAGCAGGTCGGCGACTTCGGGAGCGTAGGCCCTCTCGACGATGTTGTGGGTATGGACTTCCTGATACATCGCGCCCGGCTTCCGTCTCCAGGGTCGCTATCAGAGGGGTCTTGAGAAAGTGTTCCCTTACGGCAGCAAAAGCGTTGGTAAATTGCCCGGGGCCGCGCGATGGGGCGCTGCAACCCGCTTGACCAGCCGGCGGTGCTCGTCTAGCTTCCGCCGAATTCGTTCACTGTAAGGGCGCGACATGCGCAAGCTCATTCTCGTAAAGGTGCGCTGGTAGGGGCCGGTTTAACAAACCGCGCGTCCCCGACGCCAGCGCACGCCCAGGCCCCTCCGAGGGCCTTTTTTATTGCCTTTTTTCCAGCTGAACCCGACAAGACAGACCGCGCAGGAGACCGTTATGAGCGAGATGATGACCGGTGCCGAAATGGTCGTTCGCGCCCTCCAGGATCAGGGCGTCGAACATCTCTTCGGCTATCCCGGCGGCGCCGTGCTGCCGATCTATGACGCGCTCTTCCAGCAGGAGAAGGTCAAGCACGTGCTCGTCCGGCACGAGCAGGGCGCGGTCCATGCGGCCGAGGGCTATGCCCGCTCGGCCGCCGGCAAGGTCGGCTGCGTCCTCGTCACCTCGGGGCCTGGAGCGACCAACGCCGTCACCGGCCTGACCGACGCGCTGCTGGATTCGATCCCGCTCGTCGTCATCACCGGCCAGGTCCCGACCCATCTGATCGGCTCGGACGCCTTCCAGGAATGCGACACGGTCGGCATCACCCGCTCCTGCACCAAGCACAACTATCTGGTGAAGAGCATCGCCGACCTGCCGCGCATCCTGCACGAGGCCTTCTATGTCGCGGCGAATGGTCGGCCGGGTCCGGTCGTGATCGACGTGCCCAAGGATATCCAGTTCGCGACCGGTGCCTATAGCCGACCGCGCGACAACCAGCACAAGACCTATCGGCCGGTGGTCAAGGGCGATCTCAACAAGATCAAGGCTGCGGTCGAGCTGATCGCCAAGGCGAAGAAGCCGGTGTTCTACACCGGCGGCGGCGTGATCAACGCCGGCCCGCACGCCTCGGCGCTGCTGCGCGAGCTGGCGCGGCTGACCGGCTACCCGGTGACTTCGACCCTGATGGGGCTCGGCGCTTTCCCGGCGGCCGACAAGCAGTGGCTCGGCATGCTCGGCATGCACGGCACCTACGAGGCCAACCTCGCGATGCATGACTGCGACGTCATGATCAATATCGGCGCGCGCTTCGACGACCGGATCACCGGCCGCCTCGACGCCTTCTCGCCGCACTCGAAGAAGATCCACATCGACATCGACCCGTCCTCGATCAACAAGAACGTCAAGGTCGATATCGGCATCATCGGCGACGCCGCCCATGTGCTCGAGGATATGGTCCGGATCTGGCGCGAGACCTCGCCGCAGATCGACAAGACCGCGCTCACCGCCTGGTGGACGCAGATCGACGGCTGGCGGGCGCGCAACAGCCTCGGCTACAAGCAGTCCGGCTCGGTGATCAAGCCGCAATACGCGATCGAGCGGCTCTACGAGCTGACCAAGGACCGCAACACCTACTTCACCACCGAAGTCGGTCAGCACCAGATGTGGGCGGCGCAGTATCTGCGTTTCCAGGAGCCGAACCGCTGGATGACCTCCGGTGGGCTCGGCACCATGGGTTACGGCCTACCGGCGGCGATCGGGGTGCAGATGAAGCATCCGGACGCGCTCGTCATCGATGTCGCCGGCGAAGCCTCGATCCTGATGAACATGCAGGAGATGTCGACGGCGGTGCAGTACCGGCTGCCGGTCAAGGTCTTCATCCTCAACAACGAGTACATGGGCATGGTGCGCCAGTGGCAGGAGCTGCTGCATGGCGGGCGCTATTCGGAGAGCTACTCGGCCTCGCTGCCTGACTTCGTCAAGCTGGCGGAGGCCTATGGCGGCCACGGCATCCGCTGCTCCGACCCGGCCGATCTCGACCGCGCCATCATGGAGATGATCGAGACACCCGGCCCGGTGATCTTCGACTGCCTGGTGGCGAAGGAAGAGAACTGCTTCCCGATGATCCCGTCGGGCAAGGCGCATAACGAGATGATCCTGCCCGATTTCGAGGGCGACACGGGCGACATCATCGACGCCAAGGGCAAGCAGCTCGTTTGAAGAAGTAACGTCATGCTCGGGCTTGGCCCGAGCATCTCAGGAGGAGTGAGGCGCCAGCCGGCGCCTTCTCGTCAGGAGATTCTCGGGTCTGCGCTTCGATTCGCCCGAGAATGACGGCCTCGGCACAGGGGGACCACATGGCGACCATCGGCCTGATCGGCGGAATGAGCTGGGAATCGACGGCGGTCTATTACCGGCTGCTGAACGAGGGCGTGCGGGCGCGCCAGGGCGGGCTGCATTCGGCCGACGTCCTGCTGCATTCGGTCGACTTCTCGCCGATCGCCGAGATGCAGGCGACGGGCGACTGGGCGGCGGCGGGGGCCGCGATGGCGGCGAGCGCAAGGCGGCTGGAGCGCGGCGGGGCCACCTGCATCGTGCTGGCGACCAACACCATGCACAAGCTCGCGGACGACATCACCCAGGCGACGAACCTGCCTTTCCTGCATCTCGCCGACGTCACCGCCAAGGCGATCCGCAAGACGGAAAGTCGCCGACCGCTGCTGCTGGCGACGCGGTTCACGATGGAGCAGCGCTTCTATCGCGACCGGCTCGGCGCCTTCGGCGTCGAGCCGCTGGTGCCTGATGAGGCGGAGCGGGCGGAGGTCCACCGCATCATCTATGAGGAGCTCTGCCGCGGCCGGGTCGAGCCGGCCTCGAAGGCGCGCTATCTCGAGGTCGTCGGCCGGGCCGTCCGGGAGGAGGGCGCCGACGGCGTCATCCTGGGCTGCACCGAGATCGCGCTGTTGGTCTCGCAGGCCGATTTCGACATTCCCGTCTTTGACACCACCGCACTGCATGTCGACGCGGCGCTCGATTTCACGGCCGGGATGGCGGAGCAGGCGGCGGCATGAAACTGATCATCGCCAACAAGAACTATTCGTCCTGGTCGCTGCGGCCCTGGCTGCTGCTGAGCGAGCTCGGCATTCCGTTCGAGGAGATGCTGATCCCGTTCGGCAAGACCTTCGACGATCCCGAATGGAAGCGGGCGATTTCCGCCTTCACGCCGGCTGGAAAGGTTCCGGCCCTGCTCGACGGCGAGATCCAGGTCTGGGAATCTCTGGCGATCATGGACCATGTCGCCGATCTCAGGCCGGATCTGCCGGTCTGGCCGAGCGACAGGGCGGCGCGCGCCATGGCGCGCTCGGTCGCGGCCGAGATGCACGCGGGCTTCCAGGCCCTGCGCGGCGCCTGCCCGATGAACCTCGCCCGCCAGTTCCATTCGCGCGACCGCGGCGCCAAGGTCGCCGCCGACGTGGCGCGCATCACCGCGATCTGGCGCGAGGCGCGGGCGCGCTTCGGTCAGGGCGGCCCGTTTCTGTTCGGCGCGTTCGGCGCGGCGGACGCGATGTTCGCGCCGGTCGCCGCACGCTTCACCGGCTACGGCATCGAGCTCGACCCCGTCAGTGCCGCCTATGTCGAGGCGGTACAGACGACACGCGGCTACCAGTCCTGGCGCACGGCCGCGCATGCCGAACTCTGGATCATCGACGAGGACGAGGCGGATGAGCCGATCCTCAAGGATTTCCGCCCCCATCTCAGCCGCAGCAAGGCCTAACGATGAACACGACTCACTACCCGACCGCCCCGACCGCCCAACCGATCGCGCGCCACACGCTGGCGGTGATCGTCGACAATGAACCCGGCGTTCTTGCCCGCATCGCCGGGCTGTTCTCCGGCCGCGGCTACAACATCGAGAGCCTCACTGTTTCCGAGACCGAGCACGAGAAGCACCTGTCGCGCATCACGGTGGTCACCTCCGGGACCGCCAATGTCATCGATCAGATCAAGGCGCATCTCGACCGGCTGGTGCCGGTGCACCGCGTCGTCGACCTGACGCTGCAGGGTGAGGCGCTGGAGCGCGAGCTCTGCCTGCTCAAGGTGGTCGGCAAGGGCGATCACCGCGTCGAGGCGATGCGGCTGGCCGCAGCCTTTGGCGCCCGCACGCTCGACGCCTCGCTGACCTCCTTCGTCTTCGAGCTGACCGGCTCGACCGAGGAGATCGAGCGCTTCATCAAGCTGATGACGGTCGTGGGCCTGACGGAGGTCTCGCGCACCGGCATCGCCGCGATGAGCCGCGGCCCCGACGCGATGTAAGTCCGGCCGCCTTGCCTTGGCTGCGCGGCAGCCAGTTGCGAACACCCGATTTGAAGGAGCCCTGCATGGATGGTGCAATTGGCCGGCAGGCCTTCGCGGCTGAGAGCGTCGGCTCATGATGATCGGCCTGGAACAGTTCGCGCTCGGTCTCGGCATCCTCGGCTTCGCCTGCTTCGCCTGGCCGATCATGCAGCGGCTTTCCGGCCGGGCCGAGCCCGAGGCGCTGGGCAGCGGCAAGAGCCTGCGCTCGCCGCTGTGGTGGGCCGGGTTCGGGCTGACGATCGTCGCCATCTTCCTGCAACGCCTTGCGGCGCAGCAGACCGGCGGCTGACGACAGCTCTCAGCCGCTGAAGCCACCCTCCGTGAGGAAGGCGTGCTCCTCCTGCGTTGTCTGGCGTCCCAGAACCGGATTGCGATGCGGGAAGCGGCCGAAGTCGCGGATGATGTCGCGGTGGATCTCGGCGAACTTCACGCCTTCCGGGTCGTCGGCCTGCTCGCATAGCGCGACACAGCGCTGCTGGTCGGCAAGGTCCTCGGAATGCATGAACGGCATGTAGATGAAGCGCCGTTCCGGGTTCTCGAAAGCCTGGTCGAAACCGCGCGCAATAGCGCGCTCGGCGACGGCCAGCGCCAGCGCGTCGGCGGCGAAGGCCTGTGGCGAGCCGCGGTAGAGGTTGCGCGGGAACTGGTCGAGCAGGAGCAGCAGCGCGTAGACGCCTTCGGGCGTCGCCTCCCAGTCGCCGAGGTCGCCGCGCGCGGCCGCCTCGACCTCGCCGAGGAAGCGCCGGCGGATCTCCGCATCGAAGGCTTCGTCCTTGGCGAACCATTTTTCCGGGCCGGCCTTGCGCCAGAAATCGAGGATGGCTGCGGCGGTGGGCGGGGTCATCGGCGGGCTCCGTCAGGCTTTGGCAACGCGGTGGACTCCCCGGCTATATAGGCCGCACTACGCCGCAGGGGAGGCCCGCATCTGCCGCAGCTTTCCGCTTGCACGCCGGCAGGCGCTGCTATAGACGACGGAACCGTAACGTACGGTACTGCTCCAGACCATGACCGATCCCGCAACCCACAGGCAGGCAGAGGCGCTGACCCCGCGGCAGCTCGCCGTGCTCGATGCCGTGCTCGGGCTGATGGTGGAGAAGGGCGACCAGCTGACCATGGCCGCCGTGGCGCGGCGGGCGAGCTGCTCCAAGGAGACGCTCTACAAATGGTTCGGCGACCGTGACGGGCTCTTGACCGCGACCGTGCAATGGCAGGCCTCCAAGGTCCGCGCCGGCAATTACGACCGTCAGAAGCTCGACGCCCTGTCGCTGCGCGACAGCCTGATCCGTTTCGCCGTGAACTGGCTCGAGGTGATCTCGAGCCCGACCTCGATCGCGCTCAACCGCCTCGCCATCAGCCATGCCGCGACGCATGAGAGCAATCTCGGCGGCATCGTCCTGGCCAATGGGCGCTTTGCCATCGGCGAGCGGCTGCGGCCGCTGCTCGAGGCCGGACGCGAGGCCGGCCTGCTCGATTTCGACGATCCGGAGACCGCGTTCCGGACCTTTTTCGGCCTGGTCGGCCGCGACGTCCAGATCCGCCTGCTGCTCGGCGATGCGCTGAAGCTCAGCGGCGTCGAGATCGAGCGTGACGCCGCCCGGGCGGCCGACCAGTTCCTCGCACTTCACGGGCGGGCCCTGTCCGTACCGAAAGCCTGAAGAAACCACGCAACTCCAAGGAAGGACGCATCACATGCGCGTTTATTACGACCGCGACGCCGACATCAATCTGATCAAGGGCAAGAAGGTCTGCATCGTCGGCTACGGCAGCCAGGGCCATGCGCATGCGCTCAACCTGCGCGATTCCGGCGTCAAGGACGTCATCATCGCGCTGAAGGCCGGCTCGGCCACCCGCAAGAAGGCCGAAGAAGCCGGCTTCAAGGTGATGACCCCGTCCGAGGCCGCCAAGGTCTCCGACATCATGATGATGCTGACCCCCGACGAGCTGCAGGGCGACATCTATCGCGACGACCTGCACGCCAACATGAAGGAGGGCGCCGCCCTTCTGTTCGCGCACGGCCTCAACGTCCACTTCAACCTGATCGAGCCGCGCAAGGACCTCGACGTGCTGATGGTCGCGCCGAAGGGCCCCGGCCACACCGTCCGTTCCGAGTATCAGCGCGGCGGCGGCGTGCCGACCCTGATCGCGATCCACCAGGATGCGACCGGCAATGCCCATGATCTCGGCCTCTCCTACGCCTCGGCCAATGGCGGCGGCCGCGCCGGCATCATCGAGACGACCTTCAAGGAAGAGTGCGAGACCGACCTGTTCGGCGAGCAGGTCGTGCTCTGCGGCGGCCTGGTCGAGCTGATCAAGGCCGGCTACGAGACGCTGACCGAGGCCGGTTATGCGCCCGAGATGGCCTATTTCGAGTGCCTCCACGAGGTGAAGCTGATCGTCGACCTGATCTACGAGGGCGGCATCGCCAACATGAACTACTCGATCTCCAACACGGCGGAGTATGGCGAGTATGTCACCGGCCCGCGGATCATCACCGCCGAGACCAAGGCCGAGATGAAGCGCGTCCTGACCGACATCCAGTCCGGCAAGTTCACCCGCGACTGGATGCTCGAGAACAAGGTCAACCAGACCTCGTTCAAGGCGACCCGCGCCCGCTACGCCGCCCATCCGATCGAGGAAGTCGGCGCCAAGCTCCGCGACATGATGCCGTGGATCAAGGCCAAGGCGCTGGTCGACAAGACGAAGAACTGAGCCGCCAGCCGCCGGGGCTCATCGCAGCCCTGCCGACAGGCTATCTGGAAGTCAGGAACGGGCGCCCGCGAGGGCGCCCGTTTCGCATTCAGCGGCAGGTCGGGAACCGGCACGCGTGGTGGGCGTTGATGCTGCAGTCACAACAGCAGGAGCGTCCGATGATCCACGAGGAGACGCTGAAGCGGCAGGCAGCCAGGCACGGCCGTCGGCACCATCACGCGGGCAGCGGAAAGTCCCATGCCGCTCACCCGATCTCACGGCAGGAGCGGCTGTTCTTCATCCTGCTCGGCAGCTGTCTCGGGCTGACGCTGGTTGCGAGCGCGATGCTGCGACTGGCGACAGGCTGAACGCGGCCTTGGGGCCGCCGACAAGGGAGATGGCGATGGCACAGGATGTCAGGGAGCGCGAAGCTCAGGTCCCGACTGAAGGTGGCGAGCCGATTCCGCCGATGCGGGCTGATACGCATTCGAATGCCCACCCAGCGGTCGAAACCCCGGTCGAGGCGCGCCAGGGCTTCCTCGGAAAGCCGGTGCTGATGGTGCTGATCGGGGGATTGGCGCTGGCGATCATCGCCTGGATCGGGCTCGAGATCATGGCCTATTGAGCCGATGCGTTGATGCGGCTCGAAACCGAGAAAACAGGGATACGGCGAACGAAACGGATTTCAGCAGAGGGAGGCGACCATGGAACCGGTTAGAACCTTGCATGAGTCACATGGCCTTCACTTCGGCCTTTCGCATCTGGCGCTGGGCGCCTCTTTCGCCCTGCTCGTGATGATCGTGATCGGCCTGCTGTAATTCTCCGCGGCGTCAATCTGCGCCGCAGAGGCGAGGAATGCGCTTACGCGACCCATCTGGGCCTTCCATATCGCTGGCGCGGGCGCTCGACCGGCTCGGCGCCTCTGACGGTCTGCCCCAACTCGGACTCGCGCTCGGCTTCGCCAGCCACAGTCACTTCAGCGCCGCCTTCCGGCAGGCCTGTGGCCGCTGCCCGGCGGAGTTCCAGCGCTCGCAAACTCTGCTGACAATAGCTGTCACTGAGCCCGAGAGCTTCTGACAGCCGCTGACAGTCCGAAGGTGTCCTGTTCCGTCATCACTTCTGATGGCGGAGAAAGATCATGATCAGCTTCATCATCGGACCGGCCCGGCACGTTCTCGCCGCGGGCGGTCCGTTTGGCCGTTTTCTGGGCGGCATCGGTCGCTGGCTGCAGGCGCGGCGCGATTATCACAGGCTCTGCGATATGAGCGAGCGCGACCTGCGCGATCTCGGCCTGCGCGATAGCAATCTGCGCGATACGACCGCTGCCCCATTTTTCGGCGACCCGACCGGGATCATCGCCCTGCATGTCGAGGAGCGACGTGGCCTGGCGGGCGGGGAAAGCGTCGACGAGGTCCTGCGCGGCCTGGGTTCCGGGGCGCCGTCCCGGTTCGAGCAGGTTGCTGAAAAATCCGACAGCGCGGCTAGCGGCCGAGTGGTTTTGCTCAGGGCGGCCGAATGCGCGGCCCCAAAGTAGGAGACCAGCTACGAGCGGAGCCTGCGCACGCTCGACGAGAACCCGGTCAAAGGCGCGATCGGCGGCAACAGGTCGAGATCTGTTGCGATGATTGCGGCCAGGCATTGCGGGAGGCAGACGCCTTGCAAGGGCAGGCGCCGGGCAGGGTGAGATAGCCGGCAGCACAAGGAGGGAGCCGGCCGCGAGCGCGGCCGGCTTTCTGACGTGCGATCAGAAGGTGATCTTGTCCTTGATGTCGGCCTCGACATTGGCCGGCAGGACATTGCGCTTCACCAGATCGTTGAAATCCTTGAACTTCGCCTTGGCGCGCTCCTCGATGATCTTCTTGGAACGGGCCTCGCCGATGCCCTTCAGCATGTCGAGTTCGCTGGCGCTGGCGGTGTTGATGTTGATCTTCTTGGCCTGGGCCTGAGTAGCGGCGGGGGCGGCCGGCTTGGCTGGAGCCGCGGGCATCGTCGCGGGGGCTGCGGGCTTGGCCGGCGTGGTGGGGGGCGTCGCCGTCTGGGCGAGGCTCGGACCGGCGGCGATGGCGAGCGCGGCGAGGCCGAGAGCGAAACGAGATAAGGTCATGGCTGGACTCCTGAAGTCCTGCCCGGCGGGAGAGAGCGCGCGGATGCCGGGCTGTCCGCTGCGCGCTGCGGCGGGCCCGCACCATCGGTGCCGAAGTCCTGCCGCAACGGCGTAAGGTCTGGGCCTGCCGCGCTGAACGCGTGCTGAATGGCGCGTTCAGCTCAGTGTCGGTTCAGCGCCCGGTGAACTGCATCATCATTTCCGTCGCGCGCCCGGCGCCATAGAGCAGACCGAAGCCCCAGGCGAAGGAGGCGCCGAAATTGGCGAGCTGGAAGGCCCAGAACGGCATCTTCACGATCCCGGCCACGAGCGCGATCACGGCTCGGATCGGACCGAAGAAGTGGCCGATGGCGATGCCGAGTACCCCCCATTTCTCGAAGAAGTCGTGGCCGCGACGCAGCAGATCAGGATTGTCCCGCAGCGGCCAGTAATCGTCGACGCGCGGGCCGAGCAGCAGGCCGACCCAATAGGACAGCCAGAAGCCGAAGGCGGCACCGAACGAGGCGGCGAACGAAAGCGGGATCAGGTTCAGGCCCGAAGCCCCTGCGACCGCGCCGAAGGCGCTGAAGAAGACCGTGGCCGGCACCAGCCAGGAAAAGATCGCGACGCATTCGGCGAAGGCGACGAAAAAGACGATCGGGATCGCCCATTGCTGGTTGGCGCGCATGAACTCGACGAGTGCCTGCATCCATAGGTCGAGCTGCGACGTCACCGGCTTTTCTCCTCCAAGGCGTGCAGCGATACACCAGAAGCGTCAGCGTTTCGCTACCCGGCTGATGGCAAAAAGCCCGGAGGATCTCGCCGCCCGACGGGTTGCCTTCGCCGGATGATCGCCTACTCTCCCGGCGAACAGGAAAACGACCGGAAGGCCGGCGCTTGCGCGCGCGACGTGCCGCCGGCAGGGGAAACGACACTGATGAAGCCTAAAGACAGCCCGCCTGAGGCGGCGGGCGATGGGAGCGCCGCTCCTGCACCGGCCGTCCGCCTCGCGGGGCTGGACATCACCTTCCATCTGCAGGGCGGCACGCGATACCAGGCGGTGAAGGCGATCGACCTCGACGTCGCCAGCGGCGAGTTCGTCTCGGTCGTCGGCCCGACCGGCTGCGGCAAGTCGACCCTGCTCAACGCCGCCGCCGGGCTGCTCACCCCTTCAGCCGGCAAGGTCGACATCTTCGGCAAGCCGCTTGTCGGGCTCAATCGCCGGGCCGGCTATCTCTTCCAGCAGGATGCGCTGATGCCGTGGAAGACGGCGCTCGACAACGTCAAGGTGGCGCTGGAACCGATGGGCGTCTCGGATGCCGAGGCCGATCGGCGCGCTCGCGAATGGCTGGCGCGGGTCGGCCTGCGAGCCTTCACCGAGCGCTATCCGCACATGCTGTCCGGCGGCCAGCGCAAGCGCGTCGCGCTGGCGCAGATGCTGATCCGCGACCCCGAGATCCTGCTGATGGACGAGCCCTTCGGGCCACTCGATGCGCAGACCCGCCAGATCATGGGCAATCTGCTGCTCGACCTCTGGTCGAAGGACCGCAAGGCGCTGATCTTCGTCACCCATGACCTCGAGGAGGCGATCGCGCTGTCCGACCGGGTCGTGGTGATGTCGGCCGGCCCCGCCGCCGGCATCGTCGCCGACTACCGGGTGCCGCTGCCGCGCCCGCGCGACATCGCCGAGATCAGGCTGGAAAAGGCCTTCCACGAGATCCATCGCGACATCTGGTCGTCGCTGCGGGTCGAGGTGCAGAAGGCCTATGCCATGGGCGAAGGCAAGGAACTGGTCGGGGAGGGGAGCCCGTGAACCGGCTCAAGCTGCTTTTGCTGCAGATCCTGGTGATGGTCGTCGCGCTGGCGATCTGGCATGTGATCAGCAATTTTTCGATCTTCGGCGACGTCAAGACGATCCGCTTCTTCTTCTCGACGCCGATCGACGTGCTGGCGCGGACCTGGAAACAGCTGACCGGCGCGGAGATCTACTACCATCTCGGCATCACCTTGACCGAGACGGTGCTGGCCTTCGTCATCGGCTCGGCTGCCGGCATCTTCTTCGGCTTCGCCTTTGCCAGGAATGCCCTGCTGGCGGCGGTGTTCGACCCCTATATCAAGGCCGCGAACGCCCTGCCGCGTGTCGTGCTGGCGCCGATCTTCGCGCTCTGGTTCGGGCTCGGCATCTGGTCGAAGGTGGCGCTCGGCTTCACGCTGGTGTTCTTCATCGTCTTCTTCAACGTCTACCAGGGCGTCAAGGAGGTCTCACCGACGGTGCTGGCCAATGCCCGCATGCTCGGCATGAACGAGCGGCAGCTCTTCCGCCATGTCTACTGGCCCTCGGCCCTGACCTGGATGTTCTCCTCCCTGCACACCTCGGTCGGCTTTGCGCTGGTCGGCGCGGTGGTCGGCGAATATCTCGGCTCCTCGGCCGGGCTCGGCTACAAGATCCACGAGGCCGAGAGCGTCTTCGACGTCACCGGCGTGTTCTCCGGCATGCTGATCCTGGCGCTGTTCGTGATCCTGATCGACTCGCTCGTCACCATGGTCGAGAACCGGCTCCTGGTCTGGCGGCCGGGGCAGAGTTCGACCACGACGACGTGAGGGCGTGCGCGGTTGCTCGCGCGCGCCGAACTCGCCTATCGTGTCGACCGAACGCGCCTCTCAGAAGCGCTCACCGACAAACCGGAGGAAACCCATGATCTTTTCACGCCGCGCGGCGCTGGCTGCGCTCGCCGTCACCACTGCGCTCGGCTTCTCGGCCCATGGCGCGCTCGCCCAGAACGCCGAGAAGCCCAAGCTCACCCTCGGCGTCGGCGGCAAGCAGCTGCTCTACTATCTGCCGCTGACCGTCGCGGAGAAGAAGGGCTTCTTCAAGGAGCAGGGGCTCGACGTCGAGATCAACGATTTCGGCGGCGGCGCCAAGTCGCTGCAGGCGCTCGTCGGCGGCTCGGTCGATGTCGTCACCGGCGCCTATGAGCACACCATCCGCATGCAGGCCAAGGGCCAGGACATCCGGGCGGTGATCGAGCTCGGCCGCTTCCCGGCGATCACCATCGCTGTCCGCAAGGACCTCGCCGACAAGGTCAAGACGGCGGCCGATTTCAAGGGGCTGAAGATCGGCGTCACGGCGCCGGGCTCCTCGACGGCGCTGACCGCGCAATACGCCATGGTCAAGGCCGGGCTGAAGGCGACCGACGCGCCGATCATCGGCGTCGGCGCCGGCGCGAGCGCGGTGGCGGCGATCAAGCAGAAGCAGGTCGACCTGATCTCGCATCTCGATCCCGTGACCTCGAAGCTCGAGGCCGATGGCGATGTCGTTGCGCTGATCGACACGCGCACGGAGGCCGGCACCAAGGCGCTGTTCGGCGGCGCGAACCCGGCGGCCGTGCTCTATCTCAAGAACGAGTTCGCCGAGAAGAACCCGGTGACCACGCAGAAGCTGGTCAACGCGCTGATGAAGTCGCTGAAATGGCTGGAGACGGCCAAGCCTGAGGACGTCGCCGACCTCGTTCCGGCGGAATACCATCTCGGCGACAAGCCGCTCTACCTGCGCGCGGTCAAGAACTCGCAGGAGAGCTATTCGCGCACCGGCATCTCCACGCCTGACGCGATGAAGAGCATGTATGACTCGCTGAAGCTGCTCGATCCCGAGCTCGCGGCCTCGAATGTCGACCTGGGCAAGACCTTCATCGACTCGTTCGCCAAGAAGGCGGGAGCCGGCTCCTAGTCAGGCTGGATGCCCGGTGGAGTGAACGCTTCCGGGGCGGGATGGATCGACGTCACGGGCCGGCGACAAGCGGGAATCCGCTTGTCGCCGGCCCGTCGATGCTTTCAATTGCAGCGACGTTCCATTCCGGCGGGGGGACTCGCCATTCCAGGTGATCTTTGAACAACGGCAGGCGGTTTCTCGATGGCGGCGGTGCGACAGCCGCCGCCATCGAAGCTCATGACTGGACGACGACGCCTCTCGGCCCGCTGGAAAGCTGGCCCGCCGCACTCCGCGTCGCGGTCGGCATGATGGTCAGCTCGCATTTTCCGAAATGCATCGTCTGGGGCCCCGAGCTGGTCACCATCCACAACGACGCCTTCAAGCCGATCCTGGGCGACAAGCCGGCGGCACTCGGCCGGCCGTTCAGCGAGGTCTGGGCCGAGGTCTGGCCGGAGATCGGCCCGATGGTCGAGAAGGCCTTCGCCGGCGAGGCGACCTTCATCGAGGATTTCCCGCTCGTCATCGATCGCTATGGCTATCCCGAGCGCGTCTGGTTCACCTTCTGCTACAGCCCGATCCGTGACGAGAACGGCACCGTCGTCGGGATGATCGATACGGTCGTCGAGACCACCGCGAAGATGCAGTCGGAGCGCAATGCGCGCCTGCTCAACGCCGAGCTGGCGCACCGCATGAAGAACGTGCTGGCGATGATCGGCGCGGTTGCCAACCAGACCTTCCGTTCGGCTGTTTCCCTGGAGGCGGCGCAGGCGACTTTTGGCGAGCGCATCGCGGCGCTCGGCGAGGCGCATACGATCCTGACCCAGTCGAGCTGGAGCGGCGCGCCGATCCGCGCGGTGATCGAAGGCGCGCTGGCGCCGCATCGCATTGCAGCGGAGCGCGTCGCGATCACCGGGCCGGCACTGGAGCTCGGAGCGAAGCAGGCGCTGACGCTGGCACTGGCGATCAATGAGCTCGCGACCAATGCGTTGAAGTATGGGGCGCTGTCGGGCGATGGCGGCCAGGTCGCGATCACCTGGCGCGCCGGCGCGCCGGACAGCGAGGAGCGCTTCGTCTTCGGGTGGCGCGAGAGCGGCGGCCCGCCTGTCAGGGAGCCGGCGCGCAAGGGGTTCGGTTCCCGCCTGCTCGAACGTGTCCTGGCGCAGGAATTCCAGGGCAAGGTCGTGCTGGCCTACGAGGTCGCGGGCTTGCGCTACGAACTGGAGACCGCGATGGCCGCCATCGCCAATACCGAGCCGGTTCATTCCAGCTGATCGTACCCGGCCGGCGTCCCGCCATGCGATTGAAAATCTGGACTCGCCGCCGCAGTCCCGCCAGAGTGTAGGCCTGACGTTAGGGGAGGCCGACATGATCGAGCGCGCCGCCGTCGCTGAACTCATCAGAAGTGCCTATGCCGCCCGCCATCGTGGCGATCTCGACGGTCTGATGAGCCATTTCCATGAGCAATGCAGCTATCGGCTGGCGGGAGGCCCCGAGGCCAGCGAGGTCTTCCTGCAGCCAGAGGGGCACCAGGCGGTACGGGAGCAGATGGCCGGACTGATCGCGACCTATGTCTTCAGCAACATCGAGGAGCTGGCGCTGACGGTCGACGGGGACCGGGCGACGCTGCACTGGCGCGCCGATGTCGAATGCCGGCCGACCGGCCGGACCGGTTCCTTCGAGATCATGGACGTCTTCACGATCGCGGACGGCAAGCTGACGAGCGTGACGCAGTTCACCGACACGGCCGGCGTCGCCCGTCTCTCGGCTTAGCAACCGGCCGGGCTGGGCTGTCAACGCTTTCGATTTGCTGTCCGGGGTGGTGAGGGGCTAGACCATGCCTCCCACCGCGAGCCTCGTGTCCATGAACATCCTCTCGATCCAGTCCCATGTCGCCTATGGCCATGTCGGCAATGCCTCCGCCGTTTTTCCGATGCAGCGTCTCGGCGTCGAGGTCTGGCCGATCCACACTGTGCAGTTCTCGAACCATACCGGCTATGGCGACTGGAAGGGCCGGGTCTTCGAGGGCGGCATGATCGACGAGGTGATGGAGGGCATTGCCGAGCGCGGCGTGCTGCCTTCCTGTGACGGCGTATTGTCGGGCTATATGGGTTCGGCCGATATCGGCCATGCGATCCTCTCGGCGGTGGAACGGGTCCGGATCGCCAATCCCAAGGCGATGTATTGCTGCGATCCGGTGATCGGCGATGTCGGGCGCGGCATCTTCGTGCGGCCGGGGATTCCGGAATTCATGCGCGAGCAGGCGGTGCCGGCGGCCGATATCGTGACGCCGAACCAGTTCGAGCTTGAATTGCTGACCGATGTCGAGGTCAGGAACATGGGCGACGCCCATCGCGCCGTCGAGGCGCTGCGCGACGCCGGGCCGAAGGTCGTGCTCGTGACCTCGCTGCTCACCGAGGAGACGCCGGATGACGCGATCGACCTGATGGCGGCCGATGCGCAGGGCACCTTCCGGGTGCGCACGCCGAAGATCGACATCAGCGTCAGCGGTGCGGGCGATGCGATCGCCGCGCTGTTCTATGTCCATTACTTGCGCGACGGCTCGGCAGCGAGCGCGCTCGCCAAGGCCTCGGCCTCGATCTACGGGCTGCTCAAGCGCACCAAGGATGCCGGCTCGCGCGAGATCCTGACCGTCGCGGCCCAGGACGAGTTCGTGACCCCCTCGCATCAGTTCACGCCCGAAGCGGTCTAGGTCCGTGTCGCTTATCCCCTCAGCCCTCATCCTGAGGAGCCGCCCTCGGGGCCGGCCTTTGGCCGGCCCAAGGATAAACTCCGCGGCGTCTCGAAGGATGCCTCCAGCGGGCTCCGGAACATCCTTCGAGACGCGATCTGCGATCGCTCCTCAGGATGAGGGCTGTGTGGCGAGTGGGGCTCAGGAGCCTGCATGAAGCTGCGCCTCGGCACCTTCAACGTCGAGAACCTGCTGACGCGCCACCGTTTCGAGCCGGGCGGGCGCACCGAGACGGCAGCGGCGATGTCGCTGTTCCATTTCCCCCGCGCCGACGAGCGCGAGGCCGTCGAGCGCTCGCTCGCGGTCGCGCTGGAGGACGACAAGCGCCAGATGACGGCGCTTGCCATCGCCGAGGCCAATGCCGACATCTGGATGCTGCAGGAGGTCGACTCGCTCGCCAGCCTGCAGGCCTTCTTCGCCAATTACGTCCACCGCATCGCCGATCACCGCTACGGCCATTTCACGCTGATCGACGGCAATGACCGCCGCAGCATCGACATCGGTTTCGCCGCCCGGCGCGATCTGCTGGCACCGCCGCAAGTCACGGTCCGCTCGCACCGGGAAATGAGCTTCGCCGAGGCGGATGCCTTCTCGTCGGAGGTCGCGGCGTTCGGCATCGGCCCGCGCGACAAGGTCTTCGCGCGGGACTGCCTGGCGGTGACGCTCGACTTCGGCGACCGCGAGCTGACGCTGTTCGGTTGCCATTTCAAGTCGATGAACAATGGCCGCGACGATGGCCGGCAGGCGACGCTGCCGATCCGCCGCGCCGAGGCCTTGGCGGTCAGGCGCATCATCGAGACGCGCTTCGGCAGCGACTGGCGCAATGCGAACTGGGCGATCCTCGGCGACCTCAACGCCTATCGCATCGGGCTTGGCCCGCTGGCTGCGCCGACGGACGAGGGCGACAGCGGGATCGAGCCGCTGCTCGACGGTTTCGCCGTCGACCCGATGGAAGCGCTGCCGGGGCATGAGCGCTGGACGCATTTCCGGCGCTACTGGTCGGAAACGCACCAGAAGCTGCTCGAAAGCCATATGCCGCTCGACCATATCCTGTTGTCGCCGGCGCTGGCGGCCGCCAATCCCGCCCCGGTGATACAGATGATCCGGCGGGGCCTGCCTTATCGCGTGCCGCTCGACCCGCGCGAGGCCGATCGCTCGATGGGCAAGCTGGCGCTGACCGGCGACCGCTACCCGCGCGTCGGCTGGGACCGTCCCAAAGCCTCCGATCATTGTCCGCTGACGATCGAACTGACGATTCCAAGACCGGAAGGAAAGCCATGATGCAGCGCCGCTTTGTCACGCTCGACGTCTTTGCCGCCCGCCCGCACGCCGGCAATCCGCTGGCGGTGGTGCTCGACAGCGAGGACCTCGATACGGCGGCGATGCAGGCGATCGCGCGTGAGTTCAACCTTTCCGAGACGGTCTTCGTCCTGCCGCCGGCGGCGCCCGCCCACCGCGCCGCCATCCGCATCTTCACGCCCGAGCGCGAATTGCCCTTCGCCGGCCACCCGACGGTCGGGACTGCCGTGCTGCTCGCCTTGCGCGATGCGGCCGAGGGCAGGCCGGCCGAGCTGCTCGTGCTGGAGGAGAAGGTCGGGCTGGTGCCTTGCGCCGTCGGCCGCAGCACGGCGCGCGCGGGCCGTGCCACCTTCACCCTGCCGCGCCTGCCGGAGGAGATCGAGCCGGCCGCTGGGTTGTCGCTGCTTGCCGGGGCGCTCGGGCTCGACCGGCGCGACATCGGCTTCGGCCAGCACGTGCCGAGCGTGTTCTCGGCCGGGCTCGGCTTCACGCTGGTGCCCGTGGCGACACGCAAGGCCCTTGCCGGCATCCGGCTCGACACCAGCCTCTGGTCGCAGGCGATGCGACCGGCCGGGCAGGAGAACGCCTTCGCCTATTGCCGCGAGACCGTCGAGGCGGGTCACCATTTCCATGCGCGGATGTTCGCTCCCGGCATGGGCGTCGCGGAGGACCCTGCCACCGGCTCGGCGGTCGCCGCCTTCGCCGGCGCGGTCATGCGCTTCGAGAAGCCGGGGGATGGCGAGCATCGCCTCGTCATCGAGCAGGGCTACGAGATGGGACGGCCGTCGCAGATCGAGCTCGGGCTGAGGGTCGCCGACGGCGCGCTCGTCTCGGCCACGATCGGCGGGACGGCGGTGATGATGAGCGAAGGGCATCTGCTGTGAGGAGATCCAGGCGGTGAACGGCGTCGCTGATGGCAGCATCGTCGCGCTCGAGCGCGTCGAGGCCCGGGTGGAACCCTATGACTGGGGCTTTGCCAGCGAGCGTGCGAGCGAGATCGCCGAGCATTGGCTGAAACTCACCGCCGACAAGCCGGCGATGTTCAATGGCCGCGTCATGCTGCAGCACCGGGCGGCGATCGCGGGCGGGGTCTTCCACGCCAGTTATTTTGCCGCCGACTATGCGGCTTTCCTGGCCTGGCGCGATTTCGGCCAGCCGCCGCCTGCCATCCGCAACGGCTTCGCCATGGCGGCTCTCAAGGCGGCCGATGGCGCCTTCCTGCTCGGCAGGATGGGCGGTCACACCGCCAATGCCGGCAAGGTCTATTTCGCCGCCGGAACCCCTGATCAGGAGGATGTCCGGCCGGATGGCAGCCTGGATCTCGCCGGCAGCGTCACCCGCGAACTCTGCGAGGAAACCGGGCTCTCGCTCGATGAGATCGTGGTGGAGGAGAGCTGGGATGCGGTGATAGTGCCCGGCCGCGTCGCCTTCATGCGCCCGGTGCGGATCGATCTGCCGGCGGAGGCGGCCCGCGCGCTGATGCTGGAGCGGATCGCATCGCAGTCCGAGCCCGAGCTTTCCGACATGGTCATCGTCCGCAATCTCGCCGATTGCGCCTGCTACGACATGCCCCCCTTCATGACCGCCTATCTCGCCCATATCTTCGGGCGGGGATAATCCTGACCAAGAGATAGGTCATTCCGGACGAGCCGCGCGAGCGGCGCCGATCCGGGACCCATGCCGGAACGGTTCAGGCATGGGTCCCGGGTCTTCGCTTCGCTGCGCCCGGGATGATCGGTGCTTGTTCGACTGACATTGCAGCGCTGAAAGGCCAGAGCCATGACCGCATCCGAAGCCCTGAACCTGCCCGCCGGCAACCCGTTCGCGCAGGTCTGGGCGACGCCGTTCGGCCTGCCGCCTTTCGCCGAGATCACGCCGCAGCATATCCGCGAGGCCTATCCGGCGGCGCTGGACAAGCACCGGGCCGAGATCGAGGCGATCAAGGCTGACAGGGCCGCGCCGGATTTCGCCAACACGATCGAGGCTCTGGAGCGCTCGGCGCGCGGCATGAGCCGGGTCGGTGGCGTGTTCTACAATCTCGCCGGGGCCGACACCAACGAAGCGCTGCAGGCGATCGAGCGCGAGATGTCGCCGGTGATGTCGCGGCACTGGTCGGCGATCATGATGGACGAGGGCCTGTTCGCGCGGGTCGACGCGGTGTTCGAGGCGCGCGAGAGCCTCGGCCTCGATGCCGAGCAGCTCCGCCTGCTGGAGCGCACGCATCGCGGCTTCGTCCGCTCGGGCGCCAAGCTCGGATCGGAAGACAAGGCGCGGCTAGCTGCCATCAACGAGCGGCTGGCCGGGCTCGGCACCAGCTTCGGCCAGAACCTGCTGAAGGACGAGGCGGGCTATGCGCTGGTGCTGGAGGACGAGGCCGACCTCGCCGGCCTGCCGCCCTTCGTCATCGCGGCGATGGCGCGTGCCGCCGCCGATCGCGACTATCCCGGCAAGCATGCGGTGACGCTGTCGCGCTCGATCATCGAGCCGTTCCTGACCTTCTCGACGCGGCAGGACCTTCGCGAGGAGAGCTTCGCCGCCTGGAGCAAGCGCGGCGAGAATGGCGGCGAGACCGACAACCGCGCCATCGTCGCCGAGATGGTCAAGCTCCGGGCCGAGAAGGCGCGGCTGCTGGGTTTTCCCACCTTCGCCGATTTCAAGCTCGACGATTCCATGGCGAAGACGCCGGCCCATGTCCGCGAGTTGCTCGAACTGGTCTGGAAACCGGCCAAGGCGCGTGCGGCAAAGGAGGCCGCCGATCTCGCCGCTCTCGCCCAGGCCGAGGGCGAGAACGGGCCGATCCGACCTTCCGACTGGCGCCATTATTCGGAGAAGGTTCGGCAGCAGACCTATGCGCTCGATGAAACCGTGCTGAAGCCCTATCTCCAGCTTGATCGCATCATCGTCGCCGCCTTCGATACGGCCGGCAAGCTCTTCGGGCTTTCCTTCGCGGAGAAGCCGGAGCTCGCCGGCTACCATCCCGATGTCCGCATCTGGGAAGTCAGCGAAGCCGCGACCGGCCGGCATATCGGGCTGTTCCTCGGCGACTATTTTGCCCGTCCCTCGAAGCGCTCCGGTGCCTGGATGAGCGCCTATCGCGGCCAGCGCCGGCAGGATGGCGAGGTCCGGCCGATCATCGTCAACGTCTGCAACTTCGCCAAGCCCGCCGAGGGCAAGCCGGCGCTGCTCTCGATCGACGATGCGCGCACGCTCTTCCACGAATTCGGCCATGCGCTGCACGGCCTGCTTTCCGATGTGACCTATGGCTCGCTCGCCGGCACCTCGGTCTCGCGCGACTTCGTCGAACTGCCGTCGCAGCTCTACGAGCACTGGTTCCTGACCAAGGAGGTGATGCAGCGCTTCTGCCTGCATGCCGAGACCGGGGAGCCGATCCCGGAGGCGCTGATCGAGAAGATCAAGCGGGCGCAGACCTTCAACCAGGGGTTTGCCACGGTGGAGTACACTTCCTCGGCGCTGGTCGATCTCGCCTTCCATTCGCTGGAGGCGCCGGCCGAGGTCGATCCGCTCGCCTTCGAGGCAGCCGAACTCGCCCGGATCGGCATGCCGGCCGAGATCACCATGCGCCACCGCACGCCGCATTTCAGCCATGTCTTCTCGGGCGACGGCTATTCGGCGGGCTATTACAGCTATCTCTGGTCGGAGGTGATGGACGCCGACGCCTTCAACGCCTTCATCGAGGCGGGCGACGTCTTCGCGCCGGAAGTGGCCGCGAAGCTGAGGCGCTACATCTATTCGGCCGGCGATACGCGCGACCCGGCCGAGGCCTACACGCTGTTCAGGGGCCGGCTGCCGACGCCGGACGCATTGCTGGAGAAGCGCGGGCTGGCGGGGTAGGTGAAGCCTTATCGTTGCGGTCTTGTTTGCCTGGCGGCCAGTTTAGTGGTTCTCTCATGACTTGCGCATGGAGGATTAGCCATGGTGGCGCCTTTGGTAGTGGGGGCAGCTTTTGCTGCCGCAGCCGGCCTCTATTATAAATTCAAGACGCAAAAAGATATCGATAAGAAAGCAGGAGTTACGTATAGGCTTCCACCCTGTTGTATCAAGGCGCTTCAAGAAACGACAAGTTCTGGAATCCTCTGTGCATCTGTTGGTGCGTTCGTGTCCACCGCATCATTGGTCCAGTCCGTGGATGTTGGCAAGCCGTCGATGAAATCAGTTGAAAAGACGGGAAAGTCCGGTTTCGATGCTGGTGGTTTGTTGACGATCGACTGGGAAAAGGAAGCGGAGCTACATTCTGATTTCGCCAGAGGAATTGTGTTTCTATCGTCTGTTTCTATGATGAACTTTATTCACGATCACTATTTGAAGCACTTGAGAGAGAATTCCGAAGCGGAGCAGTTTTGGGCAAAATTATACGAAAGAAAGAAGGCTCGCCTGCCGGCGGGTCGGCGTGAATTGCACGAAGTGTTTGATAGCATCGGCCGTAATTAATCTGTCTCTCGATGGTTGTCGACTGGAGCATTTCCGTTCTTCTCTGAATTGCGAGAATGCTTCAGCTCTCTGTTTCATCACGTTTTCTTCACGCGAACCGTATCCGCTTCGCTCGAAAATGCTCTGGCAGCGCGTCTCGTTCGCTGCCGAGCATGCGAATCTTGATCGTCACGTGAAATCAGTGCGCGTCATTCGATCTCTAGCGGAGTCGAGTATCGGAATGACTGCTCGGAGCGGCCGGCTCACGGGTAGCCGAACTTCGACTTGGTGGTGCGCAGCTGCGAAAGCGCGCCAGCCTCGTTGCCGCCGGAACAGGTGGCGCGGGCCTTCTCGATCTCGGCGCTGACGCGGACATGGACGTTGCGGGTGGTGTGCCCGGTCTGGACGTCGTTGTCGATCACCGCCTGGAAGCGCTCGATCTCGCCGCCGCAGCCCGAGCCGCTAGGCATGCGGAAGGTGTTCGGGGTCACGCCGGTCGGCGCCTGCTCGGGCGAGGGGGCCGGCGGCGGGCCGGCGCTCTGGCAGGCGGCGAGCGCGAGGCTGAGGGCAGTAGCGAGAAGTCCAGCGCGCATGGTCGGCTCCGAAGCGGGATTGCTGCCGAGCATGACCGATTCCATGCCGGCAGCCAATCACGCGGCGCCCGCTGGACACAGTCTCGTCACCAGATTGCCGGATGCTGCCGCCATGACCATCGAAGCCCAGCTCGAACTCGCCGTCCTGGCCGACTACTTCCAGTTCTATGTCCAGGACGAGGCGGCCAACGAGGATTTCGGCCGGCTCTGGACGGACGAGGCGGTCGAGCGCCTCATCGCCGTCGGCGATTGCAGTGTCGGCATCGGTACCGTCCGCAACATGGCCGTGCCGGTTGCGGTCTCGCTTCACCTTGAGGAGCCGGAGGACGACTTCCACGAATGGGATCTCGTCAATGAATGCTCCTTCACCGTGCGCTCCGGCCGGATCGCGATCCTCGGCTGCACCGATGCGCTGCCGGAGGCGGCGCGGCTCTCGGCTCCGCCCGGACCCTACCGGCTGCGCGTATCCTATGTCGGCCTCGACAACCTGAGCGAGGATGGGCTCGACGGTGACGACTTCTATCGCCTGCAGATCTGGCCGGCGCCGCTGGCCGGGCTGAGGACGCTGAAGGAAAAGGCCGGCGCAACCCGCTGATCGCGCCTTGCAGCTGATCGCGCCTTGCACAGGCGCCGCCAAATCGGTTACACAGCCTCATTCGAAGAGGAACGCCTGTGGCCGCATCCGCCACCCATGCCCTGACGCAGAACCGCGCTACCGCGCGGCGCGACGGCATGCGCGCTCCCCTCGGCCTTGGTCAGCTTCTTCTCCTTATCAGCCCCTGAGGGCCGGCCGGGCATGCATGCCTGGGCGCTCAGGGGAGTGACGAGAACCGAAATCCAGACCCTCCGCGCCTGCCATATCGAATAGCGGCGCGTTCCGAGCCAAGGAACAGCAGCATGACCGTCTCCAGCAAGCCCGCCTCGTCGAAGGACCGGGTCCTGATCTTCGACACCACCCTGCGCGATGGCGAGCAATGCCCCGGCGCGAC